>NZ_CAXBBV010000001.1:0-1009811 GCF_963973945.1 uncultured Roseivirga sp.
CTGTTGGGGTAAAGGTGGCTGTCCATGTCGTACCTCCATCTGCTGAACTTACTGCGCTCAATGTGCCGTTCGCAATCGTTAAGTCTGCGTTCGTAAAGCCTGTTACGGCTTCTGAAAAAGTAATTGTTACTGTTGCGGTTTCGCCTGCTATCAATAAAGCGTCAGAGATTGCAACTGTAGCAGTTGGAGCAGAAGTATCAATAGTAATACTCAAGGCACCAGATGATGAACTGGTATTCCCCGCTGCATCTTGGGCAGTGGCAGTTATGGAATGGGAGCCTGCTGATAGCGCATTTGTTGTTATTGAATAGCTTCCCCCAGTGGCGGTACCTGTTCCAACTGATCCATCTACTGATGAGATAAGGGTTACAGTAGAACCAGACTCTGCCGTTCCTGCGATTGTAGGTGTATTATCATTTGTTAAATTATCCGAAGAAGAAGCACCTGTATCTGAGCCTGCAGACAAATCTGGAACGCTAGGTGCTGCAGGCGTATTTGCATCTATCACATCGGCATTCTGACTTATGGCAGTAGTAAAGGTATTTCCTGCTTTACCTCCCGAATCGGTTAAGGTTACACTAATTGGAATATTGCTGCCTGCCGCCACATCTGTACCTCCTTCAGTTACGGTAAAGGTTGCTGTATAGGTGGTATTGTTAGTCTTTGATAAGTTACTTAAAGTAAAGCCTCCAATGGTTCCACTTAAGCCTCCTGAGCCAGAGGTGTAATTGTCAGCATCTGCGGTTACTGTTATTGTAGCTGTTACTACGCTACCTACTTTCATTGTAGTATTGGGAATACTAACTGCTGTGATTGCTGGACCTACTGCACTAGAGATTACAGTTGTTGTATTGTTTGTGGCATCTACAGTGCCATCATTCACAACGACAGTAAATGTGGTTGTTTCTGATGTTGATGTTCTATTGTCAGTTGGGTTAAATACTAAGGCTCTCAGTGCTGTTTGCATTGCAGCTACTGTTTTGCTAGTCATTGTATAGGGGCCAGTTCCACCATTAGCTCCTGTAATCACTCCTTTGGCATTATTATCCAAGGTAATGGTAGCAGTAACATTATCACCATCGGCATCGGTTATGGTAATTGTTGAAAATGGAGAAATGGTCGCATTGTCATTTACGTTCTCACCTGCTGAAGCACCTCCAATAGTAGGGGCGGTGTTGGATGAAGGAGTCGCGATCATGGTTGCCCCCACACCGTCAAAAGCACTATTAGCAATAACTGCAGTATATGGCCCAGCATTAAAGGTTTGACCAGCAGTATAGTTTCCTGGCAAATTTTGAATAACAGTACCTGCGGGAATGGTCAACGTTTCTCCTGATGCAATAGTAGTAGAAGGAGCTAGGGAGAATGCAATCACCTCATCAGTTGTATGGATAAAAGGACCATATGTTGCAGCGTAAGTCCCCATGGCGTTTGCACTGCCCGATTTCCCTCCAGAAGTAGTGTAGGTAAGCCCAGTGGCTCCTCCAAATCCGCCTGAAGGAACAGAGTTGTACACATTTTTAATGATAACACTAAAGGCATTTTGAACATTTGAATAGTTTCCAGAAAACTGAAATGTAGCTGGTTGGTTTAAAACCATTTTCAATCGAAAATTTCCAAGGTCTCCTGGTTCAACACTAAATGTAGCATCCAACTGCTGTGCAGAGAGTTGAAACTGTGTAAAAATTAATAAGAAAAAAAACGCTGATAGATTAAGGAAGAATTGACAGAAACGAACTTTTAGCATGGTCTACTTGCATTAAAAACTATCCAATCACCATGACCGGAAAGAGTAAATGCTAAGAACATAGGTTATTGGAGAAGAACACCAAACTAAGGGCGGACAATAGGCGGACTACAAAACAGGACAAATAGCAGACTAAGCCAATTTTGAAAGGAAAACGAGCATTTCCTTAGCATCCTGAAACCCAAGCTTTTGTTTGAGTCGGTATTTTGCTCTGATTACGCTATCACTTGATATATTCAATAAAGCGGCTATTTCTTTGTTAGATAGATTAATTTTAAGGAGCGCCAGTAATCTCTGCTCGTTGGTAGACAATTTCACCTGTTTATCGGTTTCAATCAACGAGAAAAATTGAGGGAAAACAGCTTCAAAATAGAGAACAAATGCCGCCCAGTCTCTATCTCCCCTTACCGCATTATGCATCTTTTCAATCAGGCTATTAATGTCAGGATTATTACTCTGACCTTCATCGATTTTGATTTCTAACTCACCTGCCCTTTTCTCTAAGGTTTCATTCTTGGATAACAACTCCTCGGTATAGTTAGCAAACTTTTCTTTTTCCGATTCATAGTCAAGTAACTTCAGGGTCATTTCTTGTTGAGCAATAAGCTGGTCTTTTTCCTTTATTAAGAGCTTCGTTTTCAATTTATTTCGATTCCACATTGCCCAAAAAACCACCATCAGTAATACTACTGAAACAACTAAAATCACCTGTCTACTTTGGGATATCTTCAGGTTTTCTATCTCAAGTTGCTGTAATTCTATCTCTTGGTCACTTTTCATTTTCTCGAATTCAAATTCCTTTGTCATTCGTTCGTTATTCTTTTGATTTGTTTTAATCGAAATCGAGTCTTTCAAAGCGACATGTAGCTTGTAGTACTTTAATGCATTGTCATGATTTAAAAGAGACTCGTATGCATTGGATAGCAAAGCATACATTTCACTCAAAAGCGCATCATCCAAAAATGCTTTCTTCTCAAGGCCTCTGTTTAAATAAGTAATGGCTGACCTAAAATTAGAATCATCAATCATTAACTCACCTCTATTCTTTAAGACAACAGCCTGACTACGTTGGTTATTAAGTTCAGTCCATAACTGTTCTGCTCGGTCATAGTATTTGATTGCGTTCGGCAAATCCTTCAACTTGGCATAGGCATGCCCAATATTCATTACTAGGTTAGCCACTTGAGCCTTAGAGTCCAAACTCTCAAAAGTATTTAAGGCCTTTTGGAAGTATTCCAAGGCACTGCCATAATCCAATTTGAATGCACTAATGATACCTAAATTACCATTGATTTGGCCTATCCTGATTTTAGAAACTTCTGGGTTACCCTCAGCTAAACTTCTTGCCTCCAATAGAAATTTTTTTGCACTAGTGTAGTCTTCCAAAATTTGCTTAACTGAAGCAATATTGATAAGGTTAGATACTTCTAAGTCAATACTATTGATTTTTCTAGCGGCAGTGATTCCTGCAAAAGAAAGCTCTATCGCTTTGTCATAATTATTCTCTCTTATGTTGATAGCCACTAAACTTAAATTAGAATAAGCCAATCCATATTGAAAATCAATAGATTGTGAAACCTCTTTTGCTTGGTTTAGAATATCCTTGGCCTCTTGAAATAAAGACCTCTGGTTGAAAATTACTCCTTGATTGATCCAAGCCATTACTTTCCCTTCAGAATAACCTGTTTCTTCGGACAACTGGATTGCTTCAATCGACAATTCCATTGCTTCATCTGGGGTATTATACATCAAGCCCCGTGTTAGACCATTTATGGCATCGATCTTTTCATTACCATCAAGTAACGGAATTTGCCTTCTAATACTATCAATTCTAGCCTGTTGTGAAAAAAGGGTTAGAGATAGAAATGAAAAGATTATTATCCAATATATAGTTGTTCTTGACATGCTTTAAAGATTCCGAAATTAACAATAAGTCTACCGCAGTCAAAATAATTTGACAGAAGTAACATTTTCCATTTCCATATCAAAACTAGAATATTTGCACGCCTTTTATTCTTAGCGATATATAAGAAAGCCCCATTACTCAGCTTAGCAATGGGGCTTTCTCTATATGAAATAATAAGTTACTGACCTACAAAGAAAATTGAGTTGGCAACCAATAGTTTTCCGTTTTGCCAGAAGGCACGGAAAAGTGGGTTATCGGCCATGTATACAATAGCGCCTCTTCCGTAGCCTTCAACACCGAATACTACAGATTTGGCTAATCTTTCTTTGGCTTTATCACCAGCTACTCCACTTACGTAAGAATCTACTCCTTCAATAATTCCAACATTACCTCCATTAGCCAAATAAGCATAGCGGCTACTGTTGTTCTTCAGGGTGAAATAGTAATCAGGGTATCCAAATCCTAATGGGTGCGTATTGTCCATTTTTAACTTAAAGATTGCCCCTGGTAAACGAGAGCTCGCAAAAAGATCACTTCTATCGGCATAAGAGGTGAGTGCCTCCTTCTCTTTTTGCTCATCTGTTTTCTTATTTGCTTCCTTTTCGTCAGCATCGGTGGCGTAAGTTTTTAAGCTGAAGCCATCTTTGCCAGCAAAAGTATTTATAGATCTTTCGATCGCAATGATTTTTCCGCCTCCACGGACCCAACTTTTCACATCATCCATTCTGTTGCCGCTCAAAGCACTTCCGTAAGAACCGCTTGGCAATACTAAAGTGTTATACTTGCTGAGATCGATACGCCCAAAGTCGCTAACATCAACCATCGTGATTGGATAGTTTAGCTCTTGTTCCATGAAATACCAGAATTCGCCAAAACCAAGTGAAGAAACACCATCTCCCCTTAATACTAGAATTTTTGGAGCATTTAAGAACGGCACACCATTCGACCCAAAGTCTTTACCTGTTTCTACAAAAGTAGTTGGGGTAGAGGTAAGGTTTCTGTCATATTTTTTAGCTGCATCTTTAACAATGTCGTCAAACTTGCTGCCCATGTGGGTATTGCCCTTTCTGGTAATGATTAGCGTTCCAGGCGCATAAGAATTCCCTGCTACAGAGAAAGGCTGCTCTGCAAATCTTAACTTAATGTCGTTCTTAAGCAAATGGCCTAAAAACTTAGCATCTTCCAATGTTTCCCATTTCAACAAGTAAGCAGCTGGCTTACTCCCTACATTAATTTGACCTTGTGGCTTAGTGTATTTAGCTAGCTTTACATCCATTTTGGTTTCCGTGGCATAAGCATCTAACCCCATCATATAAGGAACAGCCCAAGCTGTTATGTCATAGGTATCGGAAGTACTGGCAAAAGTATTTGGTTCAAAGAAAGCCTGAACCAAAACCGCCTTAGGCTGAAAAGTACTAATGATGATATCACCGTTCTGAACACCAGCATTTTCATTTTTGCCTGTGAGGTAATTAAATGAAGACACTGCTTTACTTGATGAACCAATACCGTAAACAATTTTTTGGTTGTCTAAAAAGTCGGTTAAGTTTTTAAGTTTATCTGGATGATTTGTTCCCCTTACGATATAGGTTTTGTACTTCGCTTTAGGGTTGCTTACCGCTTTGTTAAAGAAGTTTCCGAATTCATCTACCATCTTTTCGCTATACTTTGAAGCTGTTTCTACAGTAGACATACCTGTGGTATAATGATGTGCAATGGCATCTTCTAACTTTAAAGTATCACCTTCTGCCGTCAAAATAGCCAAGTCACTACTTCCCTGCTCGTAGGTCATTCCTATTGCTCCGTTGTACATAGGGTAAGAATCTCCGTAGCTTGGATACAAAAGATCGAAGCTTTCTTTGGTGAAGAACAACCAGCCATTCTCGTCAAAATACTTAGCGTGGTTTTTACCAATAATCTCCTGAAAATCTCTTTGCCATTGAGTTACCTGGTCGTGAATTGGTTCTGCTGCTGGCGCGAAATAATATGGACTGTTGCTGCCCTGCTCATGGAAATCTACATGAATATGTGGCATTACAGTATTGTAGAATTTCATACGTTGTTGAGACTCTACTTGTGTTTGCCAAGCCCAATCTCTATTTAAATCGAACAAATAATGGTTTGCTCGTCCACCTGGCCAAGGCTCATTATGCTCAACGGCCTCTGGGTTTGGGTTGGCTGTTGTACCTGCTACTTGGTTGATCCAGTTAGAGTAACGATCGCGACCATCAGGGTTGATGCAAGGGTCAAAAATCACCACCGTATTTTTCAACCATTCTCTTGAAGTTGAGTTATCAGGCCTGGCAATTTCATAGAGCGTTTTCATGGCTGTTTCTGTAGAATTGGCCTCGTTACCATGTACATTATAACTTAACCAAACTATACCGATCTTCTTTCCAGAAGGCTCACCTTCCATCAACTTTGCTCTTTTCAAGTTATCGGTGCGAATGGTTTCCCAGTTATCAATATTTTCTTGAGAAGAAACAATAGCGGCCACTAATGGACGTAGCTCATTGGTTTGGCCGTACTGATGAATCTTGGCATTGCTTAATTGGTTAGTAACGTACTCATAATAGTCTACTACCTTATAATTAGGAGTAAACCGTGTACCTAATTTATATCCCAAAAATTCGTCTGGGCTTTTAAGCGATTGCGCTTGGGTTTGAAAAAGCGTGAATGCCAAAAGGCACAAACAAAGGAGTGTTTTTTTCATAAGTTGTAGAGTTAACAGCGAGGAATTTACGGCTATTTAGTTTGTACACAAAGCTGAATTTGGTAGTTGGTATCAAAAAATATTTAGTATCTCTCAAAATCATACTTTAGTAAAAGCATAGACACAATGGAACCCTATTCAATTCCGTTTAAAGTTGAGAATTGGCAAAACCAATAATATTTAGTATCTTATTTTTGTTTTAAAGAAATTATTATGAAAAGGCTTTTCTCTTTTACCCTCGTTTGTCTTTGCTTGAGTTATGAGTTGGATGGACAAAGCTCACTCAATATTGGAAGAGTAAACCCTTCTGGTGGGGTTGCTTCCACAACCCTTTTAGTTGGAGGTCATGAAAGTGAAGCAATCTCAAAAATTGAAGGCAATCCTTATCTTATTGATGAATTTTTGAGTACCGATATGGTGATAGAAGTAAATGGAAAGCAACAAAACACCAACTTCTATGCAAAGTTCAATATCTTTAATAACAATTTTGAAGTAAAGCACGAAGAAGAAATCAAGTATTTAGATGCCTCAATAGTTCGGGAATTCGAACATATGAAAGGGGATAAAAAGATTAAATTTATTCATGCTGGACAATTTCAAAAAGCTGGGTTTGATGGCGATGGATTTCTTCAATTGCTCTCAGAAGGTAAAGCTCAATTACTTTCTCAGGAGGCCGTTACCGTTACACAGGTGAGTAGAGGAGGGTTTGGCGTACCTGACGAAATAAGTGAAAAATTCTACCGAGAGAAATCCTACTTCATTTTAGTTTCCGATCAGTTCTACGAATTCAAATCCTTTACAAATAGTTCATTAAAAATCTTTGAAGACAAAACTGATCAAGTTAAAGAGTTTGTCAAGGCCAAAAAGCTAAAATTCAAAAATGAAGAGGACATTAAAAACATAGTAGATTATTTCAATAGCTTGTAAAATTTGAATATTGGGTCTAGTCAGAGTCAAATTATGCTTTGCATTCAAGTCTCATCTACGTTGCACTTTGAGCTTAGAGGATAAGTTAAAACATAGTTTAATGCAGGTTCTTGTTTTCGAATCAATTCCATAAGAATGAAACCTAGCTAATGAGTTTGTAAAAGTATTTTGGTTAAGATGTACTCTGTTTCATAAATAAAAAACAAATTTTTTAAGGAACAACCTACGATGTAGGAGCTGTCAATTAAACAGATCGCATACAGGGAACTCATCGTTTTTTGGAGATGCTCATTGGGCAGGTGTTCATTTCACCTCAACTACTTTAAGTTTGTAAAAAGTTATCAAGTCGGGTTCTTCTTCTAGTTTACTAATGTCTTGATGTGCCCAAAGAAAGCCCTCATTATCTGCCATATCGAAATAAGTTATTTTTTCAGGAAGACTCAGGTTGGAATTCATTCTGACTCCATTTTTCAAGATTAAGTGTTTTTGAGGATTGGCTTTTGAAATCTTTTCTCTAAAGTCGGGCGAATCAGGATCAAGGGCTTGAACATCTTTTAACTTTATTCCAGAAGAATAAATCAGTACTTCAAAATCACCAACCTTATAGAGTTTACTAATTTTCCCACTCCAATCTCTAGGCTCCATTTGCTCTTTAAAGCCTGCTTCCCCCATGGTATAGCCTTCAAACAAAATAAAGTTATCAAACGGAATGCGGATTTTCTCTACCAACTCTCCACTCGGAAGTGAGACTGTAAATAAGGAAGTATCATCTTCATAGGCATAGTAAAGCATATTTTCCCTTACATCAATCACAGGTTTCATAAAGTAGAAAGCCTTTCCTGTTGAAACATACCTACTATCGTCCGTAAGTCCACCAATCGGTTTGTACACTTCTTTATCTAAGTTCTCAGGAGTCAAGTTTTCTTCTCCAGCCAAATGAGGATCGACAATAGTCGCTACTTTGAATTCTTTATAAAACTCTGGCAAATGAGCTCCTAAATCTGTTTCTGGCCCCATATAAGCCAGTAATCTATTATGATCCTTTCCTTTGATTTCAAAAACCTGATTCAGACCCATATGAATCATACCTGAATAGTTTATGTGAGCTTTTGTTGACTTTCTGAAGTTGAAATCCATGTCGTAGGTTTTCACTTGTGTACGCCCCATTAAAGCAATTCCATCCTCATAAAATTCACCAGAGAGTAAGTAATCTCCCACGGCTTGTGGGTCGGCTGATGGCCGGTCCATAGTTTTAAGCACTTTACCTTCTGGGTTAAGTATGTACGCTACTGGAGGCCTAGTTTGATAGGCCAAAATTTCACCTGTTTCGTCCTTTACATCGGCAATATTTAAGCCTGAAGACAGGAGGTTAACTTGGACGGAATCGACAATTTTCAATTCGTAAGCAGCTAATACATCAGAAGCTCTTTCGCTTGACTCACTGCAGCTGACAGAAATTCCTAATATGAATAAGAGAAAAAAGTAAAGAGAGTATTTTTTCATAAAGTCAATTTCAACTTCGGAAATTACTTTATTTTCTTTCTAAAGAAAATAAAAGAAAGCACCTCTTATTCTATTAGCTCAAGTACTATCACTCTGGAGTACTTTCCTTTATCTCCTGAACCAAAAAACAAACGGGTTTCCGACATCTCTTCGAGTTCTAACAAATAATATTGAGATGCAAAATGATTGCCGCTAGTTTCACCTCTTCCGTGTTCTAAAATAAATTTGCCTGTGGTTTCGTCATAAAAATACTTTACAGTGGCTACTTGCTCGTCTGGCTCAGGCCAATAACAGCCCAAATCACCCAAAGTCACCTCTACTTCTTCTGAGTCGGCCTTAAAGGTGTAAACATCGTCCTTATAACAATCATTGAAATCACTCAATTGATTATGGCTGTAGTTTGCATAGTAAGCTGTAACTCGCCATGATTTCTCAGAATCGCCAAACACCATTTTTAATTGCTCGGCTGTAAACTTGATTTTTGGAGAATCATCATCGCTCTTACAAGCAGTAAAAACAATAATTGAAAATATGATCGCCAAGAAATATTTAGGTGCTTGCATAAAGGGTTCAAATTTAGGCAGTGGTTACCAAAGGTTATGCCATAAATCTTTCAATTGTAGCTTATCGCCTCCATCAGGAAACTGTTTTGCTTAAAAGGCCAAAATGAATTTCTCGATCTATAAAACACTTGTTCAAAAAAGTAACCCTAATTTTGATTACTAAAACCCACAACCGTGAACCGCTATTTCATTGCTATTCTTCCCTCTGAGCCTTTGGCTTCGGAGATCATGAAAGTCAAACAGTACTTTGTGGAAAAATATGGAAGTAAGGGTGCATTGCGGTCGCCAGCGCACCTTACCTTGCACATGCCCTTTCTATGGAAAGAGAAGAAGGAGGCTAAATTGATTGATTTACTTGCACAGACAACTAATGTAAATTCATTTAAAATTGAACTGGATGGTTTTGGTGCCTTTCCTCCTAAAGCAATCTTTATTAAAAATAAACCTTGTGCCGAACTAAGCTCATTTCAAGAACAACTTACTCGTTTTACTTGGCGTGAAATGAAGCTCTTTAATCCTACTCATAATCGAGGATTTCACCCGCACATTACTGTGGCTTTTCGGGATTTAAAGAAGGAAGGTTTTTATGAAGCTTGGCCAGCCTTTGAACACAAAAGTTTTGATGGCGAAATCGAAGTCAATTCTTTCTGGCTACTGAAACATGATGGCAAAGAGTGGCATCCATTTCAAGAGTTTGTTTTCAAACCTGAAGGTTAATTTCCGTAAGGAAGCACATATAAATAGACGGCTGCAAAGTGTAAGGCCGTTCCGCCCATTACAAAAATGTGCCAAATGGCATGATGATATTTTAGTTTGCGCATTAAATAAAAAACCACGCCTCCTGTGTAGCACAATCCGCCATAGAGCATCAGATTTACGGCATCTGGCGAAATCAACTCTGATAAACGTGAGAACAGGGTAAAGCCTAACCAGCCCATTCCCAAATAAGAGATTAGAGAAAGTGCTTCGAGTTTTCCAGTAAAGAAAATTTTGAAAATTGCCCCAGCAAAGGCAATTGCCCAAACCGCGATTAACACATTAATGCCCAGGGCTTCTTCGCGAAGCACCACCCAGCAAAACGGAGTAAAAGTCCCTGCGATTAGAACGTAAATGGCAATGTGATCTAACTTCTTGTATAATGATTTTCTATGTTGTGATTTAACGCTGTGATAAGCCGTTGAAGCGGTATAGAGCAGAATCATGCTGAGGCCAAATACAAAAAAGCTAACTAGCTTTTCTTCTGAGCTAGAAGGGGTTTTTAGTAATAAAAGTACAGTTCCAACAAGGGCTAATAGGGCTGCAATACCATGCGTCCAAGCATTTGCAAGTTCTTCTTCTGGCGAATACGCTTCTACATTACTTTTTGGTTCCATCGGGAAATTCTAGCGCTGTACCACAAAACTTACAGAATCGAGAAACTGCATCATGACCAGCTACATGGCAATTCGGGCACTTAATTTTCTTCATTTCTGCATTGTCTTTGGTAAGTTCTGCTGTTACAATACCAGTAGGCACAGCGATAATGGCATAACCCATAATCATAATGAATGAAGCAAGTGATTGGCCAATAACGGTTTGAGGGGCAATATCGCCATACCCCACAGTAGTGAGTGTTACTATGGCCCAATACATACTGACTGGAATACTAGTGAAGCCGTTTTCACCTCCTTCAATCATATACATGGCCGTTCCAGTAATCATTACTACTGTAATTACGGAACCCAAAAACACTGTGATTTTATGGCGACTGGCTTTTAAGGCACGTGCCAATTGTTCGCCCTCTCCTACGAACCGCCCTAGTTTTAAGATTCTAAAAACTCTTAACAATCTTAATGCTCGAATGATAAGTAGGTATTGCGTTCCTGTAAATACTAAACTGATATAGGCAGGTAATACAGCCAAAAGGTCAATAATGCCATAAAAGCTGAAAGCGTACTTTCTAGGGGTTTCGGAAACATATAACCTCAGAATAAACTCAATGGAAAAACCTATGGTAAGTACCCATTCCACGATTTTGAAAAGCGTGCCGTAATGCTGATTAAGTGACTTTACACTCTCTAAAATCACTGCTAGAACACTGATTACAATGGCCCAAAGTAAGGCCACATCAAAGGCTTTTCCAGCAGGAGTATCTGCTTCAAAAATTATGATATAGAGTCGTTGCCGAATACTTTTGGTCATACTCAAAAGTAGCAATTATTTGTAGATTCAAATATTCGACATCAGTTATTATAATGATGTGGTGTTATAATAAAAAAACCCTCTTGTCCCAATTCTTGATATAAAGGCATAAGAACTCTTCCGTCCAAATGAGATGTAACATCCTTCTCTTGCTCGACAGCCAAATGCTCTCCCTTTTTTATTTTCTGAAAATTGACATAACCCGGGTTCATCACAAAATCGTCTCGATTTATCAGTTTATGATGATACTGAATTTGAAACAAGCTTGCTCCATCGGGAGCGTATTTAGCCAAATTGCTTCTGCACTCGTCTTTATCCTCTAAATCATCTGGATCAATAAGCCCTGATTTGCACAGAAAAAGCCAAATCATGGCTTCATGGTTTTCTAACGATGTAAATGCATGGTGATGCCCAGCTTCAAAAGTAAAACCAGTAAAACCTTCATCCATGAAAAAATCGTTGAGCGACCAAGCAACGTGATTTGAAAAACCTACTACAGTGTGTACTGGAAATTGTTGCGCAAACCGATAGCTTTCGGCTTCGTCTGCCGCACTTATGTAAGGCATTGTTTGAGATGAGGTGGTATGACAATCCAAAAAGAACTTTTCCGAATATCTATCTAAATACGGTTCAATAGACTCGTACATTTCTTTGGCTTCCTTTTCCTCAGAAGTTTTTGGTTCTTTAATTAAAGAACGAATCCGTTTTTCTTCCCAAAGTCTGTTCAAATCTTCGTCTATAAAACGGACATCTGCCTGCAACGCTTTTATATTTCCTGTTAAAATCAAAAGAGTGCCTTTCAATTTGAGTTTAGCAAGTTCTATTTTTCGAAGTACTTTCTTGGCAGCGAAAACACTACTTGGTTCATTACCGTGAACGCCTGTGGTAATTACCGCCAACCTACTCGATTCTTTGTTTTCAATTTTACCTATTATTCTCTCCAACTTAATGTCTTCTATAAGTGGAGCAAAATGTACCCTTTGTTCTGTGTCGTTCATAACTCATTAGTTTTATGAGGACTCAAATTCACTTATCTTTTTTATGTCCTCTTCTAAAATAATCCCTGCTAACACACCTTTAACCATTACAGGCAAACAGTGGATAGCATTCTTCTTCATTAACTTTTTCACTTCATGAAAAGAGGTTTCTGGGCATACGCTAATAAAGTCCTTAAGCATTGCTTCTTCTACAGAACACTCTTTATCTAGTTTTTCTGAAATACTCGGTTTTGCTAAAATTCCGCACAATTTCCCTTTTTCATCCTCTACTGGTACATGGGTTAAATTCTTCCATTCCATTACCTGAAGTCCAAAGTCTAGCAAGTCGTGTTTCCTTATTGTCACAATATCAGAATCCATAATATCTTCAGCAGTTTTACTTTTAATCGGGCTAAAGTAAGCGTACTTCTTTGTGAGTATTGGCCATTCGTGTACGGGGCTTTCTAGCAAACAATTTTCTTTACAGAAAGAAGTAATGGTAAGTGATGCATCTGATACTGAAGCATTTTTCCTCAAGCTTCTAAAGCTGTTCAGCATCCAAATTGATCCTGTTTGCACCTTAGATACGCGAAGTTCTATTATGTTCAAGTACTTATCAATCGCATCTTTAGATACTCCTTTTTGTTGAAGTCCCGCTTTTGCCATAGGCAGTAAATGATCTAAAATTAGATCCTGAGCTGATATTAGTTTTCCTTCGAACCAACGAAACTGTGCTTCTAAGCCCCATTGTGCTGCCTTTGAAAAATTGGCGTGTACATCGTCAAAATCTAAAAGCTTCGAAAAGTTTTTAACATCTTTAGGACGACCTTCCATTAGTCCAATCCAAAAAGCAGCATTGGCAATCTCATCCACTAAAGTAGGCCCAGCAGGAATGTATCTGTTTTCAATCCTCAGGTGAGGTTTTCTTCCTTCTGTACCCAAACATGGGCGGTTCCAACGATAAACGGTTCCGTTATGAAATTTTAGAGATTCTAAAGAAGGCACCTCTCCGTTCTTCACAGTCTCCATTGAGTTAGTATCTGAACTGGTCATAACGAAAGCCTTGTAATTGGTAATATCACGCTTAAACAAATCAACAATTCCTTTGGTCACATAATTATCTCCAAAGGCGGCTCTTGGTCTTTCATTGATTAGATTTTTATAGGGCTTTCGGGTATCGGTGGTTTGGCCAAACAGGGCAATCCGGGTTTCGTGCCACAAGCGCTTTCCTAAAAAAATAGGGCTGTTTGTACAAGCCGCCATTACCGGCCCAGAAATTAACTGTGCCCAATTGTAAGCATTGGCAAAGTCTGGCGAAGGAATCTGTAAGTGGATTTGAAAGCTAGTAAAGGATCCTCCGTAAACTGTTGGGTTTTCTCTACTGATCAGCTGATCAATTCCTTCAATATGAAATTCATAGTTTACTCCTCTGCGCTGATTAATCAATTTCAGCATGGTTTTGTATCGCAAACTGGGAGATAGCGCACCCAAGCTCAAATCCGAATTTCGAAGAGTGGGCAAAATACCTGTCAGTAACACAGCGGTTTTTCGCTCTTGAGCTTTGGCCTGAATTACGTGTAATTTATCTTTTAACTGGCGGTGTAGCTGATCGAAACAACCGCCATGCAACTCAATAGGGTCGCTATTAATTTCTAGGTTAAAGCGTGCGTATTCCTCCACTACATCACTCCGATTCAGTTCATTGGCAATATCATTTCCTACCAATGCAGGACGGCATAACTCATTTACAATATCCAATTCTTGCTCGGAGCCAATACGCTGAATATCGTTTTCGAACCAATCTTCTCGCAGCATAAATTTCAATGCTTCAATGTCGTCAAGCACGCTTTTTTCAAAAGCCATATGCTGCTCCTGTGTTTTTATTTCTTGTAGGTGGTGCTTGTCCATAGTCGATGATTTTACTCTTTTAAAGAAAAATCCGTTCCAAGTCTCAGCTATTAAACTGAACTACCTACTTATCTTAATTTGAAATGAAATAGCCTAGTTTTAGTAGAAATGTATGTGACTATACTACAACATCTAGTTTGTGGAACGAGCGGAACAAAGTGTAGGGGATTGGGTAGTTTTTCTACATGAAAGACTTCCTTCCGATAAGCCATATACACTCTTTTAAGCCTTCTGGAGGTCAAATGAGCTACTTTTAAAGCAGCAATTCAAAACAAAAAAAGCCAAACCCGATTAAGGTTTGGCTTTGAAGCTTAATAAGAATTTATTCTTACCAAGTGATTCTATAATACTCTTTAGTTCCGTTTGGATACTTCCCCATCACAAAGAAATCCTTCGTTTTAGTGTCTATAATTTTCTGAAACTGCTCTAAGCTTGTAATGTCATCATCACCAACCTTGGTAACAACAAACCCTTCTTTTACCCCACTTGCTTTCCAAGCGCCTTCATTTAGTTTTGATACCTGAACACCGCTTTCAATTTTCAAGGTTCTTTTTAACTCCTTGGTCAAATCTTTAAATTCAGCTCCAGCTATTTCATAGGCTAGGGTATTTTCTGGAAAGTCTCTTTCATCTTCAAAAACCAACTCTGGCTCTGTTATATCTATTGCCGCCAAAGTTTCTTTATTCTGAAGTTTAAGGGAGGTTTCTTTATCATTACCTTTTCTCTTAAAACTGATAGAAACGGCATCACCCGGACGTTTTCTAGCAATTAATTCCTGTAACTGGCTCGTTGTTTTTACAAGCTTTCCGTCTACTCCTGTAATCACATCTTCTTCTTTCAGCCCAGCCTTATCTGCCGCGCCACCAGGGGAAACTCCCATAATACGAACACCCGAAAGCTCTACGGTACCAACACCATCTGCATCGCGAATAGTAACTCCTAACAAGCCTCTTCGTACCTCACCAAACTCCAATAAATCATCCATTACTTTTTTCACCAAAATGGACGGAACGGCAAAAGAATAGCCGCTAAATGTGCCGGTATTTGTAGCAATGGCCGTATTAATTCCAATTAGTTCGCCTTGAAGATTAACCAACGCGCCTCCACTATTTCCACGATTTACAACGGCATCTGTTTGTAAGAAAGACTCAATGCCGTAACGGTTATCGACACTACCTGCAATTAAGTTGATGTTTCTTGCCTTAGCGCTCACTATGCCAGCTGTAACTGTATTATTCAAATCGAAGGGATTTCCTACTGCCAAAACCCATTCTCCTATCTCCACCAGATCTGAATTACCAAAATCAATGTAGGGCATTGCTTGCGCCTTTATTTTAATTAATGCCAAATCAGTATCCGGATCGGCCCCTATAACTTCAGCTTTAAGCCTTCTGTTATCGTCCAACCTCACTTCAAGCTCATCGGCTCCATCTACAACATGGAAATTGGTGGCAATGTACCCGTCTTCTGAAATCAAAACTCCAGAGCCAGTCGACTCCCTAAATTTCATCCCATTTCGAAGCATTCTTCTCAATCGGCTGGAAGTTCCTTTTATCTCTTCTCTATTTGTAATATGGACTACGGCTGGAACGATTTTTCTGGAAGCTTCTATAAAATTCACTCCTTCTGGTACCGAATAATCGTGAGGTTCATCGCTAATTGGACCAAAACTAGTGGCTACGGAGTTAGATCGATTCAGAGAGAAAGAACCATTCACACCGTCTTCACCTCCCAAAAAACCAATCCCCAACAACACAACCAAGCCACCTAGCAGCGAAGAAGCTAACATACCTAGAATAAACTGTCTCTTACTCATAAAATCATGACTTTAACGTTTACCATTTCCGAAATCACTAACGCAATCTGAATACAGGTGTTCTAATTTATTCAATTTAAAGCAGTAATTAACTCCATTTAACAAAAAAAGAGCCCCGAAAACTCAGGGCTCTTCAATTACCAAAACCAAACTCAAACTACTTTACAGCTATTTTAGATTCTAGCTTCTTAGTCTCATCCTTTGGTATTCTCAACGATAAGATACCATTCTCATATGCTGCTTCAATTCCCTTTTCATCAATATTTTCTGGCAACTGGAAGCTCTTAAAGAATCTTCCGTATTCAGTTTGAATTGAAATGAAATTTCTCTCTTTATTTTCCTTTTCTAGTTTGCGTTCACCAGCAATGCTCAATTTGCCATCCTTTAAATCGATATTGAAATCGCTTTTACTAAAACCAGGTACTGCTACCTGAATCTCAAATTCTTTTGCTGTTTCAGCAATGTCTACTTTAGGTGAAAAGCCACTCTGACCTTTTTGAATAGATTCATTAAAGAATCGGTCAAAAAAAGCATCTACCGAGGTTGAACCAAACCATTCTGGATTTCTCTTAACTACGTTCATATCATTTATATTTTTAAGTTTCTGTTTCATTTCCATCCTTATAATTCAAAATTGTACCAACTCACTTTTTGATCAAAATCACGCCACTATGTCTTGTTTTGTGTTATAAATCTTTATTTTAAAGACATTGTGTCCGAAAAACAAAGTTTTTTGAGCGGTTATGCTGATAAGAAAAGAATCTCTATTTTTAACTTTTATGAGTTTATGAAAGCATCGCTTAGTAACAAGCTAAAGGCCTTTGGCCCAGGAATACTTTTTGCCAGTACTTGCATTGGGGTTTCACATTTGGTTCAGTCAACTAGAGCAGGTGCCGACTTTGGTTTTCAGCTGGTTGCCTTTATTCTGTTAGCCAATCTTTTTAAATACCCCTTCTTCGAATTTGGTTCTCGCTTTGCCGCAGCTACCAAAAAGAATTTACTTGAAGGCTATTTAACAGAAGGAAAATGGGTGCTGTGGATATACTTTCTATTGAGTTTAGCCTCTATGTTTACAGTTACCGCTGCCGTTACTTTTGTTACTGCTGGCATGTTCAACAACCTTACTGGAGTCACTTTAAACCCGGCTTACGTTTCGGGAATAATCTTGGTGTTTTGCACTTTAATTTTAGCGCTAGGAAAATACAGCATACTCGATACCCTACTGAAAGTAATAGGTTCAGTACTATTAATTTCAACTCTAGTTGCTTTTTTTGGAGCGCTTTCCAAGGGACAAGTAACACCCATGGAGAATTTTGTTCCGAAAGGCATGTTCGAGCGTGACAGCATCATTTTCATCATTGCCCTTATGGGATGGATGCCCACCGCTGTCGACCTTTCAACATGGAATAGCCTCTGGACTATTGAAAGAATGAAGCAAACTGGCTACACTCCCAAGTTAAAAGAAGTACTTGCCGATTTCAACTTTGGATATATCGTTACCGCAGTCTTAGCTGTTTGTTTTCTCACCTTAGGCGCAAAAGTAATGTTTGGAACAGGCATAGAGTTATCTGATAACTCAACTGTTTTCTCAGATCAAGTAGTAACGCTATACACTTCGGCACTCGGCAATTGGGCATATTTTATTATTGCAACCGCGGCATTCAGTGTTATGTTCAGCACCACCATCACAGTTGTTGATGGTTTTGGAAGAGCCATGGGAGAAACAACCCGATTATTGTTCTTCAAAAAGGCCGACTCAAAGAAAACTTATACATGGATGATGGTTATTGTATCAGCCATTTCGTTCCTTTTTATTCTACTACTTTCTGCCAACTTAAAAGACTTAGTCGATTTAGCCACCACTTTATCTTTTGTTATCGCCCCTGTTATTGCAATCATCAACTATAGAGTAATTACCTCTAAGCAGATTCCGGAAGAATATAAACCTGGAAAAAAACTGCTTCTGCTAGCTAAAAGCGGCATTGTCTTCCTTACAGTTTTCGCTATCATTTATATTGTAGTGTACTTCTTTTTATAATCTGTAAAAAATTTCAAGAAAGGTATTGGAATATATTTAACCAACCACTAATATTGCACTCCGTTTCGCAAGAAGAGCGAAAAGAAAACAGAAATTCCTCCTTAGCTCAGTTGGTTAGAGCATCTGACTGTTAATCAGAGGGTCCTTGGTTCGAGCCCAAGAGGAGGAGCTTAATTTAGAAGGGTCAGCGTTGCTGCTGACCCTTTTCTTTTATGGATACATTTAGCGTATATATTCTCTTTTCGCCATCCATAGACAAGTTCTATACTGGTTACTCTTCTAACATTGAAGAGAGAGTTCGTTTTCATAATGACATCAATAAAAACAGAATATGGACCAAAAGAGGCCAACCTTGGGAAAAGTTTCTTGTCATTGAAGGCCTAACTAAAAGCCAAGCACTCAAGATAGAAAAGTACATCAAACGAATGAAGTCCAAGAAATACTTACAAGAACTGCCAAACAACCTCAGTCTTGTAGAAGAATTAAAAGCTAAGTTCGGTTAGCGCATCTGATCCCGAGAACCGGGAAGGCACCTGGTTCGAGCCCAAGAGGAGGAGCTTAATTTAGAAGGGTCAGCAGCAATGTTGACCCTTTTCTTTTGTGGATAAATTAGAGAAGCTACTCATCGTTCTTTTACCCTTAAAGAAATACTCCCATATTTTTTTCGTTATTTTTGGGCAATGCAAAAATTCGTGCTCTTCATATTGTTAATTGTTGCTCCAGTATTCCTTGTTGCGCAAAACAAAAAGGAAAAAAAGGCCGAGAAAGCTAAGACTGAGGAAATTGACAAGCCCGACATTTCCATTGACCTAGATCCTGAAGACACCTTAGCCGATGTAGACCTGAAAGTCAAAAAGAATACTTTTTATGGTGAAAAAACTAAAAGGAGATGGACTGTCACTGAAGTTCAAGGCCGAAATCAAATTGAAGATTTTTATACCCTAAAAGAAGCCGTTGAAGTAGATGTGTATGCACCTATTGTATATGTTTATGATCATGACAAAAGACAAATAGCAAATGCAAAAACAAGGGCTGGATTGATTGAAAATGTGTTACATGGCCCTTACAAGAGATTAATTAATGATGTAGTGGTAGAAGAAGGCATGTACTTTCATGGTGTTAAACACGAAAGATGGTTAAACCTTGAAAGGGACCAAACCTTGAAAGACAAAGAGCATTTTTCAAAAGGCTGGTATAGAGATTCCGAAATCACCTATTACGATCCTGAAAAAACCAAAGTGAAAGAGGTAATCCCAATTCAATATGGAAAGAAAGAAGGCATGTACTACTACTTCTATGAAAACGGCAGAGTAGCGGTGCGCGGCTTCTATGAGTTTGATAAAAAAATTGGCATCTGGACAGAATACTATAACACAACCCGTGTAATTGCCAAACGCGAAATCCAGTTTCCACCAGATCCGTATCAAAAGCGTTTTCGAACTTATGTTAGAAAAGAATGGGACAGGTTTGCAAATCAGCTTTACGAATCGCCAAAGATAAAGTAAGAACTCTAGTAAAAAGCGTCTTGAAAATGCTCAATCTCTTCAAACTCTCCTTTCTTGTATATGGCTATAATATCAAAACGAATATCTCCTTGCCAGTTATCTTCGATCATATAAGCTTCCGCAGCTTGTAAAATAGATTGCTCTTGGCTTTTTGACACAAAAGTTTCTGGTTGCCCAAAGGCTTTGCTTGATCTAGATTTTACTTCCACAAAAATCAACAATCCTTCTCGTGAACAAATAATATCAATTTCAGACCTCTTGTATCTAAAATTCCTGTCTAATATCAGATACCCAGCACGCTCTAAAAACTCTACCGCTAAATCTTCTCCTTTTTTTCCAAACGATTGCATTGAATCAAAACAAGTCCTCCTTAATTTAGGCATTATAAAGATGATGTCAACACAAAACAGCAATGATGCTTCAATCCATTAATCCCACACAAACCAAATCATGGAGTCAACTCTCCGCGCATTTTGGAGAGATGACCAATAAGCACATGAAGCAGTTGTTTTTTGAAGACCCTGATCGCTTCCAAAAATTCTCAATTCAGTTCAACGACATTTTAATTGACTATTCAAAAAACCGTATTACCGATGAAACATTAGGTTTACTATTAAAACTAGCTGAAGAATGTCAGTTAAAGAATGCCATTGACTCTATGTTTTCTGGAGAAACTATTAACCAAACCGAAGGCAGGTCGGTACTTCATACTGCACTCAGAAATCAGTCTAACAAGCCAATAAATGTTGACAACAAAGACGTGATGCCTGAGGTTAGAAATGCTTTAGCCAAAATGAAGGCTTTTTCTGACAAAGTAACAGCGGGCAAGTGGCTGGGTTATACCGGGAAGCCAGTCAAGTACATTGTAAACATCGGTATTGGCGGCTCAGATTTAGGCCCCGTAATGGTCACAGAAGCGCTAAAGAATTATAACGTATTTGGTATTGAAACGCATTTTGTATCAAACATAGATAGCGTCAATATTTCGGAAGTTTTAACAAAGGTAAAAGCAGAAGAAACCCTCTTTATGATTGCCTCTAAAACTTTCACTACTCAAGAAACCATGACCAACGCCAATACAGCCAAAGCATGGTTTTTGAGTCAAGGAGGAAGTCGAGCCGACATCGCTAAGCACTTTATTGCAATTTCTACCAACTCAGAGTCTGTGGTAGAATTTGGCATAGACCCCAATAACATGTTTGTTTTTTGGGACTGGGTGGGTGGACGATACTCCCTTTGGTCGTCTATTGGGCTTTCCATAGCCTGTACTATAGGGTATAATAACTTTGAACAATTGCTGATTGGAGCATACGAAATGGATGAACACTTCCAGCAAACACCCTTCGATCAAAACGCACCCGTTATCCTTGCCTTGTTAGGCATTTGGTATACAAACTTCTTTGGAGCCGAAACAGAAGCAGTTCTCCCATACGACCAATACATGCATCGCTTTGCTGCATACCTTCAACAAGCGAATATGGAAAGTAATGGGAAGTCAGTAGATAGATCAGGTAAGAAAGTTAAATACCAAACCGGACCTGTTGTTTGGGGCGAACCTGGCACAAACGGTCAGCACGCCTTTTACCAACTTATTCATCAAGGCACTAAGCTAATTCCTTGTGACTTTGTTGCTCCTGCCATGAGCCATAAACCTATAGGTAATCACCATTCCATTTTACTTTCAAACTTCTTTGCGCAAACTGAAGCGCTTATGAATGGAAAATCTTACGATGAAGTCGTTGCCGAATTAGCTAAAACCGGAAAATCGGAAGCTGAGATTCAAGCAATAGCTCCATTCAAAGTTTTTGAAGGAAACAGCCCTACTAACTCTATATTAGTTAAACAGCTTACTCCAAAAACATTAGGTTCGTTGATTGCTCTTTACGAGCACAAAATCTTTGTTCAAGGTATCATCTGGAACATCTATAGTTTCGACCAATGGGGTGTAGAACTAGGCAAAGTATTAGCAGCAAAGATTCTTCCTGAACTAGATGAACAAACCAATGTACAAAGTCATGACAGCTCGACCAATGGCTTGATCAACACGTATAAAAAAATGATTCAAAATAATGACTGACAAAAAATACCTCTATCCGTTAAAATTTGACACCATTTTCAAAGAAAAAATATGGGGAGGAACAAAGATCAATGATGTTTTGGGCAAAGATTTTTCACCTCTCAAAAACTGTGGTGAAACATGGGAAATATCAGGGGTAGAAGGAAATCTCTCAAGAGTAAGCGATGGCCCACTTCAGGGAATGACAATTCCAGAAATTACCTCCATTTTTAAGGAAGACTTTGTTGGCAAAAAAGTCTATGAGAAATATGGAAACGACTTCCCATTGTTGATCAAGTTTATTGATGCCGCTCAAGACTTAAGTATTCAAGTCCATCCCAATGACCAACTGGCCAAAGAAAGACATAATTCACTGGGAAAAACTGAAATGTGGTATGTACTTCAAGCTGACAAAGGTGCCAAACTCATCAGTGGTTTCAACAAAGACACTTCTAAAGAGGAATATTTAGAATACTTAAATAACGGTAAATTATCAGAGCTACTAAACGAAGAGTCTGTTAAAGCCGGAGATGCTTTTTTCTTGCCTGCTGGCAGGGTTCATACCATTGGTAAAGGATTACTAATTGCAGAAATTCAGCAGTCATCAGACATCACCTATCGAATATATGATTTCGACAGAACAGATGAGGAGGGCAATAAGCGAGAATTACATACAGAAGAAGCCCTCGATGCACTTGACTACAATGTTTATCCTGATTATAAAATTCAAATACAAAAGAGCCTGAATGAAGTAGTGCCATTAGCAGAGTCTGAATACTTCCAAACCAACCTATTAGAGTTCTCTACTGGTATTATCCGCGAGCATTACAACAAAGACTCGTTCGTAATCTATGTATGTATTGAAGGAGAAGCAGAAATTACAACTTTGGGTCATACAGCAAAAATTAGTATGGGAAATACAGTTTTAGTGCCACAAAAGTTTCCAGAAGTACACATTAAAACAAATTCGGGCTTCAAAATGTTGGAAACTTACTTGCCTTAACCTATTTTTGAAAATGGCTGGAAAAAAGAATATGAAAAATTTCGAAGCCACCTTCTTAAACCTAAAGGATGAGACTGTGGCGAAGAAAGAGTTTCTGGCGCGAAATCATACTTCAGCCCTTAGAAAGGCCAACCGATTGATCACGAAAAACGTACGTGTATTATCTGTTGACCAAGTAGAGGCTTCTGAAGTATCAGCTTAAAAGTGTGTGTGTATAGCTGGATCGCGTAAGACATGAATATTCTAACAAATAAGGCTGTTGAGGTAATCAATCTGGGTGCAGAGGATTATCAACGTGTATGGGATTACCAGGAAACTGTTTTTAAGAAAACGGTCGATAGGAAAATTGAAAATAGAAAGCTTGAAAAAGCTGAATTACAGACTCTTACAGACAACTATCTTATTCTGTGTGAACATCCTCATGTCTATACTCTTGGCAAAAGTGGGTCTATGGAAAACCTGCTCTTAGATGAGCATGGATTAAAAAAGCATTTCGCGACATTTTATCGGATCAATAGGGGTGGTGATATTACCTATCATGGCCCGGGGCAACTCGTTGTTTATCCGATAATTGACCTCGAAAATTTCTTCACCGATATCCATAAATACTTGAGATATCTGGAGGAAGCAGTAATCCTCACTTTACGGGAATACGGCCTAAATACTGGTCGTATTGATGGGCTTACAGGTGTATGGGTAGATTTTGAAGAAAGCGCCCAAAACCCGCGTAAGATATGTGCAATGGGGGTAAAAACAAGCCGGTGGGTAACCATGCACGGCTTGGCCCTCAATGTTAACACTGATTTAAGCTACTTTGGGCATATAGTACCCTGTGGCATAGACGACAAAGAAGTCACCTCCTTAAACAAAGAATTAGGCCATAACGTAGACATGGCAGAGGTTCAGCAAAAATTAATTCACCATATTGCTGAAGTATTCCAAATGGATATTCTTTGAGAAAGCACTATAAAAAACTTGGCATTACCGTTATACCTGTCTTTTTGGTTGCACTACTCTATTTCATTTTCTCAACCTCCTATTCTACTCCAAAGTCATTAATTAATATCGCTAGTCATGAAAAACACCGTGGTGTTTGTTGGGTAGCTGGGTCAAGAGAAATTACCGAATCCGAAATAAAAGCATTGGTTGGAAAAAATGTCAATTGGATTTCGCAAACTCCATTTGGTTGGCAAAGTGGATATGATAACCCAGAGGTTAGAGGAAACCATAGACAAGTAGAGCAAAATGGCTGGTGGGGAGAAAGAGACGAAGGACTTAAATTAACCACCCATTATGCTAAAGAAAATGGCATTAAAACCATTCTGAAACCGCACATTTGGCTTCGCGATCAGGAAGGGAAATGGCGCGGTGAAATCAAAATGAAATCGGAAGAAGATTGGCAAAAATGGTTTTCAGATTACGAAGAATTCATGCTCCACTACGCTCAGGTAGCTGAAGACGCTAAAATGGAAATGCTATGTATTGGAACAGAATTACACCAAACCTGTATTGACAGAGAAGCTGACTGGCGAAGGCTTATCGCCAAAATAAGAGCTATATATTCAGGCCAACTTACCTATGCTGCAAATTTTGCCGATGAATATCAGGACGTTAAATTTTGGGATGCTTTAGACTACATTGGTGTACAAGCTTATTTTCCTCTAACTGACAAAGAGGATCCCACTGTGGAAGACCTTAGAGCAGGCTGGGCAAAACCACTCAAGGATTTGGAAGAGTTTTCAATTCAATACAATAAACCTATTCTATTTACAGAGGTAGGTTATAAGAGCACTAAGGATGCTGGAATAGATCCTTGGGAATGGCCACAAAGGATAGGCGCTGAAGAACGAGAAAAGATATTTTCAGAAGAGACACAGGCCAATGCTTATCAGGCACTTTTTGATGAAGTAATGGATGAACCTTGGTTTGCTGGTGTACACATCTGGAAATGGTATCCAAACTATGCCAATAGAAGAGGCTCGCGCGAATTCGATATAGATTTTACTCCCCAAGAAAAACAGGCCGAGCAGGTAATTATTGATGCCTTTGCTAAAATCAAATAAGCCAAGGGTTTTACCTCCACATTAGTAGTTTTGCATTCTCAAAAAGAGAGCTGCTTAATAATTTGTTATGAAAAAAGACATCTCGTTTCCAGAAGTAACTGGTGTTAAAATAGCTATTGCAAAAAGCACCAATAATTTAGGTGAAAGTGAATGGCATGCTTACCTCATCAATAAAAATTTGATTGAGTTAGACGATGTTCTTATCGTTTCGAAAGGTCTAGAAAAGGCCAATGGTGAAGGAAGAAAAACATCAACGCTAAGACATATTTTAGGAACAGTAAATGCTCAGAGTTCTGCGCCAATCGAAGCGATAAGTCCAGAAGTATTTTCTTTTCAAAACGAGTTTTGGTTAAGCTACTATATTGTTGGCGAGCTATTCGATAAGAAATTTATAGTTGCTCCCTTTAGCGAATTTGAACTACAGGACATTGAAGATCTGGGTCTTAAAGGGGTTTACGCTCAATAAACAGGTAGCCAAATTTTAAGTAGGGTATTGCCATCAATAAGCGTATCAGCTTAGTAGTGTTCGTAAGCAAACCCTCCTTTTTAACTGATCAAAGATAGTAAAGTACTTTTGTCAGTAAAGTTTGTTTACCGCTTCCAATTGCATACTTTCGACTGAGACTCGACTAGATAAGTTTGTTAAATTTTAAACAGTAGTTAAAAAAGAACTAATGGAACAATTTAGCCCGAACCGAAAAGAAAATGAGTCTGGTAGAGAGCAAATCAAAACCACCCCGCAAAAGCACAGCTCTACTTTACATGTAGAAGAAGCCAATCGTAAACGTGTATCTGTTAGAAGTATAATAGACGATCACTACAGACGAAATAGATAGTTGCTCGCTTTTCTATTTACAGTCTTCCTTTCTTCTTGTATCTACAATGTAGATGATCTTCCAACCCTTTTCTCCTTTAAAAAGCTGAAAAGAGTTTACACCGCAGTGCGAAAAGTTATCACCAAGGTAAAACTCGTAGGGTGTCCAAACGGAAGCCATTGGGCCATCAATTAAGATGTTACCAAATTCAATCCTTTCATCCCAAACCTGATCATGCGGAGTTCCAACTGCATTCAGAAATCCCTTCAGACCACCATCTCTGACCGCCATTTTTCCAGCCCTATCTTTGTCAATACTTTGCATAATAGCCTTATCCGCAAAAGCTGAGTGCACCATAGTGCTATCCCCTTTTCTCATTCCATTAAACATGGTCATAATCGTTTCCTTAATCATGACTTCGTCTGACTGCGCTTTAAGCGTTGTAGTTTGAGTTAAAGCCAGCATAATGAAGCTAACTCCTAGCGTAAATATCTTTTTCATTTTCTTCCTTTTCCAACAAGTTAAACATTCTATCAAAAATCCGTAACCGTCAGTAACCAATTAGGCCGCTTTCTTAGCATAATATTTAGGTCGAAAACGTTTTCGGTTTACCTTTGCACAAACAAGTGAAATGGCTGATCCTTACATAAAAGCGTTACACATTATTTTTATAGTCACCTGGTTTGCAGGGCTGTTTTATATTGTAAGGCTCTTTATTTACCAAGTAGAAGCTGCTGAAAAACCAGAGCCTGACCGATCCATTCTAGGTGCTCAATTAAAGTTAATGGCAAATCGCTTATGGTACATTATCACTTGGCCTTCAGCAGTACTTACTTTATTTCTTGGAAGCTGGATGATCATCAGCAATCCCGCAATGCTTTCGCTCCCATTTATGCAGATCAAACTCAGTTTTGTTTTGCTGCTTTATGTGTATCATTTCGCTTGCCATAAGCTATACAAGCAACTGCAAAACGACATTGTAAAATACACTTCTACCCAACTGCGTATTTTCAATGAAATAGCAACCATTATATTAATCTCAGTTGTATTTCTAATCGTATTGAAGAATGAACTCAACTGGATTAAAGGAACTATTGGCTTTATACTAGTAGCTATACTTTTAATGTTGGGTATAAGAATTTACAAAAGGATAAGGAATCAGAACGAAGAAAAGAAGTAGGCATGAAAAATCAATTGGCAGTTATCGTTTTAGTATTTGTATTCGGGCTTTCTGCCTGCAACGCGCAAAAAAAATCTAAACTCCCTATTTTAGGAAGAACCGATTATGTAGAAACCAACGGAACAATAGATACTGTTTATCATACCATTCCAAACTATAGCTTTGTTGATCAAGATAGCGTTGAGGTGACTCCTAAGACTTTCGAAAACAAAGTTTATGTGGCCGATTTTTTCTTCGGCACTTGCCCTACCATTTGCCCAATTATGAAACAACAAATGCTCCGTGTGTATGACCGATTTGGCGCAAATCCTGAGTTTGGAATTATATCTCACACCATAGATCCTGACCACGATACCGTAGCTTACCTAAAAGATTATTCTGAACGCATTGGTATTATGGATAACAAAGTATGGCACTTTGTAACCGGCAAAAAAGATGAAATTTATGAGTTGGGAACTGCGGCAGGATACATGGTTCAAGTAGGTGAAGATGAATCAGCTGATGGTGGCTACATTCATAGTGGTGCGTTTATTCTTGTAGATAAGGAGAGACGAATTAGAGGTTTTTATGATGGCACAGTGCCTGCAAAAGTCGATATACTAATGAATGACATCGACAGATTATTAAAAGAATACGAGGACGAATGAAAAAGCAACTATTCATCTTTGTAGTTTTTATAGGCTTAGCCACTGGCTGTTCAGGTAATAAAAAGGCTGATAGTGAAACGGCTAACGACACACTGGACAACTTTGACCAAAAGGAAACCCAATATTACTCCAACGGACGAAGGTTATACAAAACAATTTGTCAGAATTGCCACATGGAAAATGGGGAGGGGCTTGGAAAACTGATTCCTCCCTTGGCCAAGTCTGACTATATGAAAAACAATAGAGCAAACCTACCCAGAATAGTAAAGTATGGATTAAATGGCCCCATCACTGTAAATGGAATTGAGTTCAACCAACCAATGCCAGCTAACCCAAAATTAACGGATATCGAAGTAGCTGAAATTCTTACTTATGTAGGAAATACTTGGGGGAATGGGCTCGGCAGTTTTACTACCGAAGAGGTGATCAAAAGTATTTCAGAAGAGCAGTAAACTTAGTTTTTCAGAATTTCTTTAGCCTCTGCAATACTGCTATTAATATCTTCCTTCACCTTTTTTACTCTTTCGATTTCAGCATTAATAAAGGTCATTTTCTCCTCCTCAGTAGATTCATTATTCACATGAGGTGTAGAATTTGCACTCCATTCATTCATCCATTTCATCATCCCCTCTTGTGCTTTTTCTAAGTTCAAAGCAGCATCTCTGAGTTCATCTGGGTTTGTGCCACTAGCTACTTTTTCAAGTACTTTCTTTTTAAGAGTCATCAACTCCCCCATTTTGGGCATTACCTCATCGTGAATGGCAAAGACTTCAGTTTTCAGAGTTTCGAATTTGTCTTCCTTTTTAGCACACGCAAAAACAAATAAGACAATTACTAGCAACGAAATGGCTTTTTTCATAACAGTCATTAATATTGGGTAAAGCTAACTTCTGTAGTAATAAGCCCCAAGAAATTTCACAAAGAATGCTTAATAACTATCGTAAGCTAAACCAGCAAAAACGCCATCTTTCAAGATGTACATCAGTTTGTCTGGATCTTTCTTGTTCAAGGCCAGTTTGCCTCTAATTCTTATTCGTTTTGTAGTGTACTTGATTTGCTCCTTCATGGTAACTTCCATTACTGTTTCTGGCCCGCCAGATCCGCAAAAGAAACACTCACTAATAGGTAGTGAAGAAATAATCAATTGAGTAGGCTTAAACATTCCTTCGAAGGGAATGATATAGCCATCGACTTCTACCTCTTGACCTTCTACGGCTTGAATTTCCTTGCTGAAAACAGGGAGATAAACATCACCATATTCATCTTTAGAAATTTCATAGGTCACCTCTGTTAAGGTTTTCCATAATTTTGCTCCTGAAATTTTAGGCTCTTGGGCATTAAGCCCAGCAGAAACAACCGTCACTAATAATATTGTTAAAAATCTTTTCATATCATTCTTGTGCTAATACTTTCGAAATATCTGTTCTATACGCATTAAAGGCTGGTAAAATCGAAGCCAAAACGCCAACTCCTACACTTATAAGCAATACGTAAAACTCCCCCTTCACCAAAACCATTCCTGAAATACCAATCGCTTCAGATTTCTCATAAAGCCCAGTTAAGAATTCTACCAAACCATGGCCGAGTACAAAACCCAATGCGCCACCAATTGTAGTAATAATGATGCCTTCAAAAATTACATGAACAAACAATTTGGTTTTTGAAGCACCCAGCGATCGCATAATGGCCAAGTCATACTTCCGGTCTTTCAGGGCATTGTAAAGAGAAATAAAAATGCTTAATCCTGCAATTACGATTATAATATACGCAAAGCTTTTGATCATGTTTACACCAATACCCATAAGCGAAAATAACCTTTGGGTTTCAAAAGCTGGAGAGGCCGCCTGCATATTAGTATTGCTGTTAATCATTCTGGGCATGGTAACCGCCCCCATTGCCGATCTATACTGAATAAGCATTGATGTGATTTCATCCTCTGGGCCGCCTTCAGGTAAACCCGTTTCATATGCAGAGCCCAAAACTGGTTCGTTATCATGATCGTGATCCGCTTCCTCCTCTCCTTCTTCAGCACTATGATCATGTACTTGCCAGATACTTTCAATATTGGTCAAAATGAGGTTATCTAAAGCCGAGTTACTAGGTTCTAAAATCCCCACTATTTTATAGCTGGCTTCATCATGATCAAGATCGGTGTCACTCAAACCGTGTGCTCCAAAAAATTCATCGCCAATCTTCAGACCTAATTGCATGGCTACATTTGTACCAATGGTGCATTCTAAATTATATTTCCATAAGCCGCCAGATGCCAGGCTTCCTTCATAAAGCTTTACGTAGTCATGGTTAGTACCTACAATTCTAAAGCCTTGGTAGTTATCGCCTAAAGCCAAAGGAATTGCCGATTTTACCTGACGGTTTCGAGTCAAGGCTTTTGCCTCGTCTAATTTTATATTACCCGTAGGGAAATCGATGTGATACACATTCGCTAAAATCAACTGCAGCGGACTACCTTTCGCTCCTACCACCAAATCAATTCCTCTTTTATTCTTGGCTAGGTTTTCTTCCAACTGAGAATTGAGAATCATCAGCACCAAAATGATGGCGATTCCTAACCCCATCAACAACACATTCAAAAAGGTATTGAGGGGCTTATCCTTTATATATTTCCAACTAAGTAAAAACAGGTTCATTGCTCGTTCAGGTTTAGTTGTAAATCAAAAGCATCTTTCACACGTTGATCATGTGTGGCAATTATCAATGAAGCATTATTACTCTCAGCCTGCTCTTTCAGCAACTGAATTACACTATTTGCATTATCATCATCTAAGCTTGCGGTAGGTTCATCGGCCAAGATCACACGTGGTTTATTCAGCAAAGCCCTAGCAATGGTCACTCTTTGTTGCTCTCCTTGGCTCAACTGTCTCACTTTAGAATTCAGTTTTTCACCCAAATTTAAGGTCTCTAAAACTTCCTTAATCCGCGCTTTATCTTGGGGAATTCCAGAAAAATACTGCGCCAGCAAAAGGTTGTCTTTTACGGTAAGTGCTGAAACCAAATGTGCCTTTTGAAAAACAAGACCAATATTCTGCCCCCTGTACTTATCCATTTCGCTTCCAGAAAGTTGGTATAAGTTAGTTTCATCAATGATCACTTTACCTTCAACTGGTTTTAGGAGCCCGCCAAGAATGTGGAGCAAGGTGGTTTTTCCACTTCCCGACTTACCCAGTATCATCAGATGTTGCTTCTCCTTAATTTCCATGTGCGGAACAGTAAGAATTCGCTTTTCTGAATATCCGAAATTTAGGTTTTCAATGGTTATCATATCCCTTTCAAAAATTCAGTCGCAAGTAACCAACTTGTGTTTAAAAATGGCAACCGATGGTGTAGTTTTGGGCAGAATAACCATTATATCAATCTCCCGTTTCATTCAAAGTCATTCCATCTTTTGAATGCCTCGAATTTTTAATAATAAATAATACCTTTACGGCTTACTCAAAATTGAAGATTAATATGTTGGATTTCTTTAAAAAGAAAAAAGACAAGGCACCAAAACAGAAGAAAGGTTTCTTTAGAGAACTTTTTAATGATGTGCTTTTCGCCTTAATAGCGGTCACTATTATCCGCGGTTTATTTATTGAAGCCTATGCCATTCCAACTGGCTCAATGGAAAACTCCATGCTTATTGGCGATCACCTTTTTGTTAGCAAATTGCATTATGGCGCCCGAACGCCAAAAACACCTATAAAATTTCCTTTGGCGCATCAAGATTTTTGGGGATCAGGAATTCCATCTTATTGGGACGGCATCCAACTTCCGCAATACAGATTGCCTGGTTTTAGAAAAGTAAGAAGAGGTGAGCCTGTAGTTTTCAACTATCCTCCAGATTTAAAATTCCCAACTGATATTAAGACATTCTATGTAAAACGTTGTGTCGCAATCCCTGGTGATGTGCTAGAAGTTCGCGACCAACAAGTATACATCAACGGAGAACCAATGGAGAATCCTCCACACATGCAAACAAGCTATTTTGTAGAAACTCAAAACGGAATTCATCCGAGATACATGCGAGAATTAGGTATAACGGACTACACTGATGATAGCCCAATGCAAGATTATGCCACTACAGCTTCTCCAAATTATCAGTACAACGGAAAGCTCGGTTTCTATATGAACACCAGCCAAGAACAGGCAGACGAACTAGCTAAGTTGAGTTTCGTTACCAGTGTTGAGAAAGTAGTTTACAGAAAAGGTGAGGGACATAAAGCTTTCCCCGAAGCACAACAATACTTAGGAGCGGAATACACTGCCTACAACCCTGTAACGGATTTTGGTTGGACAACCGATTTCTTTGGCCCTTTGACCATGCCTGAAAAAGGGAAAACTATTCAACTGACACCGGAGAACGTTGACTTATACAGAACTCCAATTGAGCATTATGAAGGGAATGATGATGTAGAAATTAGAGGAAGTGAAGTATTTATTGAAGGACAAAAAATTACAGAGTACACCTTCAAGCAAGGGTACTACTTTATGATGGGCGACAACCGTCATAACTCTGAGGATTCGCGCTCATGGGGTTTTGTGCCTGCAGATCATATTGTAGGTAAACCATTGTTCATTTTCTGGTCCATAGATAGAACCGATCCAGAAGCTGGATTCTTCTCTAGAATTCGTTGGAATAGAATATTTGATTTAATAAAGTAATGCGTAAAAGACTGATTCTCATATTATTCATTTTAAGCACTTCGATAGCAAGTTTTGCTCAAGAGCAGAACATGTGGAAGACGCTTTCCAATGTAACTGTTGAAAAGAGTTTTGATGAGGTATTAAGCATTGATGTTGAGCATTACAATTTTGCCAGCCAGGTAAAAGCCCTTAACGGGAAAAAAATCAGCCTTGAGGGTTGGATGATTCCTCTGGATGAACTGAGGGGTGAAAACTACTTTGTGTTATCTTCTTTGCCATTTGCCAATTGTTTTTTTTGCGGTGGTGCTGGGCCAGAAACCGTGGCTGAAGTCTTTAGTAAAAAGGAAGTAAAGTTTACGGAAAAGAAAGTTAAAGTAACAGGAGTGCTCACCCTAAATTCAGATGACCCTCTGCGCTTAATGTACATACTCAACGATGTTGAAGTAGACGAAGCGAAAGACTAAAGTTCTCTTTCACCCTTAAGTCAAGGTTAAGTTAGCCTCCAAGAAATGATGAAACTTCTTTTAGAGGAATATAATGGGAAGGGTCAAAAGTAACGGCTAATATGAATGTTCTTTTTGGCTTGGCGTGCATTGCTGTCGGAATGACTCTCTTGATAAGGGTATGGATAAAGCCATATGAAAAGTCATCTTGGCTATTTAATACCCAGGCGGTAGCTATTGCTATTGGGTTAATAATTATTGGAGTCATGTATCTATCAGAATAACCTCTTAACGCTCACTGGCCTGCTGCTGTAACTGGTGCTTGCCTATCTTATTTTCCGCTTGCAGCGCATTACTTCTATTGGGAAAAGACCATTGTGAACTAGTGTAGAGAGTTAAGAGTAACTGATTTTTCATTCATAGCTAAAATCCTCCCCCAAGCCCCTCCAATTATCTTCATTGCCCAATTCTAATGTTTTCGGTTGAGGGGGACAGTGGTTACCGATAGTAAGTATTAAGCCAATTCACACTCCTGTTTTCTAGTTATTTACATTTGAGATCACTACCTTGTATAAAAAGGTACTAGTTAACACAACATATTTGACGCTCATTACGTTGTTCTCCAACAACCTAAAACGGACGGTCAAATAGTCCAAAGGTCACCAACACAAACGACATGCAACAACTCAAAGAATTTTTCTGGTTCTGTGCGGGGGTCAACCGCTCATTATTGAACCGATGCCCCACCGATGCTTCAAAATACACTGGAATAGGCGCTGCCGTTTTCTTCACTGGTGTTTTAGCCGCACTTTCTGGCGGATATGCCTTTCATACCGTTTTCGAAAATGTTTGGTGGGCACTCGCTTTTGGTTTGCTCTGGGGAACGATCATTTTCAATCTCGATCGCTTTATTGTTTCCACCATGCGAAAAAACAAGAAGGGTTTTGGTAGAGAACTTCTTACTGCTTCCCCTCGAATATTATTGGCCATTATGTTGGCTATTGTGATTTCGAAACCGCTCGAACTTCGAATTTTCTCAAAAGAAATTGATCGAAAACTGATTACACTGGAAGAGGAAATTTATCAGAAAGAGATTATTGATCTAGAACGAAGATACGCTACCCAACTGGCCACAATCGATGGTCAAATTAGTAGTCTAAAAACTGAAATAGTAGCCAAAACTGAAAAGCGTGATGAGCTAGCAAAAGCCGCTCAGCAAGAAGCCGATGGCACTGGTGGTTCGGGAAAAAGGAATGCTGGCCCTATTTACCAAATCAAAAAAGCAGATGCCGATCAGGCACAAAAGGAGTTGACTGAATTACAAGCTATTAACTTACCACTGATTACGGATAAACAACAAGAATGGAATACCCTTTTCCAAGCCAAGCAAACGGAGATTACCAACCTAAAACGCAATCCATGGAATGGTATGGCTGCTCAATTACAGGCCTTAAGAATTTTGGGGGAAGAAAACACTGCAATTCATTTTGCTAATATCTTCATTATGCTGCTTTTCATTTTATTGGAGTGCACCCCAATTGTAGCCAAACTCATTTCTGGCCGTGGACCTTATGATGAAATGCTGGAAATCAGAGAGCACTTCTACAAAAACCATAACATAGAAAAACTAGCAGAAATGGACCATAATACCTATGAAAAGGTAAAGGGGTATTCTACTTTTCCTGGGAATTAATAAATAATTAAGAAGGTCAAGTTAGATAAAGGGTAATAAACTATGAACTTATGTCTTTAACTTTTGGCTCATGCACAGGATATTAATACTCTCAATCAGTTTTATACTCCTGAGTAGTTTTCAATGCTCAAAATGGGCGAAGTATGCGGAAACAGTAAATATTGAATTGCAGCCAGTAGAACCCAGAGTTATTAATGATTCGATTGCTTTGACAGTTCAGATAACTACAGTTGAAGAGCTGAACAAAAAGGCCGGCTTAGTTGAATTAGATTTTTACTATTTACCGAGCTCGTTTGAAAAATCAAATTTTGACCTCCCAGTGACTAATTCTCAAAAGGTAACAAGCATACAACTAGAAAATGATGTTTCAAGTCAAACAGAAGTTAACCTAAAGTTTAAATGGCTGGAAGGACATAGCCTTTATGTTCAACAATTGATAACCAAAAAGAAGAGGAAAACACACTCTCCTTTGCTCATCATAATGGAGAGTATAGAAAATAATACACCCCAACAGTAAGTGCGGTCTAGAAAGCTGAAGGGAAAAGTGGTTACTTATGATTTGGCACATTAATTTAACGGACTCTTACGGTCTTGCTAAAACGGCAAGACCGTAAGAGTGACGGATCATTTTGTCGTCATTCTGAGTGAGAGTATTTCTCTACCGAGAAATACTCGACCGAAAGAATCTGTCTGTTATTGGCACTTAACTTTCAAGAGTTATCTATTTTATCTACTTAAAGTGTATTTTAGTAGCAGGGCAGAAAGGTTCGTTCACCCCATACCCTAGGCTGAAAAAAGCCATTATAAAGATGATTAAGAACTTAATTAAAGTGGATTACATACTATCGAGTTGGTTTTCGAATACTCATAACAAGTTGATTCCTGGTACAGCTTTCCTTTTTTTAAATAAAGTTGTTTTCCTGTGGGTAAGCATTTTCTTTTTCTCCACAAGCTTCTCACAAAAAGAAATCAATATTGAGATATATGTGAGTGTTCGGCTTATAGGTGCAGCAATAATTTTGTATGGTTTTCAAAATAGAACAAAGAGGTATATTGAAAAGCTTAAAATGAATGAAGTATACTCCAAGCTTTCTTAAGCCGAGATAAGAGCAAATAGGTTTTTTGGTATCCTAATTTTCTCCGTGAGCTTCTTTTCAATATTTATAATTGTTGCTTTGTTCAATCAATAAGTACTTCTTCAAGGGGCTGGAAAATTCGTTTGCAAAGCACAAACAAGAAGATAAATAGAATGATTAAGGAATTTGAAAACGGAATATTAACAGCGAATGGGGCAGCCTTAGGTAAACTCAAGAATGTTAGCTTAAATGATAAGTTGTATTCTTGTGATATAGAAAACCTTAATTTATCTCAAGTTCCTGATTTAGAGGCCTTGCTAAAATCATATAATAGTGCTTTCCTTGATATATCTTTGATGCTTTTAGATCCAATCCAGGATGAGATTATGTCCAAATATGAATTGCAACTTAATAACGAATACACCATTTGTTATATACATCTCACTGAAGTAAGTCATATGAGCTTTGAGGTGAGTAATGTTCCTCAGAAAAGCAAAAAGCCACTCAAATGAGTGGCTTTAATATTATCAGCCTGAGTATGTAATATCTATCTTCTACTGTAGTTAGGTGCTTCGCGTGTAATCATAATATCATGCGGATGGCTTTCGCTCATACCCGCATTGGTGATTTTCACGAACTGCGCTTTTTGCAAATCTTCAATAGTACCAGCACCACAGTAGCCCATCCCTGCTTTCAAACCACCTGTTAACTGGTAAAGCATTTCCTGAACTGTTCCCTTATAAGGTACACGCCCTACAATTCCTTCTGGCACTAATTTCTTAATGTCATCTTCGGCATCTTGGAAATAACGGTCTTTCGATCCATCTTCCATGGCCTCTACAGAACCCATACCTCTATACGATTTGAATTTTCTTCCTTCGTAAAGAATTACTTCACCCGGAGCCTCTTCAGTTCCTGCAAGCAACGAACCAATCATAATCGTACTAGCCCCACCAGCAATGGCCTTTACCAAGTCGCCAGAGTAACGAATACCGCCATCAGCAATAATCGGAACACCTGAGCCTTGAATGGCTTTAGCCGACTCATATACAGCCGAGAGCTGTGGCATGCCCACGCCCGCAATTACTCGCGTTGTACAGATACTACCTGGGCCAACACCTACTTTAATGGCGTCTGCACCTGCATCTACCAAAGCTTTGGCAGCCGCAGCAGTAGCAATGTTTCCTACAATTAATTCTAAATCAGGATAAGTAGCTTTAACACGTTTTGCCATATCAATCACTCCTTTGGAATGACCATGTGCTGTGTCAATAGAGATCACATCCACGCCTGCATTTCTCAATGCATCAATTCTTTCGATAATATCTGGCGTAACCCCAACAGCAGCCCCTACTCTTAAACGACCGTATTCATCTTTACAAGCGTTCGGTCTGTCTCTGTTTTTCAGAATATCTTTGTAGGTAATTAGGCCACTTAGTTTGCCGTGTTCGTCAATAATTGGAAGTTTCTCGATTTTATATTCTTGAAGAATGCCCTCGGCCTCATCTAAACCAATTCCCATTTTCGCGGTAATCAAGTTCTCGATGGTCATGATTTCGCGCACCGGCTTGGTCATGTCTTTAATAAAGCGCATGTCGCGGTTGGTTACAATACCAACCAAGTTTTGATCTTTATCAACTACTGGAATACCACCAATTTTATTCTCGCGCATGATTTTCTCCGCATCCCTTGCTGTGCTTTCTACATTCAGGGTAATTGGGTCTAAAATCATTCCACTTTGCGAACGTTTTACTTTTCGCACTTGCTGGGCTTGTTCATCGGCTTTCATGTTTTTATGAATAAAACCTAAGCCACCTTCCAGCGCCATTGCAATGGCCAATTCGTATTCAGTAACGGTATCCATAGCGGCCGAAACCAATGGAATATTCAACTGAATGTTTCTGGTAAGTAATGTTTTTGTATTGGTATCTCTGGGTAAAATCTCAGAGTAAGCAGGAAGAAGCAGGACATCATCGTAGGTCAGTGCTTCAAAAAGGAATTTGTTTGTATCGAGAGCCATGGCAAATAAAAACAGGGTTTATTTGCCGGACAAAATTACAAAAATTGTCCGATTTAAAAACATTAGCAGAATAATAAATCTAGTTGGATCTTTTTAAAGGGCATTATCTCGGAGAGACAGTAAAACTACTTAGAGTTCAGAAAATAAGCTTCCTCAAAAAGAGTAAAATCCGTAACTCTACTGCTGCTCATTTTAAGTGTATATGGGTAACTAGATCGCACCTCCCTTTTCATTAAAAAATTATTAGAATCGATGAAAACATTTTCCTTATTGAGAAACTCATCCCCTATTTGATTCTTGAGTAATTTAGTGTCTTGAACACCAGTAAATACGATTGCAACATCTCGAAGACTTTCATAATTTTCGGTTACAAAATAGGTGGCAGAACTTATACAGCCTCCACACCCTTCTCCAGGGATTACTATTATGTCATTATAAGGCTTTTCCATTAGGTTACCAATAACTTTGTTAATCTGAATTTCATTGTCCTCAAATTTATTTGAACAGGAATTAATGAGTATTAAAAGAAATAAAGTGAATATTATATAGTAATTTTTTCTAATCATTACGGTCAATTAATTTAGGGCTATAAATATCAAATGTTAGAAAATCCTCATCCTTAGCATACTCATCTAAATTGGCAAAATGAATCCCTTCCTTGTTTATAAAGTAAAAGTTATACCTATACTTTCCTTTCGGCATTGTTGTTTCTCCTATTTTCTTAAAATCATTGTCTAAAATAATGTACGTTAACTCCATCCCCTTAGCTCTCAATTCATACTGTTCCTCTGACCTTGGTAGAACCATAGACCTTAAGTAAATATCGCTATATTTATCATAATCGAGTGAGAGAAATAAAGCTTCTCTATTGACCTTAGGAGCCAGTTCACTATAGCCATGCCCATACAATGGGGGCTTAGATCTTTTTTTAGGTTGTTCAGTGAAATTATTAACATACTTCGATCCTACCACATAAGAATTAATCTTACCTCGCTTATCTAAACTCTCTATTGAATAAACATCTATTTCAGGGTTTTTAGCAAAGCTTGTGATTAGTTTTTTTGAATTACTATTATAAGCTAGGGAAAACTTATATGGTGTTAGAGGCCCCCAAAAAAAATTATCTAAGAACTCGGGTTCATCAAAGTAGTAATTGACAGTAGAGTCTATTAAATTAACCTTAATCATGTATTTGCAATTTAATAAAGTGTTACCAGAACTCTCTGCTGATATAAGAACGTCATTCCCAACCTTAAAAATTCTTGAGCTCGAGTTATTCATTAAATAAAATTGAGCATCCGAGTTATCCTGTTTCAAATCGTATTTAGAAATCACTTCATTATTCTTGTCAATTAGATATAATCTACCTTCCCAGTGATTAGTGAGATAAATTGTATCTTCGTTGTTCATGTGGTGACCCATATTTCCGAAATCTCCGACCCCGTTTGGACCTTCTCTTTCTAGACTTAATACCTTGATCTGTTCCCCAGTATTGTAATCGAAGATGTGTATATTTCCATTCTGAGAATTGAATATACTTAAACGCGGACTAGGGTCTTCATAGTAAATAACGGATTGACTTATGATGCCCAAAGTGGAGTCAAGTTCAAATCGTTTGACTCCAATGTTTTTAAGCTCCATTTTCTCATCAAACAACGTAGTGGCGTCCTCTGGGAACTCAAATACAAATGGATCATCCGCACAGGACATTGCGGTTAAGCAAGATGTGATAAATATAATTGCTAGTAATTTGTTAGTTATACTCATCATTCAGCTTCAGGAACCCAAATAGTCTTCATGCATTTGGGAGGGTCACCTTCGCCAGCCCAACTTGGTAAGCATACGCTTTCTCCATCAACATTTTCTACACATACATTTATATTGTCTCCTGAATTAGTGGACGTAGCACAGCTGGTACCGTAAACGTTCTGAACACTAAACAAAACGAACAATACTATGGGCATTATTTTTTTCATAGGGTTATAATTTTTCTACTTCGATTATATTTCCAATACAAGGTGTTTGCCCAACCTGCTGCTTAATACACAGCGTACCTCCTTCAACGCCAGCTATACACCAGCCTGTGTTCTTCTCAGAATTAGCATCTACTATACACGCTTCCGCATAGGCTGTGTAGAATACGACAGAAACTGAAAACAGTAATATTTTTAAATATTTATTTCTCATGAAGTAAATTTATTATAATAATATAGTTTTAAAAAGATACAATTATTTTTTCTTAAAAAAAACAACAGTTAAGAGTGGCGCTGTTAAAACAGACGAGTCATTCTTTCTTTGCGAAAAGCTGTCTGTAAGCTAGATGCAAAAACAACTTTTTAACATAAGTCATGTACCTTTTTACTCCCATATGATTACGGTTGATGAGCATTTGGGAGGATTGGGAACACCACTACCCATTGCGGCAGGCAAACACGTGCTTGATCCAAAAATATCCTCCAAACACACCTTTGTATTATCCTCCGGATCAGTTGATGTAGCGCAAGCAAAACCAAAAGCATTCGATACACTAAACAATATTAACATTAACACAACTACTAACTTCTTCATAATATTATAAATTAAATTCTAGGCTTACTTACTTAAGTCGTAAGATTGAGTAAGCTTGGTTTGAAAATCCTTTTCTACTTAGCTTATAGCTACTTTTTTACTGATCAACCTATTGCTGAGTTATTTTCTTAAGCCCCTAATTTTCAATAGATAAAGGGCTAAATAAGTAAGCCTATTGAATTATTCTAATTCTGGCAAATCTTCTGGTTGACTTCCAATGCAAGGCTGTGCATTTGTTAAGTGTATAACTATACATTTTCCTCGCCCGTCCACTCCTTCCACGCACCACCCTGTGTTATCCTCCCCAACCTGAATGCAATAGCCAGCATTTAGATAGGGAGAACAGAAAATGAGCAAAAGCATGGTAATTGAAATAGTTTTTAATTTAGTTCTCATAATTTCTACGGATTAAATATACATTCCCTTTATTCTGGCTGTGTATTGTCTTTACTACACTTGCCTGCATTTTCTACTTCCAACTCGATACAAGCCGCGGGCCCCTCAACGGTTTCTACACACCAACCTCTGTTCTTGACAGGGTTAGTATCTACTAAACATGTTCCTGCGTACGCTACAGAACTACCAACAAGTAGAAGAAGAAAGAAGAAAGTTTTTAAAATCTTGTTTTTCATAATTTAAAAGAATTAAAAATTAATGACAGTTTTTTTTTGAATATGCCATATCACATTTACAATCTACAAATAAAATTTAATTAATAAATATATTTATAAAATGGAATAGTAAATATACTTAGTCATGACAATTCTACTTAATAATCAACAAAAAACAAACTGATTCACTTATTAATTTTTTTGTCATAAATTAGACATAGGAAGGAAACGATTTTTAGTATGCACACTTGAAGTGGATTAAAATTGTCTATAACCAAATTATAAAGTGAAGTCTCAGTCGATATCGACTTGTGTAGTCTGAGTGAGTATTATACAATACGTTCTTCATAAACAGCCTAATTTATAAGTTCAGCTGCTTCTTGTAAGATTGATCGATGCTCGATTTGTAGAATCTTCAAAGTGATTGACCTAGACTTTTTGTCTGTTTTTTTAGACTTACTAATCGCAGAGCATTTGGAGATCAAGCAAGGTTCAATTTCGAATTTTCTTCAATGGTCAGTGCATTGGGTTCTTTTGACAAAATGTTTAGAACAAGGAAAGTCAGGTTAAACCTATTTCAAGTAGATAAAGGCACTCAGCCCACGGCTTTACGCTGGCCTTAATGAATGTAGCAAACTCCCAAAATCTTCTTTGGTATTATAAACATGGGGCGATAACCGTATGGAATTTCCTCGTACCGAAACAAAAACTTTATCGGCAACCAGACGGTTTTTCACCTTTTCTAAATCAAGGCCCTTTGGCAATCTGATTCCAAAAAGGTGTTCGCTCCGATAATCAGCAGATTCAATTTGATAACCCATGCTCGCTAACTCTTGCTGCGCTTCACTGGCAATCGACTTACAATAGGCTTGGATGTTTTCTGGCCTCCAGGCATTTACTTGGCGAAGCGCCTCGGTAAGCATTGGTGTAAGTATAAAATTGGCGCTTTCGCCTACTTCGTAGCGGATAGCTCCTGGCTGATATTCATCTTGATAGTTTACCAAGTTGGCAAAATTCTGACTGTCTAATCGGTTCATCCAATTGTTTTCAATGGGTTTTCCGTTATGGAAATATTCGCCAAAGTAAGCAATACCTGTTGCGTAAGGCCCCATCAGCCATTTGTAACCAGAGGCCACTACAGCATCGGGCTGAAATTCTTGCACATCAAAAGGCAAAGCACCAATGGATTGTGTTCCATCAATCACCAAAAGTGCACCTACTTCTCTGGTACGCTCTCTAATTTTTTTAAGGTCGAATTTGGTACCGTCTGCCCAATGGATATGGCCAATGGCTACCATTTTGGTTTTACTGTCGATGGCCTCTAGAATATGTTCGTTCCAAAGCTTGCCACGATTTTCAGCAGTTTCCGGAGCTTTTATAATACGCAATGTCACGCCTTTCTCTTTCTCTAACTCCTTCCAAGCATAAACATTACTCGGAAATTGCCCTTCGGGAATGATGATGTTATCGCCTTTTTCTACCTGAAGGTTTTTGGCCACATTGGCCATGCCATAAGAAGCTGAGGGCGTTATGGCACAAAGGTTTTCGTTTTTTACGTTGATCAGTTTGGCAAATTCTGCCCTGAGCAGTTCGCCATTCCTAAAAAAAACTTCAGGCTTAATCGTGGTCGGATCCTCCTTTCCGTACACTGCCCTAACGCCTACTTCTGCCACCGACTTGAGCATAGGTGACATATAACCGCAGTTGAGATAAGTAATGTCTTGCGGTAAGTTAAAAAGGTGACTTTGGTTTTGGAGCATAACTATTTTAGAATACGGACCAACTCCTCTTCAAAAGAACCTTCTGGCTCTTCAATCACACGCTTTACTTCCTCTCCATTCAGGTAAAAAATAATGGTGGGGGTGTTCTTAATGTCATAGCCTTTTTCCTTCCCTTTCAAACTTGTTTTATCTACATCCAGCGCATATAATTCTAGTTGGTCTGCAATCCCCATATCGTCCATAATTCGCATTAAACGGGGTATTTCGCGATTACTATCATGACACCAAGTGCCCATAAAGGCGAGTATTTTCAGGTCTTTTATATTCTTTTTCTTAGCATCCCTAAGTACGTCAGTATTCACCCTATAAGTCTTATAATTGGAGTTGAACCAAAGTTTATATGGCATCTGTTTGAGCCCTTCTTTGGTGATAGGGCCATTCAAAATTTTATCTACATGAGTCGACACACTCTCCGTTTCAACATTGTATTCCGTCTCTTGCCCATTCATTACCAAAGGGAAGGCAACGAGAATAACCATTAACATAATAATCGCTTTCATGATCTCCATTCTTATTTAAAATCAAAGAACGAAATATACCACAAAATTATATCTTTGGCCCAATGCACCTCAACGACATTTGGCAAGATATTCTCTCTTACGCACAAGAAATAAGTGCGTGGGAACTCTCAGGGCTGATTTTCGGAATTTTGGCAGTGCTCTTTTTAATTAAGGAAAGTATTTGGACATGGCCAGCCGGAATTGCTTATGTCATTGTTTCTTTTGTTGTTTTCTGGAATGCCAGGTTATATGGTGATTTCATTCTTCATATCTTTTTCTTGGTATTAAACATTTACGGTTGGTATTATTGGGTAAGAGGAAAAAAGGATGAAAATCCTTCGGTAATCATTACACATAGCAGTGTAAAACAGAGCATTATCTTTCTTTCGTTTACCATTATTGGAATTTTCGCCTTCGGCCAATTTCTAATCAATATTCCTTCAATGTTTGAAGGTGTAGAACCAGCCGCATTACCTTATTGGGACAGTACCACCTCTATTCTGAGTGTTACAGGAATGTGGCTCACTGCCAGAAAAAAGATTGATAATTGGTATTATTGGTTCGCGGTTGATATTATTGCCACGGGAGTTTACTTCTACAAAGAACTTTATTTTTACTCTTTTCTATACTTTTTATATATCGGGATGGCCATTGCAGGGTATTTGGCTTGGAAAAAAACCATGATGAAACAAACACATATTACAGTATGATTAAAGTAGCGATTATTGGCCCAGAAAGTACGGGAAAAACTACTTTAACAAAGGCATTAGCAGAACAATACAACACCGTTTGGGTACCAGAATATTGTAGAGATTATTTAAATAACCTCGGTCGCCCTTATTTGCAATCCGACCTTCTGGAAATAGCCAAAGGTCAAATGGACAGTCAGAAGCAAAAGAGAAAAGAAGCCAGAGAGGTGCTTTTCTGCGACACCGATCTGCATGTGATCAAGGTATGGAGCGAGCATAAATATGGAGAATGCGACCAGTGGATTCTCAATCAGCTCGAAATGCAGTACTTCGACTTATACATTATTACCGATTACGACATTCCTTATGAGGATGACCCTTTACGAGAACATCCTGAAATGAGATCTTACTTTTTCGATATTTACTACAACTTGATGAAAGACAGTGGTAAAGCTTTTATTGTAGTAAGTGGCGATTTTCAAACACGATTAAATCAGGCGAAGAAAGCAGTTGGTGCCTTGCTATAATTAAAAACTGTTCTACCTTTGTCGCGAATTAAGGGGTGCCCTATAACAACGGGCTGAGATTATACCCATTGAACCTGATGCAGATAATGCTGCCGAAGGGAGGTATGGTAAACACTAAAAAAGGGAGGGCTTCCCCTGGCTCTTCGTTTGTGAACCATTTAAAATTACAAAATGCAAAAATTAATTTTGACGTTGGCTTTAATGCTGACAGCAACGGGTGTGTTTGCGCAACACTCCCTGAAAGGAACAGTTGTAGACGAAGCAACTGGGTCGCCAATTTTTGGTGCCAATGTAATAATTGAATCAATCCAAAAAGGCACTTCCACAAATGAAGAAGGTAAGTTTGACTTGAGCAATATTCCTTCTGGCACTTACAATGTTAAGGTAAGCATGGTCAGCTACATCACCTTAAACAGAACAGTTGAGGTAACTAAAAACCTAACAATTGATTTCAAATTGAAATCAGATTTAACCAAACTAGAATCAGTAGTAGTAACTGGTACTAGAGCAAACGAAAACACCCCAACTACTTTCTCTGAAGTATCGAAGGAAGAAATCGAGCAGCAGAATTTAGGGCAAGACTTGCCTTTTTTACTGAATTGGACACCATCTGTAGTGGTAACCTCTGATGCGGGTGCGGGTGTAGGTTATACTGGTATTCGAATTCGAGGTAGTGATGGTGCCAGAATTAACGTGACCATCAACGGTATTCCAGTAAACGACTCTGAATCGCAGGGTACTTTTTGGGTGAACATGCCCGATTTGGCTACTTCAACCGACAATGTGCAAGTGCAACGCGGTGTAGGAACATCAACGAATGGTGCAGGTGCTTTTGGTGGCTCTATTAACATTGCTACAAACAACCTAAGCCAAGAACCAGAAGCGAGCATCAACACTTCAATAGGCTCATTCAACACCCAAAAATACAATGGAGTATTCAAAACTGGTTTGTTAGAAAACAACTTTGCTTTCGAAGGTAGATTGTCCAATATTTCATCGGATGGATATATTGACAGAGCATCGTCAGACCTGAGTTCTTACTACTTGTCGGGCGGTTATTATGGCAAAAAATCAATTTTGAAATTGATCACCTTTGCAGGTAAAGAGCGTACCTACCAAAGTTGGTACGGAACACCAGAAGCAAAAATCAATAACGATGCAGCAGGTATAGATGCGGTAATTGCCAACAATGGTTTTTCAGCACAGCAAGCAGCTAATCTTCGTAACTCTGGCAGAACTTATAATTTCTATGAGTACCAAAACCAAGTAGACGATTACAAGCAAGCACATTATCAAGCCCATTTTTCACATCAGATTAACGAGCCATTGAGCTTTAACACCTCTTTACACTACACCAAGGGTGCTGGTTTTTTTGAGGAGTACAAAGACGATGAAGATTTTGCAGACTATGGTTTGAACAATGTATCTGTAGGGGCAACTACCATAGAATCGACAGATTTGATCAGAAGACGCTGGTTGGACAATGACTTTTACGGAGTGACTTACGGTTTAAACTACGAAACCGAAAACTTACAAGCGAATTTTGGTGGCGCCTATAATGAATATAAAGGCGATCATTTTGGAGAAATCATTTGGGCCGAATATGCGAGCAACAGCCGCATTGGAGACAGGTATTATGAAAGTACTTCTGAGAAATTCGACTTCAACAATTTTGTGAAGGTGAACTATCAAGCCAACGATAAGATTAACCTATATGGAGACTTACAGGTGAGAACAGTAAACTATGCCAGCAGGGGCAACGATAACGATTTAAAGGCCTTCGATTTCGATAACCATTATTCGTTCTTCAACCCTAAATTTGGTTTGACTTACCAATTGAGCACAAGTGCAAACGCCTACATTTCTTTTGCTCGCGCGAACAAAGAACCGAATCGTTCGGATATTATTGATGCGCCAACGGGAGCCGAACCTAAAGCGGAACAATTGAACAATCTTGAAGTGGGCTATAGAGTGAACAAATCGAAATTTGCATTTGAAGCAAACTACTATTTGATGGACTACAAAGATCAGCTAGTATTGACTGGTGAGGTAAATGATGTTGGGTCGAACATTAGAACTAATGTAGCCAACAGTTACAGAATGGGGATTGAACTTCAGGCTGGAGTAGAGTTGACCAGAGGTTTGGAATTGAACGCTAACCTAACCTTAAGTGAGAATAAGATTAAGAATTTTGAAGAAGTGTTATACGATTACGGAGCAGCTTTTGACGAATACAACGAAGTTAGAAACAATTACTCTGATACCGACATCTCATTCTCTCCAAGTGTGATTGCAGGCGGTCAGTTAACTTATAAGCCTACTTCTGGCCTGTCTTTGAGCCTTCTTTCTAAATATGTAGGAGATCAGTATTTAGACAATACTTCAAACGAGAATCGTCAGATTGATGCATTCTTCATCAATGATTTTAGAGTGAACTACAGTATTAAACCGAGTTTCGTAAAAGAGCTTACGCTGAATTTATTGGTCAACAATATTTTCAATGTTGAATACGAATCGAACGGATACACTTTCGGCTACTTTGGTGGTGCTAATTACGAGGTAAGGGAAAATTACCTTTACCCTCAAGCGGGCACTAACTTCTTGTTATCCTTAGGGCTGAAGTTTTAAAGATAGATTAGTTTAGTATTTCGAAAAGCCTTCGGCATTAATTTGCTGAGGGTTTTTTGTTTTAGGGCTCAACCTATTTCAGGACGATACACCACACTACTTGATCAAAATTCTCTTATCAATCGTTTCCTATTCTTTAAAAATGCTGCAATTTTGAACACCGTATTTAACCAAGGAAACCAGCCGCATGTCATCACACCACATTGTTAGAGACGAACAAGAACCCGCTTTACTCATTGACGATCCAAAAGCTTTAACAATTGAAGATGTAGATCAGCTATTGGAGTGGAGCCCCACAGTTATTGTTACTGAGAAAGCCCTTAGCGAAGTGCTAAAATGGGGAATTAAAATTGATGTGGTGGTGGCTAATGTAGCCAACCTTCAAAGCCTCAAGCCAAGACTTGCCGAGCAATCTCCAGTACAGCTTTTGGGCTTTGAAGATGATAATTTACTTGCCTGTGCTTATATCTTTCTGCTCGATCATAAATACCCTGCGGTAAATGTAATGGCCGATATTTACCAGTCCACAGTGCTCGATACGGTAAGAGAATTCTCAAAACAGATTGACAGTATTGTTTTTGCCACTCACCAAAAATGGACTTACGTTGCGAGTGGGCATTTTGAAAAATGGGTGATGGTAAGCCATCATTTCGGAATTCACCCCGTAGCGCAAAACACCTTTTTTACTTCCGAAGGATTTTATGGTGATTATGAGAATGAAATGCTTTTAGAACCGATTGAGCTTACTGCCGAAATCACAGGGAAAATCAAACTCAAAACCAACGAAAAACCCCTTTGGATAGTAGAGGCCGTTACTACCGACAGCTATAAATAGAAGTTTGATATGTAGGAAAACCCTCCAAAAGTTAAGATGATTGGTTTTCCAGCGCTCAATGATCCCATTAAGGTATAATTAAGAACTTTTGGAGGGGTTCTTTCAAATAGAAACAGCCGTCAATTGCCGGCTGAATCTTATGAAGTGTAACAAAACTAGAACTACAAAAGTGATTTTGGTATTTCGATTTTATACTTGCTCGAAACAAATTCATTGTCTTTCAAAGCGGGCTTCCAGCCATAAACTCTAGACACACTTTGAATATTATCATTCAATTGGCGCAGTAGGTGATAGATTTTATCTTGCGTTTCTTCGTCACCTTTTACTTTGCTCAATAGGTCTACTTGAGTAACATGGCCTTGGCTATTCACTAAAAATTCAAATTCAATGGTTTTGGGCATGTCTTCGATGGAAAGACCTTGTTCCTTTTTAGTATTCAGTGCTACATTATTCAGGAATCGGTCAATTCCACCAACGGGTTCAGCAATTTCATCGACTTGCTTCGAGGTGAAAATATCAGTCCTTTTATATTTAGAATCAACCTCTCTTCTTGTATAAGATTTTATAATCAGGTACTTCTGTTCTATAAAATCCATTTCACTAATAATCTTATAGTCAGGATAAATAGATTTAATATTTTCTTCAGCCCATTTTTTTGAAAGCTCATAGAGTTCAATTCGGTCTTCAACGCTCAATTCTGCTATGAACTCTGTTTTCATTTGATCAAAGCCAAGTGGCCTTGTTAATTCATCATAATATGATTTTTGGCTATCACTGAGCTCAAGCCTGAAAGTAGTTTTCTGATCCTTATCATCGCTGTAATAAGTTTGCTTAATCCGTTCTATTAGCTCCTTATACCTTGGGGTAAGTATATAGGGTATCATTGACATCAATCTTCCATTTCTAACCCAGTAATCTGGAGATTTTCCCGTCCTTTTAAAAATCTCAGCAGAACTAAACGTAATAATTCCAGCTTCTGAGGTAATGGAGATAGACATACTTTCAGTTTCTTTCTTTTCACCTTTTTCCTGCCCATAACTCACCGTTTGGCTGGCGATAACCAGTGCCAACACAGCAAAGGAAATGATTGAAGCATAGCTGCTTCGTTTAGATGTTTTTTTGAGTTTCATAACTTTAAGTCGTTTAGAAAGTGAAGAAATCAATGCGAAGGAATGCCCAAGTGTAACTGAACTGGTTCTTAAACTAAGGGCCAGTAAAATTTCAGTATAGCGTCCAAAATTGGTAGACATTAATACAGCGGAATCTGCCAAAGCTTCGTGGTTGGACTTCATCCCTTTTTGAAAAAGATAAATGGCCGGATGATACCAAAGTGTACATTGAGCCAAGGCAGCGCAAAGAATATCAATAGTATGCTTTTGTTTTAAATGTAGGTTTTCATGTTCCTGAATAATGGTCCATTCTGATTCAGAATAATCGACTGATTCGGGAATGAAAATCCATTTCCAGAAAGAAAAAGGGTACTTCACTGAAGGGTGACTGATCACGTTCTTACCCAAATCTCTCATTTCCGTACCTGTTAATCGCCAATAGGTGAGTTTTGCTAATTCACTAAAGAAGACTAAAAGACTTATGGCCACGCCTGTTAAATACACCCTCCATATAACTTGAGAACCACCATAAGAAGGTGTAGATGTTAGTTTTTCTGGTGTACCGGTTTCTATAATGGGCGAAGTGTTTTCATCCATTGATAGCGTTAATGATTCATCCAGTTTTTGAAAAACATGTGTGCCCGGAGTCGACACTTGTTTCAGTTCTATCTTGACCAAAGGCCAGGCCAAAGCAGTCGCTAACACAGATAACAACAATAACCGCTTAAGCTGAAACTGGGTGTTACCCCGGAATAGGAAGTGATAGGCCGCATATAAGAAGCTTAACAATAAACCAGATTTGAGGCTCCAAATTAAAATTTCATTTTTCACGCGAGTCGATTCAAAAGTGAGAACTACAAAAGTGACTTTGGTATTTCAATGGTTACCCAAGAGGATACTTCCTTTCCTTTTTCAAGGCTTGGATCCCAGCTGTAAAGATTGGATACCGCAATTATGTTATCATGAAGCTGTCTTAATAATGCATATACATCATCTTCATGGCGGTTTTGCTTCACTTTACTTTCAAGGGACAGTTGAGAAATATAGCCCGTACGACTCACCTGAAACTTAAATTCAATCTTGTCTGGCAAATCCTCCTTCTTCAAAGATTCAGTTCCTTTAACATCGGTTACTACATTTTTCAAAAATCTGTCTAGGCCTCCAACAGGCTGAGCTTCTCTTGTAATAGCATTGGCTACCACAACATCTTTCTTGCTTCCAACTGTATCAGCAGGGTTAAAAGTATAAGGCCTAACCACCAAGTATTTATTTGTAACAAACTGCATTTCTGATGGCATAGGGTAATCCGGATATACTTGATGCACATTTTCCTTTACCCAAGCCTTTGTTAGCTCGAACATGGCCAAACGATCTTCCACGGTAAGCTCAATATTCAATTCGGACCTGTTAGGCGCTGGCTCATAATGTTCATACACATTCTCAAACTTCAGGGTTTTCTCAGTATTCATGGCAATTTGTAGCCTAACCTCGTTATCTGGATTTTCATTCTGAATTGAGGTTAAGAAGGTATCTATTAACTTCTGATGCTTATCCAGAAATATTACTGGAAAGATGAAATAGTGAGGTTTTAATGACACCCAAGTATCCGGTGATTTACCACTTTTTTCAACGATCTCTTTCCCAGAATGTGATTTAGTACCACCAAATGAAAACCACATATCAGACATTTTGAGTGCTGAGATATCACTGTTATTCTTTTCTTGCCCATAACTCACCGTTTGGCTGGCGATAACCAGTGCCACCACAGCAAAGGAAATGATTGAAGCATAGCTGCTTCGTTTAGATGTTTTTTTGAGTTTCATAACTTTAAGTCGTTTAGAAAGTGAAGAAATCAATGCGAAGGAATGCCCAAGTGTAACTGAACTGGTTCTTAAACTAAGGGCCAGTAAAATTTCAGTATAGCGTCCAAAATTGGTAGACATTAATACAGCGGAATCTGCCAAAGCTTCGTGGTTGGACTTCATCCCTTTTTGAAAAAGATAAATGGCCGGATGATACCAAAGTGTACATTGAGCCAAGGCAGCGCAAAGAATATCAATAGTATGCTTTTGTTTTAAATGTAGGTTTTCATGTTCCTGAATAATGGTCCATTCTGATTCAGAATAATCGACTGATTCGGGAATGAAAATCCATTTCCAGAAAGAAAAAGGGTACTTCACTGAAGGGTGACTGATCACGTTCTTACCCAAATCTCTCATTTCCGTACCTGTTAATCGCCAATAGGTGAGTTTTGCTAACTCGCTAAAGAAGACTAAAAAACTTATGGCCACGCCAGTTAAATACACCCACCAAATAATATCTGAAGTGCTCATAGTGGTGGAGTTTTCTGTCTTTTGGGCTTCACCAACTTGGGCTATTTTAGTCTTAGCTTCGGTCACAGGAGAAATCAATGATTCATCTAACTTTTGGAACACCTGAGTGGTGGAAGCGGGCCTTTCGCTTGCGCTGAACTTTATAACTGGCCAAAGTAATGCTGCCGCTAAGACGGATAAGAGCAATACTCGTTTCAAATGAAACTGTGTATTGTTTCGGAACAACATGAAATAAAGGCCATATAAGAGACTTAATAACAAGCCCACTTTTAGGCTCCATATAAGAATAGGGCTCCACATCATTTCTGTTCTTTATTTTTCTCAATTACATCAATGATCTCATCGAGCTCATTTAAGTCGATGTTCTTCTTTTCGGTAAAGAAGGAAACGAGCTTGCTTAAAGAGCCTTCGAAATATTTTCCGACAACATTGCTCAAAGCAAATTCACTGTAAGCCTCTTTACTGACAAGGGGATAGTAACGCTTGCTATTGCCGAGCTTCTCAAAATCGACAAATCCTTTTTGTTCGAGTACGGTGAGTACGGTAGCCACGGTAGTGTAGCTTGGTGGTGTACCTTCAAATTGATCCAGAATTTCGCGAGTAAAGGCCTTTTCTAGCTGCCAAAGCAACTGCATAACCTTTTCTTCGGCCTTAGTAAGTTCTTTCATACTATAAATATAGTAAATAAACTAAATAAATAGTAGTACTTCTATAAAAATAGTAGAAAGAACTTTTGGAGGGTTCTATTTTAGCTTGGCAATCATAACAACAGGGTTGTCTTCGGGCTCAATGTTCTGGAGCGCCTGTAGGTTTTCAGGAAGAGAAGCGATTTTGTCAGGGTTATTCTGGAACCATTCGTAGACTTCTTCAGCCGTAATTAGGCCCAACATCTCACCCTCTTCATTGATTGAAGTGGGGTAAAAAGACACAAAATTATCAATATCGTTTGTATAGCCAGTCTTCTTATCACTGGTTGAAGGGTCGGAAAGAAAAGCCTCTTTCGTTTTTCGATTGTAATAACCGTAAGCCTGCTTTTCCTTAAAGGCCACATTATAGAATACAAAGTCTGGGCTTTGTAACGTAGTATAAATAATCATATACTCATTTCTTTTTTCTCTGCTCATACTTTCTTGTTCGGCATAAGGAGGGCTAAATTCTCCCAATTCATAAAGTAGGGCAGGCATTAGAGTATCAATACCTACACTAAAAACAGTATCGTTAAAATTCTCTTTGAAAAATAAGGCGTTGTTGTAGTTATGGAAATCAGAACTTTCAATACGAATCGCATTTTTATTCTTCTCATAACTTTGGTGATTTGGGTGTATCTTAAGTACCTCGCCATTAAAATCATAAACCACTAGCCTAAGCGGTTCATTACCTTTAATATTCATGAAATAACCTACAGCAAACTTATCTTGGAGAATGCCTTGTGAAGTAATGAAAGTTGCATCCATAATCGAACCAACAGAAAATGAACTCTTAAGTTCATCCATTTTAGGGCCCGAAATTGTATTTACCAGAAGCCCTTTATCTAATGAGTACTCATACAAATCAAAACGTTTGCCTTTGGCGTAAACTGTTTTGTTTCTTGAGTTGATACCAATGCTTGACATGGCATTAGAAAAACCTTCTGGATCATCACCCTTATGGCCAATGTCTCGGATGTAAGCTCCAGTTTCTCTATCAAATAAGGAGATTCGATCATTTGATTTCATAAGAATTGCAGAGTCTCCCAACGTAGTCTTGAGGTAAATGAATCTATAAAAAACCTCTTCGCTCGTCTCTAATCGAACGTATTCAATATCTGAGGCAAAGTCACTCATATTTACTGGTGCAGCGTTATTATATGCGTCTACCAAGTTAATAGTGGTGAGGCCTGTTTCTAGCTCCTTTTCATCACCACAAGAATAGGAAATGAACAAGACTAGAAAAATAGCGAGAAAGGAAAAAGCAGAATGGATTGATATGGGACGAGACATGTACAGCTTATATCTAGATTAGAAATAAACTCTAAATATATAAGTTAATTTCTAATTCATCACTTAGATCAAAATACTCTTTAAATTTTCACATAAAATACCCATATCTAGCTTCTCTAAAGGGTGCGGCATATTGGGAATAGAGATAAACTTTCCGTTGGTAAGAATTGTAGCCACATTTTCGCTTTCTTCTTTGCTCACCATAATATCATCAGCACCTAGAAGAATAGTAACTTCATTGGTGACTAAAGGAAGGTTTTCCATGGTGAGCAAAGGTTCATCACCTAATTCTAACATCATGCCTGCGGTTTGCCAAATCACCTGCTTCCATTGCTTTTTCCCGTGTCGTTCTTTCAAAAGTGCAGCATATTTTGGTACTTTCTCTTTTATTAGCTCTGGGTTCAAACGAGCAGTTTCTTCTTCTGCGCCTTCGGCTGTCCATGCCAATTTGGTACCAAGGGTTACTATTTTGCCTATCAAGTTCGGCTGAGAAGCAGCCAAGTAAAGCGCCACATAGCCGCCCATGCTGTACCCAAAAATATCAGCCTTTTCTAGTTTATTATTTATAATAAAGGCTTTAAGCTCTTCAGCAAAGACTTCAATTCCAAAGCCCTCTTCATTTATGGGTCCACCACCATGCCCAGAAAAATTGAACGCGTACACCTCAAAGTTTCCTTTTAGCTTCTCTGTTAGGCCATCAAACATTGAAGCGCTACCTAGCGCACCGTGTAATAGAATCAATTTTTTCATATGTAGTATTTTTGCGCTTGTAGCATTCTGTCTTTTCCTTGCAAATCCTTTTTAAGAAAAACGTTTGTAAAACCCATGTCCTCAACTAGTTTGACCATTTCTTCTCCAAATCTTTCGTGAATTTCGAAATAAAGCATTCCCCCAATCTTCAAATGCTGTAATGCCAACTCGGTTATTCTCTTGTAGAAAATAAAAGGGTCGTTATTCGCCACAAAAAGTGCCAAATGCGGTTCAAATGATAATACATTCGAGCTCATTTCTGGTTTATCGCTTTCTGGAATGTAGGGCGGGTTACTCACTACTAAATCCAGCATATCAAAAGGAAAAGCTTCATTCAAAATATCTAGATGCTGGAAATCTACTTCAGTGTTATTTTGTTTTGCATTCTCTCTGGCCAAAGCAAGAGCTTCTTCACTTACATCCACTGCCGCTACTCTGGCTTTTGGTATGGCGTTTTTTAATGCTATTGGAATACAACCTGTTCCGGTACCAACATCAAGAATATAAGGGTCCTCAATTATATTTTCTGTTACAATCCAATCCACCAATTCTTCGGTTTCTGGACGAGGAATCAAAGCCCTTTCATCTACCTTGAATTCGCAGCCATAAAATTCTACACTTCCTAAAATATGCTGAATAGGTTTGTGTTGATTCAACTCATCAATTGCTTTGTTCAGTACGATTTCAGCGTTTTCAACCAACAAAAGTTCATCATTCAAAACCACTTTCATTCGATCTAAACCATAAAAGTGTGTTAGAAGCAAATGAGCCATATTCATCGCCTCGCGCTCATCATATACGCCACTTAGCTTTTTGGCAATGGCTAGAATTTTAGCTTTGGGTTTTTCAAAAGGCATAAACAAAAGTAGTTAGAAGGATTTGTATGTAAATCAGATAACTCAGTTTTTAGATTTAACCACAGCAAGAGGTGAATGTTATCCTTTGTAAGGAATAGTATAGCGCATTCGCTAAATTGCGCGGGTGAATAATGAGCAACATTTAAAATGGATGCAACGCGCATTGGACTTAGCCGAAATGGGGCGAGGCCATGTTAGCCCAAACCCAATGGTGGGCTGCGTTATTGTTCATAATGATAAGATTATTGGTGAAGGTTATCATCAAAAGTATGGCGGCCCACATGCCGAAGTCAATGCTATTAATTCCGTAACCGCCCCTAACCTTCTTCCTGAAAGCACTTGCTACGTTACTCTTGAACCTTGTGCGCACTTTGGTAAAACTCCGCCCTGTGCCGATTTACTGGTAGCAAAAAAGGTGAAGAGAGTGGTCATTGCTTCGATGGACACCAACCCACTTGTTGGGGGTAAAGGTGTTCAAAAACTTAAAGATGCTGGAATAGAAGTCAGCACTGGAGTTTTAGAACAACATGCCAGAAACCTGAACCGCAGGTTTTTCACCATGATTGAAAAGAAGCGCCCCTATATTTTGCTTAAATGGGCGCAAACGGCTGATGGTTTTATTGCTCGCAATAATTTTGACAGCAAATGGATCAGCACCGAGCAATCGAGAATGATGGTGCACCAATGGCGAGCGGAAGAAGATGCTATTTTAGTAGGCACGAATACCGCATTACACGATAATCCCAAATTAGATGTTCGCGATTGGCATGGCAAATCACCGCTTCGTTTGGTTATCGACAGGCATCTGCGCTTACCCACTGATCTCAACTTATTTGACGGAAGTTTGCCGACCATTGTTTACAATACAGTAAAGACTGAGGAGAAAGAGCATCTCAACTTTGTTGAAATTGGAGAAAAAGACTTCCTTCAAAATATGCTCGCAGATTTGAATGAACGCAAAGTGCAATCTGTTTTGGTGGAAGGAGGGAGTTTCCTACTCAATTCTTTAATTGCCTTAGGCTTATGGGACGAAGCGCGTGTGTTTGAGTGCCCCATATTATTTAATGAAGGCATTATGGCGCCAAGCCTAAAAGATGCTCCTGCAGAAACCATTCAACTGCAAACCGATGTGCTTAAAATTTACCGACATTAAGGAACCAACATTCACGCAATTCTCTTTTAAATTCGCATTTCAGAAATAAAATTATGGCCGAAGAATTAATCATCTCGAACGATTTAAGCAAAGCAGAAAAATATGAGTCGCTTATTCCACAAATTGAAGCGTTGGTTACTGGCGAACCTGATCAAACAGCCAATTTGGCCAATATTGCTTCGGCCTTAAAATACGGAATGGGTTTCTTTTGGGTAGGTTTCTACTTGGTTAAAGAAGACGAATTAGTTTTAGGCCCCTTCCAAGGTCCAATTGCTTGTACTCGTATTCGTAAAGGAAAAGGTGTTTGTGGAACCAGTTGGGAAAAGGCTCAAACTATTCTTGTTCCGAATGTAGATGAATTCCCCGGCCATATTGCCTGCAGTTCTGCTTCCAAATCGGAAATTGTATTGCCTGCTATAAAGAACGGGGAAGTCAGTTTAATTCTTGATGTAGACTCAGATCAGCTCAACGATTTTGATGAGATAGATCAGGTACATTTAGAGAAGTTAATGCAGATAATTGAAGGCTTAATTTAAGCCAATTCCGCAATTACAGTCTGGCCGCCTTTGGTGATTTGCCCAATCTCTACTTTTACCTCTGTACCCAGTGGCAAGAAAAGATCGACTCGTGAGCCAAATTTGATAAACCCGAATTCCTTGCCTTGAATTACAGACTGATTCTCCTTTACGTAGCATTTAATTCTACGGGCAGCTGCACCAGCAATTTGACGAATTAGAATTTCTACTCCTTTGTGAATTTCATACACCAAGGTAGTTCTCTCGTTTTCGGTGCTTGATTTTGGATGCCAAGCTACTAGGTATTTGCCTTCATGGTATCTGAAATACTTGATAAGGCCAGTAACTGGATTTCTATTTACGTGCACATTAATTGGCGACATAAATATGGATACCTGAATTCTTTCCTTTCCCTTAAAGTATTCGTCTTCAGTGGTTTTTTCAATTACCACCACTTTTCCATCGGCAGGGGCTAGAATTTGTTTTTCGTTGATCTCAATTTTTCGAGATGGGTTACGAAAAAATTGAAGGAAAAACAGGAACAGAATCAAGCTTACAGCTCCAATAATTCCGATCCAAGGTGAAGGCAAGTTCAATAAAAAGAACAAACCTAAATTCAAACCTAATAATATGGAAAAGAGCACTGCTAACAGTGCTCTTCCTTCTTTATGAATATTCATTAACTAATTTTCAAATTAGAAACCACCTCTGTATTTATAGGTAGAAGCAACTTTGTCTATCGCTACAATGTAAGCTGCAATACGCATTGGTACATTATACTTAAGTGATGTTTCATGCACTTTGTCGAAAGCATCTTTCATGATCCTATCAGATCTTCTGTTTACTCTCTCGCGAGTCCATTTGTAACCCAAACGGTTTTGTACCCACTCAAAGTATGATACTGTTACACCACCTGCATTCGCTAAAATGTCTGGCGCAACCATGATCCCCTTTTCGTTGATAATTTTATCCGCTTCTGCAGAAGTTGGGCCATTGGCACCTTCTACAATAAGTTTTGCTTGTACTCTTTCTACGTTTCCTGAATGAATAACATCCTCAACTGCAGCAGGAACAAGTACATCTACTTTCTGAACTAATAAATCAGAAGCGTTATCCATTAGTTCAGCTCCTTTAAAGCCTTCTAATGTGCCATTGTTACCATCACGGTAAGCAACAGCAGCCTTAATATTAATTCCTTTTTCGTTATAGTAGGCTCCAGAAATATCGCTTACTGCAATAATTGTTGCTCCTCTTTCTTCAAGAAGTAAAGCAGCATGAGATCCTACGTTACCAAAACCTTGTACTGCTACGGTAGCATGGTATGGGTTGATATTCAATTTTTCCATCGCGGCTAAAGCAGAAACCATCACTCCACGACCTGTAGCCTCAGTTCTACCTAATGAACCACCAAGTACTAATGGCTTTCCTGTTACCATGGCATTTACTGTCATACCATGCGCTCTAGAAAATTCATCCATCATCCAAGCCATTTCTCTTGGTCCTGTTCCCATGTCTGGTGCAGGAATATCTCGGTCTGGACCGAATACGTCAAGCATAGCGTTTGTGTATGCTCTTGTCAATCTTTCGATTTCTCCAGCAGACATCTCTCTCGGATTACATTTGATGCCACCTTTGGCACCACCATACGGGATGTCTACAACAGCACACTTCCATGTCATCCATGCAGCGAGTGCCTTTACTTCGTCAATGTGTACGTCCATGGCGTATCTAACACCGCCTTTTGATGGGCCTAGGATATTCGAGTGAATTACCCTGTGACCTTCAAAAACACGAATAGAGCCATCATCCATAGTGATTGGGAGTGACACAGAGACTTGTTTTGAGGGAGATTTGAGCACGTTATATACTTGCTCGTCCAATCCGAGTGCTTCAGCAGCAATGTTGAATCTGGACATCATTGACTCGAAAGGATTAGCCTTATCCTTAATCGGAGCCGGTTCAATGTAACCCATAGAGAAATCTATCTTTGTTTAAAAACTTGGTCAAAATTAAGGAAATTTTAAAGTAATACGCCCTAAACTTTAATGGTTATTTGAGATATTATGTGACGACCATCAAGTATAGTGTAACGAACGGAAGGGCAAACAGTAGTCCATCAAATCTATCGAGAAAGCCGCCATGCCCTGGAAGTACGCTCCCAGAATCTTTAATGGCCAAATGGCGCTTAAATAAAGACTCAATCAAGTCGCCATAACTACCAAAAACACTCACAATTATTGAAAGTCCTAGCCACTCAATTGTGGTAAGGTCGGTAAAATATAAACTCCATATATAGATAATACCTAAGGAAATCAGTACTCCGCCAATGGTTCCTTCCCAAGTTTTGTTAGGAGAAACACTTTCAAATAGCTTTGTTTTGCCCATGCTTTTGCCTACAAAGTAAGCCCCAGAATCATTTGCCCATTGCGCAATTAACACTCCAATGATTAAAGCATATTGATAAGACTCATTCTTGAATACAATCAGGTTTGACATACTTAGCGGAAAAGCAATGTATATCACACCAAATAAAGTGAGCCCCAAAGAAATAATAGGTTGATGTGTTTTTTGCCTGTACAGAGCAAACATAAAGCAGATAACAAGCAAGGAGGGCAATACCCAAAGGTACTTGGTATCAATAATTCCTGCTGAAGAAAGGTGGACTAAAACAAAAAGACAAACGCTAAAAAAAGAACCCCAAATTTTAAATGGAGTATTGCCCGAGGCTACAATTAGGCCATAAAACTCTCTGAGCGTAAGAATCATAATTCCCAAAAAAATCAAAGCAAACGTCCATGAGCTAAATACTATACCTGCTATAATCAAAGCAACTCCGACTATACCAGTGATAATTCTTAATAAGAGATTGCTCATAATTAGAAATTCAAGTCGCCAATAATTTTTAGCGCTTTGATCACATTTGATTGCTCGACTTTCACCTCCATACTACCAAAATGATAAGATGAATCCTTTTGATTAAGTAGTACGGCTTCAATATCGTTATCAAGTAAAACAGCTTTCACTATCTCAGCTTGGTGCTGCATATTGGTTTTAAAGACAGAGTTCCAATTGCTCACGTTAATGATTTTGGTTTAAGATAGTTATTTCTGAATACGTATGACATAATTACCACTACAACTAAGGCCGCTACCCCTACAATTGCAGGTGTAGACTCTGTGTCGTCTGGGTTTATTTCAATTATTCCTGTCTGATACAAATAGGTTACAATAAGCGCAAAGCCATTATTGGTTATGTGTGCAATTATAGGATACCACAAATTGCCAGACCATACATATAGGTAACCAAATAGTGCCCCAAGCACCATTCGCGGAAAGAGCCCATAAAATTGCATATGAATGGCCGAAAATAAGAATGCAGACACCCAAATGGCGATATGTGCATTTTTAGACCATCGGTGCAGCGAGTTTTGCAATAGGCCTCTGAAAAGAAGCTCTTCGCCTATTCCAGGAAGAATAGCAACTACCACAAAGGCCAAAAGGAAAGTACCGAAGTTGTCGAAAGTAGTAAACATCTCAGTGGTTTCTTTCATAGAATCCTCCATCTGACGGGCAAGCCTCTCGAAGCCTGCCATAAATTCTGGCAATTGAATATTTTCATTCCATTCAATGATAAAACCATTTACGAAAACAAAAGCAATGGTAATGAGAACAGCTAAACTCAAAGGTTTATAAGATACTTTACGCTCATCAAAAAAAGTATTCATCGGTTTTCGCGCTAGGTTCTTCATATAAAACCAAGGCACCAAAAAGGTGAAAACAACAGTATAAAGCGATTGAGAAATCAAGAGTTGTGATTGGCCAATCAGTTCAAACATGGCAGCGGGACTTGTTAAGGCATCCATTGCGCCCCCATTAGCCACCACAAAAACCAATAATACCATAGTGGCTACAAACTGACCGACAAAAAAGCCTGCAAACAATAGCCCCAATACTACCCAAAAAGTCATTTTCGGGTTCTCGCTATAGGTAGTTACGGTTACAATTTCACCGTCTTCGAGTTCCCTAATAACGTCTTCTCTATCCCCTCTCAAGGAAATGTTAATCCCATTGTCGATTCTCGCCATAATGACGTAAATTTACGCGATTTTTCGAAATGGGCATGGTTAAAATTGGGAACATAGAAGTTGGGGAATTTCCGTTGCTATTGGCACCGATGGAAGATGTAAGTGATCCTCCTTTCAGGGCTGTGTGCAAAGAAAATGGGGCGGATTTAATGTACACTGAATTTATTTCTTCGGAAGGACTTATTCGGAACGCTGAAAAAAGTGTGCAGAAATTGGATATCTACGATTATGAGCGCCCTATTGGAATTCAGATATTTGGTGACAAGATTGAGTCGATGCGCGAGGCTGCTTCAATTGCCGAGGCTGCTCAGCCTGAAATCGTAGATATTAATTATGGTTGCCCAGTAAAAAAAGTGGCTTGCAAAGGAGCAGGCGCTGGCATTTTGCTCGACATTCCTAAAATGCAGGAAATGACTGCTGAAATTGTGAAGCAAGTGAGCCTGCCAGTTACCGTTAAAACCCGCTTGGGTTGGGATGATTCTACCATTAGAATTTTAGAAGTAGCCAAAAGGCTGCAAGATGTAGGCATTCAAGCCCTGACCATTCATGGCCGAACCCGTGCTCAGATGTACAAAGGCGAGGCAGATTGGACTAAAATAGCCGAAGTAAAACACCATCCCGACATTCATATTCCTATTTTCGGAAATGGAGATATTGACTCTCCAGAAAAAGCGTTAGACTATAAAAACCGCTATCAGCTAGATGGCATTATGATTGGCCGAGCAGCCATTGGCTACCCTTGGATTTTCAACGAAATCAAGCATTTCATAAAAACTGGTGAGCACTTACCCGTGCCTGATATGAAAACAAGAGTGGCCACTGCCAAAAAGCATTTACAGTTTTCGCTGGAATGGAAAAATGAGCTTCAAGGTATCTTTGAAATGCGAAGACATTACACCAATTATTTCAGGGGAATCCCTAACTTCAAGCCGTACAGAGCACGCTTGGTTGAATCCGAAAATCCGGAAGAGTTATTCAATATTCTGGATGAGATTTCTACCGTGTTCGAAGATGCTTATGCTTTGGTTTAATGAAAAATACGAACGTTTTAGCGTGGACGCTACTCATCCTTCTTGCCCTGATTTGGGGAAGCTCCTTTATTCTGATCAAAAGAGGTCTTGCGGTTTTTAATGCTGGCGAAGTTGGTGCTTTGCGCATTTTAGCTGCTTGTATGTTTCTAATTCCAATCTCAATTCCGAAAGTTCGCAAGCTCTCGTTCAAACACCTTAAGCTGCTTTTTATTATTGGTTTAGTAGGAAGCTTTATTCCTGCCTTCCTTTTTGCCATAGGCCAAACTCAATTGCCAAGCGGAGTTACAGGTGTTTTAAATGCACTTACTCCAATCTTTGTTTTGATTATGGGTGTTCTTTTTTTCAAGCAAGAAATTACCAGACGAAAAACATTTGGGCTCATTATCGCCTTTGTAGGAACGGCCATTTTGCTGGCGGCTGGTAGTGATGGAGGACTTCGAGGCATTAATTTTTATGCCCTGTTCATTGTTTTAGCTACCATTTGTTATGGTATCAACTTGAATGTAATAAAGTATTATTTGGCAGACTTAAAGCCTCTTGTAATCACATCGGTAAGCTTGCTGTTCATGGGGCCATTGGCTGGTATTTACTTGCTCACTCTTACCGATTTTTCTGTAACCCTAGCAACTAAAGAGGGTGCTTTGGAGGCTTTTGGCTATGTTTCACTTTTAGGAGTAATGGGCACAGCTATAGCATTGATACTTTTCAATAAGCTTGTACAAATTACCAATCCGCTGTTTACAAGTACCGTAACTTATCTTATTCCGATTGTAGCCTTAATTTGGGGTTTTTGGGATAACGAAGCACTTGGCTTAGGTCAGGTAATAGGAATGCTGGCAATTTTTGCTGGTGTTTATGTTACCAACAAAAAGAAAAAGGCTATTTCAAAATAAACTTAGCGTGGATCAAGTAGTGGTCTGAGGTAAACAGCCTGTTTCTTTCAAAACGATCTATGCCCGAGTTAGTCATTTCGAAACCATCAGAGTTTCGATAAAAAATATAGTCGATTCTGGGGCAGTTTTTCCCTCCATGAAAGCTATGGTAAGTGCATCCTTCAAAAGGTCCACCAGTATAGGTGTCGCTATACTCTTCTGTAATTCTCTTGGCCACGGGATCCTCTGAGAGCACATTGAAATCGCCCACTAATAAGGTTGGGTATTGGTCTTTATAATCTTCTAGTTTTGAGAGAATCATTTCAATGCTATTCAGTCTTGATGACTCAGACCTATGATCTAGTAAGGTATTTAAAACTCTGATTCGTTTGTCATCGGTTTTACTCTCCAAAACCACAACTGTAGCAATTCTTGGTAATGTGTTTCCCCAGCTTTTAGATTCTGGTTTAGTGGGCGTATCTGAAAGCCAAAAAGTTTCTTCCTCAATCAACTTCCATTTTTTCTTATTAAAGAAAATAGCATTGGCCTTTCCATCTCCATTGTTCAGCCCTTGTGTTCTATAGACTACATCTAAACCAGAAACTCCTTTAGAAATGTCCTTGATCTGGGTTTCGTTCACTTCCTGCAAACAGATAATACCATCTTTGTATTGCTGAAGATTGGCTATGGCTCTTGATTTCCGCTTCTTCCATGTATTTTCAAGATCTGCAGGGGTACCATAAAGCAAATTCAAAGATGCGATCTGAATCTCATTGACAGGGTTTTGCTCATGTGCTGTGGTATTTGATACTACAGCCAAAAAAGCGACAAGGGAAATGAGAAACTTCATACTCTAAAGTAGTACGAATTCCACGAGGAGAAAAAGTTTTGACGATAAAAAGCGTGGTGAACAGCAATCAATAGAGTGTAAACAGGTGATTGTATGGTTTAATTTTGACTTAGATTTACTTTACTCTATTACTAAAATCAAACATCAAATGATAAATGTCTAAAGGGTCACCGTCCTTATCTAGGTGAGAAGAGGAGTAATGGTATTCAAAACCATCAATGAAATTCTCTTGTGTTATTTCCTTACTTGTATCGGCCTCAGAGAAAGATGTTTTCAATAAGGTATTTATGCACTTAGTGTTAGCATGAATATCTAAAGGAGTTACAATAAAACCGATCATGCCATTTACCCTATAGTATGATGAATATTGATTTGTGACAAACCGAATTATGCCGTTTTCTATATACTGTGCATTCAACCCGCTTATACCTGTGGTGTTTATGTTATTAAGGCGCTTACATTCAATGATATAATATGCTTCGTGGTCAATGAACGGATTTAAGGGTTTTACCTTAATGTCAGTTCTACCAATTGTAGTGCTTTCTGGTACCTCTCTATCAAAGTTCCACCAAATCATGTCCAAGTTCTTCCGTATGTGATTGTTTTGAAGGTAATTGAGTAATATAATGTCTCTTATTCCATTTTCATCATTTGGAACTTTAACATCATCAGAAATCATCAACAGGTAACAGTAAGTGATTTTTTCTAGAATTATTTCAAACTCTCCTTTGTAAAAGGAGGCTGAACCACTGAAACTGGATGCATCTAGCCTACCGAACATTAGGAGAACTGTTTTTTCTGGAGGAGAGCATGGCATCGGCAAATTCATTTATGTCAAGATGACCGATTGCCTTATGCCAAAGTCTTTTTTCGTTGGGCTTTACAATGTAGAATCCGTCCTTTTCAAACCCACGAATATCTTTTTGGATAAAGAGCCTATCTGTAATTTTCTCAGTACCTATTGCGGCTAGCTTGTTAAGGATTGAGGCATTATTTGAGTCAATCCATTTTATTGATGGCGCATTGGCCTCAATACTCACCAGCATAAAAAACATGCCTACAATCTGCCTTGTCAATACTACCTCAACAACAATCTTTTTCCGCTTTTTCTCGAAGGCGGGATTCAGTCTTTCTGTGAAGAGGTTAACGTAGTCAACTAATACTTGACCTTTTGAAGTAAGAGGCTTAAAAAGAGCGCCATGGTTCTGATGCCTCATTTGAATCGGGATAGTAATGTCAATTGAGTATTTAACAACATCCCTTTCTTGAGACGATAGCGAAAATGCATCTAGAATTGCATTGTCAAGTTCAGAAACTTTTGTTTCAATTTCGCTTTCAGTATTTTGGGATGCTAGGAAGTTCTCCGATGAGTATGCACTTTCTTTTAGTTGGTGAATAGCAGATGCAAGTTCTGCCACCTGTTCAGAATGGGTATAGGGGACACCTAATTTTTCTTCATCGTGAGATTGCTCCCTTTCAACCCCAGATGAGCTAAAAGACTGCAAACACATGTAAGAGAAGTATTCTGAGTTCAGTATTCCAGAAATTGAATACAATGCAGAAGTAAGTTCTCTCCTTGCCTTTACAGCAGTTAACGAACTTCTAAAAACTATATCTGAGAGACTAACTGCTGAGACTGATCTAAAGTCTTTAGTCACACCCTCTGTAATCAGTAGCATGGGAGCCTGGTATAATTCTTCGTTTCTTGGACGGTGGACAGTCGCAAAATCCCAAACCCTTACTGGGGCTGGATTAATCCAATAGGAGGTAATATCTTTTCTAGTATCTAGAAAAGGTCTTCCTATCAAATGAGTTGCATCATTTTCATCTCCTCCTCCCACCATAGCACCTTGTCCAATCAAAAACTCATTTTCATCAGAGATTAACTCACCAATAGATTGAAATGATTCCTTCAACCTCCGAATCAAATTGAAATCCAAATAACTTCCATAAACAAGAACCTTCCACAAGTAGTCAAAGTCTTTGAGTTGCCGTTGATTGATCTGTTTGTAGTCATTGCGTTGAACAGTAAACACCTTAAACAAGGAAAAGAATCTGCTCGGTTTTAAAGCAATATGCTCGACCACATTGGAGTCCGTTTCTAACTCTCCGCTTAATTGATAAAACAGAACGGCAGCAGGCCCCACGGCCTTATCGTTCGATCGGTCAAAGACTTCCTTCCGAACAGGTGCGAGTTCAAAGACCTTATTTATAATAAAACGATCGAGCAGGTATTGGCGAAATCCTTTTGCATTCAAGTTGTATAGTATCTTACTGGTTGCAATGAGCGCTATTTTTGTAGCATTGGAACAAAAATCACTGACGCGGAAAACAAAGGCTTGTGCTATTTCTCGGTTGCTGATTTCAATTTCAATTTCTCTCTCGCCCTTTTCTTTCCGTTTTCGGTTGGAGATGTATTGAACAAACAGAGGTTTATTCCCCTCACCTTGGCCCCGCTTCCAAGGCGGGTTGCCCAGAATAAAGTCAAATTCAAACTGACTAAACAGAGCATTGTAATTGGCTTCTTCATCAAAAAAATCGGCAGCAAAGAAGTTTTTCTCTAAGAGTGGTGGAAACTTAAACGTTTCAATATCAGAGGGATTTTGGTAATCGAGCAAGGTGAGGTAGATGGAAAAAATAGCCACGTTTACGGCACTGGGGTCTTTATCTACACCGTATATATTCTCGCAAACCAGCGTTCTTAAATTCTCCTTGTACGATTCAGAATGGGTATTAAAACCAGGATTGTTTTTCTGAAACTGCTCGATGATCTTACGCAGTGTTTCTACCAAGAAAATTCCCGAACCACACGCAGGGTCGAGCACTTTGCAGGAGTGGGCTTGTGGGAGTTGGCGAAATCTTTTTTCTACCGTTTCAGCCAATATGTAATCGACCAAAAACAACGGAGTGTAGTATGCTCCCTGTTCTTCTTGCTCATTTTGGCCGATGAAAAGCTCGTACACATTGCTGATAAACTCTACCGGGATGATGGAGAAATCGTACAGGTCGAAAAGTGAGCGTTGCCCTGACCCAACCTCATTTCCAGAAAGTAGATTGATGATGAACGAAAGATAACTATTGGGAATCAGGTCAAATTCATCATCGCTGATGGGGAAAAGGTCTCCGTTAAACTTGTCTTTCAGGTAACGGAAGAATGCCTTAACTTTTGCTTTTTTAGTCAAAAGCGTACAGAACTCATCGTTCGTCCAGTGTCTTGAGTCGCCATTTTGCTCAAAATCGATTTTTACTTTTCGGTCGATTAGGTAACGAACAAAAATTACTTTCCCCAAAAGTGAATTGGCCAGTTCTTTTGTTATTCCACTTGAATTAGAAATAAGGAGGTTTCGAGCCGATTTTATATTCTCTAAGAGGTGGAAGTCGATACGTTTATCATAGCTGAAGTCAGCTTGATGCCTTTCCCAAGTTTTTCCCGTTACTAGTTCAAAATAGCTAAAATCGGTTAGCCGATCTTCTGCTCCAAATAACTGAAGCGCTTTGTTCTCAGTAATGTAGTTGTAGCCGTTGTATATCTCAACGGTATGGGGCTCAACAATAATGATAACTGGAGATTCATTGAAGTTCCAAATTTCCTTCAGTTTTCCCTCCTTATCCTGAATACCCTCGAAAAATAGTATAAAAGGCTTTTTGTCTATGCAGAAAAGCGCATCGGGCTGAATCGTCTCTTTTATCAGTCGTTCTACCCGATTTGAAAAAAGACCTTCCCACTCACCATCAACGGTAATATAGAGGCCGTTTTCTTTGGTCAGTCCAAGCCTTTCAAATATTTGAGATAAATGACTCAACTGTGAGTTGGTTTATATTTGGGTGTTACTCTTCGGTATATAGCAAGTTAGACCTTTCCTCCAAAAAATACACATGAATTTCTTGAGAAGAAGAAGCCAATTATAAAGATAGAAATTTAGTAATTATCCTTACCTAAACATTTCTATAATTGGTGTACCTGTAGCACCATTCGGTAGTCTCATATTTAATAGCATACTTACAGAAGGCGCAATATCAGTAATATGAATTTCGCGAACGGAATTTCCTTTCTTAATTCCCCAACCGTAAAACAAAATGGGTACGTGCGTATCATAAGTCCATGAATTTCCATGACCTGTACCTTTGCTACCCCCAGTTTGCCATCCCGGATCCATTACTACCAATACATCACCTGATTCTTTAGTGTGATACGCATTTTGCAATAAGTTCTTAATGTTTTTAGTGTAGTTGTTGGTCACTAAATCACGAGCAGTGAGAGCGATGTAAATACCATTTTGCTCCATCATTTTAGCGGCAACAAAGTTTTGCATTTCATATAGGTCAATACCTTCAGCTTCGATCAATTTATGATTCAAATGGATGTTATTAGAAAAAGATTCAATCCAAGCTTTTGCTCCGTATTTTGCACTCAAAGCAGCTGAAACGGCTTTTCTCGCATTACTATTACTGAAGTTGTCAGTTTTAAAGCCATCATCTTTCATTTGGATTGAGTTTTCGGCCACTGCGTGGTCAGCAGTTAAGAAAACGCTGTAATTACCTTTACCTACTTTTTGATCGAGCGCATCAAATAATTTGGCGAGTTCACGATCTAATCGGATATAAGTGTCTTGAACCTCTTTAGATTGAGGGCCAAAGTTATGACCTATATAATCGGTACTAGAGTAACTCACAGCTAAGAAATCAGGAGTGTTGTCTTGCCCTAACTTTTCAGCATCAACAGCCGAAATGGCAAACTCGGTTAAAAGGCTATTTCCGAACGGAGTACTTGAAATCAATGAGAAATTTCCATTGTCTTTTCTTAACTCTTTTAAGTTATAAGGAAATGTGGGGGTGTCTTTTCCCCTAAATCCCGACTCATATTGAGAATTGTCTGGGCCGCTAATCTTATAATTTTCGATGGGCAAAAAAGTGTCCCATGTCATATTTAAATACTTGTCTACATGCTGAGCTGAGTTGAATGATTTCACCCAATTTGGTAAATCTTTCATGTAATAAGTAGAAGTCATGAATTCACCAGTACTTGAATCGTACCAATAAGAACCATCTGATAAGTGACCTCCTGGAAGGGCTGACCCTCTGTCTTTGATTGACATTGCAATCACTTTTCCTTGCTTCTGCGTGTATAGTTTAAGTTCGTCTGTAATTGTAGTGGAGTAAAGATTCATAGGAGAAATAAGCCCGTTTTTGGCGGTCCCTCCTACTGCCACTACGGTGGTGTCTTCTGCGCAGTAAACGCTTCTACCTAAACTACGGCTATACCAACTATTATTTACAATCCCGTGTACTGCTGGGGTTGTGCCGGTATACACCGATGCATGACCAGGGCCCGTATTTGTTGAAGAGTAATTGTAATGTCCATTTCTGGCCATAAACCCTTCTTCTACAAATCTTTTAAAACCGTCTTCTCCAAAATTTCCGTAGAATCGGGTCAAATATTCTTGTTTCATTTGATCGACAACAATACCGACTACTAATTTTGGTTTTTCGTTTACATTTTGCGCCTTTGATTGCATAGACGTTAGCAACGCAAGCATTAGAATTAAATAAGAAGACTTCTTCATTTGTAGTTTTTTTCAATTTTTAGGGCAAGCTATTTTAAAATACTCATCCTGTTTAAAAGTTTGTGTAAACAGTTTATTACCATTCTTGTCGAAGTAGATTACCACATAAATGTTGGCTTCTCTTACAATCTTCACTGCAAAGTAAATAGGATCATCTACTGTGCCTAGTACTTTTATTTCATCGTAAGTTGCCTCAATCATCTCTCCTTGGGTATTGCTATAAATTCCCTTTCCTTTTTCTGTAGCAATTAAGAGCTTTTTCTCTGCAGAATTATCCTGAACTACCTCAAAGTTTAAAATGCCTTCATAGGGAAGTGACTCATCTCTGATATCGTGCAAAAACCATTCGTTCTCAATTCTCGCCAAAGCAACTGTATCTGTGAAATACTTTACTTCGTCATAATCAAAAGCACTCAACTCTTTGCCTTTGGTAGAAATAAAGCCCTTTCGTTTTCCTTTAGTGGCCACCATAACGGTATCTGAATAAGGCTCAATAAGCTTATCGTAAGCTGGTGATATCTTAATCTGTTTTTCAATATTAATTACCCCAACTTTTCCCCTGTCTAAAATACTTACATAGCCGTTTGAGTTGGAGCCTATTCCATCATAAATAAAGTTCAAAACGTAGTTTCCTGTACTATCTGTAAGTGCTGCATTTTTTTTCTGTAAACGGATTAAATTAGGGCCAAGTGCCACGGCATCTTCCAAAGTGGTATTCAAAATTTCGCGACCAAAACTGTTGTAGATCTTCCTTACTCTATTTGGCCCTGTAAGCATCAAAAAATCAAAATCGGCCTTTGCTCCTGTACTGATATAATTCTGAGGAACTAACAATTTCGGCTCCCACCCTTTCTTAATCTCCAGTTGTTTTCCATTGGCAAATAATGCTGTAGTTTGTGCCTCCTTTTTCAGCATCACTATATTTTCGCCCCAAAGCCCTAGCGAATCATAATTATACTTGGGCTGAAATTTTCCAGCTTGATCTAATAAAGTCCATTTGCCCTCTTTCTTTAAACCAAGCCAACGATCGTTCTCTACTACTCTTTCATAATAGAGGTCTTTTAAGGATAAGTGTTTGTTGTGTATAAGCTGAATTCCTTTGGTTGATTTTAACTGCCAACCATACAGTTTGGGGTAAATTTTATAAGCTCCGAAAGGTATTTTTGTTTTCAAACTAGCATCCAAAATGGCTTCTTGTCCGTTTTTTACTACCCAGAAATTCTCATTATCCAAAAGTTCTACCTCTTCATACTTAAAATCCAGATCGACTTTCTGACTATCTACCGCTGGAAATAATAATTCGGGCTTCACCAAAGCAATCCCTTCTTCCTTTTGCAGCCAAATAAAATTGCCAATGGTATCAATTTCTATAAACTCATGATTAAATATTCTTTTCTTATTGATCGTAGTTAGGCCGTAAAAACCATTTTGCTCTGTTTTAATGAAGTGCGAGTTCAGTAAGGATATAGAAGTCATAGGCTCCTCAACAATCACCTCTCCTGATTTATGAATAAGCTTAAAGCCAGATTCATTTTCTACTAGAATATAGCCAAAGCCAGCATTGGAGGCTTTAACAAAATCACCCTGATAAATTAAGGCTCCATTTCGGGCAATGATTTGTTGCTGTCCGTCCTTTTCTCCAACCACAAAGTCGGTGAGCTGAGGTGTACAAAGACAGTCAGTATCCACTTTGTCGAAACCTGACTTAAGCATTACACTTGCCGTGGCATTTATAAAGTTAATTTTGCCTTCTTCAATTTTAGGAAGCCAGAAACCTCCTTCCAGTTTTACTGCTTTTTCGATTGAATCTTTCGCAGTTTGAAATTTAAAGTATTTGAAGAAGTCTTGATTTGGATATTCTTCTTTAAACAGGTGATAAAGCCGTGGAATACTCTTTTTGATTAATTTCTCGTTCGGGTATTTTCTTAAAAAATCGGTATAGTCTTTTATAGAGTTGGTGGCTGTGGCAATTTCGTAAATGTCTTTTTCTACCGATTCATGATATGGCGTTTCAGGGTGTTCTTCTAAAAAGCTTGTCAAGCTTTCCAATTTGCCATCAGCAGTTTTATCTTCAAAAAGCAGTTTTTCATAGAGCGGCATCGCCTTTTCAAAGTCTTCCGCCTTTGGGTATTCGGTCATAAAAGCCAAGTAAGTCTGCCAAGTATTCTGTTCCAAAGCATCCACAAAAGCAATATGATCTCTCAGCTGAATGGCCTCTGCTTTTTGTATTGCATCACTATGTTTTTTCAGAAACCAATTGTAGTCCGTAATGGTGTGTTTTGCCTTTATTACCTTAAACTTCAAATCGTCAATTTTATCCTTCTGTTTTTCTAAAGCAACAGAATCGACACCAACCTCCTTTAGTTTTCCTAAGTCTTTGGCATCCTTCACCTCCTTAAAATTGGAGATGGCTTTGTTTACAAAATAATAAGCTGAGTCGATGCTATAGCCATTGTATAGGCTGTCCACAAAAATCATGGAATACAAAAAATTACCTGCTGGATTTAGGCTGTCTTTTTCCAAAGATTTACTCAGCACTTCTATGGCCTTTTCAGTATCTCCCTTTTCGTATAAACGAAAAGCACGGGTAGGAATCTCCAGAGTGAATAGAGAAACGAAGAAAATACCAATAAAAAGCTGAATCCCTTTTGACATAGTAATCAATGAAAAGCAAAAATAGCAAACCTCAGTTCAATACGGTAAGTTACCTCACCATCAATTCGATATTATTCACTTCTGTTTTAAGGTTTGCGAACCTAGCAAGTATAATATAAGCCACCAAATGGCGCAATGTGAAAGGCCGTAAAAAACAGATTACATAAAATGAAGCGGAGATTGCCTTCAAAAGCCAATTTTTAATATTGCATTGGTTTTCAACATCTTAAAATTTAGAAAGCAATTAAACCGATAGTCACTTTTTGTCGGAAATTTGTTTTCATACGAAATGTCAAAATAACCGTTCCAAACATGGTTGATCTTTACAAAAAGCACTCTTTCTCTTATCAGCCAAGGTTCAAGTTCTAATTTTAAACAAGATTTATATAAAAGTATTGAGGAATTAACGTTAACAGTTAGCAAATTGCGTATGGAATTCTCTGAGTTCCAAAAAACCTCAATCAAATGAATAAGATAAAAGCCGTTCTTCGGGAGCAAGGCCGTACACAGGCGTGGCTATCCGACAAAATCGAGAAAAGTTATGTAGTAACTACCAACTACGTAAATAACAAGACACAACCAAGCTTACATATTCTATACAGAATAGCTGACGTGTTGGATATAGATGTAAGAGACCTGTTGGTTCCGTCAAAGCCCTAGCGCTCGGCAACTTTGTTCTTTAACTAATCTGTCGTTATTTTTGCAGCAAATATTTATATCATGAAAAAAGTTAGCGCACTAATACTTGCCACCCTTTTTGTTTTTGCCTGCTCTGGAAATAAAGACCAAGCTAAGTGGGATGAAGCTTCTGTAGTTGGGTATTACGGAGAGAAAATCAACCATGAAAACATTGTGTCGGTTGAAGAAATGATGAATCAGTTGAATGAGAGTGATTCTATTATGGTGAAAGTGGAAGGCGAAATTACCGCTACTTGTGCAATGAAAGGCTGCTGGATGAATCTTGTTCTCCCTTCTGGTGAAGAAATGAGAGTTACTTTTAAAGACTATGCGTTCTTTGTTCCTAAAGAAGGAATGGAAGGTAACAGGGCCATAATTGAAGGCAAAGTAAAGAAATCGATGACCGATGTAGCAACCTTAAAGCATTATGCTGAAGATGCTGGCAAAAGCGTTGAAGAAATTGCCGCTATTACTGAAGATAAAAACGAATTGGCGTTTGAAGCCTCTGGCGTTGTAATTCTAAACACGGAAGAGAAGAGTCTTTAGGGTCTTTAGGGATTAAAGCTCCAAAAATATTAGACGCCAACTACTGAAAAGTGGTTGGCTTTTTTGTGAGGTTGTACTGAAACTCAATTCCCATTCAAACCAATAACTCTTTTGGTTCGAAAAACCACATGCCGTGACGCAACCCTTCGTTCCTTTTCGGCATCTGTTAAAAGTACTGTAACCTATTCTTGGTTTAACAGTCTATATTAAAAGGTCAAAACTTAAAACAACATGAAAACACAACAAAACACACTCAAACTTACCTTTATCGCTTTTCTTCTTGTTTCATTATTTTCGCTAAATGCCCAAGCCCAAACTACGGTAAAGGCTTCGAATATTATGAAAGCAATAAAAAACAGGGAGGATATTAAGTATTCCAATGTTACTGTTTCGGGAACGCTAGACTTCACCTATATGGATGAAAAAGCCCCAGATTTACCTCGCAGAAGAAGTTGGTGGAGAAATGGCGGAGACAACACTGTTAACGAATTGATCAAAAGCAAAATCACTTTCGAGAATGTAGTTTTTGAGAATGATGTGATCGCTTACTTTCACGATGACAGATCTGAATACACTTTTACAGCTGATTTTGAAGAGGATGTAGTTTTCAAAAATTGTAAATTTGAACGTGACGCTATGTTCAAATATTCAGAATTTGAGCGTGAAGCCTCATTTGCAGGTTCTATCTTTAAAGACGAATCAACTTTCAAGTATGCTGAGTTTTCAAGACTAGCCGATTTCTCAAATACTCAATTTGACGAAAATGCCATTTTCAAGTACACAGAGTTTAGAGATGGAGTAAACCTTGCTTCAGCGCGTTTCGAAAGATCGTTGGACATTAAATACACTAAAGTAAGGGGGGATTTCGATATCAGCGATTTATACGTACGCTGGGATATTGACTCTAAATACACAGACATTAATGGTCGAAAGTTCTCAAAAAATATGCTAGACAACTGATTGGTCACAGTAGTTTAACAGCATAAAAAAGGCAGCCCAACGGCTGCCTTTTTTATGCTCCATTCTTTCTTATTCTCTCGACTGCTTAATAAAGGCATTCGCCAGCATTCGTAATTGCATTCGGTGCGGAATTACCCTACCCAAGGTTCTGTAAAACTTAGGGAAAACGCCTGGTATCGACACGGGTTTTCTATTGAACATTCGGCTCAAGGCATATTCTGCTACTTGCTCAGCAGTTTGCCTTGTTATTTTCGAAACAAAGCCCATGTTTGCATCGCGCTTAATTACGTCAGGATTAGTAAGCACAGCCGCAGGACAAAGGATGGAAACAAAAACGTTGGAATCTTTCAGTTCATAACGAAGTGAATGAGAAAACGAGCTTACGAACTTCTTACTGGCCGCATAGATCCCCTTGAATGGGATATCATAATATGAGGCCATACTGGCTACATTCAAAATATAGGCCTTATCAAGTTTTTGCATTTCGGGTAAAAAATGATGGGTAAGCATTACCATGGCCACCATATTCAGCTGCATTTGCCCAAAATAGAACTCCGCCTTTTTGGAGAGAAAATCGCCTGAATTACCCAAGCCAGCATTGTTTGCCAAAATATCAACGACAAAACCATTACTTTGGCACCACTGAAAAACCTCTTGAGGCGCTCCAGCATCCATTAGGTTTACTCCTAAATAATGGAATTCTTGATTTGGGTATTGAGTAATTAGAGCATTAGTTACTTCTTCAAGCTTAGGTTCAGGAAGCGCTACCAAGAGAACATTAAGCCCTCTAGCAGCACAGTTTTCTGCAATAGCACGACCAATGCCATTACTAGAACCTGTTACCAATGCGAATTTTTTCGAGTTTGTCATTTATTGTCTGTTCTTAACCAATCTACCGTCTGCTGAATTCCGCTCATCAATGGGGTAATTTGGTAGCCAAGTTCTTTTTGAGCCTTTTCACTAGAAACGCTCCATTTATACAGGTACTTTCTTACCCATCCTGGAGTAATCATAGGTTGTCTACCAAAATTGTCAGCTAAAAATAACTGAACTTTACCGAAGGTAAGCATAACTCCCAGCGGCATTTTATATAACTTATATTTTTTACCGCCTACTATAGCGATCATATCAAAGAGTTCATGATACGTGGCATCTTCACCCCCAAGAAGATAACGTTCTCCCGATTTTCCATTTTCCATGGCGAGCATGTGTCCTCGAATCACATCTTCTACATACACATAGTTACCCGTGCTCAGCCCATCTCCTGGCATAAATTTCCACTTACCGTCAATGTATTGTTTTACTAATTTGGTAACAGAATTACTCACATTGAGAGGTCCGGGACCATATACCCTAGTTGGATTTACAATAACGATATGTTGCCCATTGGCAGCCCGTTGGCGCATCTGCTCTTCCGATTCGTACTTGGTACTTTCGTAATCGGTAAAAAAATCCACTTGTCGTGGTGTATTTTCATTTACTGGTCCGTCAATGGCTGGGCCAATTACGCCTGCGGTAGAGGTAACTACTACCTTAGAAACCCCTTGTTTTTTGGCAGCATCTAAAATATTTGTGGTGCCATCAATATTCACTCTTTTAAAGGTGTCGTCTTTAGCCCAAACGCTGGCAAAAGCAGCCAAATGATAAACTTCATCGCAGTTTTCCATCCCTCTTTCTAAGGCATCGGTATGAAACAAATCTCCTTCTACCGTTTCAATATTTGGGTGAACCAAGGTTTGTGCTTTTGCTTTTGACCGAACCAGAGCGGTTACACTGTGCCCTTGATCTGCCAAAGCACGTGTCAGTTTTTGGCCTATAAAACCTGTACTTCCGGTGATAAATATTTTTTTGCTCATTAAATAACTTTCATGTCAGGGTGATGCCTTAGCGAAAAGAAAAAGTTGGACAGCGCCAAAGTGATATGAACGAAAAAGGCCACCCAAATCGTTCCTGTTGTTAAGGTAATGAGGCAGAGCAATACGCCCAATGGAACAGCCCCAATAGTTTCTTCTAAATTTTTTGGAACATGAACTAATGCATATAGCGCAGCATTCAATACAATGGCAGGCCATTCGCCCAACAAAGGAACTGTAGCAAAAAGTAAGAGTCCTCTGAACATCAATTCATAACCAAATAGGTAAGAGACCCAAGTGAAGGCATTTTTCGCCACCATCGCTTTTGTCCATTCCTTTTCTCTTACATTAGGGTAAAAGGCCAAGTTTTTTTCTTTCTTAGAGTTGAAGAAATTCATGGGGATAATAACGGCTGCTAAACCCAAAATCCAATAAAGAGACGTGGCGTGATTCTTAAATGCTACTCCGTATTCGGCTGGAGTTTTGCCTAAAATTGCCATCATTAAAATAGCTGGAATTATACCGATAGTCATGGCGCCTAAATAACGGAAATACCACTGTGCTTTGGTGTTACCTCTTACTTCCCCATATTTATTAGTAAACCTCTGTTTTACTTTAGGGGAAATTGAAACGAAGTGATAAATGCTGAACCCTAGTGTTAACAAGCCAATTGCTAAAATCGGTTCTAAAAATGAAGGGTCCCAAATTGGAATTTGCATGCTGTTGCTACCGTTGAGTCAGGTTGCAAAAATAAGAACATCTCTTACATTTACGTGTAGAACCGTTTAAATTCAACATCATTTAACATTATGGGCCGCTACTTTACATCAATCATTCTTCTACTTTTATCTTCTTTGGTACTGAATGCCCAAGAAGAGCAAATTTCTGGTCAAGAGCTGCTTAGCCGAAGCATTGCTTTTCACGATCCAAGCGGGCAATGGCAAAGTATAAAAATGGAATTGGTACTTGATCAAGAAATGCCAAACGGCTCTGTTCGCCCTTCACATGTAATTATCGATAATCAAAAAGGAGTTTTTGAACTATCGTTTGTAAAGAACAACCACCTATTTACTTGGAAAGTAGATGGAAAAGACTCTACCGAATCATTTATGGACTATAGAATAATTACCGATTCTATACGAGTTGATACATTACAACTAAGCCCTGACAGGGCCAGAAGATGGAGAAATTACTATAGCTATTTGTATGGCTTACCTATGAAATTAACCGATAAAGGGACAAACATTGACCCCACTATTCAGAGTACTACTTTTAATGGAAAGCCCGTTTTAGCCCTAAAGGTTACTTATGATAAAAGTGTGGGTTCAGACACTTGGTATTTTTATTTCAACCCAAATACTTATGCGCTGGAGGGTTACCGCTTTTACCACAAAGAAGCCGAGAACGATGGAGAGTATATTCTTATAGAAGGCTTGGAAATTCAGAACGGAATGAGAGTTCCGATGCACAGAGCTTGGTATACTAATAAAGAAAATCGCTGGTTGGGCACAGATAGGTTTATTAGCCTTAAACTAACTAGGAACTAAAGACTACTTCTTCTTTTTAAGCGAATTGATAAATTTAGCCCAAGCAAAAGGGTTCAGAAGGGGATTTGATGTCGGTCCCGAACGGTATTGCATTTGGTTATACTGTTGATTCATCATATACCGATAATTGGCATCTGGGCTACCACCAACTGGCATTGTTAACACCATTCGCTGAACAGCATCAGGTGCAAATGCATTCAATACACTTTCTTGTTCATCACTCAAATTCATTGCTAGAAATGCTTCTTTAAACATTTCCTCAGTTGGAAAACGGTTTACCTCCACATCGGCCAACTGGGTTACCTCTTCTTCCATGGCCACTATAATTGTATATTGATCACCCACCGAATCGGGAACAACTATTTTTCTATCCTTAAAACCAATAGATGTGAAAATCAAAGTATCGCCAGCATAAAACGCTTTACTAAACCAGCCTCTATAATCTGACACTGTTCCTCGGCCTCTTTCTAAGTCAAAAATATGAACTCCAAAAACCGTTTCAGTGCTATCAGCATTCATTACAAGTCCTGAAAGCTGAACTACATTAGAGCTATTGTTTTGTGCAAAACTCTTTTGTGTACCACAAAAAAGAAAAGCACAGAGCACAATGGCGCGTAGAGAATATGTGATTACAGTTTGTTTCAATATACTTGTGCTTTTGATTTTGTTCTACGTGAACTCAGACTTAAAGATAAGAAGATAGAACTTATTATTTTTCCGCTTCGCAATATTAACAATCAAAAAGGGGAATTGTGTTGGCTTAAACCAATTATTCTTCCCAATTTAACAATAATTAACCCCTAACTTCCTTTGGGAAAACCCCTTAGCAATAAGTATTTCAAACCAGCGGAAGCAAAGTCAATTTCATGAAACTCAAAAATTTTAGTCTGCCATTTGGGGCGCAAATTTTCAAATCTTTATCGGATGAAGCCCGGGTAAGAATTTTACATTTGCTATTAAAAAATGGAGAAATGACCATTTCTGATTTAGAGCATATTTTGGACTACACCCAGACCAAAACTTCTAGACACGTTACCTATCTTAAAAATTCGAACATAGTGAATGCCCGAAAGCACGACCAGTGGGTTTTTTATAGTATAAGAGAAGAAGTGGAGCTTGTAATGGTTCAGATTTTCAATTTTTTGAATAAGGATACTCGTCTCCAAAAAGATCAGGAGACTTATGAAATACTTAAATCGAATAGAGAACTGGCCGAAAACAGAATTTCTAAACAAGGGTGGTCTATTTAACTCTCTTTAATTTCTTGTCACTATTTTGGAACGCTACCAACATATTTTCTTTGATTTAGATCATACCCTTTGGGATTATGACACCAATGCCATGACGGCCCTACACGAGCTCTATGACCACTATAGATTCGAGCACATTACCAATTTCGATAAGCAAAGCTTTGTTCAGCACTTTTTCGATGTAAACAATGAGCTTTGGAGCCTTTTTAATAAACATCAAATTCAACGCGAGCAAATTAGAGAAAGAAGGTTTGCTACTATTTTTGAAAGATTAGAAGCCAAGCTCGACATTGTTCCGCAACAGCTGGATTTTGAATATGTAGAGCTTTGCCCCACTAAAGAAGCTGTATTTGAGGGAGCCCACGATATTTTAGAATATCTAAAAGAGCGATATCAGTTACACATTATTACCAATGGTTTTGATGATGTGCAAACCATAAAAATGAAAAGCGCCAAATTAGACCACTATTTTGATGTAATTGTTACCTCTGAAAACTCGAATTCAAGAAAGCCCTCGGCACCTATTTTCGAACAGGCACTACAAAGAACAGGCGCTACCCTAAATGAAAGCATAATGATTGGCGACAACCTTGAATCAGATATTCAGGGAGCTCGAGATTTTGGGATGGACCATGTTTGGTTTAACCCTTCCAAACAAACGAGCCACTTTCCGCCCACATACGAGATTCAAATGCTTAGCCAATTAAGGAACTTACTCTAGCCAATCGGGTTTTTAATCCATAAGCGAAACCTTATATTTGCCCAAGTCAATTTAAGGCCCTCAAACGTTTTGAGGAAAAACACAAAACATATTCAAAAAAATTAAATTATGGCAACAGGATTCTTCAATGTACCCACCGCTAAGAACGAACCAATAAAAAACTATGCTCCGGGTTCTCCAGAGCGTAAAAGCTTGCAAGCAGCTCTTGCCGAAGCGCGTTCAAAACAAGTGGACATCCCGATGTTTATTGCGGGAAAAGAAGTGAGAACTGACGACAAATCTCCACTAAGCCCTCCGCATGATCATCAACATATTTTAGGACATTTTTCTAACGGAAATGCCTCGCATGTTTCAGCCGCAATTGACGCTGCCATGGCAGCAAAAAAAGATTGGGCCAACGCAAGCTGGGAAAACAGAGCAAGTATTTTCTTGAAAGCTGCTGAGCTTATCGCAGGACCTTACAGAGACAAATTAAACGCAGCAACCATGCTGGGTCAGTCTAAAAATGCTTACCAAGCGGAAATTGATTCGGCTTGCGAAATCGTAGATTTCTTAAGGTTTAATGTGCAGTACATGACCGAAATTTACAAGCAGCAGCCAGATTCTGCACCAGGCATTTGGAACAGAGTAGAACAAAGACCACTAGAAGGTTTTGTGTTTGCCTTAACTCCATTCAATTTTACAGCCATAGCAGGTAACCTTCCTGCGGCACCAGCCATGATGGGTAACACTGTAGTTTGGAAGCCTTCAAACACACAGATTTACTCTGCTCATGTATTGATGGAAGTGTTCCGCGAAGCGGGTGTTCCTGATGGGGTAATCAACCTTTTCTTTGTAGACGGCCCAACGGCTGGAAGCGTGATTTTCGAACACAAAGATTTTGGTGGAATTCACTTTACTGGTAGTACAGGAGTATTCCAAAACATATGGAAAACCATAGGAAACAACATTCATAAGTACCGTTCTTACCCAAGAATTGTAGGCGAAACTGGTGGTAAAGATTTTATCATGGTTCATCATTCGTCTAAAGCAAAAGAAGTGGCGACTGCTATTTCTAGAGGCGCATTCGAATTCCAAGGCCAGAAATGTTCTGCTGCGTCACGTGCGTACATTCCTTCTAACCTTTGGGAAGATGTGAAGAACTATGTAATTGAAGATTTGAAGTCGTTCAAAATGGGTGGTACCGAAGATTTCAGCAACTTCATTAACGCTGTTATTGACGAAAGATCATTCGATAAAATTGCTAAGTACATTGACGATGCAAAAGCAAGCGATAAAGTAGAAGTAATCACTGGTGGTGGTTACGACAAATCGAAAGGTTACTTTATTGAGCCAACTGTATTGTTAACTACAGACCCTAAGTACACTACCATGTGCGAAGAGATCTTCGGCCCAGTAATTACAATTTATGTTTACGAGCCAAATGATTACGAAGCTACTTTAGAATTGGTAGATAACACTTCGCCTTATGCTTTAACGGGTGCGCTTTTCTCTGCCGACAGATATGCACTTGAGGTAGGTATTAATGCCTTAGAAAACTCTGCAGGTAACTTCTACATTAATGATAAACCAACAGGTGCTGTTGTAGGACAGCAGCCATTTGGTGGCGCTAGAGGTTCTGGTACAAACGACAAAGCAGGATCAATGATCAACTTGTTGCGTTGGGTTTCTCCGCGTTTGATCAAAGAAACTTTTGTAACGCCAACAGATTACAGATACCCGTTCTTGGGAGAGTAATTCTTAAATAACTAACTAAAAAGGCCTCAAATGAGGCCTTTTTAGTTTTTAGGGTGTGCGATTTGTAACACATTCTTTATAGGTACGACCGAAATATTCTCTCCGATTTTTAATAAATACCATTTGAAAAGAAATTAGTTAATAAATTGAGAGTTGAACGAATTAAACGATCGAGTTATACTTGATAGCAGCTTTTAAAATGGAATTAAGTAGTCACTTGTTTTGGGATGTAGATCAGAAAACGGTTTCATACGACCAGCATAAATCGTTTATTATTCCTCGAGTATTTATGAAGGGCACAATGGATGATTTTTGGGCTGTAGTTACTTATTATGGAAAAGAAGTTTGCCAAGAACAGCTCGTCAATACGCGTTACCTCGATAATAAAACCCTTTCGTTCTGCTGTGTTTATTTTAATCTAGACCAAGAGCAATTCAGATGCTTCAAAGAAAAACAGTCGACACCGCAACACTGGAATTACTAATTGACCTGCAAGGGATTGATTCACTTCAAGACTTTTCATTAGGTGGTGGTACGGCCCTAGCCTTAAAATTTGGTCACAGAATTTCTGTCGACCTTGATTTATTTACTAGGCAGCCTTTCGATACAGAAGAAGTAATTTCAGTCATCCGCCACCAACTTAAAGATGTATCTGTTTTAAACATGAACAGAAACTCCTTAAGTCTGTCCATTCAAGGGGTCAAGGTTGATGTTCTTTCACATCAATACGCGTTATTGGAACCGCCTGAAATTATAGAATCCGTCCGTTTTCTGAGTACCCAAGATATTGCAGCCATGAGGCTTTCCGCAGTAGCACAGCGGGGAAGTAAAAAAGATTTCTTTGACTTGATTGAGTTATTGAATCATTACTCACTCTCCCAGCTTCTCGCTTTTTATGGCCAAAAGTATAGCGAAGACAATTACTTCTATGTACTCAAATCCATGACCTATTTTCAAGATGCGGAAGAGGAACCGAGTCCTGTGATATTGAATGATACGTCTTGGGAAAATGTGAAAGATGGAATTAGTCAGACGGTTGAAAATCAAACGAAAACAAAAGAGTAAAACAACCTTATGGAACAAAACAGAAAAGAAGTAGAAACTTACTTGAGCACCACGGTACCTAAACGTTTAGCACAACTCACCGCTGAGCAAAAACCCCTTTGGGGAATGATGACACCTCAACATATGGTAGAGCACCTAATTGTGGTGTATAAACTATCAATGGGTCGATTTAGCGTTCCTATAGTTTCAAAAGAAGAAGATTGGCCTAAGCTGAAAGAATACTTAATGAAGGACAGCCCCATGCGTAGAAATGTGCTAGCACCCAATGGTAAAAGCGACCTTCAGCCACTAAGATTCGCTGACCTTGAAGAGGCCAAACAGAAGTTCTTTGCAGAAACAGAAACCTTCTTGAAATTTTGTGAAGCCCAGCCCGAGTTTATGGCTAATCATCCATATGGCGGCCCTTTAACGGCTCAGGAATGGCTGCTCTGCCATAAAAAGCACATCAAACATCATCTTATTCAGTTCGAGCTTATTCCAGATTATGAATGACCTAGAACACTATAGGCGATTAGAACGACTATTTGATTCTGCCCCTTTAAACCAAGGGATTTTCGCTGGTTCCGAATTGAAGGTGATTGACCGTGAAGCTACTTTGGAACTCACCATTGGCAGCCAATATTTTCATGCGGCCAATGCCATGCATGGCGCCATCTACTTCAAACTGCTAGATGACTCCGCCTATTTTGCTTCGGCTTCTGTAGAGAAAACCTTCTTTCTACTTACAAAATCCTACACCATCCACTTCAGACGCCCTGTTTTCGAAGACCGCTTAACGGCCATTGGAAAAGTGATTTCCGTTAACGAAAAGGAAATTATCAGCAGTTCTGAAATCTATAACCAAGAAGGAAAACTTGTTGCCCATGGCGAAGGTGTTTTTGTGAGGGGGCCGAAGAGGTTGGAAGAGTTGCCTGGCTGAGATTTATAGTTCATTTTTTCAAGTTGAGTTCATATAAAAGTAATTCGCTTTGCTTTTAGCAGTGATGTCCGCCCTCGGGGGCGGTTGGTGGGGGATTTTCTCTTCAATTATTTGCCTTTAGCATCTGTGAATTCCTCCCCCTAGCCCCCTCCAGTAGTCCTTCGTATTTTTATTTGACTTCTTTCGGTTGAGGGGGAAAGCTGTTACCAATAGTATGGCTCATAAAAAGGACAGACTCTTTCGCTTTCTTCCTTCAGTCGAAAACTCAGAGTGACGGTATTTTTTAGTCATTCCACTCCCGAGGATTTTCTTCCGCTCCCTTAAATGTCTTCAAAAAGGGCATGTAGCCCATGTACTTTTGGGCACAACAAAATTTAGAAGACATGAGAAAATTCAAAACAACAATTCTGGTCACCTTATTAAGCATTATCAGTTTTCATCTGAAATCACAAGAGCTGGGCTTAAACATTCGCGTAGTGGGCAAAGGTCAGCCTGTCGTGCTTATTCCTGGGCTTACTTGCTCTGGCGAAGTATGGGATTCTACCATCGAAGCCTTAGATGCAAACTTCGAGTACCACATCATTACGCTACCGGGCTTTGCTGGCAATGCACCCCTTGCTGATCATGAAGGAAAGTACTTGGCCAAAATGAAAGACGAAGTAGTTAAATACATCCAGAAAGAAAAGTTGAAAAAGCCCATCATTATTGGTCATAGCTTGGGTGGCTTTTTAGCATTGAACATCGGAATAGCCAATCCTGATCTTCCTTCAAAACTAGTAATTGTAGATGCGCTACCTTTTATGACAGGCGTAATGATGCCCGGCATGACAGCAGAGGAGGCCAAGCCCATGGCGAAATCTATGAAAACTCAAGTTGTAGCTTCTGCCAATCAACCACTTGAAGGAAGAAAAGCCTACCAGCGCCAAATGCTCACAAGTATGATTAATGATCCTGCGCAAATTGAAATTGCTACACAATGGGCCATTGACAGCGATCAAGAAACTGTAGGCGAGTCGATGTATGAAATGTACACCACAGATATAAGAGGCGAGCTTGACAAAATCAAAGTACCAACATTAGTACTGGGGGCTTGGGTAGCTTACAAATCATTTGGTTCAACCCGAGAAAGCACTTTAAAACTTTACACAGACCAATACGCTAACTTAAAAGGAGTGAAAGTAGATATGACCGACATTGGAAATCATTTTATCATGTGGGATGATCCTGAATTCTTTCAAAATTGGTTGAAAAAGTTCTTATAAATTAGCTTAGCAGAATGGTATAAGAGCCAGTGACTCTTATACCATTCTTTCAATTGAAAAAAAATGAAGCAATCGACACTCTATTGGCTCTGCCAATCTTTTGGCTGGGCCATTTACACTTTGTTTTCTGTAGGCATGATGTATGTTTTTGGCGGAACAGAGAGCATAACCCCCGACACATTAAAGCTACAGCTGATTATTGGAGTTTGTTTGATCTCTTTCTCTCACTTATTCCGAACGTTTATAAAAAAGAATGATTGGACACGATTAGCACTGAAATCCTTAATCCCAAAATTGATTTTAGGTGTTATCGTAGTGGCTTTTTTAGCCCAATCTTTCATCCATTTACTTATTTACTATTTACTCCCCTTAAATAATATTGCCGCTTTCAGTTGGGTAAATTTTGTTGGTTATGCAGGAAGTGTCACCATTGTAATGGCCAGCTGGGCAACCCTCTATTTTGCTTACCACTTTATTCAACGCAACCGAAGAAGCGAGATTGAAAAACTTGAACTTACTACAGCTTTGCAAGAAGCGGAACTGGCCATTTTAAAAAATCAGATCAACCCTCATTTTCTGTTTAATGCGCTGAACAACATCAGATCACTTATTCTTTCCGACCCTGAAAAGGCGCGTTCTATGGTTACCCACATTTCGGAACTCTTGCGTTATTCCATCCAATTTAACGCAGCCGAAAAAGTAACGCTGGGGCAGGAAGTGGCTATTGTGAAAGATTATTTGCAATTGGAATCCATTCAGTTTAACGACCGATTGACTTATGCTTTTGAAATAGATGACAGCAGTTTGGATATCAAAATTCCTCCAATGGCCATTCAGCTTTTGGTTGAAAATGCCATTAAACATGGGGTTTCTCAAATGACAACCGGGGGAAATATTTTGATCAGGTCGGTACTTGAAAATGACCACTTGAGAATTGAAGTTTGCAATAACGGCCAGCTCAAGGAAAAAAGTAAACGCGAGGGAATTGGGCTGAAAAACCTGATCGAACGTTTAAAAATTCTGTTTGGCCATTTTGCCGAACTCAAAGTTGAAAACTCATCTGAAAATACCGTAACCGCATCGCTCAAAATTCCATTGTCATGAAAGCTCTAATTATAGATGATTCAAATTTGGCAAGACAAGAACTTAAGCACTTGCTCAAACACAGAGATGATGTTCAAGTAATTGGCGAAGCCGAAAATGCTGATGAAGCAATAGAAAAAATTCTTGACCTAAAACCTGAATTGCTTTTTCTAGACATCCAAATGCCAGGAAAAGATGGTTTTGAACTGCTTCAGGAATTGGAAGATTCCCCAGAGGTTATTTTCACCACAGCCTTCGATCATTATGCCATGAAGGCTTTTGATCATAACGCACTCGATTACCTTCAGAAACCCATCAAAGACGACCGTTTGGCCTTGGCATTAGAAAAGGCCGCTTCAAAAATTAGAAAGCGGGCATCAGATGCAAAAGACAAAAATGTATTGAGCTTGAACAATCAGGTTTTTGTAAAGGATGGCGAAACCTGTTGGTTTGTAGATTTAGCGGAAATTCGAATCCTTGAAATCATGGGCAGCTATACCCGTATTTTCTTTAAAGACCAAAAACCAATGATTCCGCGGTCGCTCAATTATATGGAATCTCGGTTAGACCCAGAGGTTTTCTTTAGGGCCAATCGTCAACAAATCATCAATCTAAAATACATTCAGCGTATTGAGCCTTGGTTTAGCGGTACACTCAAAGTCTATTTAAAGGATGGGGAAGAGATTGAAGTTTCTCGCAGACAAAGCATCAAGTTTAGGGAGGTAATGAGCTTTTAGTAATCTTTCAAGGTTGAGCACCACTGGTGAAGGCGAAGAGTTGATCAAAATATATTTCAAATTGAGTTGAAAAATTTTGATATTCAATGACTTAAACCTTAAAACTCCTAAACCATGAAAAAGAAAATACTTCTCGTTCTCTGCATACTCTTTGGGTTAATGTTTATTAATGCCGGCTTAAACAAGTTTTTCAATTACATGCCTGTACCAGATGACCTACCCGAAAACATGATAAAAATAATGGGTGCCATGATGGAGATAAGTTGGCTAATGCCGCTTGTTGCCGTTGTTGAAATATTAGGCGGAATCCTCTTTATAATTCCAAAGTATAGAGCTTTAGGTGCAATAGTCATTTTTCCAGTAATGGTCGGGATTATGTTAACCCATATTATTGATGCCCCATCTGGATTACCAATGGCCCTTGCCTTCTTGGTTGTAAACCTTTGGGTGATTTTTGAAAACAGAGCGAAGTATATGCCAATGATTAAATAAATCGCATCTGACTTGCTCAAATCGTCAATATATTTAATCAGTTAAATTGAGATTTAGATTTATGGAAGCTAGAGGGATCATTCACTCACAAAACATCACACTTCTAGCAGTTATTGTTTTGTCCATAATGATTGCATTGATGGTCACTACTCCTGATTTTTTATCTAAAAAAAGAGATTCGGAAGTCATCTATACCAATATTGGAAATCGGTGGCATAAAATTGATTTGGGGGCTTTCTCAATAGAGACCCCCTCTGAATTTAAATATATTAAAGAGCAAGGCATAGACTCTTATGTTGGTCTGATTACTAACAAAATCGACACATTCTATTTTGATTATGGCTGGTATTCTAATGAGCTTGATGAACAAGGTTTTATCCGTAGTTATGACACAATTAATGGAGTTCCTGCAATTACCGTATTTTCTAAAACAGGTGGAGCAGGTGTTCATATTCCCAAAGCTAACGAAGATAACAAATTAACCGTTTTCTCTTCTACCTTACATAAAGAACTAGCTTTTGATATTTTCAGCACTCTGAAAATCTCTGGGCGAAATGGCAGAACAACGAAGCCACTTGGAGAGAAATTCATACAAGGTTTTTCTAAGGGTAAACAACTTTTTAATACAAACTGTAATGTCTGTCATGCCTTGGATATCAAACTGGTAGGCCCTCACCTCAGAAATATTGTACAAAGAACTAATAGAGAATGGTTTGTTGGCTGGATTCAAAACCCTACTCAATTGATTAAAACAAACGAAAAGGCAGCCAAGCTATTTTATGAATACTCTGAGATGAAACATCCTGTTTATCAGTATTCAAAAGAAGAAATTGAAGACCTAATCATATTCACAGAGGCTTTAGAGAAGTAAATCAGCTAGTACATTAAATGATTAGCATTTCTTTAGTTTAGCTCAATCATTACTTCAGCCTTATTTAACCTCGATTAACTCTATTGTTAATTGAAAGAGAAAATAAATTTTCCCTCCCCCTAAATCCAGTCGTACATGGGTCCCCGTATGTATGACCATAATCAAAAACAAACACCTAATGAAAAAGAAAATCACACAATTACTGATGATCGCGTTTTTCGCAATAGGAGCAAATTCTATTCAAGCCCAAAGCACCGTAATGGTGGGGGGAGAAAAGATGTACCCTATGAAGAACATTATTGAAAACGCGGTTAACTCAAAAGACCACACCACCCTAGTTGCCGCAGTGAAAGCAGCAGGTTTGGTAGAAACTTTGCAAGGTGCAGGCCCATTTACGGTTTTTGCTCCAACCAACGCAGCATTCAACAAATTACCAGAAGGAACAGTAGCAACGCTATTGAAACCTGAAAACAAGCAAATGCTGACTCAAGTACTTACTTACCATGTAGTGGCAGGTAAAATGGATTCTAAGGCCATTATGAAAGCCATTAAAAAAGGCAATGGCATGGCAGAATTAAAAACTGTAAGTGGAGGCGTATTAGTTGCCAAAATGAACGGTGAAAAGAACATTACATTAACCGATGAGAAAGGAAACTCATCCAATATTTCCCTGTACGATGTGTACCAGTCCAATGGAGTTATCCATGTAATCGACTCGGTCGTACTTCCTAAGTAAACCATCAAATTTAACATAACTATTTAAAAATCAGATTGATAAAATATCAATCCGGGATTCTTATTGTCAAAAATTATTAACATTATGAAAAGAAAAGCAGTAATCACCCTCGGTAGTTTGGCGCTAATTGCCACAGTCTACCTTTTCGCAGCGGATCATATTGATGCCCCTGGCGTTGCAAGTACATCTTCGGATATCACAGACTTTTATGCATTCCAAAGCCCTGAAACTAGCTCGAACGTAGTGTTCGTAGCCAACCTTCAAGGTTTGTTATCTCCATCAGCTTCTGCATCAGCAAATTTTGATGAAAACGTAATGATTGAGTTTAATATTGACAACACTGGCGATGCGGTTGAAGACCTTGTAATTCAGTGTACTTTCAAAGACGGTAAAGTTTATGTTTATGGCCCTATGGCGCCTTCAAGAACAGGAACTACCTCTACAATTGTTTCTTCAATGACTGCAACAGCCACAGCTAACATCACCGCTTACGGTGCCAATGCTACAGTTGGAACAGCTGGTGGAATGAAAGTTTTCGCTGGCCCAAGAGATGATCCATTCTTTATGGACTTTGCTCAGTATGGTGAAATTATCGCAGGAAACGCAACAAGTTTCAACAACCCAGGATCAGATACTTTTGCAGGCACAAATGTAATGTCTGTTGTGGTTGAAGTTCCAAAATCTACAGTAGGTGGATCGGGAACCATCAATACTTGGGTAACCAGTAACAGAAAGCAATAATTTTTAACCAGAAAAAGATACTAAGATGAAAAAGACATATTTAAACAAATTTTGGGCAGTAGCCGCAGTATGCACGCTCGCCCTAGGAACTTTATCATGTGGTGACGATGACGGAGGAATGACTCCAGAAACTTCAACTACATATGTACAAGAAGATCAAATGGGTAGACCTGCAATCAATACGGTATTTGTATCGGCTGATAAGAAGGATGAATTCAATACTACCATTCCTTCTATGCAAGGCGCTGCATTTCAGTCGGCATTTCAAGCTAAGCTTTTGGCTTTAAACCCAGATTACACTACAAACTTGTTAACCTTTAGTGCTGCTGCTTTTACAGGTGCTTTAGCTACAGATGTATTGAGTGTATCATTAGACGGAACAACAACTTTCTATGATGGCACGAACGTGTTAACTGGTAGAGCTTTGGCCGATGACGTTATCACAGTAGAATTGATTTTGATCTTTGGTGGCCCAGATGCTACTGAAAAGCCAGGTCTTACTGATGATAATGTTAGTTCAAACGACAAAGCATTCTTGTCTACTTTCCCTTACTTGGCCACACCTTGGTAAGCAATAAATAAATAGCAGCAGTCTTGAATGTTAGCATTATAAGCAGCATAAGCAGCCCCTCATTCCTAATTATTGGAACAGGGTGACTTTCAAGACTGCTCTTTTTCTCACCTCAAAAGCTACAATCATGAAAAATCTAATTTGGCTATTCCTTAGCTTCGCTGTTCTTTCTTGTCAAAGCAAAGTGTCAGAACAAAAAATTGCCGATTCGGCAGATTACAATCAGTTTCTACAAGAGCAACCATCACAACAATCTTTAGAAACTTTGAATGAAGAAATTAAATTCTGGGAAAATAAACTTTCCAGTTCTCCCAAAAACGTGACTTACATCAGTAAACTAGCAGGCTTAAAAAGCCGACAGTTTAGACTCGATGGCTCAGTGGAAAATATCCACATTTCGGATAGTCTTTATAAAAAAGCTACTGAATTAAACCCTTTTAGCAATGCAGGTCTATACCAAGCACTAAGCGGAAACTCCATAACGAAACATGAGTTTGCCGATGCAAAAAAATATGCTGAAATGGCATTGAAAGAAGGCGATAAAAAAACAAGTACCTATTATTTACTCTTTGATGCACTCATGGAATTGGGTGAATACCAAAGAGCAACGGGTATCCTGAACATGCAGGAAAACAAATCATCTTTTGATTACCTAGTACGTGCTTCAAAATTGGCCGATCACAACGGAGATTTAGATCAGGCCATTGCACTTATGGAACAAGCTTTTGACAGAGTAAAGGCAGATAACTCACTTTTCAGCTGGGCAAAATCTAACCTTGGCGACATGTATGGACATGCAGGAAGAATTCAGGACTCTTACAATGCCTACCTAGAAGTATTGAACAAGAATCCAGAACACTGGCATTCATTACAGGGCATTGCTTGGATTAACTTTGCTCATGACAAAAATACGAGTGAAGCCAAAAGAATTTTAAACAAGGTGAAATCCCATGTAAATGATCCTCAGATCAATTTTATTCTAGCGGAAATTGCCGAATACGAAAACAATGAAGCGCTTTCTACAGAATTGAAAAAAGCATACTACGCACAAGCGTCTTCTCCAGAATATTTAGGTATGTATAACAAATACCTTATTCTCTTAGAGGCCGAAGATTTAAGAATGCCAGACGCAGCCTTAACAAGAGCAACTGCCGAACAAGAAAAGAGGCCAACTCCTGAAATGTATGACTTGCTTGCCTGGTCTTACTTTCAGAAAGGCGACAACAAAAAAGCATTAGAACTGGCTACTGCCCATATTGAAAATAAGACTTCTCACCCTGAAGTACTTTATCACTTGGGAGTCATCTTCAAAATGAACAATTTTGAGAAAAAAGGTAATACTTACTTAAAAGAAGCACTAGAAAGCACTTTTGAGCTAGGCCCTTTAACTACTGCCAAAATCGAAAAAGCACTAAAAAGCTAAATGACCAAATCTGTCGCCACCGGACTTCTAATCACCTACGTGATCATACTCTTTGGGTATGGGGCAGCGACAGCAAGCCATAGTTTTTTACATGCAATTGAAAATCCATTTCATAGCCATGGTCATGCTCATGAACACGAGCAAGGCCATGGACATGAAGAGGAAAAAGACGAAGATCATCATCATGAACACGGTGCCACTGCTGAAAATAAAAACCATCATGCAGTAGACAATGATCACGATCACATTGAAGCCCAAGCCAATAACAATAAGCACAACATTGAAGATCATACACTTGGGTTTAACAAACTGAATAGTCAGGACCAAGATGTTTCACCAACCGAAACTTTAAATCCCCTTTTCATTTTTGTTTATACACAGTCCAGTAATTCAACTGAGCATGTTACTACCCACTTCAAGCTTTCAGAAACAGAGCATCATTATTTAAGTCTATACAAAAGTTTAGACACAGAGCCGGTTACTCCTCCGCCTCCAAACCCATGTTAACCCTCGAATGTCAACCCATCTGTTGGCTACTAAATCAAATCATTAATTGAGCACAGAACCCTCCATGTCCTGAACAGGATACGAATGTCTAATGAAATCAATCTGTCGCTCATGAGGCTTTAACAATAACAACATGAAATTTAAATTCATCATAGGATTGCTGTGTCTAATTACCAGCAGTCTGGCTGCCCAAACAGGAGAAATCAAGGGCACAATTATAGATCAAGATTCTGGCGAACCCTTAGTAGGTGCCAGCGTTGCCATATCACAAACCAATGTAGGAGCGGCAGCAAATAGTTATGGAAAATTTTCCATTCAAAACCTTAAAAGTGGAGAGTACGAATTGGAAATCAGTTTTGTTGGTTTTGAAAAACTCAGCAAAAAAGTAATGGTAACAGAAGGTAGCGCAACTCAAGTAGAGCTCTCACTTAAGCCCTCTGCCCTTTCACTTGGCGATGTTCAAGTAACTCAAAACTTACCACAAAATGCTTCCATTATTTCCGCATTGGACATTGAACTTAGACCCATTAGTACTTCACAAGATGTGCTGAAAATTGTACCAGGTCTTTTTATTGCCCAGCATGCCGGAGGAGGAAAAGCAGAACAAATTTTTCTTCGCGGTTTTGATATAGACCACGGAACCGACATTGCCCTTTCCGTAGATGGGATGCCCGTAAATATGGTTTCACATGCGCATGGTCAAGGCTATTCAGATTTACACTTTGTAATTCCAGAAACCATAGAGCGAGTTGCTTTTGATAAAGGGCCATATTATGCCAACAAAGGAGATTTTAACACTGCGGGCTTTGCTGCCTTCAGTACTAGAAAACGATTGGAGTCAAACCTATTTAAAGTAGAAGGCGGTCAGTTCGGTACTTTCAGAACAGTTGGCCTATTCAATTTATTAGAACCAAAAACTACCAAAGACCCAAGCCTCTATTTGGCAACTGAGTACTTTCGTACCGATGGTTACTTTGAAAGTTCGCAGAATTTTAACCGATTCAACACGCTTTTAAAATACCACCAACGACTTTCAGATAACAAGACCATAGAACTATCTACCTCTGCCTTTACCAGCAGCTGGGATGCTTCGGGACAAATACCTTTAAGAGCAATTGAGAGTGGACAGATTTCAAGGTTTGGAGCCATTGACGATACCGAAGGTGGAAATACCAGTCGCGTGAATTTGAACGCTAAACTCACAACCGATTTATCAGATGGGGGAATTATTGAAAATCAGGTTTTTATGTCGAAGTATGATTTTAAACTTGTTTCTAATTTCACCTTTTTCTTAAACGACCCAATCAATGGTGATCAAATTACACAAAGCGAAGACCGCCAGATTTATGGTAGCAACAACAGCTACTGGAATAACTGGAGCTTGTTTGGATTAAAAGCCTCTACCGAGTTTGGAACTGGTTTTAGATACGATCAGGTGGATGATATTCGCCTATCAAGAACATTGAACAGAAGAGAAGTATTATCGGATTTGGCCCGAGGAGACATTAGGGAATCAAGCGTTTACCTCTATGCCGAAGAGCAATTGGATCTAACAAAAAGGCTCTCACTAACCGCGGGTTTAAGGTACGATTATTTCACTTTTGACTACGTAGATGCGCTTACCCCTACATATAACAGGCAAGTAGAAAACAAAGGAATACTAACTCCAAAGTTTAAACTAGGTTATCAAGCCGCTACCGACCTGAATTTTTATGTAAAAGCTGGTATGGGCTATCACTCGAATGATACACGTGTGGTTGTAGCTCAAAACGGCAGCGATATTCTGCCAAAAGCATATGGCGTTGACCTGGGTACACTTTGGAAACCAACAGAAAACCTTTTGGTGAACGTAGCCTTGTGGCGACTGGATTTGGCCCAAGAGTTTGTGTATGTAGGAGACGAAGGAGTAGTTGAAGCTGGAGGTAAAACTCAGCGACAGGGAGTAGACTTAACTGTTCGTTATCAGCTTACACCTTCTTTGTACGCCAATATGGATTTGAATTATACAGACCCGAAATCGGTAGATGAAGCGGAAGGGCAAGATTATATTCCATTAGCCCCTACTTTCACTAGCATTGGTGGGTTGAATTATGAAGGGAAAAAAGGATTTAGAGGTAGTTTACGCTACCGTTATTTAGATGACAGAGCAGCCAATGAAGACAATAGTGTAGTTGCCAAAGGGTATTTCCTTATGGATGCTGTTTTGAACTATGAAGTTGGCGCATTCGACTTTGGAATTGCTATAGAAAACGTTTTAAACACCGAATGGAGAGAAGCGCAATTCGATACAGAATCGAGATTGCGAAATGAGGCCCAGTCCGTAAGTGAAATACACTTTACACCAGGCACACCATTTCAAGCCAGATTATCTGTTGCTGTTAAATTCTAAATGGACTTGATCTTTGACAAGGGAATTCAAGCAATTGATTTTCTGATGGGAGTCTCACCGTAAGGTGAGGCTCTTTTTTTTAAAACTCTTGGAGGGTTAAAGTCGATATTCACATTAAAGTGAAGCCCACTAACAAGCCCTCCAAGAGTTAAATATTGTTTACCCTTTCTTTTTCCCAGCCACCAGTACAATCGCACCAATTACGGCCAATACGCCACCAGTAATTGGTGACCAATAAATAGGGTTATTTTCCTTCTTGTTGATTTCGACAACGCCTAGATCAACTACCTCCTCTTTGGTAACTAAGTTAACCCCAGTGAAAATGGTCATTAAAATTCCGCCTACGAGTAATATGATTCCTATGGTTTTCATTTTTCTTTGATTTGGTAATGAAAACTGATTGGCAATTAGTGCTCCAATGCATTTAAAGCATTTTTAAGCGGCTTTTACCCTAGTCCGTTGTAGATATTATTACCCAGATGTATTCAGATTTCTCACTTATTCCAGAGAAAGGCCTTCGAAGCCTTGGAGTAGGTGGCGGAGTATATTAACGCTCAAGGATAATTCATTAAGTCACCCTGTAAGGGTCCTTTTCAGAAACACAGACCTCAACTATAGATCCTTCGTTCCTCAGGAAAAGAAAGCGGTAAGGTTAGCCTATCGGTCATCACGCAAACGACAAGTCAAGGAGTCAGGGGGGAATGGAGATACGAATACCACAAAGCGGACATAAAAAAACCACCCTAAGGTGGTTTCAATTTTTTTTTGGTAAAAGCTTTTAAGGCTTAAACAGCTCCGGCCACTTGCATCAGGTCAAGTGTTGGGTTTTCACTTCCGCCTTTAGGCTCAATGGTTACCGCAAACATAGAGGCATTCTGAACATTCTTCATTTTCATCAGTCCTTCCACGTCAAAATCAAACACGCCCATATCTACTGGTACTCCATCTACAATGGCCCAAAGCTGATATTGCTGTTCTTCGGTTAATGTTTTTAACTGCTTAATATTCAAGTAAGCTTCATCGGTTTTAGCATTCCAGTAAACACTTGCCGCATATGATTGGGTTGGGTCTACCGCACCCATATTCACTCTTTTAAAGTCGGTGTCACTAATAATATCAATATCTGCTACCAGATCGTCCAAGCGGTTATTTACTTGGTTATACTGTTCTGCCATTTGCATATTCTGAGCTTGCAGCTGAGCAAAGGCATCGGAAGAAGACTTCCATTTTCCGTGATAATCATAAGCTAAGTATGAAGTTACCAGTGCTATGGTTACTGAGGCGGCCACCATATATTTCCACATTCCACTATTGGTTTGTGGCATAGGAATCACCTTTGGTTCTTCCTTTTGTTTCGTATTCTCTTCTTTCAACCCCACCTCACTATCGCCCAAAGCCGACATAATATTTGCTTTCAGATCAGTAGGTGGTTGGATTGCAGTAGCCATGGCGATGCCCTCTAAGCTATCCTCAATGGCGTTTAATTCTTCACGCAATTCAGGATACTCAGCTAGGCGCAACTCTACATCTATACGCTCTTGTGGGGAGAGCGTATCGAAGATGTATTCTTCGAGTATGCCAGACGCTATGTATTCTTTAATATCCAATTACAACTGTACTTTATTTCTTAAATGTTTTAAAGCCGATCGCAAACGAGATTTGACTGTACCCAAGGGTATATCATATTCATCGGCTATTTCTGAATGAGAAAAGCCTTCGAAGTATACCTTTAACAGAACGAACCTTTGTTCTTCAACTAGGTCGTCCATCAATTCTCTTACACCAATTCCATCAACTGAGGTCTCTGTGCTATTCTGTCGGTCGATGGTATATACGTTGGCATCTATCGAATCAGTTTTAGCACTACGCTTAATTTCTTTGGAGCGGATTTTATCAATGGCAGAGTTTCTCGTCAAATTGAGCATCCAAGTGAATAGACGCCCTTTTTTGGCGTCATACATCCCAATCTTATTCCAAATTTTTAAGAAGATATCTTGAACAACTTCAGCGGTCACGTCCTCATCTTGTACAATGCGCTGAGCAGCTCCATACAAAGCAGCCCCATACTTGTCATACAAATATGATAATGCATCCTTGTCCTGATTTTTCAATCTCAGAATCAAGTCATGCTCTTCAATATGATCTAGGGTACGTGCTATGGTTAGTTTATTGTTCGTGGTAAAAGTAAAGGACTTGATTAACAAGCCCTTTACCTTCTAAATATATTATTATAAACCGTGGTTTACAAATGAATTACCTCATCATATGCGGCTGCGGCTGCTTCCATAATGGCCTCAGACATGGTTGGGTGCGGGTGAACCGTCTTAATGATCTCATGGCCAGTGGTTTCCAACTTTCTTACTGAAACCATTTCGGCAATCATTTCTGTTACATTCGCTCCAATCATGTGAGCTCCTAATACCTCACCGTATTTCGCATCGAAGATTAGTTTTACGAAACCATCGCTAGCACCACCAGCTTTTGCTTTTCCTGAAGCTGAGAATGGGAATTTACCTACTTTAATCTCGTAACCTGCTTCTTTTGCTGCAGCTTCGGTATAACCTACTGATGCTACTTCTGGCTGGCAATAAGTACAGCCTGGGATATTTCCGTAATCTAATGCTTCTGGGTTTTCACCCGCAATTTTCTCAACACAAATAATACCTTCAGCAGATGCTACGTGGGCCAAAGCAGGGCCATGAACGATATCGCCAATGGCATAAATACCATCTACATTTGTTTTGTAGAAATCATCTACAATTACTTTTCCCTTTTCGGTTTTCACCTTTAGGTCTTCAAGGCCAATTCCTTCTAAGTTGGTAGAAACACCTACTGCTGAAAGCACTACATCGGCTTCTAGTTTTTCTTCGCCCTTCTTAGTTTTTACTGAAACCTTACAAGTTTTACCTTTAGTATCTACAGAAGTCACTTCAGCGTTGGTCATGATTTTCATACCTGCCTTTTTGAAGCTTCTTTCCAGTTGTTTAGACACCTCAGCATCTTCAACAGGAACAATTCTGTCCATGTATTCAACAATAGTTACTTCTGTTCCAATTGAGTTGTAGAAGTAAGCGAACTCTACTCCAATAGCTCCAGAACCAACAATCACCATAGATTTTGGCTGCTTATCGAGCACCATGGCTTGTCTGTAACCAATAATTTTCTTTCCGTCAATTGGCAAGTTTGGCAATTCTCTAGAACGGCCACCAGTCGCTAAAATAATGCTATCAGCAGAATAGTCTACTTTCTTACCATCTGCGTCAGTTACTTCAACTTTTTTACCAGCCTTAAGCTTACCAAAGCCTTCAATATGATCGATTTTGTTCTTCCTAAACAAGAACTGAACTCCTTTGCTCATTCCACCCGCAACATCACGGCTACGTTTCACCATTCCGTCAAAATCAGCAGAAAATTTTCCGTCAATCTTAATTCCGTAATCTTGTGCGTGTTGAACATACTCATATACCTGAGCACTTTTAAGCAATGCCTTGGTTGGGATACAACCCCAGTTCAGGCATATTCCGCCTATTTCTGAGCGCTCTACCACGCCAACTTTCATACCCAATTGAGAAGCTCTGATCGCTGCCACATATCCACCGGGTCCACTGCCTATTACTATTAAATCGTATTTAGTAGCCATATTTTATGAGGTTTTTTCTGTTCAATGCGGCAAAGTTAAGCCAAATGTTCGCAAATAAAATAGTCGAATTGGAGGTATTGATCCTTTTCGTTTTCTTTGGACAGGATTAAAAACAACTGACGCTTGTTGAGCTAACCGCAAGCAGATTTAATTGTTAAAAAGAAATATGGGTTTATTAACAGGAAAAACAGCACTCGTTACTGGTGCATCGAAAGGAATTGGTAGAGCAATCGCCACCAAAATGGCCCAAGAAGGAGCCAATGTAGCTTTCACTTATTTGTCGAGTGTTGAAAAAGGTGAAGCCTTGGAAAAAGAGCTTGCTGCTTTTGGCATTAAGGCAAAAGGGTTTAGATCGAATGCCGCTGAATTTGCTGCTGCCGAAGAATTAGTAACTGCTGTAGTTGCTGAATTTGGAAGTCTAGATATTTTGGTAAACAACGCAGGCATTACCCGCGACAATCTTTTAATGAGAATGTCGGAAGAAATGTGGGACGATGTAATCAACGTCAACCTCAAGTCTTGTTTCAATACCGTGAAGGCAGCTACCAGAACCATGATGAAGCAAAGAGCAGGTTCTATCATCAACATTACTTCTGTAGTCGGTTTAAAAGGAAATGCAGGCCAAGCCAATTATGCAGCCTCTAAAGCCGGAATCATTGGTTTCACCAAGTCTGTAGCTTTAGAATTAGGCTCAAGAGGAATCCGTTCAAATGCGGTTGCTCCTGGTTTTATTGAAACTGAAATGACAGATGCCTTAGACGAAAAGACAGTACAAAGCTGGAGAGATGCTATTCCTTTGAGAAGAGGTGGCTCGCCAGAAGATGTAGCCAACGTTTGCCTTTTCTTGGCTTCAGATATGTCGGCTTATGTTACTGGCCAAACGCTTCAGGTAGATGGCGGAATGCTTACCTGATTTTAAATATTGTTAATAGTTAGCGCTTTTGTGGTATAAAACGTGCCCGTACTTTCCCTTAAAACAGGATTTTGCACGTTGAAATAAAGGCGCTAACTATTTAATTACCTTCTCGTATCTTACCTAGCTTAAATGGATTTGTTGTAAATCTAGTTCAGAATTCACCCCATAATCGTTTTTGTCAATTGATATTCGCTAGCCTTCTTCTTAAAACAGACGTCCCTTCGTGGTTTATTCTATTCTGTTTGTTGGCTGGGGCACTCTATGCATTTCTACTTTATTCTAAAAAAACACCTTGGTCTAAAAATACGAACCGCGCCTTGGCTGGGCTGCGTTTTATACTCGTTACTCTGCTTTGTTTTTTACTCATGGGGCCACTGCTCAATCAGGTGACTTTTTTTGAAGAGAAACCTGTGGTTGTTATTGCAGTGGACAATTCTGCTTCTATGCCTGCCACTTATGAAGCGGAAGAATTTGAGTCATTGAAAACCCAACTTGCAGAAGTTTCAGAGGAAATTAGTGATGCAGGTTATGAAGTAAAAGTTAAAAGTTTACAAGATTATGTAGTCAGTGTTGACGCAGTTAACTACGACCAAAATGCTACTAATCTTGAATCCTTACTTAAAGGAATTGCCAGTGATTACGAGCAGCAAAATTTGGCGGGTGTTGTTCTGGCCAGCGATGGTATTCATAATTACGGCATTTCACCTCAGTTTACTCAACTCAATTTCCCCGTAGTCACTATCGGTTTGGGCGATACCATTCCAGCCAAAGACTTAAGTATCAAAAGCCTGAATTATAACAAGATTGTTTACGAAGGCAACCGATTCCCACTCGTGGTTGAAGTGTTTAACAATGGCTTTGTAAATGAAAGTGTGAAGGTTCAAGTGTTGAAAAAAGGGACGGTGATTGAAGAGAAATCTTTCAGCCCAAAAGGAGATGAACAAATAAACTCACTTGAGTTTATTCTGAATGCAGAAACCAAAGGCATCGAAACTTACCAAATACAGATTCTTCCTTTAGAAGGAGAAAATTCAACCTTAAACAATACGCAACAGGCTTTTCTAGAAATAGTTGATAGCAAGCAAAAAATATTGATTACCGCGCGTGCGCCTCACCCAGACATCAAAGCGCTAAGAAATGTAATCGATCAAAATGAGGGTACCGAAATGCAAGTATTTATTGAGGGAATCAACACCGATATTCCTGAAGGGCCTTTCGACCTGATTGTTTTACATCAGCTACCTGCCATAGAAAGTTTACCCGTTTGGTTAGACAATGCGCTCAAAACAACGAACAGCTTTTACATTACTGGAACAAGTTCTTTGAGTGCCATGAACGAAAAAAACCCTGTGCTGTCTTATAACAATGCAGGGCAATCGGACAATGCGGGGCCTCATTTCAACCCAAACTTTGAGCTCTTTAAAATTGATGAAGTCTTGGCCCAACGCCTAGCTGAGTACCCTCCTATTTCTGTTCCTTACGGTCAGTTTGAGTTTAAAACGCAAGCGGATATTTTGCTTTATCAACGTATAGGCTCAGTTCCTACACAGAGACCTCTCCTGAGTATTTATAATGGAGACGATATAAAATCTGCAGTGTTCTCAGGTTCTGATTTCTGGAAATGGTCGCTTCAGGAATATGCGCTGAACAATGATCAGAAAATGTTTAATAATTTGATGGGTAAGCTGATTCAGTATTTGGCCACCAAAGATGACAAACGTAATTTCAGGGTAAACACGGAGCGAAATCAATATTACGACAGTGAAGCAATAGAGTTTAATACAGAGGTGTACAATCAGCTCTATGAAAAAGTATTCGATCACAACATTGACCTGACGATAACCAACGAACAAGGCAATAAGCAAGAATTGAATTATGTAAACAGTGCTGGCAGCAATTATAGAGTGACTGGATTAGCCTCTGGTGTTTATAGTTTTGAAGCTTCCGCAACTGTAAGTGGAAAGCGAGAAACTGCTCAAGGGACTTTCTCTGTTCAAAAATTGGATTTGGAGAATATCAATCTGACAGCCAATCACCAATTATTAAAGAATATAGCCAATAATTCAGGCGGAGAGTTTATTCCTCAAAACAGAATTGGAGAAGCTGTAAATTATTTCCAGAACCTATCTGCCAAACCCATTACACGGTCAGACGAAAAGCTGCAATCCATTATTAATAACCCTTGGTTGCTGCTTCTTTTCTTGGCCCTGGTTTCAACAGAATGGTTTATTCGAAAATACAACGGTAGTTACTAATTCTCACAACAAGGTTAAGCCTAATCTTTTCGCAAAAAATTCATTGATTAAACTAAAATATTAGTTTAATTAGAAGCATGAATTCTCTCAAATCTCTTTTCTGTCTCGTGGTCTTTATGGCTTTAAGCGCCTGTAGCATGGAAGCCACGCAAGAAGAAGCTGATATTCTTTTTGCAGAAGGCAAGTATGAAGCAGCTGCGGTAAAATATTCCAATGTCATAAAATTTGAGCCTACCAATCACAATGCTGTTTTTAATCGAGGCCTTTCTCGCATGGAGGTTGAGGATTATCAGGGCGCATATACCGATTTTTCTCAGCTGATTAGAGAGAAAAAATACATGAGAAAGTCATTTCTTGCGCGCGCAAAATGCTCTTTCGAACTGCAAAACTATAAAGGCGTATTAATTGACATGAATGCGCTTTTGGCCGGTGACCCAGAAAACCTAGAAGCTTTAGAGCTTAGGGGAAATGCATATGTAAAGCTTTTCGAAAATAATAAAGCAGTTGACGACCTAAACAAGGTAATCAGAGCCAACCCAAACAATGTTCAAGCGCTCGTGAATAGAGGAGCAGCCTTTGCTCGCGGAAAAGCTGTCATGTCAGCATTAGGTGATTTTGAGAGTGCAATCAGGATCAATCCCAACTTACCCGTAGCCTATTTTAATAAAGGAGTGGTGTTTTTTATGAGCGAATATTGGGATGGTGCTATTGAAAACTACAACAAAGCTTTAGAGCTTGATCCAGAATATGCAGATGCCATTACGAGAAGGGGGATGGCCAAACAAAACTCACCTAAATATAGCTTGTCTGACGCATGTTCAGACTTTAAAAAAGCCGAAAAATTAGGCGATGAACTTGCTGCCGAATACATAAAAGAATTTTGCAAAAACTAGTTTATTTTCCACCTTAGAGGAATAAACTATCGCCATGTTCAAAAAACTTCTCGCTACCGGAAATCACAGTTCATCTACAAGTTTTGGTTTATTGCTTTTAAGGGTTGGTGTAGGTCTTATGATGCTTACCCATGGCTACCCTAAGTTTTTGAAACTCATAGAAGGTAATTTTCAGTTTGGCGACCCCATAGGTTTAGGGGTAGAAGTTTCGCTCACCTTAGCCGTTTTAGCTGAGTTTGTTTGCTCGATTTTATTGATACTGGGCTTGTTTAGTCGCTTTGCTCTTGTTCCTTTGTTGGTTACTATGGCAGTAGCACTCTTTGTTGTTCATATTTCCGACCCATTCGGCACTCAAGAAAAAGCAGCAATGTACCTGCTAATTTTCTTCTTCTTATTTATTGCTGGTCCAGGAAAGTACTCGCTCGATAAAAAATTATTCGGGAAACGAACTTTCTAGCCTAAAGAAACTGATCTGGGATTTGGGTAGAATGCTTGATTTCAGACATTACAAATGAGCTTTGTACGGTTCCTATATTATCTAAGTCTGCAAGTTTCTTAGAAATAAATCGCTGATAAGCATCCATATCTGGCACTAAAACCTTCAATAGGTAATCGAACATACCTCCAATGTGATAACAGTCGATCACTTCATCAAGCAATTGAATGTCCTCTTCAAACTTCTCGATAAAAGAGCGTTCATGATTTTTTAATGAAACGCTACAGAAAGCCATCATCATTAAGCCTACTTTCTTCCTGTCAATACGAATGGAGTATTGTTGAATATATCCTTCTCTTTCAAGTTTCTTAATTCGCTCATGCACAGGTGTAGTTGTAAGACCTAACTCCCCAGCAATTTCTTTTGTCGTCTTTTTGGCATCTAGCTGTAGTAGCCTGAGTACCTGTTTATCTATTTTATCTATCATAACGTAGCATAATTTTCTATATCGCCCGTAACAATCAGGCTGCTTTAGAATCTAATTCTGAATATATGAAAAATATAGATTCCTTTTCTAAATTATTAGTCATTGAAAGAATAGAAGCTAATCATATTTAGATTTGTAAAAATCTACTTCATGAAAAACCCGCAACTTCACCCAGAGAGTTTAATGATGTCTTACGGCTACAAGCCTGAGCTTTCAGAAGGTTCATTAAAGTGTCCGATCTTTCAAACCAGCACTTTTGTTTTTAAAACTGCCGAAGAAGGAAAAGCTTTTTTTGAAGTAGCCTATGGTTTACGCGAAAAGGGCGAAACCGAAGAGCTTGGCTTAATTTACAGTCGACTGAACAACCCCGACCTCGAAATCCTCGAAAATAGATTGACACTTTGGGACAAGGCCGAAGACTGCGCTGTTTTTGAAAGTGGAATGTCTGCCATTACTACTGTATTAATGGAGTTTCTAAGCCCAGGAGATGTACTGCTTTATAGCCAACCTGTATACGGTGGAACAAGTCATTTTATTGAGCAAATTATTACCCGATTTGGCATTAATGTTATCTCATTTGATGCTAAAGATTCAGAACAAGACCTTATTAACAGAATCGAAAAAAGTGGTTTTGGGAATAAAGTGCATATGGTATACATAGAAACACCCGCCAACCCCACAAACCAACTGATAGATATGGTGATGTGTAAGCGATTGGCCAACCGCTATAGTACAGAAGAACGCCAAACCTTAGTGGCGGTAGATAACACTTACATGGGGCCTCTTTGGCAACATCCATTAAAACATGGTGCCGATCTGGTACTTTATTCTGCCACAAAATACATTGGCGGCCATAGCGATGTAATTGCTGGAGCCTGTTTGGGGTCCAAAGAACTAATGGGACGTGTAAAAGGAATGCGAACATTCTTAGGCAACATGGCTGGGCCATGGACGGGTTGGTTGTTAATGCGCAGCTTAGAAACCCTAAAAGCACGAATGAATATTCAGGAAAAGAATGCCCAGAACGTTGCTGAGTTTCTAATCAATCACCCAAAAGTGGGCGAAGTATTCTATTTGGGAAATATCAAAGACGAAAATCAGCAACGAATTTTTAACCAACAATGCGAAGGCACTGGCGCCATGGTTTCTTTTGAAATAAAGGGAGACAAAACTGAAGCCTCTGCTTTCAAATTCTTAAATAACCTTAAACTGATGAAGCTGGCCGTGAGCCTTGGCAGTACAGAATCACTTGCAGAGCACCCAGCTTCAATGACACACGCAGGAGTTTCACCAGAAGACAGAGAAAAATACGGCATCAGCCCCCAGCTTATCCGTCTTTCCATTGGAGTAGAACATCAAGATGATATTATCTGGGATATTGAGCAGGCTTTAGAAAAACTATAAAAACAGATCACATACCAAATTAGTTAAACAGGAAGTTCTCAATTGAGCCGTTATAAATTTCCCGTTTAACTTTGGGTATGAAAAAGCTATTCCGAATTCTCGCAGTAACCTTACTTATGCTCATACTCGGGCTTTTTGTTTTCTACTTAATTAAAAACGAAAGCCTTCCTCAAGGAACAGATGGGCCGGAAGCCGACAACTTAACTCTTGAAATGATGGAATCTCTCAACAAATCTGCTTGGGATACTACCTCTGAAGTTTCATGGACTTTCAAGGGGATTCACCATTATGAATGGAATAGAACAGAAAACTCAGTTCTTGTAAAATGGGATGAAAATGAGGTTTTACTCAATACTGTTAACCAAACCGGTGTAGTCATTCACCCTGAAAAAATAAGAGAAGAAGGAAAAGAAAAATTGATCAAACAAGCATTTGGCTACTTCAACAATGATAGTTTCTGGCTCTGTGCCCCTTTCAAAGCTTTCGACCCAGGAACGGAAAGAAGCCTTGTTACTTTTAAAGATGGAAGAGAAGGTTTAAAAATCACCTATACCTCAGGCGGTTCAACTCCGGGTGATTCCTATGTTTGGATTCTGGACGATAATCATAAACCGAAATCTGTAAAAATGTGGGTATCCATTTTACCCCTTGGCGGAATGGAGTTCACTTGGGAGAGTTACTTAACTCTTAAGTCTGGAGCAATGATAGCCCAAGACCATATACTTTATAATGGAGTGAATATTGATTTGAGCCAAATCAATTGACTATCTATAAGGAGTCCCAGAAACCCAACCAACAATTGATTGTCGAGTACCCTTTGTAATGGGGGTAACCCTATGCATTATAAAGGAAGGGAAAACTATGGCCGTTCCTTTACTTCTAGGAGCACTCACAATTTTATGGTTAATCATAAATTGCAAATCCCCACCCTCATATTCGTCAGGGTCTGAAAGCTGCACAGTAATGCTGAGTTTACGCATAGAGCTTTGACCTGCCCCAAAATCTAAATGCCAATCAAAAAAATCACCTGTTGAATAGCGTGTCAGCTGTAGGTTCTCATGAAAACCGAGTAAATCAAACCAGTACCTTTCATTATTGGTTTGTATTGAAGCACTTGCAAGTCTATCATAAACCCATTTATATTCAGACTCACTTCCAATACTCATAACCGAACTCTTTCTTAGCTCGTCATTGTATTTTTCATCTCCAGATAAGGTTGCCTTTACGGTTTCTTGATCTTTCCATAGCGATCGTACTCCCTTTATTTCGTGCGGTAAAAAGAGCCCATTTAAGTAAACATATTCAACAAAATTGTGCTTTAAGGGGAGGCCAAAAAAATAGTTTGAATCCATGCAGTGTAACGTTTAAGGAAACAATATAACGTAATAGTTAAAAAACATGAAAACACTATGCAGTAAAAATCAAAAAAGCCTCTCTGATTTCTCAAAGAGGCTTTAATTCTGTTTAGCTATTTAATTACTCTATAACCTCAAAATCTACCCTCAAATTTATCTCATCTGCCACGTAACGTTTGCGCTCAGAATCAAAATATTCAAACGTTTTTTTGATAGTAGTAAAATAATCACCTACTTCAAGGGGCTCACCTTCGCTGTATCCGCAAAAAACATGTCTTCCGGAATCATACCATGGAATAGCAGGGAATTTGGCAATTGATTTTTTTTCAATTTTATATTCTATATACTTCTGTTCACAAAATGATGTGAATTTTGTAGCAATCAAATCACTGTCATCTATGCCCTTTTTATGAAAGACATCCATAAATTTACGAACTTCTGGTCGGACCAAATCATAGTCAATGTTGCCTTTATTCTCTACCCAGAAACTAAAATAAATCTCCTCATCCTTTTTAAATGAGGTAGAAGCTTCGCCTTCAACATTGAAAAGACCGTAGTGAAAAACAATGTCCCTATCTACTACGCTTGCCTGATGACCACCATTGATCTCTGGTAAAACCCCTTCAGGCAATGGGTTGTCCGAATCACAAGACGTAAGAAAAACAGTCAAGAGAACACTCAGAAGTAATTTTATTTTTAAATATTTCATGATTCAAATTTTTAATTAATTATCAATCATTAGTTTTTTTGTGAAAGTTCCTGCATCTGTTAATACCACTATAGTGTAAATACCTAATTCGAGTTTCGATACACTAATGTCGGTTTTTTTAACACCCTTCTTATAAAATCTTACAATTCTCTCAGTCATTTGAGAATCTAAGACGCGTATTCCCAAAATTTGGGTCGGAGCTAATCCGTTCGAAATAGTGCTCCCCTCTGCTGTCAATTCAATGGTCGTGCTTGTTGTAGCGGGATTAGGGTATACCAAAATTCCATCATCCGTTGTTATAGATCGCTGCTGCTGCCCTCCGCCTCCAGGCCCTCCCAAAATACCCGAGTGATCTACCCATAGAATCTTGGCTCCCCCATAACCACAACTATTGAGCCCTCTTAACTGGACATATCCATCATTCTCATCCATACCCGTATAAGCCAGTAATTGTTGATAAGTAGTTGTCAATTCCATTTGCCAATTGTCAGCCGTACTTAAATAGGACACCACCTGAAAAGGATACGGCAATGCCCAATCATAAGATGTTGCGCCATCTGCTTTACTTCCATTATAAATAACAACGCTACTGCCATCGACACTTATAGGGCCGAGAATATCATCTATAGGAGCACTCGGCTTACCCACCCAAATGGATTTGCTCCTTTCTACTGTTCCATCAGTATCCGTTATGGCTACGCTAACTTCTCCTAACCCAGAATATCCAGAATTAACTGCTTTTACAGCAATGCTATTTGTTCCTTGACCAGAGACTATACTAAGATTTGAATCCACGGACCAATTAATCGTAGCTCCCGTAGGGTTGCTGGTCAAAGAAAATGTTGTGGGACTACTTGCGCTGATGTCACAAACAAGTGGATTTGCCACTTGAATATCAATTAATTTTCTCATTCCTTTGGTCAATTGCCCTGTATTGATAGGATCAAGCCAATTACTTAAACGTGTATCTGCCGTTCCACCCCCAAGCCAAGATATATCAATTTTACCATAGGCACTTCGTCTTCGTGGTTCACCACAGGCAGCCGGTTTCCCTCCAAGTAGTTGGCCAACAATCAAACCATCTTGATTGAATAATGCGCTGCCAGATGACCCAGGTTCAGTTCTACCCAACTCCCATGTAGTCTGCCAAAAATTCAAATCTGGACCAAGCGCAGTTTCAGCTACACTCGTAGCCGCCTGAAAGTCTTTTGCAAGTTTCATCACATTTCCTCTGGGGTGATGGAGGCCTACTGAAGATGATGCTGGCAGTGTGCCACGACTCCAACCAGCGTAGTTAACATGTATGTTTGGTACTTGATCCATCTCAACAAGGAGAAAATCTGTATACGCCCAACCTGACCTAAAAGTAGAACCATTATATGTAATAAAATTGAAATCATCTCCTCCATCACAACTAGGGCTTTTGTATTGAAACCTAAAGACCCAATCTTCAGCCGCATCCTTTTCTGCTTGACTCAGAAGAAGATCGCGTGGAATTACTTTTGTCCCCTCATCCATATTATGAAATGCTGTAAGAATATAAGGTTTTAATGTGCTTCCCGTATTGTTGATTAAAGTGCCTGTGCCAAACCTTTCCCCATATCCAGTTAATATCATGGCAACGGCATCAGATTGATCCTTAAATGGGTCACCTTCCGGGCAATTAACATCAATATGACAGGTATCTATAACACCAGGAGAGCCAGATTGCTCAAACATGTTTACATAGCCATGCACAACCCTTTCTACACTTATCTTTGTTTGTCCCTGAACTTCTGTTGGTTCAAATAACTCCAGTGTTATACTAGCACCTTTAATCAAGTCCGTTGAAAGTCTACCATTTTTTCTATTATCTGAAAATGTATAAGGCCCGTAAAGCATTGTGTTTTCATCGTTATACATATAAAATTCCGCACCCTTTGGAAGGTAGAATTCATTGAAAATTAGATTTATTGAGTATGCATTTTCAGATGAAATTCCTAATGTCCAGAGCCTACCTCCTTCCACATTTTCCCATTGTCCATCTTTGAGTTTCAAATCCACCTTAAAGCCCTTGCCAAATCTAGGTGCTACGCTTGATAAATTATCTTGTTCTTCTTGAAGGACCTGAGCCAAATTGAATTTGGGCATTCGTGTAATCTTTTTATCCTTCTTAGGAGTGCGTACTTTCAATTTCTTGAATTCAGAGGGATTGGTTCTGTAACCCCTAACTTGAGCTTCGGTAGTATAAGAGAAAACTAGAAAGAGAAATAAAAATAAAAAAGAGCTTGATTTTATGACTAACCTGTCCATCATATGAAAAAATATAACATTGGACTATCCAAGTTAACCAAAAATATTAATTAAGAAAGTGTTAACTAGATAATCTTAGCTCATTTTTTTATTAAATTTGCCTGTCCTTTATAGAATAACCACATCTACATACTTAAAAAGTCCGACTCACTTTCAGTTATAGCTTTGTTCCAGTTTGTTGTTCTGCTAGCCTCAATAAACACCAAGAGAACCTCGTTTTAAACTTCAAACCTAATTGGTGACCACTCAAGGTATCTATTGCTAACTACCTGGTTTATTACCTTTGGAACAAGTCGTGGAGATTGTCCTACTTAATTACTACCGTCAAGCAAAATCTGACTCTAACGATAACTGACCTTATCAAGTTAAAGGTAAAAATTAATTACATTTCAGAGGCAATCAGATATAAAATCAAAAAAGCCTCTCTGATTTCTCAAAGAGGCTTTTCAAATATTCTTAAAGGCTGTTTAACCTTCTATAACAGATTCTGCTAGTACGATTACGTTGTTATTCAAAACCTCAACAACACCACCGTCAATAATCAAGTTCTCTACTTTACCTGAGGCAGTAATACTTACTCGGCCTTTGCCTAAAGCACTGATCATTGGGGCGTGATTCGACAATACTTGGAATTCGCCTTCTGCACCAGTGAAAGTAGCAGAACTCACTTCGCCTTCAAATACTTTTTTATCTGGTGTTACGATTTCGAGTAACATAGTCATTATGATTTAGAAGCCTCAGCCATCAATTTCTCACCTTTCGCTCTTGCTTCTTCAATAGTTCCTACAAGGTTGAAAGCTGCTTCTGGAAGATCGTCATGCTTACCATCCATGATTTCGTTGAAACCTTTGATGGTGTCTTTAATGTCTACTAAAACTCCTTTTAGACCAGTAAACTGCTCTGCCACGTGGAATGGCTGTGAAAGGAATCTTTGTACACGTCTTGCACGCGATACGATCAATTTATCTTCGTCAGACAATTCGTCCATACCAAGGATGGCGATAATGTCTTGAAGTTCTTTATAACGCTGAAGCGTTTCTTTTACACGCTGTGCACAATCATAGTGCTCATCGCCAAGAATGTCAGCAGTCAAAATTCTTGAAGTTGAATCCAAAGGATCTACCGCAGGGTAAATACCTAGCTCAGCAATTTTTCTTGAAAGTACAGTAGTAGCATCCAAGTGAGCAAATGTTGTAGCTGGAGCAGGGTCAGTTAAATCATCCGCAGGTACATAAACAGCCTGTACTGAAGTAATTGAACCATTTTTAGTTGATGTAATTCTTTCTTGCATCGCTCCCATTTCGGTAGCCAATGTTGGCTGGTAACCTACCGCAGATGGCATACGACCTAATAGAGCCGACACCTCAGAACCTGCTTGGGTAAATCGGAAGATGTTATCAATAAAGAATAGAATGTCTTTCCCTTGTCCTTCGCCATCACCATCACGGAAGTACTCAGCAATAGTAAGACCTGAAAGCGCTACTCTTGCTCTTGCACCTGGAGGCTCGTTCATTTGACCGAACACGAAAGTTGCTTTAGACTCGGCTAATTTTTCTTGGTCTACTTTTGAAAGATCCCAACCGCCTTCTTCCATTGAATGCAAGAAATCGTCACCATAGGTTACAATTCCTGACTCAATCATTTCGCGAAGCAAGTCATTTCCTTCTCTAGTTCTTTCACCTACACCAGCAAATACAGAAAGTCCACCATGGCCTTTTGCAATGTTGTTAATAAGCTCTTGAATCAATACTGTTTTTCCAACACCTGCTCCACCGAACAAACCAATCTTACCACCCTTTGCATAAGGCTCAATAAGGTCGATTACTTTAATTCCAGTGAATAATACTTCGGTTGAAGTAGATAAATCTTCGAATTTAGGAGCAGCCCTATGAATAGGTAATCTTCTGTCTCCTTTTGGTTGTGGAATACCATCAATGGCCTCACCTACTACATTGAACAAACGACCTTTGATGTCGTCTCCAATTGGCATAGCGATCGGTTTGCCAGTATCTAAAACATCAGTACCTCTTGTTAGACCTTCAGAAGAATCCATAGCAATGGTTCTTACACGGTTTTCACCTAAATGTTGCTGACATTCTAAAACAATTTTTTGACCGTTTTCTTTGGTCACTTCCAATGCATCAAGGATGTTTGGTAATTTTGATCCTTCAGCATCGAAGCTAACGTCCACTACTGGCCCAATAACCTGGGTGATCTTTCCAATATTTGCCATTCTTAATTTTTTTATCTAGATAGGAAAAATGCGGTTTACTTTTCTTGGCGCAAAGGTAGGTCTAATCTCGATTAAACCAAAGGCTTATGAAGAAAATGGAAGTCAAAATATTGACACATACTCTATTTAAAACAAGATAGCCGCAATTACTCTTTAAACAAGATAATACGCGTGTTAATCTTTAAGTACAATTCTGAATACCGTACCCACATCGGCACTAGAGGCCTTTACAAATATTTTTCCCATGTGGTAGTTTTCAATTATTCGTTTCACCAATGTTAAGCCCAAGCCCCAGCCACGCTTTTTGGTGGTAAACCCTGGTTTAAACACTTCCTTTATCTTGCCTTTCGCTATTCCTTTTCCGTCATCGGCAATATCTATAAACACCATTCCTTCTGACTCTTGACCAATGGTAATGGTGATTTTTCCAATACCACTCATTGCATCGACTCCGTTCTTTACAATATTTTCTACTACCCACTCAAAGAGAGGGCGGTTCATTTTAGCCGAAAGGTGTGGTGCATCGGCATCAATAACAAAAGCAACCTTGGAAGAAACCCTGGGCTTTAAGTATGCAATTGTTTCCTCTATTACCTCCGACACTTCTTCATTTTTCAACACTGGATTTGAGCCTATATTAGAAAAACGAGAGGTAATCATTTCTAGGCGCTGAACATCTTTATTAAGTTCGATAATAATGTCATGCCTATCTTCCATCTGCGGAAGTTCTCTTAAATATTCTACCCAAGCCATCAGCGATGAAAGTGGGGTTCCTAATTGATGTGCTGTTTCTTTGGCCAAGCCCACCCAAACACGGTTTTGCTCAGCTTTACGAGAATAGCTGAAAGCTAAATAAGCAATGAATGCAAAGACGGCAATTACCGAAAGCTGGATATAAGGATAAGCACTGAGCTGTCGTAAAAGCCGAGAATTTCTGAAGTACACATACTGAACGCTCACAATTTTACTTCCAGGCCGGTCTCTGATTAAAATGGGTTGCGGATCATTTTCGGCCTTCATTTGATTGAGTACTTTATTCAGGTAGTCATCAATTTGATCTTGATTTAAGGAACTATCAAACTGAACATTTCTGGTAGTTAGAATCTCACTGGTAGCTGAATCAAGTATTATAACGGGCAGTGAGTTATCTGGGCGAATAATATTATCAGTAATGAAGTTGAGAGAGCCACCGTCTGCTACGGTAGAGAACTCAACCGCCTTGGCCCAAAGTTTAATGTTCTCTCTTTCTCTTTCTTTTAAAACATTTACAAGCTGCGTGGTATAAATAATTGAGCCTACACCAATTATAGCTGCTACAACCAATACAATATATTTTATTGTGGATTGGTTAGTGTAAAAGTCTATACCTAAAGAACCCTTGAACGGATTTTGCATATGGGAAGTAACGAAAATTAGACGAATCAATGTATAATCACAGCCCCATTCTTTATTTAGAAGTGTTGTTTCTAACTGGGCTTCAACTCGGCATCTAAATCGTTTAAAAAGCTATCGATCACTCCTTGTCTTACGTGATCCATCACTACAATTTTCCACCATTTCACATTCTCATTGTGGACGTCTGGCACAAGCATATATTTTTTAGCCAAAGCAGCCGATACATACTTATCTCGAATGGTGACAATGTTCATTTTAGGATTACGGAAATATTCAATTCCACGTTCGTCAAGGTTTCCACAAAGGCGATCGGTTTTAGATAGCAGCTGCTTGATTTTGGCCTTCCACCCTTCGGCACCATAAGTACGCATAATCATCCAAACGGCTATGGCGTTGGCACCAGAGCGACTGCCCACTAAAGTATAATCTTTCCCTTTTACGTAATTGGCTTCTTCTGTAAGTGCGTATTCCATAAAGCCTTTTCGGGTCAAATAAATGCCCGTACCATAAGGCGACTGAAGCATTTTATGGCCATCTAAGGTAAAGGAATTGATTTTCGAGTTTTGAAAAGTATAGTCTAAGTTATCGGTAGCGAATGGATAGATATATCCACCAAAAGCGCCATCAATATGCACCATATAGTTTGTATCTAAATCATCTAGCCAGCCTGTAATTTCATTGATGTCATCTACCGAGCCAAACATGGTGGTTGACATGTTCATAATAACAATGAAGTGTTTTACTCCATCTTTTCTGGCATTTTCAACACAAGTTTCAATACTTGACTTAGTTACCCTTCTGGTTACATCATCCACTTTAGACACATATGAATTCAAGCTCAACAGGTTACACGCCTTGGGCATTGAATAGTGAGCATCTTCTGAAAAAATGACACCAATTTCATTGGGGGTTGCCTTAAATTCTGTTTCGAAGTAACGCTTCAAAATCCATATGGCTTGAATATTTGCTTCTGTGCCTCCAGATGCTACATAGCCATCAAACTCTTCGCTTCCACCTTCAAAAACCTGCTGCGCACAAAGGTCAATCAGTTCCTTTTCAATTTTATGAGTGCCTTCAAAAGCCGCTTCCGACTCATTCAAAGTGTGGCAACCAATGTGATTAGGGTTGGCAATGAGTGCTGTAAGGAAAGGCGCATCTTTCAAAAAAGGAGCATCGTTGTAAAAAACCTCAGTATCTAAATAAGAGGCAGGCAAACCCAAAACTGGCTTCTCTCTGTAGTCCAAATTCTGCTCTAAAGCGCCAAATACGATTTCCTTAATTTTCTGATGTGAGTAACTTTCCCAATACATAAGCTTTATTTATTCGAAGGTGCAAATTTCTCTTTTTTTATAGAATTGGCACAATCAATTTGTCAAAACAAAAAAGCCCGACTGCTATACAGTCAGGCTTTGATAGATCCATAAGTCTTCGTTCTACACTTTCATGGTAAACCATTTGGCAATGGTCTTCCAATTTACTTTTGCACCGTACATTAATATACCTACACGATAGATTCTTCCAGCAATCCAAATAGTAGCGATAAAACCTAACACGAGCAACGCCATTGAAAGCAGCAGCTGCCAAGTAGGAACTCCAAAAGGCAATCGAGCCATCATTACAATAGGCGATGTAAACGGAATCATAGACAATGTGACGGCCATAGTACTATGTGGGTCTTGTAGCACAAATGTTAACGAGACAATACCCGCGATAATAGGTAGCATAATTGGTAACATAAATTGCTGAGCATCTTGAATACTATCTACAGCTGAACCTATGGCAGCATATAATGCACCATAAAGGAAGTAAGCACCTAAGAAGTAAAACAAGAAAGAGACAACAATCTGAGCTACTGGAATGGTATTAAGCATTCCCTGAATATTAGCGGCCATTTCTTGGTTCTGAGTCATATCAACATCTGCTGGCATTTGACCCGCCATAGCTTCCATACCTCCTCCTAACGCTGAAATGCCTACTGAAAAAAGCGTAACCATTAGTACAATCCAGATAAGAAGCTGTGTAACCCCAACAGCACCAACACCCAAAACCTTACCCATCATCAGTTGGAAAGGACGCACAGAGGATACAATTACCTCTACAATTCTACTCGTTTTCTCATCTAATACAGACTGCATAATTTGGCTACCATAGATGAAAATAAACATGTAGATCAAGAAGCCGAACACATACCCAACAGCGGAACTCAAGTCTGTGTTGCTCTCTTTGGCCTCTCCAGATTCAGTTAAATTAAAGGAGTTTAGATTGACGTTAACTTTAAGCGAGTTGATTACCGCAGGGTCTAAACCTGACCTATCTAATTTAACTGCTTCCAACTCTCGTTTTATCTCAGATTCGAAACCCTTCATGGCCTGATTACCAGGGTTGGTTTCTGAGTAAAATGAAAAATCGCTGTAGCGTGTTTTGGAAGCATCGTCAAGGTCTATTTCAGGAATATGAATTAATCCATAGACGTTATTTTCTTGAAGCTTTTCTTTTGCTTCATCCAGATTACCAGATAAATAGGTATATGTATACCCAGTATTACTGAATGAGTCTTGAAAATAGCCGCTTTCATCGAGCACATACACTTCTTTTGAACTGGAGTCACTGTCGCTCGTAGCAAAGTATACAATTCCGAAAATAACGGCTGGAAAAATTAGAGGAATAAGAATGGTAGCTAGTAAAAAAGACTTTTTCTTTACCCTTGTACTGTATTCTCTTTTGAGTACTAAAAATATCTGCTTCATTTTTTGTTCCCTCCTTCCACAATTGAAATAAAAATATCGTTTACCGAAGGAATGACTTCTACAAACGAATGCACTTCGGTTTTAGCAATTAGTTGACTTAATAAATGGTTCGGGTTATGTCCATTTTTCGATTGAATAACGGCTTCATAAAAACCATCTTCTAGATGCTTGGTGTCTAATAGCTCATACTCTGCACCCAAACCAGAAAAATCACCCTTATACTCTACTTTGTATTTATCTGATCGGAATGAGTTCTTGATTTCCTTTTTAGTGCCATCAAGAATTTTTTCAGATTTATGGATCATCGCAATGTGCTCACAAAGCTGCTCTACAGACTCCATTCTGTGGGTAGAAAAAATGACCGTAGCTCCTTTTTCTCTCAACTCAAGAATTTCATCTTTAATCAAGTTTGCATTTACAGGATCAAAACCTGAAAAAGGCTCATCAAGAATTAGTAGTTGCGGTTCGTGAATTACAGTGGCTATAAACTGGATTTTCTGAGCCATGCCCTTCGAAAGATCTTCTACTTTTTGGCCTGCCCATTCTGTAAGGTTAAGCTTTTCTAACCATTTTTTGATTTTGGCTTTTGCTTCAGATTTTGACATGCCTTTGAGCTGCGCCAAATACATAAGCTGTTCGCCTACTTTCATTTTTTTGTACAGACCTCGCTCTTCGGGCAAATAACCGATAATTTCTACATGACGGGGGTGAAGCTTTTCTCCATTAATGAGAACTTCGCCTTCATCTGCCATGATGATTTGGTTGATGATTCTGATGAGTGTGGTTTTTCCCGCTCCATTTGGCCCTAAAAGGCCAAAAATAGATTGCTTGGGAATGCTTATGCTCACATCGTTCAAAGCTCTATGCTCGGCATAGCTTTTCGAGATGTGATTGGCTTCGAGTATATTCAAGGTTTTCAGGTTTTGTGAATACTTTAAAGTTAATCGGTACTATGCACCTTTAAAAGTAACACAAGATTAAAATTGAAATCCTAATTCTAGTTAAGAACCTGCTGAACGGAAGATGTGATCGATTTGTGGATTTTTGAGACTTCGGTCTTTTTAGTTCTTGGCAAAAACCACGTTGCCCATTGATAGGTCGATATTAAAAGTCAGAAGGTTAGGAGAATCTTCTTTGTAAGCAGAGTTGACAAATACATTGTCGCGGATTGACACAAAGCTGCTTGGTATTTTAAGTTTTCGGAACGATGTATCCTTAATTCGGATCATCATTGGAATTTCTTCTTCAGGAAGATTAATAGAAAGACTACCTGCTCCAACACGTACCCAGATTTCACTGGCCAATTCTGGACTTTGATCAAAGTTCATGGTCAATGTTCCAAAGCCCACTTCGGCAATTACAGTTCTTGCTCTTGCCATATTTAGCCGATCAATTTCCACATCACCCAAATCTACGTTCACCATAAAGGTGTCCATTTCAATCAAGTTCTCCATTTTAGAATGGTAGCCAACTTTTACGTGTGCATTACCAGAGGTAATTTTCATTTTCTCGACAGCTATATTTGAAAGGTCTATGTAGGCCTTTCCAACTCCATAATTTAAATCGAGATTATAGGGTTTGAAATGAGTTAAATAAACATTCCAGTAGTTCTTAGGGTCTGTGGATTTTCGCCCAAAAATCTTAGAGAGTTTGCTGGTAAAGCCTTCTTTACCGCTATCATTTAAATTCAGCCAAGCGTTAAGCACATTCCCTTCCATTTGCTGACCAAATTCAGGAGTTACATACTCCTCTTCACACAAGCCCATTATATTAATTGGAGTGTCACCATTTCTGGTCCGGATTTCACAAGTGCCTGAACTGGCTTTAAGATAGAAATTGATTTTTTCGCAAGAAGCATCGTCCTGCACTGTAAAATGAGTTTTTGTTTGACCCCACACATTCATTTCTGCAATTCCAATACTTACAATTGCCAGCAATATTACCCTATACATGGACTTGAATACGAGTTGTGAAGGATAGGGTTGCAAAACGAAAAAATTCTTGATTTTTAATACAAACAAAAAAAGAGTCGATTTCCATCGACTCCTCAAATATAAACGGGTATTTTAAATCTCTCTAGAAAAACTCTTTTACCTTTTCAAAAAAGCCTTTTTCTCCTTTTTCTGGATTTGGTCTCATGTTGTCCGACTTACTTAGCTTCTCCAGCATTTCGCGTTCTTCTGAGGTTAGTTTTTTAGGTGTCCAAACATTCAAATGTATAAGCTGATCACCCTTTCCATAACCGTTAAGGTCTTTAATTCCTTTACCTCTTAAGCGAAGAATCTTCCCACTTTGAGTTCCAGCGTCTACTTTAATCCGCACTTTACCATCAATGGTTGGCACTTCTATACTGGTACCCAAGGCTGCCTCTGTAAAGCTGATGTAAAGATCGTACAACACATTGTTGCCGTCTCTTTTTAGTTCTTCGTGCTCTTTTTCTTCAATAACAATCAATAGGTCACCAGCAACTCCGCCACCGGGTGCCATATTACCTTTGCCCGACATTGAAAGTTGCATTCCTTCGGCTACGCCTGCTGGTATTTTGATTGGAATGATTTCTTCTTTCATTTCCAAACCAGTGCTATCAACTCCTGGAGGGCGTTGATCAATGATTTTTCCGCTACCATGACAAGTTGAACAAGTGCTGGCCGAAACCATTTGTCCCAACATGGTATTTACTACTTTCTTTTGTTGGCCAGAGCCACCACAAGTAGGGCAGGTTTTGAAAGTAACCCCGCTGGCATTTACCAACCGGTTTACTTTAATTTTCTTTTCAACACCTTCAGCAATTTCGTCAAGCGTGAGCTTTAGTTTTATGCGTAGGTTAGAACCTTTACGCTGACGGCTTCTGCCGCCACCTCCACCAAAGAAGCTTTCGAACGGACTACCGCCTCCACCTCCAAAGATATCTCCGAACTGTGAGAAGATGTCGTCCATGTTCATGCCGCCACCCTGACCGCCTGCACCTGCGCGCATGCCATCATGTCCGAAACGATCATATTGCGCACGCTTGTCTGCGTTGCTCAATACTTCATACGCCTCGGCAGCTTCCTTAAACTTGTCTTCTGCTTCAGGGTTATCTGGATTTTTATCGGGGTGATATTTAATGGCCATTTTACGATATGCCTTTTTCAGCTCATCGTCAGTTGCGCCTTTACTAACCCCTAATATGTCGTAGTAGTCTCTTTTTGCCATCTTATGCTCCTATCACCACCTTTGCGAAACGAACCACTTTTTCTCCTAAGAAATAGCCCTTTTCAACGGTATCTATAATCTTACCTTTTAATTCTTCTTCTTCAACAGGGAACTGCGTCACAGCTTCATGCAAATCGGCATCAAAAGCGGTTCCTTTTTCTGTATTCATGAGCTTTAGCCCTTTAGATTCTAGGGTTTTCAAAAGCTTTTTATGAATTAGTTCGAAGCCCTCTTTTACTGCTTCAATATCTTCTTGCTTTTGATTAGCCTGCTGAGCTCTTTCAAAATCGTCTATGGTTGGAATCAAATCAGCCATTAAATCTTGAGAGGCCGTTTTAATCAACTCTATTCTTTCTTTAGCATTTCTTCTTCTGAAGTTCTCGAACTCTGAATAAAGCCTTAAGTATTTATCTTTTGCCTCGGCAACTTCAATGGTTAATTTTTCTTCGGCAGTTAACTCAATTGGCTCTTCTATTTCTTCATTCTGCGCTTCAGCAGTCTCATCCTTCTCTGCCTCTTCAGTAGCAACATTTTCATTTACTACCTCTTCGTTCTCTTGCGCTTTGTTTTTCTTCTTCATCGATTCTTTATCAGTTTTTAAAAATGCCGAAAACATTTTTCTTATTCTCGCCATTTTACCTCCTTAAAAACAGACGCTCGGCTGCAATTATATTGCCAAGCGTAGTTTTGTGTCATTCTGACATAAGCCAGAAAGAATGAGGTAAATTAAATGGCAGTTTTACATCTAGGATTTAGATGGATTCAACTTGCTCCAAAGCAGGTCTTTCAGTTCTTGCAAACCTATTTGGGCTACGGAAGAAATGAAAAGTGTTGGAAGAGTTTTAGGCAGCATTGCCTTCATTTCTTCAATCATTTGTTCATCCAACATGTCGGTTTTAGAAATGGCCAAAACACGTTCCTTGTCTAAGAGTTCAGGGTTATATTTGGTAAGCTCACCTAATAGAATTTCATACTCCTTCGCTACGTCATCGGCATCGGCTGGCACCAAAAACAACAATAGGGAATTCCTTTCAATATGCCTCAAAAACCTTAAACCCAAGCCCTTTCCTTCAGCAGCGCCTTCGATAATACCGGGTATATCTGCCATCACAAACGAACGATGATCACGGTAAGGCACAACTCCTAAATTCGGAACAAGTGTGGTAAACGGGTAATCTGCAATCTCTGGTTTTGCTGCTGAAAGCACCGAGAGCAAAGTAGATTTACCAGCATTTGGAAAGCCTACCAAACCTACATCGGCCAAAAGCTTAAGCTCAAGTACAAAAATAGTATCAATACCTGCCTCGCCCGGTTGTGCATAGCGAGGTGTTTGGTTGGTTGAGGTATTAAAATGTTGATTACCTAAACCTCCACGACCACCTTTGGCAAGTATAATTTCTTCGTTATGCTCGGTAATTTCACAGACAATCTCATTGGTTTCGGCATCACGTGCTACAGTGCCCAATGGTACCTCTAGAATGATATCTTTCCCGTCAGCTCCAGTACTTCCGTGCCCAGAACCTCCTTCACCATTTTGAGCAAAAACATGTTTTTGGTAACGTAAATGGAGTAAGGTCCAAAGGTTTGAGCTTCCTCTGAGAATAATATGACCACCACGACCACCATCACCGCCATCTGGACCACCTTTTGGTACGTGTTTTTCTCTACGCATGTGTACAGCGCCTGCGCCTCCATTGCCCGATCGGCAATAAAGTCTGACGTGATCAATAAAATTGGAACTGGCCATAATGCGTATTTAATATGTGTTCAACTTAAAGAGTCTTAACAAATAGAACTCACTGTATTTATGAAAACAAAAAAGATGATCAACCCGAAAGTGACCATCTTCAAATTACTAATTTTCCTGTAAGTATTAAGCGTATTGCTTATCAATTGCCTTTTCGATCTGTCCAAAAATTGAATCAATGGAGCCTACTCCGTTTACTTTACAGATTTTATTTTGTTTAGCGTAGAACTCAGCAACAGGTACCGTTTTATTGTTGTACTCCTGAATTCTTACATTAATTTTTTCTTCGTTTTGATCGTCTGCGCGTTCTGAAGTTTTACCTCTTTCTAATAAACGCTTTTTCAACTCTTCAACTGGCACTTCAAGCATTATCATACAAGAAATGGTGGTGTTGTACTTCATCAAAAGCTCATCTAAAGCCTCGGCTTGTGCTACAGTTCTAGGAAAACCATCGAAAATAAAACCCGGAGCAGTTTTATATTCTTTTATAGTTTCGCCCACCATACCTATCACCACTTCGTCTGGAACGAGTTTACCGTTGTCCATAAAGCCTTGAGCTTTTTTGCCCAGCTCAGTACCTTCTCCTAAATGCTTTCTGAATAAATCTCCTGTGGAAATGTGCTTCAGCCCGTACTTTTTAATGATGTTTTCGCTTTGTGTACCTTTCCCCGCTCCTGGAGGGCCGAATAAAACTATATTAACCATTTACCAAATTAGATTTTGAGGCTTCAAATATAGTGAAGGAAATTTTTAGGCTCCCTTCAATTGATAAATATCTTTAAGATTTCGGCCATGGCCGTTATAATCAAGGCCATACCCTACAACGAATTTCTCGGGAATTTCAAAGCCTACGTAGTCCAGTTTGAGGTCTTTTTCAAGCTTTTCTGGCTTAAGCAAAAGTGTAGCTACTCGTATGGATTTGGGGCCTCTTTCCTGAAAAAACTTAATTACTTGATCCATTGTAAGGCCAGAATCTACAATATCCTCTATAAGAACAAGGTGCCTCCCAAATACGTTTTCTTGCAGCCCCAACACTTGCTTTACAGCCCCAGTACTTTCCATGCCTTTGTATGAAGCCATTCTAATAAAGGCAATTTCGGAAGGCACATTTACGGCCTTCATCAGATCACTAGCGAACATAAATGAGCCATTCAAAATGCCAATGAACAATGGATTTTTATTGGCATACTCCTCATTCATTTCATCGCCTATTTCTGCAATGCGTTTTTGGATTTCAGATTCGTTTAAATAAACCTCAAATTCCTTATCGCGAACTTTGATTGTATTCACAGGTAGTAAATTTTGGCGCAAGTTAATAATTACAATCGCTCCATCAGCACTTTGTACAAAGCAATCATGCAATCGATGTCGTGCTTGTGCACTTTTTCGTCTGGGCTGTGCACATGATCTTCGGGCGCACCAACAAAACACCAGTCGAAAGGGTATGGAGAAAGCTGAAGTTCACGGCCATCGCTAGAGCCAGCGCCTTCTACCTCAAGTTGAAAGTCAATACCTGATTCTACAGCAATTTTGATGATTTTCTGTATATAACTTCTGCGCGGAATATTTCTGTCGCGCATTGAAATGGCTACGCCTTGACCATGCGGAACGCCTTCGGTTACCCAAGTAATATCTGAAATTAAGGCCTGTTTTACTCCCCATTGCTCATACATGTGTTTGGCCAAATATGGTACAGCTCCTCCTCCGTGTTCTTCCCAACAGCCAAAAGCAATTACTCCATCTTCTAAAGTCTCCGCTACTTTTAATGCATTGAATACCCCCAAGCGGTTGTCCATATAACAAGACTGAATGTATTCATCATCTTCACGAAAATCACACTTAAAGACGAGCTCTGTTCCTCGTTCAATACCTCTTGGGAATTTGTAATAAAGGTGCCCATCATCTTCAAACAATTCGCATTCAATGGGCCCCATTGCATCATGCCCTACCAACTTATATCCTGTCTCTGCTTTCGGTCCGCCAATGGCCACTAACTGATCGTTGTAGCGCACTGTAAAACCAATACTGTCCATATGAGCAAAAATGGCAGTTCGAGGTGTACCAAACTTAAGCATTACGCAGTCTTGAAATTCATCCCCAAAAATCACTTCTGGTTTAGTTTTCCATTTAGAAGCATTCACCTCTACATAATTTAGGATGAACTCTTTCATTGCTACTTCGTTTCCAGAAGGTGCATGAATTTGACAAAGTGTTTTAAGCAGTTTGAAGTCCATAATTGAGAGTTTGGCCAAAATTAAGTTGGTCTTTTGTCATAGCCTAGGATTGTCATGCAAATTCACCTTTCAACCCATATTGTCGAAACGAGCAAATGTTTCCATTAAATTTGCAGCGAATTTCAAATTGAATGAGAATACTCAATACATCGAATAGCATTGCCAATAACTATTTGGCTGAACTCAGAAACATTGAGGTGCAAACCGACCGCTTACGTTTTAGAACCAACCTTCAGCGACTTGGTACTTTAATGGCTTATGAAATCTCTAAAAGTTTGGCCTACAAAACGACTGAAATTCAAACGCCACTGGCCAAGACTTCGGAACAAACCATTAGTGATTCAATTGCCTTAGTTTCTATTTTAAGAGCAGCCATACCATTTATGAATGGTTTCTTAGAAGTATTCGACAATGCCGAAGTAGGTTTTATTGGTGCTTGGCGAAAAGAGGAAACGGACAATATAGAGGTAGCACTAGAGTACACAGCAGCGCCTAACATAAATGACAAGACCTTAATTTTGATCGACCCAATGTTGGCTACAGGTAAGTCACTTGTTTCTAGTTTAAATCAAATCCTGAAACATGGCACTCCATCCACAATTCATTTAGCTTCGGTAATTGCTGCGCCAGAGGGTATTGAATACTTAAAAAATAACATCAAGGTAAAACATGAGTTATGGACATGGGCGGTTGACGAAAAACTAAACGATAAATCATATATAGTGCCCGGTTTGGGCGATGCAGGTGATCTTTCATTCGGGTCAAAACTTTAATTCATGCTTCTGAATACTATACTAATTCTTGTTTTGGGTTTAGCTACCCTTATTGTAGGAGGTGAAATTCTTGTAAAGGGATCATCTAAATTGGCCTTGCGATTTAACGTAAGTAGCTTGGTGGTTGGCCTTACTGTAGTGGCTTTTGGTACATCGGCACCAGAGCTCTTGGTTAGCTTAAACTCAGCACTAAAAGGCGCTCCGGATTTTGCTTTAGGTAACGTAATTGGCTCCAACATTTCCAACTTGGCATTAGTACTGGGTACTGCGGCTCTTTTCGGTTTTATTCCCATAAAAAAAGACAGTGCCCGAAGAGACTGGCCTGTTACTTTAGGGGCATCTATTCTCTTATATATTTTTGCCTACAACGGCATGATCACCAGTATGGAGGGCACAATTCTAGTCATCCTTTTGGTTATTTATTTGGGGTCTTTGCTTTATACTACACGTAAAGAGCAGATTAAGCTAGATGTTGAAGAACCGAAAGACAAGCTAGAAAAATGGGGTATTACTAAAGACCTTTTTCAAGTTGGTTTAGGTATTCTTTGTCTATACTTTGGGGCGGATTGGTTTATTGGTGGTGCCGAAGAAATTGCCGTGGATTTAGGTGTGTCGCAGCGGGTTATAGGGCTTACTGTATTGGCTTTGGGCACTAGCTTACCTGAGCTTTTCACCTCTGTTATTGCCGCCAGAAAAGGAGAAACGGATCTTGCTTTAGGAAATTTATTGGGCTCCAATATTTTCAATATACTTTCTATAATAGGCATTACAAGTATCATCAAGCCGCTTTCGGTAAACATGGATATTTTACACACCGACTTCCCTTGGATGATCGGCATTACAGTACTTATCCTTCCTTTAATGATTATCCGTAAAAGACTGGGAATGCCCTCAGGAATTATTCTGATTGCATCGTATCTCTTGTATGTATTTTTCTTACTGAAGTAATGCTAGAAAAAGTCTTTACCTATTTTGGTATTTATTTGTTGGCTTGTCTCAAGTCAATTCTTCCCCCTTTATTAGGGCCGAACGTAGGCATGAGTCCGTTAGAAATCATCATTATTACCATGGCCGGACTAATGACCAGTGTTGTCTTATTCTCTTTTTTAGGAGAGAAAATAAAAAAGAATGTGCTACCTATTTTCATTAGAAAGAAAGGCAAATTTTCACCCCAAAGCCGCAGAATGGTAAAAATTTGGACGAAGTATGGCATTATTGGCACCTGCTTTCTTACCCCTCTAATCCTATCTCCAGTGGGTGGTTCTCTTTTAGTTTCAACTGTAGGTGCTCCTCGCAAGCAAGTCTTTTTCTATATGTTTATTTTTGGGCTGTTTTGGTCTATTGTCTGGACATTTTCAGTGGATTGGCTAATTGATTTGGGCTTGATTAATTCGAGGTAGTATTGAATACTAGGAAGCATTCTTGAGATAACTATTCCCCTCGCTGGCGAGGTGAGGCATAAGATTGATATACAGGTCTGACCTTCGGTGCCGACCTAAAAGTAGTCCATCGAGTAATCGGTCGGTACCGAAGGTCAGACCGCCTTAAAAGAAGAAATTCCTTACTCCTCTCCCTCATCAGGTAACATTTCAATGTCCTGAATCAATACCTTTTTTGAAATGGCTTGACCAGTAATGGTTGCAGCCAAGCCTCCCAAGGCAGTTTCTTTGTAGCGTGTTTCCATACTTTGGCCTACTTCGCCCATGGCCTCCACACATTCATCTACCGGAATCACGGCATTTACGTTGGCCAATGCTATTTGTGCCGAACTATTGGCAATGGCAGCTGCACTCGCATTTCGCACCACACAAGGCACTTCCACCAAACCAGCAACAGGGTCGCATATTAAACCTAGCATACACTGAATGGTGATGGCCACTGCATTAAAAACTTGGTCGATTGAGCCGCCTAAGCAATACACAATGGCACCAGAAGCCATTGCTGCTGCGCTACCTGTTTCGGCTTGGCAACCGCCCACTGCACCAGCAATGGAAGCACGTTTTTCCATAATCAAAGCGATACCTGCACTTACCAAAAGACCTTCGTGAATCTTACGGTCTGATACATCATGTAACTCTTGGAAGGTAACTAGAACACCAGGGATAATTCCCGAAGCACCTGCGGTGGGAGCTGCTACAACGCGCCCCATGCATGAGTTCACTTCCTTAGCAGCCAGTGCACGAGAAATCAACACTTGAAATTCTTTACTCAAAACGGTAACAGGGTGGTTGTATACTTTCTTTGCTCCGTTATTGATCATGCCTGACCGAGAAGTCATATCCTCTGTGAGGCCTGTTTGTACGGCCTCTTTCATCACCGTATAGGCGTTCTCCAAACTCGCCCAAATGAATTCTTCATCACGTTGCTTTTGCTGCACCTCGTATTCAATTACGGGTTCAAAAAGCTTCATGTCGTTGGCTTCACAATAGGACTTCCAACCTTTAAAATCATCGAAAAGAAAGCTCATAACTGTATACCTTTTTTACAAAGCTAAGGGAATTTAAGCAAAGGATGGAATAAGTATTTACTAAGCTAAAACTGAACTCACTTGTGTTTGCCTAAATACTCTCTAAATGTCAATCGATAGGTTTGGCTTACAGGAAGATATTCACTGTTGACCCTTACTTTGTCGCTTGCCACTAATTCAATATGCTGGGTATTGATAATATAGGATTGATGAATTCTGACAAAGGCTTTTTTAATAAGATCTTGTTCCAAATCTTTCATGTTCATCAAGCTCATAATCTTTCGGCTTTTCGTAATAAACATCACATAGTCCTTTTGCCCTTTGATATATAAAATATTGTCCAGCTGTACTTTCACCAAGTCTCGTCCATCCTTCACAAATAGGAAGTCATCTTGGGACGAATTGTTTAATGAACTGGTAGGTTTTTCAATTAGAAAAGAAGTGAATGCCTTGTTTATCGCCTTTAAAAAACGAGGTAAATCAAAAGGTTTCAGCAAATAGTCGATGGCATCCAATTCGAAACCATCAATAGCATATTCGGCAAAAGCAGTGGTGAAAATCACTTTAGGCCGATTACCAAGCGTTTTCAGTAAATCGATTCCACTAATTCCTGGCATTTTTATATCCAAGAAAATTAAGTCCACTTTATTATGGTTGAGGAAGGAAAGCGCATCCAGACCATTGGAGAAATCGCCCAAAACAGAAAGTTGCGGAACCCTACTGCAATAGTCAAGGAGCAGTTTACGAGCAAAAGGCTCATCATCAATAATTACACAACAAATCTTCACGACAAGTCTAAGCTAAGTGAAATACTAAACTTTTCCTTTTCTGGTAGAATCTCTAAATGGTGCTGATGTGGATAGCTCAACACCAACCGCCTTTCCACATTCTTCAAACCAAAACCCGAAGGCGCATCTTTTTCTTTCTGGGCAGGGCTCACACTATTTTCAACCTTAAAAATCAGTTGCTCAAAAGTGGAAGAAAGCTTCACCTTAATCCAATTTTCGGTTTGTTGGTCGCTAATGCCGTGCTTGAAAGCGTTTTCTACAAAAGGAATGAAAATCAAGGGTGTAATTTCAATTTGTTCATCCACCTCACTTGTATCAAAACTCAGTTCAAAACGATTATTGAGCCTAATGCCTTCCAGTGTCAAGTAATCTTTGATATAGTTGATTTCCTTTGATAGCGCCACTTTAGGTTTATTAGAATGGTAAATCATGTAACGCATTATGTTGGACAGTTTTACAATCACCTCAGTGGCTTGATCACTTTTAATCTGCGTCAAATAACTCAAGTTGTGGAGCGTGTTAAATAGAAAATGGGGGTTAATTTGCGCTTTGAGGTAATTGAGTTCAGCGGTTAATTTCTGGTTTTCCAGTTCACGCTTTTTGTTCTCCAATTCAAACCAGTCTACCGCAAACTTGATCATTCCCGTGAAAATCATAAAGCTCAATTCATCCCAGAGTGTACTTACAAACCTTGCCCAGCCAAAAGTTTCATAATAATCAGAAGGTGAATATTTTATGAGCACAGCATTTTCAGCCAATACTTGAAAGAACATTACCACAGCAATGGCCAAGACCAATTTTAGCAAGTATTTCTTAATGTTCTTACTTCTGAGCAGATCGGGTAGAATGAAAAAATAGTGCGTATAACTCAGAATAATGTGAAAGAACATCGGTAAGGCAATCCTCACAAAGGCCGTTTCAGCAGGCATAAAAACCGTAAAGTCGTAGAATTTATAGCTGAAGAAAAGCAGCCAAAAGCTGAAATTCAGCCAGAAAATACGATTCTTTAAAAAGTTGGGCTTCATTAGCCCTAAAGTATCCATTTTCAGTGGTCTTGAGAAGGATAGCATCAACTCAAAGTCAAATAATCGATAGTTGGTAAGTTTTAATCTACATCTCAGTTTCCTCTACCTTAAAAGTCCATGTTGTCGATTTTTACGAGCAGAGGATATATTCATTCATCCTTTTAAAAAGAAAAATGGGTCTTTAGCATCCATGAAAAAGATAAAACACATTATAGCCCTTATTCCCATGATTTTCTCATGGCAATTAAATGCTCAAGTCGTTGATACCATTCGCGTAGGTGATCATTTTAAGATGATAGATCAGCTAGAAATGGGTACAACCAAGGATATTATTTTTACAGCAATGGCTGGAGTAGTTCGTTCGGTCAGCTTGAAAATCAAAACCACTGAAAAAGTAAACATTAACGGCATTGATTACTTGGCCATTAGGCATAGCTGGACTACAGGGAACCCTGACACTTCGGGTGATTTTTACTACCTCTGCGAACCAGAAACACTAAAGCCAGTTCAGCATATTAGAAATACCAAGCAGAATGGCAAAGAGGCTTTTAGCTTTCAAGAAATGAAGATTGTTGGGTTAGATTCAGCAACAGACAATAAACAAAAAGATTTTAATCTAGAGTTGACTGAGCCAACTTATAACTGGGAAATTGACTTAGAGACCTATTCCTTGCTCCCTATGAAAATGGGCTACGAAGCAGTTATGAATTTCTATCATCCGGGCGGATCTGCTCCAAGCTTCTATCATCTAAAGATTATTGGTTCTGAAAAGCTAATATTACCAGATGGCCTAGAAATGGATTGTTGGGTTTTATTTACCGACTATGGCGGTACACAGCCTACAAAATTTTGGTACACTAAAACGAATCAAAACTTCATAAAGATGGAAGGGAAGTACAAGCAACTGACAATTCGAAAAGAGCGGATATTTTAGAACGAACAATTCCTATCTTTGCGGCATGGAATTGAAGAACGATCTGATTTTACGTGCTGCCAGAGGCGAAAAGACTGAAAGAACTCCAGTATGGTTAATGCGCCAAGCAGGCAGAATTTTACCTGAATATCGTGCGGTTAGAAATAGCCTTAGCGGGTTTATTGAGTTGGTGAAGAATCCTGACTTAGCAGCCGAGGTAACTATTCAACCAGTGGATATTTTAGGAGTGGATGCCGCCATTATTTTCTCAGATATTCTCGTGATTCCTGAAGCCATGGGCTTGCCTTACGAAATGATCGAAAAGAAAGGGCCTTGGTTTCCTAATACGATAAAGTCTGAGGCAGACTTAAAAAACATCAGAATTGCTGATTCTTCTTCCGACTTGGGTTATGTTATTGATGCCATTAAAGTAACCAAAAGAGAACTGGCTTGGCGCGTGCCTTTGATCGGTTTTGCAGGTGCGCCTTGGACGATTTTCTGCTATATGGTAGAAGGCCACGGAAGTAAGACCTTCTCCAACGCCCGAAAAATGCTGTACACTCAACCTGCCTTGGCCGAAAAGCTGATGCAGATGATTACCGATAGCACCATTACTTACTTAAAAGCTCAAATTGAAGCCGGTGCCAATATCGTTCAAGTATTCGATTCGTGGGCAGGTATTTTACCAGCAGATCAATACGAACAGTTCTCGATGAAATACATTCGTCAAATTTGCTCAGCCATTACCGAAGTGCCAGTAACTATGTTTGCCAAAGGAGCTTACTTCGCGAGAAAATCTATGGCTACTTTAGATTGTGAAACCATAGGGCTAGATTGGAATATGGACATTAACGAAAGTCGTGAGTTAGTTGGGCCAAACAAAACCTTACAAGGGAATCTTGACCCCTGCGCACTTTACGGCTCTAATGCCGAAGTAGAAGTAGCCACTAAAAAGATGCTCGATGCTTTTGGACCCGACCGTCATATTGCCAATTTAGGACATGGTGTATATCCAGATATTGATCCTGAGAAGGTGAAGGTGTTTGTGAATACAGTGAAGGAGTATAGCACAGGTATGAGGAATTAATCTCAAAGATGTGTCTTTGACGAAAACACTCTTTCCTAAACGATTAGAGCATCACCGTCTATTAAAAGCTTAAGGCTCATCACCCACTTTCAAATATCGCTTGCATTGTGTTAATTGGTTGGTAAATCTTGAGCTATGAAAAGACCCTACCAACTCTCTCTACTGGCATTTGTGCTTTTAGCCCTGTCGGCTTTTACTTTTAAAACCGACCCAGCACCTTCTTTAAAAGAAAGAATCATTGAACTCTCTAAAAAAGTAGAGCCTAAGGTGATTGAATGGCGACATCATATTCACCAAAATCCAGAGCTTTCCAATCGCGAGTTTAAAACGGCTGCCTACATCGCAGCTCATTTGAAGGGCTTGGGTATTGAAGTACAAGAAGGCGTAGCCAAAACGGGTGTAGTGGGAATTCTTAAAGGAGGAAAACCCGGGCCTGTAATGGGCTTAAGAGCCGATATTGACGGACTTCCTGTAAAAGAAAGGGTGGATCTGCCATGGGCATCTAAAGCCATGGGCGAATACCAAGGCGCTGAAGTACCTGTGATGCATGCCTGTGGTCACGATACGCATGTAGCTATTTTAATGGGCGTGGCCGAAGTACTTTCTCAAGTGAAAGCCGATTTAAAAGGAACCATAAAATTCATTTTTCAACCTGCCGAAGAAGGGGCTCCTGCCGGTGAAGAAGGCGGTGCCGACTTAATGGTCAAAGAAGGAGTTTTAGAGGGAATGGATGCCATTTTCGGTTTACACATTAATGCCCAAACCGAAGTAGGACAAGTGAAATATCGCCCTGAAGGAATTATGGCTGCCGTAAATAGCTTCGAAATTAAAATCAAAGGAAAACAGACGCATGGTTCTACACCATGGACGGGCATCGACCCGATTGTAACGGCAGCTCAAATCATTAATAACGTTCAAACCATAGTGAGCAGAAGTATGCCTCTGACGACCCAAGCAGCCGTAGTTTCATTTGGTAAAATTGAAGCGGGGGTAAGGAGTAATATCATTCCGGAAGAAGCCACCTTGGTGGGCACCATTCGTACTTTGGATGTTGACATGAGAGAAAGGCTTTTTGAACGTCTTCGCACCATTGTAAAGAATACCGCTGAAAGTAATGAAGCAGAAGCTACCTTGTACATTGATAAAGGTTATCCTATTACCTACAACGATCCACAGCTCACGGCTAAAATGGCTGACACATTCGTAGATGTAGTTGGTCCCCAAAACGTAACTCCCAACATGAATGCCATTACGGGAGCTGAAGATTTTTCGTTCTTTCAGGAAAAAATCCCTGGGCTGTATTTCTTTATTGGAGGTGCACCAAAAGGAGTTGACGCTGAAAAACAAGCTCCTCACCATACGCCAGATTTCTATGTGGACGATGCCGGAATGATAACAGGCATCAACTTATTGAGCAGAATGGTGGTGGACTACCCTGAGGTAACGATTTCGAAAAAATAATCAGAAATAAAGAAGCTTTCCAAAAGTTTAAACTTTTGGAAAGCTTTGAATTAATTCAGAATCTTATTGTCTTCGGCTTCTTCCATCAAGTCTTCTTTATTGATGGGCACTACGCCTACATGTTCGCAGACGAGGCCACCTGCTAAATTGGCCAAGGCCGCAGCTTTTTGAGCCGACATGCCCACCGCTAATGCACAAGCCATTACACTGATTACTGTATCGCCAGCGCCAGAAACATCAGAAATATGACGAATGTGGGCAGGGATCAGGTGTGTTTCGCCATTGTCTTTAATGAAAACTCCATACTCCGAAAGGGTCACCATCACCATTTCGGCATTCAGTTTAGACTGAAGCAAAGTCACTCCATCGCGCACTGAATCTATGTTTTTAGGATCTACTTGAATGTTCAAGCCTTCTCTCAGTTCTTTCAAATTAGGCTTAAAAAGGGTCACCCCTTTATAGTCCATAAAATTGCGCTTCTTCGGATCTACCACCGTTGCTATGCCCAATCGGGACGCTTCTTTAACAGTTTCTTCAATGATGGTGGCATTAATCACGCCCTTGTCGTAATCCTCAAAAACCACTACATCGCAATTGGGCAATAAGCGTTTGATATTGGCCAATAGCTGTGCTTGTTCAGTAGCACTGAGCTCCTTGTCAGTTTCTGTATCTACCCTCAGCATTTGATGGGCTCCGGCCAAAATACGCTCCTTCACAGTGGTATCTCTTTCGGAACTGGTCAATACGCCATTGCTTGGAATTCCCTTTTCTTCCAGCCGGTTCAAGAAAAATTCACCGTCCAGATCGTTGCCCACAATGGCACATGGAATTGGTGTAGCCCCCAATGCTTGCACATTCAAGGCTACATTTGCAGCACCTCCCAAACGTTTCTCTTTTCTTTCTGTAAGCACCACAGGCACAGGAGCCTCTGGTGAAATTCTAGACACTTTGCCAAACACATAAGAATCTACCATTACATCGCCAATCACCAATACTCTAAGTTTGGAGAAGGCTTCGAAAAGTTCGTTAACGTTTGAGAATTCCATTAAGAAAGTTTAGAAACCGCTATTTTAATTCTGGTAATGGCCTCCCGTAAATCTTCTTCAGAAGCAGCATATGACAAACGAATGCAGTTGGCATCACCAAAAGCATCACCAGTTACCACAGACACCTGCGCCTGATCTAAAAGGTATAGGCTTAGGTCATCTGCATTGTTAATTGTTACATTTCCATCTGTTGTACCGAAAAGCGCGGTTACATCTGGAAAAAAGTAGAAAGCGCCTGTTGGCAAATTGGTTTTAAAGCCTGGCACTTCGTCCAATAATGCCTTTACTATATCTCTTCTTCTTAAATATTCCTTCGACATTTCTACCGTTGGAGCAATATCCGTAGTAAGCGCTGTTAAAGCCGCTCTTTGGGCAATACTACAGTTGGCAGAAGTAATTTGCCCTTGAATTTTATTGCATGCCTTGGCCAACCAAAGTGGTGCGCCTAGGTATCCAACTCTCCAGCCTGTCATGGCAAAACCTTTGGCCATACCGTTAATGGTTACGGTTCTGTCAATCATTCCTTCAATCGCTCCAATACTCGCGTGTGCACCTGTATAATTGATGTGTTCGTAGATTTCGTCTGCAATAACCACAATGTCTTTGTGCTTTTTAATTACTTCAGAAATCGCTGTTAATTCCTCTAGTGTAAATACAGAACCTGTTGGGTTACATGGCGAAGAATATATGATGGCCTTGGTTTTTGGCGTAATGGCTTGCTCCAGTTGTTCCGGAGTTACTTTAAAGTCCGATTCAATACCACCCTTTGCATACACAGGCACACCGCCCGCTAATTCTATTAGAGAAGAGTAGCTTACCCAGAATGGAGAAAAAACTACTACCTCATCACCTTCATTCAATAAAGCTAAAAATACGTTGGCAATAGATTGCTTGGCTCCATTGGAAACTACAATCTGATCTGGTGAATAATCTAAGTTATTCTCGTTTTTAAATTTAGCAGAAATGGCCTGCCTTAAATCTAAATAACCATTTACAGGAGGATACGCAAAGTATTTACCTTCATCAATCGCTGCCTTAGCGCCCTCTTGAATATGTTTTGGAGTTTTAAAGTCGGGCTCGCCCAAACTTAAACTTATCACGTTAATGCCTTTTTCTTTTAGCTCACGGGCTTTAGCTGCCATGGCTAATGTGGCCGATTCGGCCATGTTCTTTACTCTATCAGATACCATTGTAGACATGCAATTAATTCAATGTGGGGCAAAAGTAGCTATTTATAGATTGTTGTACCAAATACCAATTGGAATGTTCTTCAATTCTACAAATTGTGGAGTCAAAACGACTGAATATTTCTCGATTGTAGAAAATATTACCAATGCTTGTTTCTCTATGCCAACATAAAAAATGCCCTTGGAGCCAAAATTTAAATGATTCTTCGGTTTGGCACGATTATCACATATAGACTAGCCAAACGACATGGTTATGAAAACTTTAGAAACTAGCCCGGAAAAATTGAAAAGAGTAATTAAGAAAATTGCTGACGCAGCAAAGATTGCCCACTTCATGAACAAGCTTTCTGTATCAGAAGATTCTAAGGATTACTTCGCCATTCACGAAAACAATTTATCTAATACAAGAGCCTTGCTTTTCAAAAGTATTGGTGCTTCTACCAAAGACCTACACATTTTGTATGGTACTAATTGGGCGCCAGCTTTAGTATACGCTCAAATTCGTTTTTGGAAATACAATGATTTAGAAATGATTGATGTATTGAAAACGAAAGTAAGCAAAGCTTTGAATGAACTAGATGAAGTAGCTTCAATACCTCATGAAACAATAAAAATGAGCGACTTGAACGAAGCCTCTAACAACTTGAGCATTCTCTTGTCAGCCTTGAACACCCAGCGTTTTTATGCATCGGGTATGTTAAGCGAAATCAATTAGGCTTTAAGCCGTAGCTATAGATGACGAAGGGCGATCGAAATGATCGCCCTTCGTGTTTTTTATTAGGTTATTGAGCTCAGTTTACTTGTACTCAGAGCGAGTCATAATACTTCTACCCAAAGTAATCTCATCAGTATATTCCAGTTCTCCGCCCATCGGAATTCCACGTGCAATAGAGGTAATCTTCACTCCTAATTCTTTGAGTTTTTTTGTAATATAAAAAGCGGTAGTATCGCCTTCCATGGTCGGGCTCAATGCCAAAATTACTTCATCAATTCTAGGTTCGCTTTTTTGGATACGATCTACCAATGAATCTATGTGAATATCGCTTGGGCCAATGCCCTCAATCGGAGAAATTACTCCTCCTAACACATGGTAAAGGCCTCTGTATTGAGCCGTGTTTTCTATGGCCATTACATCAGGGGTATCGGTTACCACGCAAATTGTAGTTAAATCACGCTTAATAGTACGGCAGGTGCAATCTGTAGTGTCTGAAATAATATGACAGGTATTGCAGTATTTAATGCCTTCGCGCAACTCATTAAGCGCGGTAGTCAAATGTGCGGTGCTGATAGGGTCTTGCTTTAATAAATGCAGCACTAACCTTAAAGCAGTTTTCTTTCCTATGCCCGGAAGTTTAGAGATTTCCTCAATGGCATTCTCGACAATTTTTGGAGGGAAGTTCAAGTTGAAATGCGATGTAAATTAAAGTACGGTAGCGGTAATTCCTGCAGAAAGAATACTTTCACACATCGGTTTTAACTCAGTAAACGAGCCATTTTTAACGGTACACTTTCCTTTATAATGAATCAACATTGTACACTGTTCTGCTTGCTCTGCACTGTGTTTACAAACCTTGATTAAAATATTGATGACATGCTCAAATGTATTAAAGTCATCATTGAAAACTACCAAATCACATAATTCCTCATCTGTAGTTTTCTCGAGTACCTCGACTAACTCTTCTTCTTGATAGCTGAAATTCATGTTATTAATTTTTTACAAATGTACAAAAAAACACTTGTTGCCTAAACTGTCTGTTTGTCTAATTGGTTCGTTCTGCTTTTTGGTGTCCACAGTTTTTTCACGGATATTCAAACTTTAATTTACTAGTTCTTTGGTATGAATCCCACATTAGTCATTTCAATTATAGGCGGTTATTTTTTGCTGCTGATTCTCATTTCTCGATTTACCTCGAAAGGAGCCGATTCAGCCACTTTTTTTACAGCCAACAAGCAGTCGCCTTGGTATTTGGTGGCTTTCGGAATGATTGGAGCCTCCTTATCTGGCGTTACTTTTATTTCTGTTCCGGGTGAAGTAGGGAATAGTTTCTTCTCCTACTTTCAAGTGGTTCTAGGTTATATCGTGGGTTATGTCATTATCGCTACAGTATTGATGCCACTGTATTACCGTCTAAACTTGGTTTCAATTTACACCTACTTAGAACAGCGTTTTGGCTTTTGGTCATATAAAACAGGTTCGTTTTTCTTTATGCTTTCTCGAACCGTTGGCGCTTCGTTTCGCCTTTTTTTAGTAGCCAGTGTACTTCAAATTGCGCTTTTCGATAGCTATGGCGTTCCATTTTGGGTTTCGGTACTCGTTACTATCGCCCTCATTTGGGTGTATACTTTTAGAGGAGGAATAAAAACCATTGTGTGGACGGATACCCTGCAAACCTTTTTTATGCTCTCAGCGGTGGTTATCACCATTTATATCATTACCAAAGAAATGGGCATTGGTCTTAGTGATGCCATTATTCAAATTAGTGACAGTGAGTATTCCAAAACTTTCTTCTTCGATTGGAACGATAAAAAAGATTTCTTCAAGCAATTTATTTCTGGGGTATTTATTGCCATTGTTATGACTGGCTTAGATCAGGACATGATGCAAAAAAACCTGACTTGTAGAACCTTGAAGGACGCTCAAAAGAATATTTTCTGGTTCACCATTGCATTAGTGATTGCCAATATCCTTTTCTTGGGCATGGGAGCGCTGCTCTATTTGTATGCAGGTCAAAATGGAATTGAAATTCCAACAAGAACGGATAATTTCTACCCTTTAATCGCTTTGAATCACCTTGGTACTTTTGGCGGAATTGTATTCTTATTGGGCATTGTGGCTGCAGCTTACTCTAGTGCTGATTCTGCCCTTACCTCGCTTACAACTGCATTCTGTGTCGACTTCTTAAATTTTGAAAAGAAAGAAGAATCGGTAAAGAAACCGATTAGGCTTAAGGTGCACTTGGGCTTTTCTGTGTTGCTTTTCATCGTCATCATTATCTTCAACGCGATAAACGACAGCAGTGTAATTAGTGCGATTTTTAAAGTGGCTGGCTATACTTATGGCCCGCTATTAGGTCTTTTCAGTTTTGGATTGATGACCAAACTAAAAGTGAAAGACAATCTGGTACTGCCTGTTTGTTTGCTTTCTCCAGCCATATCTTACCTAGTAGATATGAACTCAGCTGCTTGGTTCAACGGTTTTCAGTTCGGCTTCTTTATCCTGATTTTTAATGCAGGCCTTACCTTTTTAGGGATGTTGTTGATTTCTAGGAGAGGTTAATTTTCTCAAGCTATATATTCACCATTGATCTTACACATGAACTGAATTAAGCTCTCGGTATAAGATTCAAACAGTCTATTAAATCAAAAAAGACCACAAGAAACGGCCTCTAGTAATAAAATGAGATACTTGGTCAATTCAAACATCATTTTCTCTATTCTCAAGACCTATTCTAATAAAGAGCCAACTTATTATACTTAGTAAAGTAACAACCAATAACATAACAACTAATTTTTTTAAATCCATGTTATTATTAATTATGGCCAAAACCAAGTTATACACGGTTCTCAATGCTATTAACGCAAAGCATAATCCAAATATAACAGGATAATTAATCCATGATTTTTTCATACTATTACAAGTTTAATAAGATAAGACTAATAAATATGATCATTAGATTCATCATCATCCCAACATAATTCATATTGACAATCAAGTGCCTTCGAAATCATACATGCCGGAAAGCCAGCAAAACATGCGACAGCTTCGAAAAAACCCTGACTACAAAATTTATACCCTGTGCAGCCTCCAACATTATCTGCTGTACAAACATCGCCTGAGCAACCCGTACAGCGAACCGTTTCACAAATCTCCTCTTCTAACCCTGATACTCCATATTTAAGAAAGTTTTGGGGATTCTTTGAAATGGTTAACTCCATGTCATACTTGTTTTCACTTACGTTGAAAGTCTTATAAGTGCCAATAAATCCTGTTTTGTCAACGGAGTCAAATCTAAAATCTTGATCAAACGCCTCCAAAGACCCAACAAACAGTTTATCCATCAATAATTCGTTATTTCGAATCGTAACAACTAAAACATTTTGGGAATTATAACTCTTAACTAGAGGTATACCGATAATTTGGACTCCTAGGGTTGTGTCTTGGTTACTTACCATATTATCAAAATCCGCTATTCCAAAATCTTTAACTAAATTTTCAAAATTGATAGACCGCTTTAGACTACTCTTAAAAGACAGTGCATCCACCTCAATAATTTCAGGTTCAATATCATTACATGCCAACACCAATAACAGTAATGATAAAATACAGAAACAATTCTTCATGATTAAATTTTTAATAGTAAACAGATGATTTGACAAAATTAGAAAAAAATTTAAACACATAAAATACCATGAAATAGGTATTTTATCCAGACAACTACCACTATACATCCATGAAAAGAGGCTTACCGATAGTCATGCGGATAGATTTTAATGCTCATAAAGCACACACTGCAAGTAACTCTCGGAATAAAGACTCTAAAACAAACCCTTGATAAGGACAAAGAGGATTTTCAAAATTTCAGTCTAACGGGAGACACTAACATTCTGTTGACACTTAACACAGAAGTGAATGCAAAAGGACTCTATGGTTTAAGTAAAACCTTTACCAAACTGGCCATTCATTTAGATGATAAGCTTAGGTTTAAGACGGAAATAGAAAAGAGAATTTAGTTACTCTTCCCCAACAATTCTTTTTCTGAGTTTCACTACGCGGTCTTTGCTTCGTTTTCTCATGTTGAGGGCTTCAACAGATAATGAGAAGAAAACAGCAAAATAGATATAGCCTTTTTCAATGTGTTCGCCAATACCTTCGAGCACTAGCATAAACCCAATCAAAATCAAGAATGACATGGCTAACATTTGCAGTGACGGGTGCTTATTGATAAATGAACTGATTTTTCCTGCGGAAGAAATCATAACAATCATGGCTAAAGTAACTGCAATAATCATGATCAATACATGCTCGGTAAGGCCCACAGCGGTTAAAATAGAATCAAAAGAGAAAACGATATCTAAAGCTACAATTTGAAGAATGACTTTACCCATAGTAACACCCTTTCCCTTTTTCACTTGATGCTCATCTCCTTCTAAGGTGTGATGGATTTCGGTTGTGCTCTTTCCTATTAAGAATAGACCTCCCAATATTAAAATCAAGTCTTTTATACTTACATCATGTTCTAAAACGGTAAAGAGGGGTTCGGTAAAACCAATAATCCAGCTGATTCCCAAAAGCAACCCAATACGCATGATCAAAGCCAAACCTAAACCCAGATTTCTGGTTTTCTTACGATCCGCCTCTGGCAGTCGGTTAGAAACAATTGAAATGAAAATAATATTGTCGACCCCAAGAATAATTTCTAAAAAGGTGAGGGTTAAAAGTGCTATTAGACCTTCTGATGTAAGTAATACTTCCATTTCTAAGTTCTGTGTTTATTGTAAGGGTACAGGCACATAGTTCTCTTTGGCATAATTCAGAATGGTTTTGTTAGTAAACCTCCAAACAGCTCTTTCCATGTCCTTGCTCTTTTTATCAAGTGTAATATAAAGCTTAAGGTTAACGGTGTCTTTTAAAATATGAAAAACCCTTAGGCTAAATTTTTCGAGATTGATATTCGGAAATTCCGATTTAAGCGCTTTAATAATGTAATCTTCAAGGTCATCTGGATTACCCAAAGTCTGTCTGTCCATCTCAAAATCAAAGCTTAGTTTCTTATAATTCTTTTTACTCGTGTTCACCACATTATGAGTAACAAGCAAAGTATTGGGCACATAAATAATCTCATCTTCATCGCTCAATAAAACTACGTTGAGCAAAGTGATATCAGTGATCCGACCACTCAGTTCCTCAATAACAATATAGTCGTTCAGCGAAAGCTGATTTGAAAACATCAGAATAAATCCATTGATGGTATTGGCAATGTAATCTTTAGAAATAATTGCAATGGCAGCAGCAACAATACTAATAGAAGTAAAAAACTCCTTGGCATTCAACTCAAAGAAAGCCAACAAAGCAAAAAGCAAAATAACAATGTGTAGGATTGCGGAGATTCCGTTGATCCCCAAAATGAAGTTATCCTTAAAGTCCGTTCCCTTCTTTTTTCGTTTTAGGTAGAAATAGACCATCAAAATACGACCAAGCGATACGAGAAGTATTCCTGAGATGTAAGAAATAGCCGCAGGCACAATCCTTCTACCGAAGAAGCTACTCTCATCAAAATCCGGCTTGCCCCAAAATTTCCAAACCAATATGGCCACTAGTAAAATAAGCTTCAGGAAGAAAAACAGTCGTTTTCGTCCCTCCTTTTTTGCCTGATCTATTGGCTTATTTGCTCTTACTCTCGTTTTAATCATTGCTATAAATCCGCTGCAAAATTAAAGGAATTTCGAACCAAAAAGTCTAAAGCTCTAACTCTTTAATTGGCTCCCAATATACCTCGCTAAACCCCTCAATTTTATCACCATTCACTTTTACTCCTTCGGCTTCTAAACGTTCTTGCATTAAGGTAGGTGTCTGAAAATGATGACGACCGGTTAAAACTCCAGATCGGTTTACTACCCTATGTGCAGGAACATCATTTAACCCATGTGCTGCATTCATGGCCCAGCCTACCATTCGAGCTCCACCCTTTGTGCCTAAGTATTGAGCAATGGCTCCATATGAAGTAACTCGCCCAGCGGGAATGAGTTTAACTACTTCGTAAACATTATTGAAAAAATTGGTGTGGTCTTTTGCCATAAAGCAAATTTGAACATTCTGGTTTATGGAAACAAAAAATGGCACTTGTAACAGCGCCATTTTTATTAAAGTATTCTAAGCCTCTATTAGCCGCCTCCACCAAAAATTCCGAACAAGCCCATCATGTTCAGTAATACAATTAAAATTACCACTGGACATACGTAACGTATAAAGAAGACAAAAGCATTAGAAGCAAATGTGCCGGGTTTCCAGCCTGGTGCTCCCATATCAATTTCAGAGACAATATTCTTGATTGGCATTTTCCAAGCTACATATACGCAGGTAACCAAGGCCACTACTACAATAAAGAAAGTGCCAAAGAAGAAGTCGAGAATATCTTGAAAACCCGTGTAAGTTGATCCGAAAACGGTGACATTCATTGTTGAGAAAAATTCAGAACCGCCCTGTGATAGCGCTGAAGGGATTCCTACAATGAAAAGTAAAATGCCTACTACCCAAGCAGATTTGCTTCGGCTCCATTTTTTCTCATCCATAAAGTATGAGGCAGGTACTTCTAACATTGAAATGGAAGAAGTAAGCGCAGCTACCATTAGCAACAAAAAGAAGAACGCACCAATAATGGCACCCCCCGGCATATGGTTGAAAATGTCAGGCAATACTTGGAACACCAAAGTAGGGCCAGCGGCAGGGTCTTTTCCGAAGGCAAAAACAGCAGGGAAGATCATGAAACCAGCAAGCAAAGCAACACCAGCGTCCATCAAACCTACCCAAACACCGCTGCTTACAATATTGGCCGTTTTCGGTAAATATGAGCCATAGGTGATCATAATACCCCAGCCTATACTCATAGAAAAAAATGCTTGCCCTAGAGCTACTAAGAACGTTTGACCAGAAATTTTACTGAAATCAGGGTTTAGATAAAAGTCTACCCCTTTCATTGCGCCTTCTAGCGACATGCTTCGAATAGCTACAATAAGAATGAGCAAGAAGAGTACAGGCATCAATATTTTGGCTGCTTTCTCAATTCCTCCAGAAATTCCTTTCCGTACAATAAGAATTGTAACCAGGGTAAACAGTCCCATTAAAGGAATTGTGTTCATTGGGTTGGCGGCAAATTCTTCAAAAGGAACTTCACTACCACTCAGCGATTTGAAAATATAGCCGATTGTCCAACCAGCAATATTGCCGTAATAGGAAAGCACAAAAAAGCTTACCAACAAAGCCATAATGGCACCCAAACCCATAAAAAGTGGGTTAGCGCCCGTATCTTTAAATGCACCAATGGTGCCTTTCTTTGTGTACCTGCCAAAGCCCATCTCTGTAAAGAGCAAAGGCACTCCAATAAGTATTACACAAAGCAAATAAACCAAAACAAAGGCTCCGCCTCCATTCTGACCTGTGATGTAAGGAAACCTCCAGATGTTTCCTAACCCAACAGCTGAACCGGCTGCAGCCATGATAAACCCAAACTTGGATCCCCACTGACCTCTGCCCTCATTACTAACGTTAACCGCCATATTCTTAAAAATTGAGTTGAGTATTGAAAAAAATAACGTAGAATATTGAGAATTTTCCGCCTAAAAACCAAGTGGTTAAAACACCTGTGGCTAATGAATTTTCTAGGTCAGATTTACCGCAAATCAAGTTTTACAAGAGAAAAACGATGGAAAGCTTGGGTTTGTGCCTCAAAAAACTACCTTGTCGGGCTTGAAAAAGCTTTTTCTTAAACTTTAAACAAAACTTACAGGTAATTGAGCACGCAAGAAAAACCAGAAGAATTTAGTAATCGGTGGGGAATTATTTTAGCTGCCCTCGGTATGGCCATTGGTGCGGGTAACCTTTGGCGCTTCCCTAGAATAGCAGGAGAGTATGGAGGAACATTCATTATTCTATGGATGTTTTTTCTAGTTGTATGGTCTATTCCTCTACTTATGGCCGAATTGGCGATTGGTAAGTATTATAAAAAAGGAACCATAGGCGCGCTGGGTAGTTTGGCAGGCAAAAAATTTAATTGGATGGGCGTATTTGTTACGCTTGTCACTATGGGAATTGCTTTTTACTACTCCGTTGTAACAGGCTGGTCCTTTAGGTACTTCCTCCTTAACACTCAAAACTTAATAGACTATATTTTCGGCTCAGGCGCCATGAACGAAAAGTTCGCAGACCCAAGTGTAAACTACATGGACAACTTCTGGGCGCATTTATCTAACTCTAGCTGGGAAGCAGTGTTGTGCTATATGTTTACAATCGCTATTGCCATTTGGGTTTTGGGCAAAGGAATTAAACAAGGGCTGGAGAAGGTGAATAAGATATTAATTCCTACGCTCTTCATCCTGCTTATGGTTGTGGCCGCTTTCGCCATTCAGATGCCGGGTGGAGTAAAAGGGCTTGAGTACTTATTTACAATTAATGCTGAGCTCTTTAAAGATCCCAATGTTTGGATTCAGGCCATTACCGATTCTGCTTGGAGCACAGGAGCTGGTTGGGGATTAATGATTACCATTGGATCTTTCTCAAGGAAGAAGGAAGATGTAACGCTCAACACATTCTTAGGTGCATTTGGAAATAACTCAGCAGCACTTTTGGCAGCCATGGCTATTTTACCTGCTGTGTTCGCCATGTCGGCCACATCGGGCGATGCCATTGATTTCTTACGTGGTGGCAATACGGCATTAGTGTTTACCGTACTGCCTCAGCTGTTCTCTCAAATGACAGGCGGGCCATTCCTATCATGGATTTTCTTTGGGGCATTTGCCATGGCGGCATTTAGTTCGGTGCTACCCATGATGCAGTTAATTATTCGGAACTTAACCGACTATAGTATTTCTAAAAAACGGGCAGCATTAATAACAGGTGCTGCGTGCTTTATTATTGGCTTCCCATCAGCATGGAGCCTTGCCATATTCGAAAATCAAGATTGGGTTTGGGGTGTAGGTCTATTGGTAAGTGGAATTTTCATTTCGTTTCTCATTATGCGTTATGGTCCATCTAAATTTAAGAGGGACTTCATTGATGAAAATTCAGACTTTAAAGTCTCTTCCAAGTACTTTTCTGGCATGATCTACTTCATCTTTTTTGCCGGGGTTTTCTTGGTATACTGGTGGATGAATCAAGGATATAGTGATTATCCATGGTTTGATGAAAATGGTAATTGGAACGTATTCGATACGTTTAGTAATGCTTCAATCGTAACACAGTGGGCAGTTGCCCTTGTTATTGCAATTGTATTTAATGGATGGTTCTACAAAAAATTCGTGAAAAAATGAGTCAAGAAGCTATAATAGGAATGATCATTTGTCTATCAATCACCTTTGGAGGTTTTGTTACCTTCCTTACGATTGCTCTTAAATCAGATAAAAAAAATGCAGATGCTGAAGAATAAACTTTGACCTAATTATTAGCCATTTGTTCCGATACAATGGCTATGCCTTCGTCAAAAGTATAAGGCTCGTACCCCAAAACGGTGCGGGCCTTTTCTATTAACAGCCCAGTTTTAGGTGGCCTTTTAGCGGTTTGAGTAAAGGTTGAGGCATCGGCTTTTTGCATAGTGGCAGTACTTAGCTTGAAGAACTGAGCGGTTTTAATCGCCATTTCATAAGGCGTAAGTAAATCGCTACCACAAATATTGAATATACCTTTTGCCTTTTGTTCCGAAATCAATAAACAGCCTTTGGCCAAATCTTCTGCCAAAGTAGGGCTTCGTAATTGGTCATCTACTACCTTAATTTCCTTGCCTTCTTCCAAGTTCTTCTTTACCCAAAGAATAATGTTAGAACGGCTCATATCGTGCGCAATGCCATACACCAAAACGGTACGTGCAATGGCCCAGTCAATTTTACTTTCTTCTAAAATATGTTCAGCAGCAAGCTTACTTTCTCCATAATAGCTAATCGGATTGGCTTCGGCTTCTTCATTATAAGGGCCATTTTCGCCATCGAAAATAAAGTCGGTAGAAAGATGTACTAGAAAGGCATTGTTTAACTCACAAGCCTCTACAATGTGCCTTACAGCAGTAACATTCAAATCCCAACAACCCTCTTTTTCCAATTCACATTGGTCAACGTTGGTCATGGCTGCGGTATGAATCACTACATCGGGTTTGTGTTGCGCAACCACCTCTAGCACTTGCTCACGATTGGTGATATCAAGCGATTGGAATGTGTATTTTTCTTCAGGAATAGGCAGCCGGTTTACTCCTCTGGAAGTAGCTACCAATTGGTGGTTTGCTTCATCTAAAATAAGCTTGACCAGTTTTTGACCAAGCAAACCGTTGGAACCCGTGATTAAAATTTTCATTGTTCCTTTTCAGGATATTCTATTCCGTATTTCTTTGTAATCTCCTTTTTCGACATTTCAATAACAGCAATAGTCATTCGAATGTCCTCTGTTGGCTTATCTCTTCTGTTGGTTTCAACCGCAGCAATTTTATCGATTACATCTAAGCCTTCAACCACCTGACCAAAAACCGTATACTCTCCGTCTAAATGTGGTGCGCCACCAATGGTTGTATAAGCCTCCACTTGTTGAGCTGTAAAGCCAGGGTCTACTTGCGGGCCAAATTCTTTTTCAATCAGATCCTTCGAACCAAAAACCAATTCGCGTTGCGCCTGTTGAAAATCGTAAGTAGTGTCTTCTTGATACTTATTTACATGGTAGTTATACTTCTCATTCAACTCAATGTATTTGTCCATTTTGCGCATGCGGTCAAAAAAGCCATTGAGCTTCAAATATTCTCTTCTATCTGCCCTGGTTTGTAAACCCTCTTGATCGTACACTTCACCATCGACAATATAAAATTGAGATCCGCTCGATTGTTTTTGAGGATTGACGTTATCTCCCATTCTAGCGGCAGCCAAAGCTCCCTTTACATGAATGTACTTTTCAGGAAGAAACTCTGCATCCACTCTGTAGTTGGCGTCCTTTTCTTGAGTGCCCGTAGAAAGGTCTCCCGTCTGGATCATAAAGTTTTCAATCACTCTATGGAAGATCACTGAATCGTATTTTCCTTCTTTTGCCAAACTCAAAAAATTGGCTTTGTGTAGTGGAGTGTCGTCATACAACACGGCTGTCATATCTCCATAAGGAGTTGAAATCACCACTACCTCATCCATTTCGGTATTACAAGCTGTGAAAAACAGACCGAAAGTGATCAGGAACACTAAGTTTAAAAAAGTCTTTTTCATGGCTAATTATTGATAAACTGGACCGTATTTTTTCACGATTTCCGCTTTTGGCATTTCTTCTACTGAAATATACATGTGCACATCTTCAAAAGGTCGGTTTGCCGGGTCAACCCCAACGGCAGTAATGGCATCAATCACTTCCAAGCCTTGAATCACCTGACCAAAAACTGTATAATTTTCATCCAATGGAGGGTAACCCCCAACAGTCGTATAAGCCTCTACTCTTTCTGCTGGCATCTTGATCATCAATCCCGTGGCTTCACTTAATTTATCAGCCAGTTCTATTGCCTTAATTCTAAAAGTCTCATCTCCTCCTTCGTTAAAAGAGTCTTCCAATTCCTGATTCAAAGGATTGTCGGGATCGCTCCTTCTTAAAGAAGATATTGACTGCGATAAAGCTTGCATATCGATACCTGTTTCTTGTTCAGTATACACTCTACCCTGAACAATAAAAAATTGGCTTCCGCTCGAAGCTCTCTCAGGGTTTACCTGATCTGGCTGCCTAGCGGCTGATAAAGCACCTTTTTTATGAAAGAATTCTTTTACAAACTCAGCAGGCACAGTGTAACCTGGTCCGCCAGTGCCTAAACGAGCACCTGGCTCGGCATTCTTTGAGTTCGGATCTCCTCCTTGAATCATAAAGCCAGTCATCACTCTGTGAAATAAAAGGCTATCGAAAAAGCCTTCTCTGGCTAGCTTAATAAAGTTTTCTTTGTGTTTTGGAGTTTCATCATAAAGAATGGCCTTCATTTCACCCATGTCCGTTTTGATGGTCACCAAATAATCATTGCCCTTTACTTTTTCTTCACCTGAGCCTCCGCAAGAAGCAACAACAGTAATTAGTAAGGCCATTGCGGCCAGTTGTATATACTTTTTCATTCGTTAGATAATTCAGCTTTTATAGATTTCAATATGCGATCTCCGCCCGAAGATAATACTTCTTCCGCAAGTTTTCTCCCCAACGATTTTGCATCCTTCAGCTTACCAATGAACACTTTACGGATCATTTCTTTGCCATCTAGACTCATTATTCCACCCGTCATTTGGAGACTCTCTCCTTTGATTTGCGCCAAACCGAAAACCGGAATTGAGCAACCCCCATCCATAGTTTTTAAAAATGATCGCTCAGCCAAAAGACAGATTTCGGTAGGCTCATGGTTCAGGGCTTTTCTTACCAAATCCTTCTTGGCTTTACTCAGCCCTTTGTGTACTTCAATGGCCACAGAACCTTGCCCAACTGCGGGAGTAAACTCTGTTAGGTTAAGTTTTTGAGCAATTCTACTATCATAGCCCATTCTATGCACGCCTGCATAAGCGAGTAATAAGGCATCGCAAACGCCTTCTTCCATTCTCTTTATTCTGGTTTGAAGGTTGCCCCGAACTGGAACAGTTTTGATATGAGGGTAAAAGTGTTTGAGCGTAGCAATTCTTCTATTGGAAGAAGTACCGACTATTAGGTTTTTATTGTTGAGTGAAGCTTCCTTATTATCACTAATCAATACATCATTGGCCAATTCGCGTTCTGAAAAAGAAATCAACTCAAAACCTTCTGGTAAAACCGACTGCATATCTTTAGCGCTATGCACAGCAATATCAATCGCTCCATCTGCCAATTGTTCTTCGATTTCCTCCGTAAAAACTCCTTTGCTACCAATTTTAGAAATAGAAACATCTAAGATTTTATCTCCTTTAGTTTCTATTGTAACTATTTCGGTTTTTACTCCAGCGGCTACCAACTTATCTTCTACAAAATAAGCTTGCCACAAGGCCAACTTACTTCCTCTTGTTCCAATCCTAATCTTCATCTAAGCATTCAGTTTTGCTTTCGCCCCTCTTTTCTTAGGCTGATTATTCTCAATAAATTCAACGATGGTTCCTGCAATATCTACTCCCGTTGCTTTTTCTATTCCTTCTAAGCCAGGGGAAGAATTTACTTCTAATACCAATGGCCCTCTTGATGACGGCAACATATCAACACCAGCTACGGAAAGCCCCATAGCATTAGCTGCTTTTACAGCAACCGATCTCTCTTGTCTAGAAAGCTTAATCACCTCGGCCGAACCTCCACGGTGAAGATTAGAACGAAACTCGCCCTCCATTCCTCTTCTTCGCATGGCGCCCACTACTTTTCCATTCACTACGAAAACGCGTATGTCGGTAGCTTTGGCTTCCTTAATAAATTCTTGAACTAAAATTCTTGCTTTAAGACCATGAAAAGCTTCAATTACCGACTGAGCGGCTTTTCGGGTTTCGGCCAAAACAACGCCTAAACCTTGAGTACCTTCTAATAATTTAATAATTACGGGTGCTCCGCCCACGTGCTCTATCAAAGATTTTTCTTCTTTGGAATAATTGGTAAAGGCCGTGCGTGGCATTGGCAATCCAGCTCCCGCCAAAATCTGCATCGATCGTAGTTTGTCTCTGGAGCGAACTATGGCTTGAGAATCGGTAGTGCTAAAAACACCCATCATTTCAAACTGGCGAACCGTGGCTGTTCCGTAAAAAGTAACCGAAGCTCCAATTCTTGGAATTACGGCATCAATACCTTCCACTTTTTCGCCCATATAATATACTGCAGGGCCAGCATCTTCAATAACCAAGTCACATTTTAGGTGATCGAGAATGACGGCATCATGCCCCCTAGTTTCAATCGCTTCTACCAACCGCTTTGTACTGTAAAGGGTTGAGTTTCGAGAGAGCACTGCAATCTTCATTTTTTCTGGATTTTGGTTATTCGGCACTGTCTGCCTTTATATTTTTAGATGTCAATTTTAGCGAAACATCTTTCTGGCTAACATCAACTATAAATCGATTGGTGAGCAACTTCCTTCCTAAAAGGACAGGGAATTTCATCTTGCTCCGATCTGACAATGAGAACTCCGCATTAAAGCGTTTCTTCATTAATACTACAGAAGTTTTGATAATATATCGCTCTTCTGTTACTCCGTTTGAGCTGCGAATTTTCTTTTTCTTAAATGTAGTTGTCGAAAACTTTCTAGCCTTCTTCTCATGGATTTTATTTCCAGACAAATGAAAATTCAGTGTAGGCACCCCATCTACTTTTGTAAGTTTCACTTTGGAACAATTAATAGACGATGTATAGGCACCAGTATCCACTTTAGCCTCTACGCCCTTCAATCCAAATTCTGGCAAATTGATAAAATCTTGCCTTCCTATTAAGTGCAACGGTTTAGACATTCTACTTTTTAGAACGTGCAATTTGGGCAATCGCTAGAGATAAATCAAGGAAGAGGATTTTAGGGTTGGCATTTCGTTCAATATGATAATTGGCTTCTTCTATTTTAGGAATAACTTCAGCCACTTTTTCCGCATTAAACACCTTACTAAAATTTGCCACAAAGTCTTTTTCAGCATCAGGAATTCGTTCCAATTCACTTACTCCGAACCCATGAATAAGCGCATCCCTCATCACCTTGCTACCAGTATTCAGCAAACCCTTTTGAAACTCTTTTCCTCCACTCTGAAATTCATCGGTCATTTTTACCAAAGCCTGAAAATCATAAGTGAAACACAGACGCATCCACTGCTTAAACTGCACACCCATTGCATCCTGTCCGCCTTGCACCAAATGCAATGCTTCGCGCATATTTCCTTCGGCCAAATAGGTGATTTCTTGGGCGCGTTCAGTACTCACCCCTTCTACTTTACTTACTGTGGAAAGAATATTCTCATCGGTAAAAGAAGGGATTTTCATTAACTGAACCCTAGAACGAATGGTGGTGAGCAACTTATTCTCATCGTTCGACACCATCAAGAAAATAGTTTTTTCTGGTGGCTCTTCTAATACTTTCAGAATTCCGTTGGCTGCATTGCTATTCATTAGCTCAGACAGCCAAATGAGCATTACCTTATATTTGCCCTCAAAAGCCTTGAGCGACAGGTTGGTGATAATATTTCGGCTTTCCTGACGCGGAATAAGCAATTGTTTATTTTCCCAACCAAAGTGAAAGCTCCAATCGCTTACGTTTCCGTAAGGTGATTTTAGAAGATATTCTCTCCATTCTTTCAAAAACTTCTCACTGGTAGCGTCTTCCCTTTTTATTTTAGGTGTTGCCGCAGTTGGAAACACAAAATGAACATCGGGGTGAATATGTTTTGCCTGTTTTACGCAAGAAGAGCACTCTCCACAAGCGTCATTCTCCTGCTTATTTTCGCAATTCAGATAGGCCGCAAAAGCCAGCGCCATAGGCAAATTAGCCGAGCCTTCAGCGCCTAAAAAGAGCTGTGCATGCGCCACATGATCTACCTTAACGGCCTCAATGAGCTTATTCTTAACTTCGTCTAAACCGGGTATGTCTTGAAAACGCATGTTTATTTTTTATCCCAAGTTCTGTATTGGGTGGTAATTTCAAAAATTCGGTCGATGATCTCTTTTTCGGTATCATCAAAAGTCATCCCTCTGCGCTGCATTACTGCTTCGGCTACTTCATAAAATTTTCTTGGCTGGAAGGTAATTAAACCAGAAGACCCGCCCCAAGAGAAAGAAGGAATAAAGTTTTTCGGAAAGCCAGCGCCAAATATATTCGATCCTACACCTACCACTGTACCTGTATTAAACATAGTATTAATACCGCACTTAGCATGGTCGCCCATCATTAATCCACAGAACTGTAAACCTGTTTGCACAAAACGTTCGCTGGTGTAGTTCCAAAGCTTAACAGGTGCGTAGTTATTTTTTAGGTTAGAAGTATTGGTATCGGCACCTAGGTTACACCATTCGCCAATTACTGAATTGCCCAAAAAGCCATCGTGCCCCTTGTTGCTATAGCCGAAGATGACGGAGTTGCTCACCTCACCACCAACTTTAGAATGAGGGCCTACGGTGCTATCGCCTTTAATTTTTGCACCCATATTTACATGCGCCCCTTCACACAAAGCAAAGGCTCCGCTAATAATTGCTCCTTCGTGCACATGCGCATTCTTACCGATATACACAGGGCCGTTTTCAGCATTAATAATGGCTGCGCGAATTGTAGCACCTTCTTCCAAAAACACGTTTTCCTTTCCATACACTACCGTATGCGGATCGGTGATGGGCTGAGAAGTTCGGCCTTTGGTGATTAAGGCAAAATCCGCTTCAATTTGTTCCTTATTAAATTGAAAAATCTCCCAAGGCTGGTTGATCATTCTAAATGTGCCTTCAAAATTCACTGCTTCTGAGCCATCTCCTGAAACTGCTAAAACGGTATCTCCCGACACCAATTTTGTATTTGCTGTTAAGGCTAAAATTGCTTCAGATAATTCTTTTGAAGGACACAACGCGCCATTCACTTTTACGTTTGTTGGCAAGGCCTCAAACTTCTTCTCCAAATAATCTTGGGTTTCGAAGCCAACATGAAAGCCATATTTCTCCCATTTTTCAGCAATGGTAAGAATCCCTACACGAATGCAGGCCACTGGTCTAGTAAAAGTAAAAGGAAGAAGATTCTCCCTGATTTGGGGCGGATCGAAAAGATTAATGTGCATGTAGCAAAAATATAAAAGGCTTTCGATTAAGTATCAATTCTGTGATTTTATCTCGCGAGTAGGAAGAATTTGGAAAATTAAAATATTAATCTACATTTGTAGAGTACACTCTAAAAAAGTAGAGCATGAATTTATCGAAAAGCGAAGAACAACTCATGAATTATTTATGGAAGCTAAAAAAAGCCTTCATGAAAGATTTACTCACTGAGTTTCCTGAACCGAAGCCTGCTACCACTACAGTGGCTACGCTCTTAAAAAGAATGAAAGACAAGGGTTTTGTGGATTACAAACTTTTTGGAAACTCACGAGAATACTATCCGCTGGTGCGTAAAAGCGAATATTTTTCGCAGCACCTCAAAGGATTGATTAAGGACTTCTTTAACGATTCAAGCACTCAGTTTGCCTCGTTTTTCACCAACGAAACTGATTTGAGCACAGAAGAATTGGAAGACCTTAAAAAAATGATTGACGAACAGATAAAGAAGAAACAATGATTGCGGGCTTATTCGAAATCTTCTTATGCTTATTGGTGCTCTTTGGCATTTATAAGCTGGTTTTAGAGCAAACTGCGCTTCATCGAGTAAAAAGGTTTTACCTCCTCTTCGCTTTGATTTTCTCATTGACCACCCCTTGGTTGAATCTAGAAATCAGCTCAGATAAAATCATGATTCCAACCGGAGAAATGATTTCAGAAACGCTTTACGAAGTAGTAGCCAATGAGCAAGCGATAAGTCCAGAAGCAATAAGCCCATCGGAGTATACAGAAGTAAAACCTAAAACGAGTATCAACTATGCGCCTTGGGCAATTGGTGGACTTTATTTGGTAATTGCCTTTGTTCTAGTGGTTCGTTTTGGAAGGAATATTCACAGGCTCTTTACTAAGGCTAAAAACAACACTCGAATTCCGTACAAATCGGCTAAAGTGGTGCTTCTTGGCCAACCCACAATTCCTCATAACTTCTTGAAATTCATTTTCATGTATAATGAAGACTATAAAAAGGAAGCTTTGAGGGAACAACTTTTAGCACATGAGCTTGGTCATGCTCTGCAACGACATTCATTAGATATTCTATTGGTAGAGTTGCTTCAAGTGCTCTTCTGGTTCAATCCAATGTATTATTTCTATGCCAAGGCCATTCGGCTGAACCATGAGTATTTAGCAGATGCGATGGTGCTTGGCAAGTTTAATGACATCGTCACATATCAGCGCTTGTTGCTCAAGTTTGCCAACCGCAACCAAAGCAATGAGATGAGCTTGGCCTGTCTTTCAAATTATTCATTAACCAAAAAAAGATTCAAAATGATGACACAACAAACCACTAAAATGGCTGCTCTGGTTCGTGCGGCTATTTTGCTGCCGCTTTTGGCGGTAACCACGCTTTGCTTCAGTTTAAAAACTAAGGCCGAAGCCATCATTGGCAACAATGCAAACACGCTTATTTCCACTCTTGAAAATTCCATTTTTCAAGAGAACAAACCAGAGTTACATCCATTAGGAGATTATAAATATCTACGCACTACCTCCACATATGGTATGCGTAAAGACCCAGTAACCAAAGAAGACAAAATGCACAAAGGGGTTGACTTTTCAGCCAAAACAGGAACGCCAGTAATCGCTACCGCCTCAGGAACAGTAGAAAAGGTAGAATCTCTGAAAGGTGGTTATGGCAACTACATTCAACTTAAACATGACGATCAGTACCAAACCCTGTATGCACAGCTCAGCGAAATGAACGTTCAGGTAGGTGATAAAGTAGAAAAAGGACAGCTCATAGGAAAAGTTGGCAACACAGGCCACAGCACAGGCCCTCACCTTCATTATGAGGTGATTAAAGCTGGCGAAAAGGTTGATCCGAAAGATTATTATAAAGCGACTCCTGATACACCAACTCGTCCAGCCATCTTACTCCTAGAACAAAAATCAAGAGACCCAAAAAATGTAGCAGTCTATGCTGTAGAAGAAGAGCATTACGATATAAACTTGGGCTCTGGGTTTGAATACGAAAAAGTTATCTATGATGATAATAAAGCCATATTCTTAAGAAAGAATGAGGAACCTATTATTAAAGACATGGCTAACCTATCTGTTGAACAGACAGAAGCCTTGAAGTCTCTCACTTTACCACCACGTTCATATTTAGGGAAACTTCAGCCGACACAAGAAATTGTAGAAAATTGGAGTGACCCTACTATTTACGGAATTTGGATTGATAACAAAAAAGTAGATAACTCTGTAATTAGCAATTACAAAGCTTCGGATTTTGCACACTACTTTAAAAGCTTTCTATACCCAAATGCCAAAAAAGGAAAAATCTATAGCTACCAGCTCAACCTTACCACCAACGAGAAATACGAAAAAGATAAAATAAGAGCAGCACAACAAAAAGCAGAATGGGAGAAAACAACCAAAGCATCTCTCGCCAAGCTAGATTTTTAGAAAAACCTGATAAACTCAAATGTACAACAAAAAAAGCCCCGACATGTCGGGGCTTTTTCGTATAAGCTAAATTGATGATTACTTCTTGTAACGTCTGTTGAACTTCTCAACACGTCCTGCAGTATCAACAAATAATTTCTTACCAGTGTAGAAGGGATGCGAAGCAGAAGAAACTTCCACTTTAATCAATGGATAAGTGTTTCCATCTTCCCACTCAATGGTCTCTCCTGAAGTCATTGTAGACTTCGTCATAAATTTGAACTCGCTTGAAGTATCGTAAAATACAACTGGCTTATATTCAGGGTGGATTTCTTTTTTCATAACGCTATTCTTAGTACTTCCCTCAAAAAGGACTGCAAATGTAGTGAGCCACAGTCGATTTCACAAATATAATTACTTTATTATTGATGTTTTTAAGCTTTCCCTAAAATTAAACCATCTGTACCTTAGCAGTGCTTATCTTGCGACAGCTATATACGCCTATGAAAAAGCTATTTTTACTACTCTGCATTACATTCTGCTCCGTTAGTGCCTTTGCTCAAAGCAGTCTAATTCCTTACAATCGAGATTATTACCATATCATCGATCGCTTTGTAGCCAAATTTCCTGAGCAGGCCAAAGAGTTTCAAACGACCTATAAACCCGTAAGCCGAGAAAGTTTAGCGGCATTTTTAAATTCGATTAAAGAGGAGTATCCAAATTTTTCGGAACAAGATAAATTCAATTTCGAGTTTTTAATGAACGACAACTGGGAGTTCGCCAATTCAGAATACATAGAAAACGATAAAAGTTGGTGGGATGTCTTCTACACTAAGAAGTCGGATTTACTTTATTATCAAGGAGGAAATTCTACCATACACATTAACCCGGTTTTTGATTTTACTGGCGGAAAAGACTCAGAAACTGACGGCACATTGTACACCAACACTCGTGGTGCAGAAATTCATGGTTCGATTGACAAAAAAATTGGCTTCTACACTTTTGTAAGTACCACTGAAATGCGCTTGCCCGAATATGTCAATAGATATATCACCGGCCCACAAAAGGCATTTCCCAACGAGGGCATTTGGAAAGCATTTGGCGATAACGGTTGGGATGTACTTCACGCCAGAGGGTATTTCAACTTTGGGCTTACCAAAAGCATTAAAGTACAGGCGGGTTACGACAAAAATTTTATTGGCAACGGACACCGTTCCATGATTCTTTCTGACTTCTCTAGCCCTAATTTATTTCTGAAAATAGACACTCAAGTGGGGCCTTTCCAGTATACTACCATGTTTTCTGAACTTACTGAAGACATTGCCTTTACGGGCAGGGGCGTACCTGGCGATGGCGACTACCCTAAAAAATTCTGGGCTTTCCACCGTTTGGGACTGAACATTACCCCGAAATTTAGTTTGGGCTTATTTGAGTCAGTAATGAGCGAAAAAGCCACTTTGGCTTATTTCAACCCTATTATATTTTATAGGGCTGTAGAATTACAGGAAGGCAGCCCCGATAACGTTTTGCTCGGACTGGATTTTAACTGGAAAGTGAAAAAAGGCATCTCAATTTACGGCCAAGCACTTTTAGATGAGTTTGTGATTGGCGATTTGCGTGCTGGTAATGGCAGCTGGCGAAACCGATTTGGTATTCAGTTGGGAGGCAAAAGCATTGATGCGTTTGGTGTGAGTAATCTCGATTTACTGGCAGAAGTTAACCTAGCACGTCCGTATTTGTACCAAAGCGAATTCAAAAATAGTTATTCAAACTACAGAAACCCACTGGCGCATCCGCTGGGAGCCAATTTTCAAGAATTGGTTTTAGTAGGCAGGTATCAGCCTTTGGAAAGACTTTCGGTAGTTGGCAAAATCATCTATTCCGATTTGGGCGAAGACCTTGGCGATGGCGTAAATTATGGTGGAAACGTATTGGCCGATACAGATGACCGCGTGTCTACTTCGGGTAATAAAATTGGGCAGGGCGCAAATGCTAAAAACATGTACATTGAATTAAGAGGTTCGTACATGCTTATACACAATGTGTTTTTCGATTTGGGCCTGTTACAAAGGAACTTCAATAGTGAATTGGCAGCTCGCGACTTAAACAGTACAACCATTAGCGCTTCACTTCGTTGGAATTTGGCCAAGCGCCAACACGAGTTTTGAAATCGGGCTTTCCCCATTATTTATATTTAACTTTGGCCGAAATTGAATTATGAAGACTTTTCGGAGAATTCTGGCATTTGCCAAACCCTACCATAAACACTTCCCGCAGTATTTTCTGTTTGCTACGCTGGCCATCATTTTCAGTTTGACCAATTTGGCTCTACTGGAGCCTTTGTTCAGTATCATATTTGAAAATACAAAGGAAGGACTCGACCCCGTAGCCGCAGTGGGTGACCAAGTGGGTTTTTTAGATCAGCTTAAATCTATTCTTTACGAAAAACTGATTTACCTGCGCGACACACAAGGCAAGTCGAGCAGCTTAATTTATGTGAGTATCATCATCGCTATTTCAGCCTTGCTTTCCAACCTCTTCACTTACCTTTCTAATGTGACTATGGGTGTTGTAAGAGCTAACGTGGTGCAAAAAATCAGAACCAAGGTATTTAAAAACACGACTAACCTTCACTTAAATTTCTTCTCTGGCGAAAGAAAAGGTGACATCATGTCGCGTATGACGAACGATATTCAGGAAATTGAAGTCACCTTGGTCAGCTCTATTAAAGTGCTTTTTAGAGAACCTGCCACCATCATTATTTATGTGGCTTTCCTTCTAGCCACTTCGCTTCAGCTTACATTATTCGTTTTGGTTTTCTTCCCTGTTATGGGTTTTCTGATTTCTTGGATTGTAAAGAAACTGAAGAAAAAGGCGGTACTGAGTCAAGAGTCATTGGGTAGAATTGTGAACCTGATGGACGAAGTTTTTTCAGGCATGCGCATTATCAAAGGCTTTAATGCCAAAGATTATGTAGACGATCTTTTCGAAAAGGAAACCATGACCTACCGAAAGATCAACATTTCCATGGCACGTAAGAACGAACTGGCATCGCCCGTTTCTCAATTCTTGGGTATTGTGGTAGTGGCTTCCCTTTTGGTGTATGGCGGAACACTCGTTTTAAACGAACAAGGCGGCTTACAAGCTGGTGAGCTTTTGGCTTACATTGCCGTGTTCAGCCAAATTATTAATCCAGCAAAAAGTATCTCTCAGTCGTTGAGTAACATTCAGCGCGGTATCGTTTCAGCCGATCGTATTTTTAAATTGATTGATGAGCAGCCAAAAATTGAAAACGAACCTAGTGCAACCGTACTACAGGGTTTCAATAATGAAATTGAGTTCCGAAATGTGAGCTTTGCTTACGACAAAGAAACGGTATTAAAGAACATCAACTTTACGGTTGAAAAAGGAAAGACGGTGGCTTTAGTAGGTTCTTCTGGAGGCGGAAAATCGACCATGGCAGATTTGATTCCACGCTATTTCGACCCAACAGATGGCGAAATTCTAATTGACGGACATCCGCTCACTAGCGTAACGGCCGAGTCTTTACGTGCGCTGATGGGTATCGTTACGCAAGAGTCCATCCTATTTAACGACACCGTATTTAAGAACATCGCTTTTGCCATGCCCAATGCCAAGCTGGAAGATGTAATTCAAGCGGCTAAAATTGCCAATGCCTACGACTTCATCATGGATTTGGAACATGGTTTCGAAACCAATATTGGTGAGCGAGGCGGAAAGCTTTCTGGTGGTCAGCGCCAACGATTGAGCATTGCCCGCGCAGTAATGAAAAACCCACCGGTATTAATTTTGGATGAAGCCACTTCGGCACTCGATTCTGAATCTGAAAAGCTGGTGCAGGAAGCTTTGGCCAACCTAATGAAAAACAGAACATCGATTGTGATTGCCCACCGATTGAGCACCATTCAACATGCCGATGAAATTTTGGTAATGCAAAAAGGTGAAATCGTAGAGCGGGGGAATCACCAAACTTTATTGCAACAAAACGGGGTCTATACTAAGCTTATCAACATGCAATCCATTTAGATTTATTTCAGATTGCATTGATATATTTCGTATAATTTACTTTCTTCGATTAAAACCTCTTCAACATGGACAATTACAGTCTGATTAAGCAAGAATTACAGGAAGCCGCCAAAGTGCTAGAAAACTTTCTGGACAACGAACAAAACATTGAAGCCATAGAAAAGGCTGCACAGGCCTTTGTAGATACCATAAATAATGACGGTAAAATTTTCAGCTGCGGCAATGGTGGTTCGCACTGCGATGCCATGCATTTTGCCGAGGAACTGACTGGTCGTTACCGCGAAAACCGCAGGGCATTGCCTGCCATTGCTATTTCAGACCCCAGCCATATCAGCTGCGTTTCAAACGATTTCGGTTACGAATCCATTTTCTCTCGCTATATCGAAGGTTTAGGACGCGAAGGCGATGCTGTTTTGGCGATTAGCACTAGTGGAAATTCAAAGAACATTCTTCGCGCAGCCACAGTGGCCAAGCAACGAAAAATGAAAGTAATTGCCCTTACGGGGAAAAATGGGGGGGAATTGGCAGAACTGGCCGATGTAGAAATCCGTGTGCCACACATGGGCTATGCCGACCGCGTTCAGGAAATTCACATTAAAGTCATTCACATACTTATTCAACTGATAGAAAAAGGAACCATAGATGTTGAGTAAAGGCTACGGAGCGGCTGTGCATGGTGTAGATGCAAGAATCATCACCATTGAAGTGAACATTGTGCAGGGCACTAAGTTCTGGCTCAGTGGTTTGCCCGATAGTGCTGTGAAGGAGAGTGAGCATCGCATAGAATCTGCCCTAAAGCATTTTGATTACCGCATGCCACGTCAAAAAGTGGTGGTAAATATGGCGCCAGCCGACATCAAGAAAGAAGGTTCTGCCTACGATTTGCCCATCGCCTTGGGTGTGTTGAATGCTTCTAACCAAATCAATGCACCAGAATTAGAGAAGTACCTCATTATGGGTGAAATGGCCTTGGATGGAAATCTTCGGCCGATTAAAGGTGTGCTGCCCATTGCCATTGAGGCCAGAAATAATTGTTTCAAAGGTTTTATTCTTCCGAGCGAAAATGCGAACGAAGCAGCTATCGTCAACGACCTTGATGTAATTGGTGTAGGCAACCTGATTGAGGCCATCGAATTTTTGGAAGGAAAACGGCATATTGAGCCTTTAGAATACGATACCCGCGATAAGTTCTTCACCCATTTGAATGACTATGAAGCAGATTTTTCGAATGTTCAAGGACAAGAAAATATCAAACGCGCTTTAGAAATTGCAGCAGCCGGTGGTCATAATGTCATCATGATTGGCCCGCCTGGCGCAGGAAAAACCATGTTAGCGAAAAGGCTTCCTTCAATCCTTCCTCCATTGAGTTTGTATGAAGCGTTGGAAACCACCAAAATACATTCGGTAGCGGGTAAACTGACTGCCAATGGCGATTTGGTCACGAAAAGACCCTTCCGTTCTCCGCACCATACCGTAAGCGATGTAGCCTTGGTCGGGGGCGGAGGAAATCCGCAACCCGGAGAAATTTCTTTGGCGCACAATGGCGTACTTTTTTTGGATGAATTGCCCGAGTTTAAACGCACGGTTTTAGAAGTAATGCGTCAGCCTTTGGAAGAGCGAAAAGTGACCATTTCACGCGCCAAAGTTTCGGTAGATTTCCCTTCCAATTTTATGCTGATTGCCAGCATGAACCCATGTCCTTGCGGTTATTATAATCACCCAGAAAAAGACTGCGTTTGCGGTTCGGGACAAGTACAGCGCTACCTCAATAAAATCAGCGGTCCATTGCTCGATCGCATTGATTTGCATGTAGAAGTAACACCAGTTTCCTTCGACCAAATGACGGAAAACCGAAAGGCCGAAGACAGTGCTGCCATTCGTGAAAGGGTAATCAAAGCCCGCGCGATTCAAACCGCCCGATTGAAAGACCACGGCTTACATTCCAATGCCATGATGCCTTCGCAAATGGTTAAAGACATTTGCCAGATTAATGAACCAGGAAGGGTACTTTTAAAAACCGCTATGGAGCGGCTGGGGCTTTCTGCTCGTGCTTATGACAGAATCCTAAAAGTAAGCCGCACCATTGCCGATTTAGCCAGCAGCGAAGATATCAAAATTGAGCATTTAGCCGAAGCCATTCAATACCGCAGCTTGGATAGAGACGGCTGGGCGGGGTGAGTTTGTGAAGTTTAGGGTTTATCGTTTAGAAGTTGATTAGACATTATCACTAAACGGTTAACTTTAAGAGTGAGCGAAACACAACGTTGGTGTTAATAAACACTACTTATGCAGTTTATGAGTAAAATCTATCAATACGCAGATCGGATACTTGACAAAAGATTGAATAGCAAACCAAGATGGTTTTTAGTCCTTATATCTTTTTCATCTTTTGGAGCAGTAATGGTTCCTATATTATTTAAGGACTCATTTCTTGAGCAAGGAGGAAGCATGATGACACTCTTTGTAATGTTAATCTCCTATCTCATAATATCGTTTTTATACGGATTAATTTTTGGCTTTGGGAGCACTTTCATAATGAAGCATATTCTTCGGTTTATGAATCTCGACATTAAGTACTCATTGCTTATTAAGCTCTTCCAAATTTCATTCTTACCATATATAATCCCAGGGTTTATCTACCTAATTCGAATAACTCTTGCCAATTATTTTGAAACAGAGTTCGTTCAATCTATCCTTCCATATATTGCAATAATATACCTTCCAATAGCTTTATTAACACTGATAGTCTATGCTTGGGTTTTCATCCTTCTTTTCCGTGGAATGAAAAGGTTAACGGCTCTAAAACTATATCAGAATGTCTTGATTTATATAGGCTCTGGGTTAGTCATTACTCCGTTAAACATCCTCTTATTGTATTATTAAAAATGCCAAAATGGTCCTAGCCATAGGTTCTCCGAACCTGTGACCCAATATGAGCGCTAGGACTCTGTCCGTTTTAATTGAAAAACCCCAATTCGTTTTCCAGTGAGGGATGCTGAAACCTTCCGAAGCTTCGAAGCAGCATGACTGTTGAAACAGTCAATGCCCAGAGCCGTCACTGCGAGGCACGAAGCAGTCTTAACTCGACATAAGCCATTATCACAGTTACCTCGTAGAGGTCTTTTCGCGCTCCACAAGACAAAACACTCTCCTTCTGTGTTACTGGACACCCCGAAGCTTCGGAGCTTACAGCATGACTTAGCTTGTTAGTGGTTACCCAAAAACTAGCTTTAATAGAATAGCTAACGGACTATATTCTGCAATCTTTGCGAAACTCAGCGCAGTTGTGGTTAATAACAGAAATCACTCCTGTTTCAAAGCTTTAATCGGACTGCTCATAGCGGCTTTTGTGCTTTGAAAACTCACGGTGAGGATAGAAATAACCACAGCCATAAAAGCCGTAAGTACATACACCCACCAAGGGATCTCAATCCTATAGGAGAAATCTTGCAGCCAGCGGTTCATGAAATAACCAGCCAACGGCAATGACACTATAGTGGCCAAGCCCACCAGCTTTAGAAAATCAATGGACAGTTTGTAAGTAATTTGACCTATGCTGGCGCCCAGCACTTTTCGGATACTGATCTCTTTCGCTCTTTTTTCAGCATTGAAAGCCGCCAAACCAAACAGGCCAAGGCAGGCAATAAAAATGGAAAGCGAAGTGAAAATCACAAATATTTTGCCCAAACGCTGTTCAGCATCATAAGTATTATTGAAGGAATCGTCCATAAAATAATAACTGAAAGGCTGACTTGGCGCGAACTTTTTCCATACGGTTTCCAATTCCGAAATGCCTTTCGAAAAATCTCCAGCATTCAGTTTAACGAGCATTTTCTTAGGCTTTCCGCCTAGCGTTAGGCTAAGGGCATCAATGCTGTTTCTCAGGGTTTCAAAGTGGAAGTTTTTGACCACTCCGATCACTGTAAAGTAGCGCATGTTTTCCTTATCCTCCCTATGGAAATCATCCGTGAAGCGCATTCCTATGGCTTCTTCGGGCGACAAGCCAAGCAGTACAGCGGTGGATTCGTTCAAAATCATGGCGCTAGAATCCGTGGCAAATTCCCTGTTAAAATCACGACCGGCAACCAACTCCAGTCCCAAGGTGGAGAGGTAGTCGTAATCAACATCCCAACTCCCAATGATCAAGGCATTTTCGCTTCCGAGCGATTTATCAGGAAAAAGGGTGGTGGCACTTCTTGGCGAGGGGGTTGGCAAATAGCTACTCAGCGAAGCATTTTCTACCTGAGCAATTGTCTTCACTTGGTTTTTAAAAGCTTCGATTTGCTTGCCTGTGGCATCTACATCATCAATAATCAGCACCTGATCTTTTTGATACCCTAGGTCTTTATTTTGAATGAAATTGAGTTGCTGAAAAACCACAAAAGTACCCAACATGAGAAATAGTGAAATGGCAAACTGAACAACCACAAGGCTGTTGATCACCGTTCTGCCTCCATTTCCTTTAATGTCCCCTCCTTTCATTCCCTTAATGGGTGCAAATCTCGACATGAGAAAGGCGGGGTAGCTCCCCGAACCAAAACCCAAAACAAGCGAAACCCCCAAGAGTGCCAACCAAAACAACGGATTCCCTAAAGGAATTGAAATAGCTTTTCCCGCCAATTGATTAAAGTAAGGCAAACTGATGGCTGCAATAACAATGGCCAATACCAGTGCTACAAAAGCCACCAAGGTAGATTCCGTTAGAAACTGTTTGATCAAACCTGACCTACTGCTGCCTAACGTTTTGCGCACGCCCACTTCTTTTGCTCTTTTCAGAGACCGCGCGGTAGACAGGTTCATAAAGTTGACACAGGCAAGGATGATCAAGAATAGACCAACCGCAGCGAGTATATATACATTCTGAATATCGCTATTGGTGCTTAACTCATCTTCAATATTGGGTGAATGCAGGTGAATATCAGTTAGAGCAATGGGGGTAAACCGCATAAAATCACCAGATGATTTTTCCATTTCTTTGGCACTTTCTACGGTGAGTCCTGGCATAAAAGTCATGGCCCAAGGAATTAAGTAACGATCTTTCACCGTGCTCAAATAAACCTGTAAATTTTCTTCATTTGCCGTAGGGCTAAGTTTCACAAAAGTGGGAAAGCTCCAAGTATTCCAAGCCAAGCTTTTGGCGTCTTCAAAACTGGAAAGTGAAATAAAAACCTGATGATTTCTTAAAAACGAGTTTTTAGGTAAATCGTCCATCACGCCAGTGACCACATATATCTCATCATTATTGAGCACCATGCTTTGGCCAAGTGCTTTATCTAAATCAAAATGCTTGAGGGCTGCGGTTTTGGTGAGTACAATAGAGTTTGGCTTTTGCAATGCGTTTTTTGAATTTCCATAGAGCAGTTTCAAACCAAACATTTCGAAAAAAGTAGAGTCTGCACCAGCAACGTAATCTTCTTTTACATTTTGTTCGGCATCTACCGCTTTCAATAAAATGCTGTTGCTCACCTTTAATCGGGTGATCATTTCTGCCTGCGGAAAATCACTTTGCATTACATTGGCCAAAGGACTAGAAACGGCTGCAAAGTGATTGGTTTCTCCCGCGGTTCGGTTGTCGATATTGACTCGATAAATGCGATTTGCATCGGCAAACATTTTGTCGAAGCTGAGCTCATCGTGGAGAAATAAAGTAATGATCAAGGCGCCTGCCATACCTATGGCAAGGCCCGATGTGTTAAGGAAAGTGAAAAAAGGTTGTCGAAGCGCATTGCGCCACGCCACCTTCAAGTTGTTTTTAAACATAGCTGTTGTTATTGAATAGTTGACCTTATAAAATGCTTTTGTAAACCCAGGCCTCAAAGAGCGCATTACGCCCCAAAAGAATTTTCTTCTGGCCTTTTTGGGTGATGCTTCAAAATGCTTCTCGAAGAGCTCAATTAGATCACCTTCGAATTCTTCGAGGTAATCTTCCCTGCAAAACCAGCGCAGAAATTGAAGTGCTCTTTTTGGTGGTTGGGCTTTCATTGACCAAATGAAATTTTAGGAATTTGCTGATAAATCGAAGTTCTGACTTCGTATTGCTGATCCAGTACCTTCTTCCCTAATGAAGTAATGCTATAATATTTTTTTCTGCGGCCTCCACGCTCGTTGGTGATGCCGCCATAACTAGATTCTACAAAACCCTTGTTTTCCATGCGTTTGAGGGCCACATGCACGGCACTGACATTGACCTTCTTCCCTAATTTTTCTTCAAGGTTTTCAAGGATCAGTACGCCATACGCCTCTTTGTTATTGGCGGCTACGAGCAGTAATACCAGCTCCTCAAACTCACCCAACGAATGTTCCGACATAGTTATTTGTTTACTTAACAAAAGTAAAAGTAATAATTAGTTTCATACTTGTTAAGTAAATGGAAAATAATTTTTGGAAGGAGTTTTTTACTCTCCTCTTTAAGAAAGGAGAAAATTAGATTGATCACCAGTCTAGTTTAAAGTAATAGGCAATCTTCAATAAAACTGAAAGAAGAAAAGCTTGTGCTTATCCTTCGCAAACAAGAAGAAATCTTGTAGTTTGTATCATGGTTTTAACACCCCTGTTGACTACTACGACAGGCCCCGTAACTAACATCACTATTTAAAACACAATATCATGGACACAAGCAATTCAAACACCCAAAAAACTGTAAGTATAGGCGGTACCAAATGGTCTGTTACAACACAAAATGTGAAGGGAACCTTCCACTTCAAAACCGACAATACGGGTACATACATTACAGGTATCGACCCTGAGATTAAGTTCTATTGGTGGCAAAACGATAGTTCTTTTTGGACGCAGCAAAGAGATGAGAATTCCGAATGGTTCTCCATTATGCAAGGACAACTCACGGCTGACAATATAGGAAGTGGACAAATTGTAGTTGCCCAACAAGGACAGGATACAGTTTACCTGACACAATTTAGCATGACCAAAGATCCTGCTTAACAGCAAGGTGGTTGGTGTAATTCTCCTCCACTAATTTGATGGATACTGAAACAGTCGCTTGGCTTAGCCGAGTGACTTGAAGCCAAAACGCTAATCATCACTCGGCCCAACCGAGCGATTGAGGTTCGATTTTAAAAAAAATCAAACGGCCTAAAATATTTTTTCTTCTCAATTGTCTACCTATACAAGAGAACATAATTAATGATCGAAATGAGAAAGAAAGAATTTATATATAAGTACAAATACATTTTCTTCCCTGTGTTTGGCGCAGCAGCGCTGTTTTTATTCGGCTCAGTAATTATGCTTTTGTGGAACTGGTTAATGCCTGATCTTTTCGGCCTTACTACGATCACTTTCTGGCAAGCCCTAGGTTTGTTCATTCTTTCAAGAATCCTTTTTTCAGGAATGGGGGGTAAAAAGAAACATTCTCATAAACACAAATGGGGTGACCACAAAGGTCGTGAAGAATGGATGAATATGAACCCTGAGGAACGCAAGGAATGGTTCAAAAAGAGAAAGTTCGCTCAATGGATGGAGCATAAAAATGATTGTTTTTCCTATTCGGACGTAAAAGATAATGATGGTCCTGAGCGTGAGTAAAAGCGAATATAGGGAAGACTTAGAAAGACAGATTAAGGAGCATCAGCCCCGAATTCGCTCTTTCATTAAGAACAGAGTTCCCACTACAGAAGATGCCGAAGATATTGCGCAGGATGTGTTTTATCAGTTCGTTAAAACGATGGACAAAACACACAATCCAATTGAAAATCTCTCTGGCTGGCTATTTCGTGTTGCTCGAAACCTCATTATTAATAAAAAGAAGAAAAAGAAGGAGGCTAGCTTTCTTATGGAATCCGATGGCGATGAATCCTTAGACGTTTATGCAACGCTGTTCCCTCAAACAGAGGATTCAGATAGCCCCATCAATGTCTATATCCGCTCTCTGATGTGGGAAGAATTAGAGCAAGTGCTTACCGAGTTGCCTATTGAGCAACGCGAAATCTTTGAACTTACTGAACTGGAGGGTTTGCCAGTAAAGGAAATTTCAGAGGCCACTGGCATTGCCGTAAACACTTTGCTCTCTAGAAAACATTACGCTGTAAAGTTTCTTCGCAAGCGACTCAAATCAACTTACGAAGAATTGATTAACCAATGATTTGCCAATTCACTCAAACTATACAACAACAATTACCATGGTTCATGTCTTTAAAACTTCCGTAGTCAGTAAAAAGCAAGCCCAGGTTGTGGGCTCATTTTTAAATATTCTACTTCCTAGCCAAGAATGGAATTTTGACCTAGAAGACTGCGATAAAATCTTACGTATTGAAACCGAAGAAGTAGCTCCTGAAACGGTGATCACCATATTAAATAGCCAAGGTTTCGTTTGCGATGAATTGGCTGGGTAGCCGAGTTCGGTTCAGCTACGTGCTTGTGAGAATAATGTCGGTTGAAAAAACTTAACACCAGGTCGCTTTTTGTTTTTCAACAAGCCTTACTCCTCAAAACCTACAGATACAACCATTGGTTGTTGGATAACAACGATAAATAGCCCAAATACAACTAAGAGGAGCTTTATTGTTGCCAACTGTGAAAATGAAGCCCAATATATTTGCGGTGTAGAAAGAACAAGAAACAAGACCTATGGAAACCAAGATGATAGGCAGTAAAATTGCCGAAGCACGCAAAAAACTAAACATCTCTCAAGCACAACTTGCCGAACGCCTATTTATAAGCGCACAAGCAGTTGGGAAATGGGAACGAGGAGAGTCTATTCCAGACATTATTACTTTTAACAGGTTAGCTAAAATTATAGGTGTCGATCTCAATTACTTTTCTGAAGACTTTCCATCTTCAATTTCTAAAACTGAACCTGAAGAGTTGTCTGAAAAAGAAAGGTCGTCTGCAATTAACACTGAGAAAAGACCGAGTTGGAATATGTCGCGCGGAAACTGGGTAGACGCTGATTTTTCTGGATTAAAAAATCTACACGAAAAATTCAGTTCCTCTAATATGCAGCGCTGCTTATTTGCAGGGTCAGATTTGTCAGGACTTCTTCTAAAAGGCAATCATGTGGATGGCTGTGACTTCTCAAATTCCGACCTCAGCAATAGTTATGTTCAGAAATCATTCTTGGTCAGCAATAACTTTCAAAACAGTGTACTGAAAGGGGCTGAGTTTACGGAATGCCATGTTAAAAACTGCGATTTCTCTAGTGCAGATTTTTCCGGAGCTATTATTAAATCATGCGACTTTACTAAAAACACAATTCAAAATGCTGTGTGGAAAAACACCTCATTCGTTGATACCAATTTTACCAATTTAGTCTTTGATGGTGTATTAAAGGACTGTTCTTTTGAAAACACTGCTTTTAGCAAGGTTACGTTTCAAAACGCAACGCTTTACAATACCTTCTTTAAATGCAGAAGTATGAAACGCATCAAGTTTATTGATTGTAAAGCGGACAGGATGACTTACGAATTTCTGAAAAATGGAAAGGCGGACTTGAGCGGTATCACACTAGTAACCACCTAAACCCTCAAACAATAATTGTCATGATTCATGTTTTTAAAACCTCTGTGATAAGCGAAAAACAAGTGCGACAGGTAGAGCCGTTTTTGAAAACCCTAATGTCAAACGAAGAATGGAACTTTGACCTTGAGGATTGCGATAAAATATTACGTGTAGAAACCGAAAAAGTAGCTCCTGAAACGGTCATTACATTATTAAAAAGCCAAGGTTTTGAATGCTCTGAATTGAGTGAATAAAAAGAACTGCTTAGTATTTATGATAAGTTTGCCATTATTAAAGCAAGCCTCTATCGAAACTCCTTAGCCCCTTCATGTTTTAAATAACCTACTACCCGTTGGTTATTCTTCAAGTTTTAGTCAATTTGTATAAATAGGAAAGTTAATAAACCGAGGGCCAAGTATTTATGAATTCATTTAATGATAATTTGAGGCAAACAATGATTGATATTTTGAGCACTCAAGAAAGTGAGCTTGCCATACAATCTTCTTCGAATCAAGCCGCACAATTAGCTCTTTATTATGCCCAAGGTTCACAGTTAAATGCAGAAAGTAAACGAGATTTGGCTCAGGTAAGCTACGGTTCTAAAGAAAGGCTCTTCAACGAAGCAGATTCCTTAAAAGAATTAGTCTCTAATATTCTTACTTCAGCCAATCAAGGAAAAGCATTGGTCGAAAATGCGATGTCACTTAGTGCCACTACCGCAGCAAATGTTCAGATTGCCTCCAACGCCATTATGAAATTAGCTAGTGATATTGGCAGCGTTTTTTCAATGGTCAATGCCGCAGATTTTAATTCAGAGATATACGAAATGGCAAATGAGTGTAACGCACTAATAAGCAAAACTGCTTATTTAGCAGAAAGTGCCTCTCAAATTTCAATGGAACTTACTCTCTTAGCAGCGGAGGTCGACATTCCTACTTTAAACTCAACCGCAGAAAAAACAAATGTCTCAATTAAAGATTTAGTGTCAGTATTAAACGATCAATTGGCTACAGTCAAAGAGCACCTCAACTCAACATGTGAGGCTCTGAAAAATACTAATGCTGGAGAAAGCCAAGCGAATGAGACATTCAAATTAACCAGTGCCAACCGTAAGGCATTGGAGAATAGTTTGATTTTGGCAAATGAAAAACTAAACCTGAACCTTGAAGTCAAAAACCAATCTTTTAAAAGTTTTACTGTCAGCTTCGATTACTTAAAAGAACCATTTGAAGGAGGTAAGGGCATTGCAAAGAATTATTACATACTGCTGGTTAAAAACAGTGAAAGGTTAATCTTTACTATTGCTGATGCCGAACAAGCCATACTAAATCAGAAGGTCATTGGAGAGGTAGTTCCATCAGAGACAGATCCGCAACAAAGTGCATCAATAACCATTAATGCGAAAGACCTGATTGACTCAGATGGAGACCCCATCCAATTAGGCCAAGCGTATGCTATTTTCGTGCTTGCTGCTTATACGTCCGATTATAAAAAGGCGATAAACAATTACAATGATTATCTATCAGCACCTTCCCAGCCCTTTAGTTTAAGCCACACATTACAACATGCGGAAAGTGAGAGCATAAAACTTAACAAAACTACCAATACACTCAGCTTTGGTTTAATTGAAAACACCGATTTCAAGGTAGAGTATCGATGTATGTATTTGCTTATTGATTCCAACGGAAAAGATGGTTCACTAACGTTCCCATTTAGTACATCAATAGCCGAGCAAGTAAATGCAGGGTGTTACGATGTGGCACACATTGTAAAGAAGAAAATAAATGAGGAAGAATCATCAATTGTAGGAACGACACAGATTACCGGAGCTACCACAGACAATTTTGGTAATCCGCTGATTGAGGGTAAAACATATTTACCAGTTGTACTTTCCTTCTGTACTGAAAAATTGACTGTAGTTAATCAGTTTACCAACTCTCTTTCTGCCTTGAGGCTTACAGCCCCTTTCATTTTTCAAACAACAAAATAGGTACTTATGCAAGCTGATAAAAGTGAGTCTCTTCAGATTGAAATACTCGATGCAAAAGAAAAAATAACAAGACTACAGGCGGATGTAGTTTCACTAACTCAAAAATACGAGGCCTTTAATACCCTGCTAGAGAAAGCAAAGTGTGAAAAGGAAGAAGCACAATCCAACCAAGAACTCTTTGAGCAGATAGTAAGGAACTCACATGAATTAAGAGTGCTTTCTTCAAACTGTATAAGTCAGGAAATCGCTATGCATTCAAAATCTCAAGCCTTGGCAGGGGAAACAAATGACTTACTTAATCATCTGACATACTCAGCTAATAAGATTAACCGTCTTGCCATACTAGTTACCAGAAAAAAGCATAGTAATCCATTGATCTCGTCTGAACTTGTTTCCATGTTATCTGAAAGTTCGACAGATGCCAATAACGCCATGGCCCTAAGTATTACGGCATGTAAATCTGTTTTTACTGCAGAACCTGCGTGCAGCGTGAGTAAGTCTACCTTGGGTTTGATAAATCAACAATCTAATTCCCTATCTCAGCAATTGGTGAGTTCTCAAGCAGATAACAATGATTTTGATGGGCTTTCTAAACTAATCGATAAAGCTCTTAACTCTACCACAAGCATATATGAAAAACAGGCTAAATCAACTCAAGAAGTAGAAATCAAACTAAGCGACAAAAAAACTGATTTAGAAAAAGCTGAACTGGAACTAGAGTCACTTCAAGGAGAATGGGAAGCCATTAAAGCGGCTGAAGGTATATGACAACAAATAGTGGCCTAATAGTTAAATCGTAAGCTTTAAGACTTTTTTGATTCTAAAGAAACAGACCAAGTCTTTTCCAAAACTCCGCATTCTTTACGGTTAAACCACTTTAAAGTGTTCCGAAGTCTACCAGTTTCAAACTCATTTTTACTAACTTTATTCCAAGTTAAAAACCACATTTTCATGAACCGATTTTCACTTCTCCTTCTGTCTGTTCTCTTCATTTTATCAAGCGCATGTTCGCCTAAAACTGACACTGTCGATTTTACTCTTCTACAAATGAACGATGTCTATGAGATTGCGCCATTAGAAGGTGGTAAAGTGGGTGGAATGGCCCGTGTAGCAACGGTCAGAAAAAATCTATTGAAAGAAAACCCGAATGTTTTTACCATTCTTTCAGGAGACTTCGTTAGCCCTTCGCTAATTGGAACGCTCACTTATGAGGGCGAAAAAATAGCAGGTAAACACATGGTGGAAGTGATGAATGCTGTGGGCGTGGACATTGTAGTGCCAGGCAATCATGAATTCGACATTAATGAAGATGAACTGATCAAACGAATTGCCGAATCAAAATTTCAATGGACCACCACTAATGTTTTTCATGTTGCAAATGATGATACCGTCTCTTGGACAAAGAACGGTCAACCTTTCCCTGATCATATAATAAAAACCATTGACGGGGTTGACATTGCGTTTTTTGGCAGTACCGTACCTTTTACCAAAAAAAAGTATGTGAGTTATACCGACAAATACGAGTCGATGAAGGAAGTGTATAACACTATAAAGAATGATGCAGAAGTATTTATTGGTGTCACCCATTTAGAAGAAGATATGGACGACTCATTGGCTACTTATTTTGTACCAGAACTCGACCTGATTTTGGGTGGCCACGATCACGCCAACATGAAGTATACCTTTGGTAACACACTAATGACCAAAGCCGATGCCAATGCAAAAACCGTGTATGTACATCGCGTCAGTTATAATAAAACTACAGGCAAAACCAGTATTACTTCTGAGCTATTGCCTATTAATGATGGCGTAGCAGAAGACACAGAGGTAAAGACCCTAGTTGACAAATGGGTGAACATTTCCAATGAAAGTATGGCAAACATGGGCTACACGCCCAATGAAATTGTAATGGCCACCGCTGACACTCTCGATGGACGCGAAAGTAGCATTCGCTATCGTCCTACCGATTACCCAATTATGACAGCCGAGGCATTTTTGTTTGCTGTACCCAAAGCTGATTTAGCGATTTTCAACTCCGGCTCCATTCGTTTAGATGATGAACTTACCGGCACCATTACAGAATATGATATTCTTCGCTCTTTTCCTTTTGGAGGAGGCATTTCCGTAGTGGATTTAAAGGGCGATGTAGTACAACGCATTCTAGAAGTTGGCACAGTGACCAATGTAGGCATTGGTGGTTATTTACAGTTGGCCAATGCTGAAAAGAAAGCCGATGGCTGGTACATCAAAGGTGCTAAGCTTTCTACATCCAAAACCTATAAAATAGCTCTTCCTGATTTTGTTCTCAGCGGTGGCGAAGCCAACCTTGAGTTTATCAAAGATTATCAAAGCCAGGCCATCGCCCCTCCAGATTTCAATGGCATCAAAAACGATGTCCGAGATATTGTAATGGCTTATTTTAGGGGCATGTGACATTCGTTTTTCACCCCAAATATCTTTTCTCTATCTTAATGATACATTGAAAACAAACTTGGCCAAGTGAACTACTTTATTATTGGGTATTTAGCAACCATAATCTTGATGGTATCGAGGTTGATTTTTTCAGACAAGAGAAAATCTCACGACCGAGAAAAGTACTTTGACGATCTTACGGCCAAGTTCATTATGGGAATTATGCTTTCAGTCATTGTATCATTTGCTATCTCAATGAGTGCCAACATTCCTGAAGGCGCTGGATTAGGTGGTCTTCTTTGGCTTTTCGGCCCTATATTTTCAGGAATTATCTCAGCTTGGGTTTATGTATTTGCTTTGATGATCAGTGTAAAATTAAAAACCTATGCAGGTTGGACTTGTATTATCTTTAATCTAGCTACTGGTATCTATTTATTCTTTTCAGCATAAAGAACTTCAATTAGCTAATAGTTGAAGAATTGCCCCTCCAATATCCTTGAGGGATACCGAAACAAGTTCGGCATGACTGTTCGAACAGGCTTTGCCCAGTACCGTCACTGCGAGGCACGAAGCAGTCTAACATCGACTTAAACCTACATTACAGTCACCTCGTAGATTCCGAAGTCTCGGAACTTCACGCTTTACAGGATAGCTTTCCTCCTTTTGTTACTGAAAAGGATGCTTACAGCATGACTTAGCTTGATACTGATTGCCCAAAACTAGCCTTTTAGTACACTTAACATAGGTTCCAACAGTCGCTTGGCTTTGCCGAGTGACTAATAGGAGGTTGGTTTCAAACCAAAACGCTAGACATCACTCGGTACAACCGAGCGATTGCGCTCCGATTTAATCTTTTCGAAACCTAGTTTACTTTGCGGTTAAAGAGCACTCTACTATATTCAATACCTACATTATAGCCAAGAACCTACTACTCATTTCTCAATACCCTCTACTCTTTTTTATAAAAACTGCAATTACGAATAAAATAATTTTCTATATTTACTGCAATTACGAATAATATAGCTATGAAGAAAACCAAATTGGGAGAGTTTGAAGAGTTGGTACTTATGACGGTGGTTGTACTTCAAGCCGAAGCCTACGGGGTAGAAATTAAGCGTGAACTGGAAGACCGACTGAAAGAAAAGCTAAGCGTAGGCTCAATTCAGTCCGCTTTAAAGCGTATGGAAGAAAAGGGGTTTCTGACTTCTGAGTTCGGTGAAGCCACCCAAAAAAGAGGAGGAAAGCGCAAGCGTATTTACAGCGCCACGCCTTATGCCCACAGGGTTTTGGAAGAAATGAAAGACATCCGCACCCAACTTTGGTCAGCCATGCCCAACATAGCCACCACTTAATTTGAACAACCCACAAAACGATATTCGACCGCCTCGCTGGTCACTAAAGCTTCTACGCTTCTTTCTAAAAAAAGACTTTTTGGAAGAAATAGAAGGCGATATGGAGGAAGTATTCGCTGAAAATCTCGCGCTGTACTCGGTCAAAAAATCCAGAAGGCTTTACAATCGTGAAGTCTTAAAACTGCTACGCCCTGCTTTGGTCAGAGGGCTTAGCGGAAATCATCAACTCAATTATCTCGGTATGTTACAACACAATTTATTAATCACGATCAGAGGTTTCAAGCGACACAAAGCTACTTTCCTCATCAACTTAATTGGCCTTTCCACGGGTTTAGCTGCAGCCTTGCTCATTTTCCTTTGGGTGAATGATGAACGTTCGGTAGACACTTTCAATGAGAAAAATGATCGTTTGTATTGGGTTTTCACCAACTTCACTTTACCCGAAAGCGTGCTCACTTGGGATTATACTTCGGGCAAATTGGCGCAAGCCATAAAAGAAGAATATCCTGAAGTGGAAGATGCCGTCAGGGTGGGTAATCACTTTTTCAGGCCTCAAGGCACCATTAGCCACAGCGAAAAAAACTTTGAAGTAAACGGGCTTTTTGCGAGCTCCAACTTCTTCCAAGTAATGACTTACCCGCTGATTTCGGGAACAAAAGAAAGTATTCAAGACAAAAACTCAGTTGCAATTTCAGAGTCGCTGGCCAGTACTGTTTTTGGTTCGGCTGAAAAGGCAGTGGGTAATACGATTGAATGGGAGAGTTCACTTTTCAATCAGGCTTTTGTGGTATCTGGTGTGTTTAAGGATCCGACCAAGAATGCCACCGAGCAATTCAATATTGTTGTCAATTACCAAGTATTGATCGATGCTGAAGAATGGGCCGAAGATTGGAAAGGTGGTTATGCACGCACCTACTTACTCTTAAAAGAAGGGGTAGATGCCGAGCAATTGAATCAGAAAATTGCGGACTTAATGCATGAAAAAACGGATAACAATAAGCAAAACCTCTTTATTCAGCCATATGCCAAAAACTACCTCTACGGTACTTATGAGAATGGGATCCAAGTAGGTGGTAGAATTGAGAATGTTCGGCTTTTCACGGTCATTGCCATTTTTATTCTGCTGATTGCCTGCATTAATTTCATGAACCTATCTACTGCGCAAGCTTCCAAAAAAATGAAAGAAGTAGGCGTGAAAAAGGCCATTGGAGCCAACCGCAGAGACTTGGTTTTTCAGTTTTTGGGAGAGTCTATTTTACTCTCGTTACTGGCGCTTTTGGTCGCCATTGGCTTGGTTGTTTTGCTTCTTCCTCAGTTCAATGAGATTACTTCTAAGCAGCTTGAATTTACTCTAAGCGATTTCATTTTACCTCTTTTAGCCATCGTATTGGGCACTGGAATACTAGCGGGCAGTTACCCTGCTTTCTATCTTTCGGGCTTTAAGCCTGTGGCGGTGCTTAAAGGAAAAGTAGCCAACCTAAGGGGTGAAGAATGGATTAGAAAGGGTTTGGTGGTGGTGCAGTTCACGCTGTCAATTATTTTCATTATTGGGGTAATTACAATCAACAGACAGATGGAATATACCTATAGCAAACCGCTGGGTTATGACCGTGAAAACATCATTACGTTTACCAGAAAAGGTCCAGAAAGCTTCGATCCTACTCCGTTTTTAACAGAGCTTAGGGCATTGCCTGGCGTAACCAGTGTTGGCAATATGTCCGGAGACTTTCTTTGGGGAAATGATAACAGCAGCGGCTACTCATGGGAGGAAGGTGACGCGGATGACAATCACCTGTTTAAGTCGCCAAGAATCGGTTATGATATTGTTGAAACGCTGAATTTAAGACTTGTAGCAGGCCGGGCATTTTCTAAAGAAATGAATGACGATGAGAGCAAAATCATGCTCAACGAAACCGCAGTGAAATTCATGGGATTAAAAGACCCTATTGGCTTTCAGCTAGAAGCTTCACCCAATGACTTTAAGGAAGTGATAGGAGTGGTTAGTGATTTTCAATATGGTTCATTGCACCAAGAAATTGAGCCTATGCTTTTCCGCTTCAGGAGCAGCGGTGATGATTTTATCGTCAGATTGCAACCAGGGGCTGAAGTAAACACACTTGAAAAAATCAAAACGATTTACGCCAAGTTCAACCCAAAACACGACTTCGAGTCTTCCTTTTTAGAAGATGATTATCGAGCCCTGTATAGCACGGAAGATAAGGTAGCCCAATTGTCTAACTACATGGCGGGAACTGCCATTCTCATTTCGAGCCTTGGTCTTTTTGGCTTGGCCACTTTTACCACAGAACGAAGAAGCAAAGAGATTGGAATTAGAAAAATATTGGGCGCAAGTCAGTTAGTAGTGGTGAAATTGCTTTCTGCCACTTTTACCAAAACGGTATTGATCTCTATAATTCTAGCCATTCCTATTGGCTATTACTTCTCCAACCAATGGCTTCACAACTTTGCTTATTCCATCGAATTGAAATGGTGGTTCTTTGCCTTAGCTGGTGTTTCCGCTTTATTAATTGCTTGGCTGACCGTAGGTTTTCAAACACTTAAATCAGCCAGAGTCAACCCTGTGGACTGCTTGAGAAATGAGTGATCTTAAAAAGAAGATCAATCCTGAACCACCTCGCTGGTCACTTAAGCTCCTTCGGCTCTTCATCAAGAAAGATTTCTTGGAAGAAATTGAAGGGGATATGGAAGAGGTCTTTTCAGATCTTCTTGAGCAACATTCTGTCAAAAAATCCAGGCGCTTATACAATGCTCAAATACTAAAGCTGATGCGGCCAAACTTGATTTTTAATTATAAAGAAAGGAAGATATTTACCCCACTCACAATGTTCAAACATCACTGTAAAACCTCTTTCAGAAGTCTAAAGAAGAACTTTGGATATTCGGCTATCAATATTTTTGGGTTGGCTGTAGCAATTGCAAGCGCTGCGCATTTGCTGATCTACATACAAGACGAGTTCTCTTATGATCGAGAGATCAAAGATGGCGATCGCATTTATAAAATGGCTTTGGATCGACAGTATCCAGATCATAACGAAGTGATTGGAGCGGTGCCACATTCCTTGGCAAAAGCAGCATTGAATGATCACCCAGAAATAGAGCAGCTTACCACCTTTGCGGGCCCTTTCAGAAGCATGCTCATTTCTTATACCAATTCAGAAAATGACATCAAGAATTACCATCAAAACGTAGTTGCAGCCGATAGTAATTTCATTTCTTTTTTCGGCCTCAACATGTTAATGGGGAACCCCAAAACTGCTCTTTTAGAGCCAAAATCGATGGTGCTGACATCAACGGCTGCAAAACGGCATTTTGGTAATGATAACCCGATTGGGAAAATCATTAGAATGTCGGGAAGTAATTTCAATATCACTGGAGTTTGTGAGGACTTGCCTGCCAACACCCATTTGAGCTTTGAATTCTTAATGTCCATTAACACTATTGGTCGATTTAGTGCTTTGAATTTTATGAAGCCCGATGTGGCTTGTTATTTTAAACTTCACCCAGAAGCGAACCCTGAAAGTTTACAGGCAAAACTCCAAAATACTGTAGATAAAAACCTTTCCATTTATTCTGAAAGCATAAACCGAATGCCGTGGGAAGATTACAAAACAGCAGGTAATGACTTCCATTATTTTCTTGTTCCTCTGAGCAAGCTTTACTTGCACCCTGATAATTTAGGCGGTATGAAATCTGGCGGAAACATGCGTTCCGACCAGACCATGATCGTAGTAGCCATCCTGATCATACTTTTGGCCAGTATCAACTTTATCAACCTTTCATCTGCCAAATCAATAGCAAGAGCGAAAGAGGTGGGCACCAAGAAAATATTGGGTTCTAGAAGAGGCCAGATTGTTAGTCAGTTTTTTATTGAAACCTCAATGATCTCCATGGCCAGCCTCCTACTTGCTTTGGTATTATTATGGCTTACTCAGCCTTATTTCAACGAACTCATAGGCAGGAATCTTAGCTTCCAATTGAGCCTACAAACTATTGGCCTGTTATTTTCGATTGGATTGATCATAACCCTTCTTGCTGGAGTTTACCCGTCCATTATGGCCGCCAATATTCGGCCACTCATGGTATTGAGGGGCCAATTTATAAGTGGTAAAAGGAGTCTTTGGTTTAGAGATGGTTTAGTGGTTTTTCAATTTTTCATTTCTATCTGCTTGGTCATTGGCATGTTTGTAATGAAGAACCAAATGAAATTCATACTTGATAAAGATTTGGGTTATGACAAAGAGCAGCTCGCGGTGATCTCTGGAGATTTTCACATGGACCCTAATTTCGCAAAGTCATATATCAATGAAATAGAATCCATTCCCCAGATAAAGTCTGTTGCTGGTTCACTTTCCATGTTAGGCCTTGGCATTTTTTGGCAAGAAGAATATCAACAAAAAATAAGCAATCAACTGATCAGTGTACAGTCCATGAAAGTTGGTGACAATTTCCCTGAGGTTATGGGTTTGAGAGTTAAAGAAGGAAGAATGTTTCGTCCTGATTCTTGGGATTCCCTTTCGGTCATTTTGAATGAATCTGCTGTAACAGCCCTAAACCTATCAGAGCCTATAGGCCAGCAAGTAACAGAAATTCTTGCCGATGGATCATCTTTGAATTATACGGTGGTGGGAACAGTTCATGATTTTAACTATGACGATCTTTATAATGAGGTTTCTCCTCTGGTAATAAAAAGCAATGAAATCCTATTTGAAAGAGCAAGCAAGGTATTAGTAAGGATCAATAAAGAAAGTGACCTTCGGCAGGTAGTGGCAAATTTAGAATCCAAATGGAAGGAATTAAGGCCAAGGGATCCTTTCATTTTTCAGTTTGTGGACCAAATGATTGATGCTTCATACAAAAAAGAGGCTCGACTACTTAATGTTTTCAAAGTTTTCTCCGGACTCAGCCTGTTCATTGCGTGCCTCGGTCTTTTTGCGCTTTCGAGTTTCATTATAAAACTCAGGACAAAGGAAATCGGCATTAGAAAAGTGAATGGCGCTGGGCTAATCCATATCATAGTGCTCTTTGGTAAAAGGACTACGATAATGGTCTTAATTGCGTTTGCCATCGCTGCGCCCTTGGCTTCTTACGGTATCGAAAATTGGTGGCTCGCTAACTTTGCCTACAGAACCAACATTCAACTGTGGTCAATATTCTTTTCAGGGTTCGCAATACTACTTTTGGCATGGCTCACTGTGTTGGGGCAAACGATAAAAGCCGCCAAAACAAACCCTATCGATTGCCTGAGGAATGAGTGATAATTAAAAGTTGAACAAGTGATTTGTCTCTTACTGCCTTCAGGTCAAAAGGCTAATCATCACTCGGCACAACCGAGCGATTGTTCTATTTGAGATTTACGCTACAATTAAAACATAGTCGTTTGCCCACCTTGCTGTTCGGGCACATGTAAATTATAACCCAGTTCGTTATTCAGTCGCTTAATAAAGTAGGCCGAAAGCAAAGGCGAGGCTTTCTCAAGGTTTTGGTGAACGAAGAAGTAAATATCTTCCAAACCACCGATTTCAATCCAGCTTTTAATTCGATCGAACCAATCATCTAAGCGTGCATAATCACTTTCATGATTTGCACCTACATAGCGAATAAAGGCTTTGGGTGTTGCCAAACGCATGTGAAGTAAATCTCTTCGACCAGCCGTATCGGTAATGATATTAGTCACATTGTTTTCTTCGAGTAACGCATAAAATCGATCAGCAACTTCAGCATCATTCAGCCAATCGGTATGCCTTACTTCTACCGCAAGCGGAATTCCTTTGGGGAAATTTGTAATGAAATGCGCTAGTCTATCCCAGTTTTTTGGCCCAAAATTATCGTGCAATTGAAGAAAGGTTTGCTCCATTTTTTCTTCCAAGCCCGACAAGGCATTTACAAAATCTTCAGTATAACGATCCGCATCGTTCAATCGCTTTCTATGGCTGATCATCTGATTAATTTTTGGAAAGAACTTGAAATCGGCAGGTGTTTTTCCATACCAGTTTTCAAACTGCTCAGCGCTATAATTATAGAAAGTGGCGTTCAACTCAATACTATTGAATTGAGTAGCATAGTAAGTCAGTTCATCCTTTGTGCCTTTCGGGTAAAAGCCCTTCAAATCAGTTTTATTCCATTTGGCGCAACCCACATAAATCTTTGGTTTATCCTTAGCGTTTGACTTCCCCAAAACTTTGGCGGTATCTGGGTGGTCATGTGGTAAAGTAAAATCAATTTTCTCTGGGTGTTCAACACTTCCGAATTTCATATTTCAAGATTTGCCTCAAGTTAAACTAATCCACAAAAAAAGCCCAAACCTGTGAGGGTGTGGGCTGCAAGTAAAGAGTGAAGTTCATCCTTTTCTTTAAATTGAGTCATGATTTGGATGAATAATCATGGTCAATTGTCATTAATTTCCGCTCAAATCTAATGACGCATTCCACATAAAAAAACTATTTTAGCTAATTCTTCAGAAAAGATTTTATGCTGAAAAAAGGGATTCAAATACTGTACACAGCTTGGTGCGCCATTTGGTTTGTAGCCATTATGATTGCGCTGTCTCCTTTTACGGTAATTCCAAGATTGATCAGCCCCAAACTGGATGAATTCAGTTACTTTTTTGCCCGAGTTTGGGTCTTCCTTTTTTCAATGGTTTCTTTCATACATTTTAAAACCCACAACCGAAAGTTGGTTCAGCGTGGTCAGCCTTATATTTTCACGATTAATCATACTTCGTTTTTAGATGCTCCTGCCATTCCAAGGGCTATTCCCGTTCCATTAAAAGGTTTGGGTAAAAAGGAATTGGCCAAAATTCCTTTGTTCGGGTTTATTGCCAGTAGCTTTGCGGTATGGGTAGATCGTACCAGCGAAGAAAGCAGAAAGAAAAGTGTTCAGAAACTGGTGAAAAACTTAAACCGGGGTTTATCCATTATGGTAGCGCCAGAAGGCACACGAAACAATACCGATGAACCTCTGCTTCCTTTTTATAACGGCCCTTTCAGGTTGGCCATTGAAACGAGTACTCCCATTATGCCTTTGATTATTCACGATGCAAAAAGGCTTATGCCTAAAGGTCAGTTGGGCTTGAGACCAGGACTAATTCATAATTATTTTCTACCACCCATTTCTACCCAAAACATGACCCAGGAGGACCTTCCAGCCCTAAAAGATCAAGTTTATGAAATGATGAAATCTAAGATCATTGAATTAGATGAGGAGAATAAAAGCTAATTTGGCATTCATTTTGGAATAATGGCTTACTCAACCAAACAATAAAGCTTATGAAAACTTTTTTACACTCACTTTTAGCCCTTATGGTGCTGACTATCGTAAGCTGTGCTACAGGAAAAAATGCACTTGAAAAAGGCAATTATGAAACGGCTTTAGACCGTGCCATCAATCGTTTACAATCGAACCCAGACAATAAGAAATCGCAAGATGTATTGATTGAGGGTTATCGTTTGGCGAGCAATTATCATATGGATTACATCCGCATGTTGGCTGTAAATAACGACCCAAATAAATGGGAGGCTACTTACTATCAGTACAAGCAGTTGAACAGTTATTATCGTCAAATTCAGCGATGCCCAGCTTGTTTATCGCTGGTAATGCCCAAATCTTATGTTAGCGAAGAAAGCGATGCTGCCAGAAAAGCTGCTGAATATCAGATAGAATTGGGGAATAACGCTTTAGCTACCAATACCATCGAAGGTGGAAGAAGGGCTTTTAAGCATTTCAATTTTGCACTCAATTTTGATAGAAACGTACCGAACATTGACAGTCTATTGACTGACGCTAGAATCATGGGAACGGTTAGGGTTTTAATCGAGCCAATTCCTATTCATTCTCGCAGTTTGGAGCTGACCAATGAGTATTTTGAAAACCGAGTAATCGAGTACCTAGATAGATTTAGCCAAGGCAGATTCGTTCAGTTTTTCACTGTTGATGAAGCTGAGCAGATTGATTTGCAACCCGACCAAATCGTATCGATGCAATTTGATGATTTCGTTTTGGGTCAAACTTTGATTGAATCGAAAACCAAAGAGGTAAAGCGTGATAGCGTAGTGGTAGGTCAGTTTACTGACGACAAAGGCGTGAAGCACGATGTGTACAATACTGTGAAAGCCGAATTAACGATTAATCGCAAAACGCTTTCGTCTCAGGGGGTTATGAATTTCGAAATAAGAGATGCTTATACTGACCGAATTTTAACCAATCGTAAATTGCCAAACCAAGATGTTTGGGTGCATGAGTGGGCTTCGTTTAACGGAGACTCTAGAGCGCTTACCCGCGATGAGATAGAAATGAGTAAGTTGAAGGAGTTGCCTCCGCCACCACCTCAAACCCTTTTCATCGGTTTTGTAGACCGCATATACGATCAAATTATTGGCAACATCAGTAATTTCTATAGAGATTCTGAAATATAAATAAAGGCCTTGGCATTCTTGTCAAGGCCAATTTTAATTACTCAATTTTAGCCAGTAAAGCATTTTATTGCACGCTGCTTTTCATCCTGAGTGGCAACGAAGGAACTATATTATTACCTGAAAGAAATAAAACTATGACCACCCCAAAAGAAGCCCAACCTAACAACCCCCTCCACGGAATAAAGCTGGCCGATATACTAGAGGCGCTGGTAAAGAAATACGGATGGGAAGAATTGGGTGATAGAATCAACATTCGCTGCTTTACGCATAATCCATCCATTAAATCGAGTCTTACTTTTTTGCGCAAAACGCCTTGGGCCAGAGAGAAAGTAGAACAGCTGTATCTTAGGTCTATTTAGTAGAGTCAATCTCTAATTGAACAGGCTATCTTTTCTTTTTTCTAAAAAAGGTGTACCAAATAAAACCTATTGCCATAATTCCGATCAGTATTCCCCATATCAAATCGGGATTTTTAGAAAGGAAGTCACTATCATCAGGGTCATTACCATTGTAGATTGACCTTTGAACTACAGGAGTGTATTCAATTAAATCAAAATGGCTTGAAGGATTTTCTATCAGTTTATAGAGCATAAATTATTTCTTAATTGATCAATATGCCCGACAGTCGAGCAGCATTAACTATGCTTAACTAACTTTTAGCAGTGTCAAAGGTTTATGTGTGATTGCCAAAGGAAAAGCCCCGATTTACTAGAAACCGAGGCTTTATGGGATAGAAAACACCAATTGGTGTATCTTATTGATAGGTTACCGCTGTTCCGCTTGCCGTAACCATAAGCATACTAGAACTTTGCCCTATCGTTTCATAATCCAAATCAATGCCCACTACTGCGTTGGCGCCCATTGCTTGAGCGTTATATTGTAATTCTTGCATTGCATTATTTTTTGCTTCGCGAAGCACTTTCTCGTAGGAGCCAGAACGACCACCGACTAAATCGGTAATGCTGGCGAAAATGTCTTTGAATAAATTGGCACCAATAATGGCTTCGCCTGTAATTACACCATGGTACTTTGTAATCGTGTGACCTTCAATGGTTGGGGTTGTTGTTAAAAGCATATCGTTGTTTTTAGTTTTAAGTTTCACTGCATGTTTATGCAGAACACAACTATGCTTTCGTGAAACGCTTAATCAGTGTTTTATGATCGGGATAAACGGAACTTAAAGTGGAGCGATCGGCCAATTCAAAGTCCTCAAACTCGAAGCCAGGAGATACAGTACAGCCTACTAAAATAAAATCTCCCTTGACAACTTCTGCGGCAAACCAGTGGTGTTTTGGAATAACCACCTGAAACTGTTCTCCATTTCCCAAGTCTTTTCCAATGGTTTTGGAAACCAATTTCCCCTCGTGTGAAAGCATGTGGATGCAGGCTGCACCACCGTCATGAAAATGCCAAATTTCGTCTGAGCTAAGTCTGTGGAAATTTGAAACACTATCAGGAGTAAGTAAAAAGTAAATTGAGGTACCGAAAACCCTAGCTGATGGATAACGGTTGGGCAGTGCACTTTTCTCAATACTTTCTTCCGATCTATAATTTTCAGCGTAATAGCCGCCTTCTGGATGAGCTAAAAGGTTTAGCTTTTCAATATAGTATTCAGCGGTTCTTTCAGTCATAACTAAAAATAATAAAAGGCTGCCCCATTAAATGAACCAGCCCTTGAGTATTGTTTGTAAGGGCTATTTTTGCGTTGCCATTTCTACATTGCAGATAATCTCGATCACAGGAGCTACAGATCCTCCTGCACCAGAAACTCCAAATTCATTTCTATCCACGCTTCCTTTAATCTGAAAGCCTACTTTCTTGCCTCCATCCCTTGTATCGATAGACCCAATATGGTGTGCCATTAGCTCCACTTGTTTGGTGTTGCCGCGCATGGTTAAATCACCCACCACTTTATACATACCATCACCTGATTTGGTGAAAGAAGTACTTTTAAAAGTAACGGTTGGGTGGTTTTCCATATCGAAAAAATCTGCTGATCTGAGGTGGTTATCTCTTCCGTCAACGCCCGTGTTGATGCTTTGTACTTGGGCTGTAAAAGTTACTTTAGCATTGGTAAAATCTTCTGCTGTTCCACCCTCAACGGTGGCTTCAAATTTCTCAAACCTTCCATTTACAAAGGAAATTCCCGAATGCTTTGCGTTAAATAATATGCTTGAATGTGCAGGGTCTACTTTCCACGTTTGACCGCTCATGGGGTTGGCCGAAAATAAAGTGGAAATAACAAATAAGGTGAGCATAACTCTTTTCATAGAATAGTTTTTTGTTTGTGTTCGAATAAAACTAACGATTTTTTCAACTGAAGGAAACGGACATTTCTGTTCAACGGTAGAAATTCATTAAAACAAGCTTATCACTTTCACTTAGCCTTTCTCTCCAAAAGTTTGGGTATGTATTAACTGAAGCAAGATCAACTGATTTTTCGCCCTGATAAAGTTTTCTTCAGGGAAGCTTATCTTGTAATAGGTATCACCATTTAAGTAATCGGCCAAAAAACGAATAGCCTGCATATAAGTCATGTATAAGCCTCCAAACTCTAAATTCTGGATTTCCAGGGGCGAAAGCGACTCTTCACAAGCCGAAAGGTATCCCGATTTCAATGCATTTAAATAACCTTCTCTAATTTCAATTTTGCTTTCATCCACCTCAGCTTCCTTCGTTGGTGATAGTAATGTACGCATCATATCTCCAAAATCAGAAAGCACATAACCTGGGCCTGTGGTGTCTAAATCGATCACATGCCGAAACTCATCGCTACCTTCGGTCAAAAGAATGTTGTCAATTTTTGTATCGTTATGACACACCCTAAGCGGCAAACCATTTTCAACAAGCTTATTAAAATGATCAGCGATCCAACTGAAAGCGTTTACCTGATCGATAAGTTTTTTGGAGGCATCAACTCGGCTCGCCTTGTTTAGCGATACAGCTTTATCCAACTGTTCTAAACGCCATTTTAAACTGTGAAAATTTGGGATGGCTTCATCAAAAATTGCGGCATCTAGAGTAGACGTAACTTGGGTAAACATACCAAAACCTCTCCCCACTTCTTCGACCAAAGTGAGGTTATTAGCGGTAGTTGGCCCATAGGCATTCAATACAAATTCTTGCAATTTCCAGCAGCCTGCTTGGTCAAGATGAAAGCATACTCCGTTCTTAGTGGTAATGTGTTTTGCAAAGACGTTCGACTGTAAGCTTTGCAGTAGATTGAGGTTATTTTCTAAAGTTTCGGTATTCTGAAAAACTTTGGTGTTCACCTTCTGAAGCAGGTAATTTCCACAGCTAGACTCTACTTTATAGGTATCATTGATATGGCCCGAACCGAAAGGGGCAACCTTTTCGATCGCCCCCTCTAATTGGAATGCCTTCAATGCTTCTAAGGCAATGTTCATTACTTTATTTCTTCTGGGTATTTACCATCCGCAATCATTTTACTGATTCCGCTTACTACAAATGGTTTGTCTTCCTGATAGGTTACACCAAGCCAAGAGGCAGAAGTTGGTACTACTTTAATTGTAGCTTTTCCTTCATTCATTAAGTTGTCCATTTCAGCAGGAACAAAACACTCCGACTTAGGATTGGTGTGGTTTTCCTTTACAAAGGCCACAAACTTTTCTTCGAAATGAGGAAGTGCAGAAGCTGGGAAACCCAAGAAATTCATCGACACGTAAGTGTCTGGAGCAAGCGAATGCTTCACGCCATCTTCTTCATAAGTAATAGCATCACCATTTTTGCTGATGGCTAAAGTCTCTTTAATGCCTGTTAGGGTCATGTCTTCTTTCACTTGGCAAACGCCACGGTTCACAGTTCCGTGATCGGAAAGCGTGTTGACCAAACTGTAACCCATGATCAAATACTCATTCTCCTTTAAGTTTTTCATGGCAGTCACTACTTCACCAAAAGATTCTTGACCATAATAATCATCAGCATTAATCACTACAAAAGGTTCATTGATGAGATGTTTGGCAGCCAAAATAGCGTGCGTGGTTCCCCAAGGCTTTTTTCTATCGGCTTCGTATCGCGCAGTATGCTCAGTGTATTCATTCTGAAAAGCATACTCCATTTTAATCTTTCCGTTGAATCGATTTTTGTAGTGCTCATCAAAGGCATCTTTCAAATCGGTACGGATAATAAATACCACTTTAGTGAATCCAGCATTGATGGCATCATGAATTGAATAGTCCATAATGATCTCGCCATGTGGCCCAATTCCATCCAATTGTTTATTTCCACCATATCGGCTTCCCATGCCCGCGGCCAATACTACCAAAGTCAAATCCATAATGTCCTCTATTTTAATTATAATTGTTGGCTCGAAGTTGTCGAAAAAGACAAGACGAGTCAATTTAACAAATCATTATATTATGCAGCTAGCGACACTCGACTGGATTATCATCCTCGGTTTTTTTGTCATTTTTTTGTTAATCGGCCTTAAAGTATCAAAAAAGGCAGGTACCAGCTCAAAAGAATTTTTCCTATCGGGAAGAAATATGCCTTGGTGGTTATTGGGAATTTCTATGGTGGCCACCACTTTTTCTGCCGATACCCCAAATTTAGTAACAGACATTGTTCGTCAGAACGGTGTAGCTGGTAACTGGGTATGGTGGGCTTTTCTGGTCACGGGTATGCTCACCGTTTTTGTGTATGCCAAGCTTTGGAGGAAATCAGGCGTACTTACCGATTTAGAGTTTTACGAAACTCGCTATAGTGGAAAAGAGGCCGCCTTCTTAAGGGGCTTCCGCGCTATTTATTTAGGCGTTTTCTTCAATGTGATGATTATGGCTTCGGTTTCCTTGGCTGCTATTAAGATTGGGGAAATCATGTTTGGTTTAGAACCTTGGAAAACCATGCTTTATGCATCCGTAATTACAGTAGCCTATAGCTCGATGGGCGGATTAAGGGGCGTTATTCTCACCGATTTCTTACAGTTTTTAGTCGCCATGGTAGGTTCCATTGCCGCAGCGGTATACATCATTAATTTACCTGAAGTAGGTGGTTTAACGGAGCTTTTGGCCAATCCAAATGTAGCACCAAAACTTGATTTAATTCCTGACTTCAATAACAGAGAATTGTTTATTACACTTCTAGTTATTCCACTGGCCGTGCAGTGGTGGAGCGTTTGGTATCCAGGTGCCGAACCTGGCGGAGGAGGCTACATTGCCCAACGTATGCTTTCGGCTAAAGACGAAAAAAACGCGGTTTCGGCTACTTTGCTTTTCAACATTACGCATTACGCTTTGCGCCCTTGGCCATGGATTTTAATTGCCTTGGCTTCCTTGGTGGTTTATCCAGATTTGGAGTCCATCAGATCCGCTTTCCCGAATATTTCTGAAGGAAAAATGGGACATGATTTAGGCTATTCAGCCATGCTACTCACTTTGCCTAAGGGACTCTTGGGAATTGTTATTGCCTCATTGATTGCGGCCTTTATGTCTACCATTTCAACACACCTCAACTGGGGTTCTTCTTATGTAGCCTATGATTTTTACCAAAGATTTGTGAAACCAGAAGCAAGTGAAAAGGAATTGGTAAATGTGGGAAGAATATCTACCGTGCTTTTAATGGTTTTTGCTGCTTTGTTTGCTTTGGTACTTACAAGCGCTTATGAGGCCTTCGATATTCTTCTGAAGGTAGGAGCAGGAACGGGAGCGGTATTCTTATTCCGTTGGTTCTGGTGGCGTATAAATGCTTATTCTGAACTTACAGCCATGGTGGTTTCATTCATTATGGCATTGCTTTTTTATGAAAAAACAGGCCCAGACTTTATGCTTGCCATACCTGGTGATTATCAATTATTGTGGAGTGTAGGTATAACCACCATAGCTTGGGTAGGGGTTACTTTACTTACCAAGCCAACGGACTACCAGAGATTGGCTACCTTCTTTAATTCTGTAAAACCTTACGGTATTGGCTGGAATGGGTTCAAAAAAATAGCTAAAAAAGAAGGCATTCATTTAGATGCACAAGTTGGTCGTTTTAGCATTGACATACTCGCTATGTTCCTAGGAATAATCATTGTTTACAGTGCGCTGTTTGGTGTGGGCATGTTGCTTTATGGCAATATCTCAACTGCGGTAATTCTACTTTCTGTCACACTGGTAAGTGTTTTACTCTTACTCCGAACTTGGAAGAAATTGACATTCTAAGCTAAAAGCGACTTCGTAAGTATCTCTTTAAGTAGAGTTATTTTTGTTCTTTTCTTAGTAATTTGAGCTGATGCTCACATTACTAAGAAAGCTTTTCGCATTTTTCTCCCTATTTTTCTTTTGTCTTTTTATGCTAAATGCTCAAGAAAAGTATAGCATTGAGGATTTTAATCTGGAAGGTGATATTGGGACATGGTATGAAACTCAAGTAAGTACAAAAAGCCTTTATCAGGTTGTGGGGGCTTATTATTCGATTTCTAGATCGTTTTCAGGCTCAAGCCCTTTCTTCTCTTCTTTCTATTCTGTTACGTCTGATTTATCTTATAGAGGTAAACTTTTTAAAAATGTTGAATTGGTTTACGACCTACAGCAAGACCTTTTGTATATGATCCACCCAATCCAAACAATTCCACTATTGCTTAAGCAAAGGGATATTAATTGGTTTACGATGGATGGACATCATTTTGTTAGGGTTATTGGAGGTAAAGGTTTTCTTGAAGTATTGTACAAAGGCCAATCACTGGGTCTTTATAAGAAGTTTTCCAAACTAGATAGAACGAAAGATGAAAACACCTTTTATCTACAAAGGGAAGAATATTTTCTTCTTACAAGTAAAGGGTTAACAAAAATCACAAACAAGAAGTCATTTTTGAAAATTTTTCCTGACCATAAAGCGGAAATACGAGGGTTTCTTAAACAAAACCGTCAGTTAGATTTTAAAAACAATCTCGATTTTTCACTTCTTCAACTGACAAAGTATTGTGAAACCACTATAAAGCCATGAAAATAGTTTATCTACTCTTCTTCTTAGTGGTTACAATTCAGATAAACGCTCAAAATGAGAGAACATTTTCTGGGAGCTTTAATCAAGAAGCTTTACAGAATATCCTCTTAAAAATAAAGGATGATCTGGATGTCAGTTTTTATTACAGAGTTGAGTGGGTTGATTCAATTAGCTACACTGGAAACTTTCAGAATGCAAACCTTGAGTATGTGTTAGACCAAATTGTTTTAGGCTCAGAAATAACATATTTTTATAATGGTAACTCTATTTACCTTACTCACGGCTTGCCCATTATTAGAACTCCAATAATAGTCGGGAGTATAGTCAAAAATAACAATGAAGAGAATTTGCCTGATACTGTTCCTAAAAGTGTACTATTTACTCGTGAGTATGTCCCGAATCAATTGACCAGTGATGATAAGAAAAACCGAGTGTATGAGATTGGGAATAAAGCAGATTTTAAACAGGGCGCAACATCTACTATAGCTGGTTTTATAACGAGTAACGAAACAGAGGAAAGAATTGATAATGCAGTGATTTATTCTATTCAGAGTAACAAATCCACGATATCGGATGAGACTGGATTCTATTCAATCTCATTGACAAATGGGCAAAATGAATTATATGTACAATATTCAGGCATGAAAACAGCCAAAAGAAAGATAGTACTGTTTTCAAATGGAAAGCTGGACATTGGGTTAGAGACTGATGTAATTGCTCTTAGTGAAATTGTTGTAGAGGCTGAAAGAGGGCAAAATGTTGAAAGTGTCAGTATGGGCATGAATAGACTGAATATAGAAGAGACAAAAGTTATCCCTGTAGTACTTGGTGAAAAGGATATCTTAAAAGTGGCTACTACTTTTGCCGGGGTTCAAACGGTAGGAGAAGGTGCCGCAGGCATAAATGTTCGAGGGGGCAAGTCTGACCAGAACTTGTTTCTTTTAGATGGTGCCACTGTATACAATGCCTCTCACTTTCTGGGTTTTTTCTCAGTATTTAATTCTGACGCTCTAGAAGACCTTGAAATTCTGAAGACAGGAATTCCTGCAAAATACGGTGGCCGACTAGCCTCCGTATTTGACATCACCTCCAAAAAGGCAGGAAAGTCCGAGTTTGGAGTAGAGGGAGGAGTTTCACCCATCACATCAAGGTTGACGGTTGAGGCTCCAATAATAAAAGATAAGGCTTCTTTATTATTAAGCGGGAGAGCCACTTATTCCAATTGGGTTCTTGATCTAGTGGATAACTCTGGGTTTAGAGGAAATGTAGTTGAGTTTTCGGACCTGATTTTAAATTATGACCATGACCTTAGTCCAAAAGACAACCTGAGCATTTCGGGGTATTTAAGTCATGATTATTTTAAACTCAATTCAGATACGCTCTTTTCGTTTTCTGATTTCTCATATGTAAACAATATGGCTTCTACCAAATGGACACACCAGTTTAGTTCTGATTTTGATGTCAATTTTACGGGGTCATACAGTAAGTACAAATATGAGTTTGAGACTTCCAATTCTCCTGCGAATGCCTTTATACAAGATTTTCAAATAAAGGAGTTAGGCGCTAAGGCCGACTTCAACTATGAAGCAACCAAAAACCAGTCTTTTAACTTTGGCCTTGAGACCAAACATTATATTATAAACCCAGGTAGCAAAAAAGCTTTAGGTGAAGAATCGAATATATCTTCCCTCTTCTTAGATGAAGAACGGGCATATGAAAGTGCCATATACTTCTCAGATCAATATGAGATCAGTGAGAAGTTTACTGTTAATGGAGGAATTCGATATAGTCTTTTTTCTGCTATAGGCCCAGGACAAAAATTTATATACTCAGAAAATTCACCATTGAATGAAGAATCGATTATCGATACCGTGACCTATTCCAGTGGAGATATTATTAAGACTTATCAGGGAGCAGAATTTAGGTTTTCGCTTAGGTATTTGTTGAACGAATCAAGTTCTATAAAAACCAGTTTTGGTAGAAATATGCAGTACATTCATTCCTTATCCAATACCTCATCCGTTTCGCCAACAGATATATGGCGCTTATCCAATGGGCACATTAAACCTCAAATTTCAAACGAAATCTCTTTAGGGTATTTTAGAGATTTTGAAGAGATCAATTTAGAAACATCTTTAGAGGTATATGCCAAAGAGCTCGAGAATCTTATTGATTTTAAAACAGGTTCCAATTTTTTACTAAACAATTCCATTGAAATGATTGCCCTGCAAGGGCCTGGTAAGGCTTATGGAATTGAATTATCCGCCAAGAAATTAGGCCAATTGCATGGTTGGCTCAACTACTCTTATGCACGTACTTTTATTAAACTCGAAGGTGATTTTGCTGAAGAGATAATTAACGATGGCAACTTCTTCCCTACCAACTATGACATTCCTCATACAATTAATTTAGTGAGTAATTATGATGTTACTCAACGATTTAGTCTATCGTACAACTTTACTTATAAAACAGGGCGACCAGTGACGTTACCAGTAGGCTCCTATAGTGTAAGAGGAGTGGAACAAATAAATTATTCAGCCAGAAATTCATCCCGAATTCCCTATTACTTAAGAATGGATTTGGGGATTACTCTAAAATGGGGTCATAGAACGAAGAAGCTTACTAGATCATTTTGGTCTTTGTCCGTATACAATCTTTTTGGAAGAGATAACCCCTATTCAGTCTACTTTGATGTAGTAGATGGAGAGGTGAAAGGGTATAAATTAACGGTATTTGGAAGTGCAGTTCCTACTATCACTTATAACTTTAAGTTTTGAAAAGAAGTAAGATGAAAATTCAATGAGGCGAAAACTTTATATACTAATCTTACTAATTTTTGCTTGGCAGTCTGCTCAATCACAAAGTGATAATGTGAGGGAAAATGTATTGATTCACGCTAATGGTAGTCATCATTTAGTGGGTGAAACCATTCATTACACGCTCTTCTGTGTAAGTAGTAAAACAGGGCGTATTTCTCCTTTGAGTAAATACGCCTATATCCAAATTGTGGGAGAAGAGGGAGTTGTATATCAAAAGAAGCATGAATTAAGCTCTGGTGTCGCTAGCGGTGAATTTTTTGCAGCTTCTAGTTTAAAAACCGGTCAATATTATATAGTAGCGTATACCCGATGGATGAGGAATTTTGAAGATTACTCTAAAGCATCATTGACAATTATTAACCCCTACCAAAGTTATGATAACCCAAAGCTGGACTCCATTAATGAACCAACCATAGAATTTAAACCGCTCGGTAAGATGATGGTAGGCGTGAATAATAGAATTGCTTTTAAGTTGGGAAGTAGTGTCAGCCATAACGAGAATATATCTGTACGATTAACGGGTTTAGAGGGTGAAAAGTCTCAAAGCTTAGCATATGACACCAATGGTATTGGCAATTTTGATATATCTCCTGACACAGCAAATAACTTCAGAATTGTGATAGATAGGGCTGATAGAGGATTTGAATTTATCGATACACCGAACGGATCAAAAAATGTAGCAAACATTCATATTGAACATCTAAAAGAATCTATTAAGGTAAATGTAAACTCACCTATCTCAGGTGAGTTTGTGATAATGCATCACGATTCAATTGTATACACTAGAAAAATTGAGAAGGGAAATAAAGAAATTAATGTATCAAGAAACCAATTACCACCTTCTAAACTAAAAGCAGCCATTAAAGATGATGCGGGTAGAGAATTGGCTGGGTATTCCTTATATAATTCCCAGTTGATTTCTGAAGAAACAAATCAGGCATTTGAGTCAAGACAGCTTGTTTCGTTGAGTCAATTTTTAGAAACTGGGGTATACAGCATCAGCGTTCGCAAGGCATCTTCCATGGGCTTTGATCATCATTTTGTACTTCCTAAAATATATAATCCTAACTTTTCTGGCGCCACCAATTTTAGTTATGAATATTTAGAAAATTTAAATGCGATTTACAATGAAGATAATAAAGCACCACTAAGAAAAGAGGTAAGCTTTCTTCCAGAACACAAGTCTGAATTAATGACAGGTAGGGTTACATTTTTAGATGGAAGCGTTGCTACTCAGAAGCCAATTATTCTAACGCTTGGAGAATCTACATTCAATATTGCCAGTTCGATCACCGATGAGTATGGCCGATTCTTAATAGAATATGAAACATTAAGCAGAGGGAACTTCGAAGCCCATGTCACAGTCTATGATTTCGAAAATGAATATGATATTCGAATAGAAGATAACTTCATTTCCGATTTTCCTGATTTAAACTTTAAACCAGTATTTCTTGACTCTAGTTTTGTCCAAGAAATTACTGATAGGGCTGTTCAAAGTCAAATAGAAAATGCCTTTTACCTTCCTTCCACTTATGAAAATAACTCTAGAATAATTCCAGTAATAGAAAACTCTGATTTTACTTCTAGCTACTCTTTTGATGATTATACGAGATTCAAAACAATTGAAGAACATTTCGTAGAGTACATTGCTTTTGCGAGAGTTAGGAAGAATAGACCAAATGGCTTTTTAGTAAGCACACCTTATCTCGAATTGGACTTCAAGTATCCTGCCTTAGTTGTTCTTGATGGAATACCAGTTAGTGGCAAGGCACTTTTAGAGTTTAGTCCCTACAGAATCAAGAAGGTAGATGTTTTTAATAGCCGTTTTTTTCTGCAAGGCAATTTTTTCGATGGAGTAGTAAATTTTACTTCGATTGATGGCGGGCTTGGTGGGTTTGCAAACTTAGATAACACTTTACAACTACAAATGGAAGGGGCTTCTGATTCGAAAACGAAGTCTATTTCAAAACCTTTAGAAAACATAAACATACCAGATCAAAATATCCAGCTCTTATGGGAATCGCCATACAGGGTGGTTCAAGAAGGCACAAAGGAGTTTTCTTTTTTCACTTCTGATCTTTCTGGAGATTTTGAAATGATAATAGAGGGTGTGACCAGTAAAGGATCACCAATATCAGTTATCAAAAAATTTAATGTTAAAAACCCGAATAATGAGAAAGACTAAGATAATTGAAGGTAGAGCGGCTTTGTTACTCTGGTGTCTTGTTACTTGCTCAGGTTGTGCCGTTGAGTTAGACAAAGGTTTTTTATCATATGAGAAGCTAGTTGTAGTAGATGGAATACTAACAGATGAAAACAAAACCCAAGAAATAAAATTATCCTACTCAACACCTATTAATGAGCCTGATATTAAAGCCCCCATATCTGGAGCTCAAGTTTGGATAGAGGTAGACAATGGAGAAATTATAGATTTTGAAGAAGATAGAGAGGGTGTCTATCTCTCTTTAGAACCTTATCAGGCAATTGCAGGAGCTTCATATAAGTTAATTTTTGTTTTAGACGCTGGAAACGGAAGCCGTTATGAGTCCAGCTATGAATTAATGTCAAAGCCAACCTCAATAGAAGAGATTGGCCAACGCTATGCTAATTTACCCTCTAGTACATTGGGGGGAAACATATCTGGCTTATGGATTTTCATCGATACTGGTGAGCTTAGCTCCGACCCTTCATTTTTTAGGTATGAGTGGAATGAAACACATCAAATTGTAGCCCCCTACCCAACAAAATATTATTGGAAGAGAGGAGCTAAATCAAATGACAGAGTGCCAGTACCAGATACTTGTTATCGGGAAAACTTTTCGAACAGCTTAATTCTTTCAAATACTTCTGGAATTTCTGGAAATAGAGCTTTTGATGTGCCTTTACGATTTCTGCCGGTTGACAATTTGGATTTGACAAACAGATACTCGATCGAGGTGACTCAATATTCCATCAATGATAAATCATACGCTTACTATAACAAACTTAGAGAGTTTAATGAGTCATCAGGATCTTTATTTGATAAACAACAAGGTATAGTTTTAGGAAATCTATCATCAGTTAGTGATGAGAATGAAATTGTACTAGGCTACTTTGAGGTGTCTTCGGTAACACGTTTTCGTAAGTTTTATAATATCGATGAATTTGGTGTAGAAGTCACGTCTCAAATTTCTGGTTTTTCTCAGCAATGTAAAGCGTCTGATTTTATTTCTACCACGTTAGATTCGTTGTCATTCTATAATCCAGATGATCCAATCGAGAAAAGGCGCAATGCTCCTTATCGGATTTATTTATGGGAGCCTTCACCATCCCCTTATGGAACGTCCTATCTCCGTTTGGCTGCTTGTGTGAGCTGTACCAGATACGGGAAGCTAGAAAAACCAACCTATTGGATTGATTGAACTATGTATTAATCAATTTGGGAAAAATGAACATTCTAAACCTAAAATAGGTCACTCAGCAATGTCAAGCGGCTGTTGGAGACTTCTTCGTTGGATACCTCTTTGAACAATGCTAGTTATGAGCAGTCACTAACAAGCTAAGTCATGCTGTAAGCCCCAAGGCTTCGAGGTGTCCAGTAACACAGAAGGAAGGTGTTTTGTCTTGTGAAACGTGAAAAACTTCTACGAAGTGACTGTTGTAGCGGGCTGACTTTTAACCACAAAGTTCATGAAGTTTCGCTAAGCCTAAATCGAAGTGCAATCGCTCGGTTATACCGAGTGATTACTAGAAGTTTGGCTTCAAGCCAACAAGGTACAAGTCACTCGGCAATGCCAAGCGACTGAGAGGAATGCTATGAAAGCAAGATTAATTTGGAATGTAATTTCTAAGCACCAAGATTATTCCTTCGGCCTCCTCTTGTGTTATTTGCTTTCCAATTATCTCCGTTCGTTTTCCATATCTGAATTGAACATTAACGTTTGAAAATCCAAACATGGCCGTTCCAGAAGCGCCAGGGTCATTCCGAGAATCGTAAACTTTTAATTCAGTGATATTGGCCATGATGTATTCTTTACTCTGCTTTAACTTGCCCACATGCTTACTTAACTTAATGTACTTCTCATGAATTTCTACTGTTTCATAACCTAGAGTTGCCCAATAAAAGCCAAAGAAATTTTTATATGCTAACCACAGGAACAATAGAAAAGCAACAATAAAGAACGGATGTAAGGTGTCTGTTAGAGCTTGTTCTATGAGTTTACCAAACATCACCAAAATACCAAGTACGGGAACAACAAGTAGAATTGCAATAAGCGTCTCCTTCCGCTCTGGGCGAATTGTTAATTCAATAAAACCGTCCTTCTTGTCTAGCTGGATGCCCATAGATTTAAAAAATTAAGGCCGATCTTAAAGAACGGCCTTTGTTATTAATAACTATCGTCAAGCGCGAAAATAGGTTTTCGATTAATCCATCTACCACGCGTAAAGTCTGGGAACTGAACTGGTTCACCACCTTGCAAGATTGATTGTTCTGAAAGCGCAGTAACGGCCATCCAAGCAGCACCATCATAGACATCAATTGGCATTGGCGCACCTCTTTTCAGGGCTTCAATAAAGGCATGGAATACAAAGAAATCCATACCGCCATGACCAGCACCCGAAGCTTTTTCACCATACTTTTTCCAAAGCGGATGATCGTATTTCTCCATCATCTCTTTGTCAGACTGCCACTGATGTGGTCGGCCTTGCCCTTCTACATAGAGCGATTTATTGATGTCCATCCAAAGTCCTTTGGTTCCCTGAAAGCGGAAGCCTAAAGAATAAGGTCTTGGAAGATTGGTATCATGCGTAAGGTTAATGGTTTCACCGTTTATTGTTCTAATCATAGTTGTCACCACATCGCCCAATTTGAAATCTACTTTGGCGTTCGGGTGATCTTTTCCTCCTTTAGGGTGATTCACAATATAATCGTGTAAACCTCTACTCTTCGAACTCATTGAAGTAAGATAAGACATACGGTTACCCCTATTCAGATTAATGGCAGTGGCAACTGGTCCTAGCCCGTGAGTTGGGTAAAGCTCTGCATTTCTATGTACCGAATGTGTGGTTCTCCATTTCGATTCGCTATATCCATTTTCACCAAACTCAACCCCTTGTCCGTAGGCCGATTTACCATCGTTCAGTTTTACGCCCCTAAGGTCATGTTGATAGCCTCCCTCCAGATGAATCATTTCACCAAAAAGGTCATCGCGTACCATATTTAAAACCGCCATTACATCTCTTCTGTAACACACGTTTTCCATAAACATTAGTGGTACGCCCGTTTCTTCTTGCGCATTTACCAAGTCCCAACATTCTTCTATGTCTGTAGCGCCAGAAACCTCTAAGGCTACAGCTTTTCCCGCTTTCATGGCTGCAACGGCCATTGGCACATGCCAAATCCACGGAGTAGCAATATATACGGCATCCAAGTTATCCATTTCGAGCATCTTGTGATAGGCTTCTCCATCACCGTCAAAACGTACAGGCTTTTTACCTCCGCTTTTTGTAATCATGTCTTCGGCCTTTTGCAAAACCGCATTGTCCACATCACAAATAGCAACTACTTCAACATCGTCTCTTAATAAAGCTACATTTAATTGGCCTCTGCCCCTTTCGCCAGTACCAATAAAGCCCATTCTGATAACAGACTTCTTTTGATCTGAAAAAAGCATTGATGACGATACGAAAGGCAATGCTGCTCCAACAGTTGCCGTGTTTCTTATAAAATTTCTTCTGGAAAGTGGAGGTGTCATAGTTGTGTAAGTTTTGGTGTTCAAATTAAGGTATTTTTTCCAATGATGCAGCCCATGAATTTAACTCATTCATTTTCAATATTTTAATTAAAAACCCGTGTTAAGCCTATATTAATAAAGCTTACTGGGCTTGTTTCAACCATTATTTTACTAACTTAAAACAACCTTTCTACTTAATTATTGATCAATTCGATATGGCAAGAGCTAAGACGCTGAGTGAGAAGAAAATTTTCGTACTTGATACTTCTGTAATACTTTTTGAACACATCTCCATCATGAATTTCGAAGAACACGATATTGGGATTCCCATTACCGTGTTGGAAGAATTGGATCAGTTCAAAAAAGGAAATGACACCAAAAACTTTGAAGCCCGTGAGTTTACTCGTTTACTCGATAAGCTGGCGCAGGATAAATCTTTGCAAGACTGGATTCCCCTTAACGGGAAAACCCGCGGTAGCCTGAAGGTAATAATGGAAGCTGGTTCGGGTAAAGGAGAACTGGATGCCAATGAGGTGTTTGGAGAAACTAAAAACGATCACCGAATTCTCAATGCCGCCCTTCGCATGCGCGATGAAAACAAAGGCAGAAAAGTGATTCTTGTTAGCAAGGATATTAACCTTAGGCTCAAAGCAAAATCGATGGGCTTGGCAGCCGAAGATTACGAGACTGGAAAGATCAAAAACGTTCAGTCGCTTAGAAAAGGAATGATTGAAATCGAAAAGGTAGATTCTGACTTAGTGAATCACCTTTATGAAGATGGCACCATTAGCCCTAAGGAAGTACTGAAAAGAAAGAAGGCACACCCTAATCAATACTTCATTTTAAAAAGTGATAAAAACTCGGTGCTTGCACGATATAATTCGCAGGAAGACTGTATTCATAAGGTAGATAAACGACCTGTTTCGGGCATTAAACCACGCAATGCAGAACAAACATTTGCTATTGATGCCATTATGAATCCTGATGTTAAACTAGTGACCATTCAGGGGGTAGCAGGAACAGGAAAAACCTTGCTGACTTTGGCGGGTGCTTTGGAGCAACGCAGAGAATACAAGCAAATTTACTTGGCCCGACCGATTGTGCCTTTGAGCAATAAAGACATTGGTTATTTGCCGGGCGATATTAAATCGAAGTTGAACCCTTATATGGAGCCACTTTGGGACAACCTCAAATTCATTCAGAACCAGTACAAAGAATCGGATAAGGAATTTAAAACCATTACCGATATGGTGGCCAAAGAAAAACTGATGATTACGCCTTTAGCTTATATCCGTGGAAGAAGTTTATCGAACATTTTCTTTATTGTAGACGAAGCCCAAAACCTAACGCCACATGAAATCAAAACGATTATAACCCGAGCAGGTGAAAATACCAAAATCGTATTTACAGGCGATATCTACCAAATTGATACGCCTTACTTAGACTCACAATCAAATGGACTTTCTTATTTGATTGATCGCGTAAAAGATCATCCATTGTACGCGCACATTACCCTTGAAAAAGGCGAGAGATCTGAGTTAGCGAATTTGGCGAATGAGATGTTGTAATTGAATCAGGCTTTATGTTGAGAACAATCAAGTTTATGGTTTTAGGTTTATTGTTCTTTTCATGCGGCAATAATTCGGTTGACGACATATCTGGACTTTGGGACTATACAGAAAAATCGATTCACGTGTTTGATACAATAGGTGGACGTGGGGATTTTGATACGATGCAAATTACGTACATTATTAAAACTGACTCGGGTAGGTTTGAGCATTTCTATACGTGGGATGAGGACACGTTGTTAAAAATCGAACCCTATAAATCCATTGAAATTTTGCAAATAGAATTTGACGACAAAACACATGGAATTGGTTCATTTTATGAGTTAGATACCACACAAGCACTAAAGGAAGAGCCAAGATATACCGCTAATTTCAACACTAATTTTAGTTTATATCAGACAGAAGGTAAGTCCTATTTGATTTTTGATTACGGCTTCTCGCAGTATGGAAGAGCGTTTGATACTGTGCCAGTAAAATCAGTTTCAAACGATATCCTAGTTTTTGATGGAGATACTTTGAAGAAGGTAAAGTATAACCAGTACTTGAATAAAAAATAAACAACTGTCCTACAAAAACCAAACTTCAAATCCTCTGAAAAATTTCCCCCCCAATACAAAATTCAAACACCCTTGGAGGGTTTATCAAAAGAGAGTTCTTGAGCAATTAGAAGAGCATCTGGACGATAATCATTTACACATAATAGCCCCTCCGGGTTCGGGTAAAACTATTCTAGGGCTTGAAATAGCCATTCGATTAAATAAACCAACCTTAATTTTGGCACCTACTTTGGCCATTAGAAATCAATGGATTCAAAGGTTTTGCGATTTGTTTTTAAATGTTCAGATAAAACCTAAATGGATTTCTAGAGATATCAAAAACCCTCTCTTTTTAACAGTGGTCACTTACCAGTCTTTGCATGCTGCATTTAATTCGGAAGAGGGAATTAAAGAATCCATAAGCGATATAAAACCTTCAGAAAGTGAGGTAATTTCTAAACTAAAAAATATAGGTGTTCGAACCATTGTTGTAGATGAAGCCCATCATTTGAAAAATGCATGGTGGGAATCTCTCATAAAAGTAAAAGATATACTAAACCCAACAATAGTTGGGTTGACAGCTACCCCGCCATATGATGTTTCATATCAGGAATGGGAACGATACTTGGACCTTAATGGCCCTGTTGACGCTGAAATATCAGTACCTGAGCTTGTGGTAGCGGGAAACTTGTGCCCCCATCAAGACTATGTCTTTCTCTCCTTTCCTGGTGCGGCTGAAGCAGAAAAGATATATAGGCATAGGAAGAATATTGAGGGAGTTTTTAACTACCTAAAAACAAATGAAGCACTGCCAAATGCTCTGAGTCGCCATCCACTTTTCACAAATCCAGAAATTCATCTAGAATGGATATACAGTAATATTGAATACTATGCAGCGCTACTCATTTATCTGAACACTAAAGGCCATTTTATTCCTGAGGGTCACCTAAAAATTATAGGAGCTAAAACATTTGAGCTTCCCGAGTTAAGCTATCAGTGGGCCGAAGAGCTTTTGAGATTCTATTTATATAGAGATTTTGAAATTGATAAGGACGTCCTTTTAAAGGAAAGTTTGACTAACAAATTAAGACAGGCGGGTATTTTAGAACGAACCAAAATAAGTTTAACAGATTCTGAAAAAACTAGTAAATACCTTACTTCAAGTATAAGTAAACTGAATAGTATAAAGAGCATTTTTAAATCAGAAAGTGACCATTTAGGGGCTGATCTAAGAATGGTGATTTTATGTGATTATATCCGTAAGGAATACTTAGTGAAGAGCCCCACCAATAATATGGAACTCAATAAAATCGGGGTCCTTCCTGTTTTTGAAATGATTCGAAGAGGTTTCGGCAGCGACCTAAAAATGGCTGTGCTAACTGGCTCATTAATTATTATTCCAAAATCGGCTTATGAGGCTTTCCAAGATAAAGCGGCAAAAGCAGGGGTCATCTCCGTTTATGCCACTACCCTGCCGTATGATGATCTGTATTTTCAAATTGAAGCTAGTCCTCAGCTAAAACATGAGCTTGTTCATATTATCACTCAAGTTTTTGAAGAAGGTTATGTAAATATTATTGTAGGCACAAAGTCTTTGCTTGGAGAAGGATGGGATGCTCCCTGTATTAACAGCCTAATCTTGGCAAGTTTTGTTGGATCCTATGTGCTCTCGAATCAAATGAGGGGCAGAGCCATAAGGTCGCATGAGACCAATAAAGAGAAAATTTCTAATATTTGGCATTTGGCCTGTGTAAACCCTTATGAAAAAGATGGTGGTGGTGATTTAAAGGTTTTATCAAGACGCTTTAAGAGTTTTGTTGGGGTAAACAATCAGGAGAATTTGTCTATTGAAAATGGGCTAAACCGCCTAGGTATTCCTAAAGATTTAACCGATAAAATGGAGATAGAGAAATTCAATAATATGACTTTATCAAAATCCATTCTTCGGGAAGATTTGAAAAACAAATGGCACACAGCGCTAGAGTCTGGTAACTTACTTATTGAAGAAATAAAAATACCCTTCGAAAGCAGAGATCAATCCTACCCTAGGGAAAAAAGAATGGTATACAACCGAACGATTAAATACCTTCTAGCAACTCTCGGTTCTGCTGTTGGAGGGTTCATAATCGAAACCTTAGATGCTTTTGGTCGCTTTTTTCGGAATTGGAGATCAAAGGAGGAAGTAATAATTTTCCTAATGATAGCTGGTGGAATAGGGGTTCTACTTTTTGGGAGAATGGCCATTATTTCCATGCGGTTGTATATTTCATACAGAGATATCTCAAAGGATATACATGGAATTGGAAATACACTTTTGGCTTCTCTGATTAACGAAGGAGTAATTAAATCCTCAACGGAGAAATTAAAAGTAGATACAAATCTTGATGAAGAAGGCTCTATTTTCTGTCACTTAATTGGTGGAACAACATTCGAAAAATCAGCCTTCATAAATGCCATGGAAGAAGTTGTTGGCCCAATTAACAACCCTCGTTATATCATTGTTCGAAAAAGCTTTTTTGTTCAGCTATTGTCTCAAAAGGATTATCATTCAGTTCCAGAGGTTATAGGAAGGAATAAAAGATCAGCAACCTTTTTTGCCAATAAGTGGAAAAGCTTGGTTGGGGACAATGCACTAATCTATACCCGAACAATAGATGGAAGGAAGCTAGTCTTAAAATCTCGTGTGGAATCTTTAGCTTCACAGTTTCAAGAAAAGGCAGAAAGAATTAATAAGTGGAGGTAAATAAATCTACCTCACCTTTATCGCCTTAGCAACCTGAGTAGCGCGTGCTCTTAGTTCATCTGTAGACACTTCTCCATAAGCCAAGGCTACTCCCATTCTGCGGAACGGACGGGTAACGGGTTTACCGAAAATTCTAAAGTCAGTATCAGGAAAACTTGCAGCTTCTTCTAAGCCAGAATATACAGGTTCGGTACCAGCAGACTCGGTTAAAATTACCGCACTGGCTCCGTTACGCTCTAATTTTATTTCAGGAATAGGCAAGCCCAAAACAGCCCTAGCATGTAATTCAAACTGATTAAAGTTTTGAGTTCCAGCTAAGGTTACCATGCCGGTATCGTGCGGTCTTGGGGAAAGTTCAGAGAAATAAACATCGTCTTTGGTAAGAAAGAATTCTACACCCCAAATTCCCGCTCCGCCTAAAGCCTTGGTCACTTTTTGAGCAATTTTTTGTGCGCGTTGAAGCTGCCCAGAAGATATAGCGGCTGGTTGCCAACTTTCCATGTAATCCCCTCTCTCTTGGCGGTGGCCAATGGGTGCACAAAAAAGTGTTTCGCCATTTTTTTGTGTTACGGTCAGTATCGTTATTTCTGATTCAAACTCGATAAATTCCTCCACAATCACTTTTCGAGTAGCCTCACCACGTGCTTTGCCTGCGGCTGACCAAGCCATTTCTATATCCGTAATGTCCTTGATCACCGATTGTCCTTTTCCAGAAGAGGACATCAATGGTTTTACCACACAAGGGAATCCTATTTTATTGACAGAGATAATCAGTTCGTCTAAGCTGGAGGCATACAGAAATTTTGGCGTACGTACTCTCAGTTCTGTAGCTGCTAAATCACGAATGGATTTGCGATTCATGGTGAAGTTGGCTGCTTTGGCACTAGGTACCACCTGCATACCTTGTTTCTCATAATCGTATAACCTCTCGGTGCGAATGGCTTCAATTTCTGGAACAATCAAATCTGGCTTATGCTTTGCAACAATGCGGTCCAGCTCCTCCCCGTCTAGCATATTAATTACCTCGCATTGATGTGCTACTTGCATGGCAGGGGCTTGATCGTAACTATCGACAGCGATAACATGCTGGCCTAACCTTTGACAAGCGATAACAAACTCTTTACCCAGCTCTCCGGAGCCTAAAAGAAGAATCCTTTTTTGCATAGTTTTGATTGGATTGACCTACAAATATAAAATTTATCCTATGAAATTAGTCGTTGTTTATAATTTGTTAACACTGGCTTATGCCAAAGGAATATATAGTGAGGAATTAAGTTTTAGACAGGGAGAATTGCATATACAATTAGGGCATAAACAGCATACAGCAATCCAAGGGCTTGGCTGATGTTTTTTTCACGCTTTGGAATGCCCATTTTTTTCACAATACTTACATTCATACCAATGGCAAAAAGAATGAGCCCTAATGAAATACCCATAGTTAAAGAATGATCTTCCGAAGTGATTTTATCCGTTCTCATCCCAACTTCCAAAACAAGGGATGCAAGAAAAAAGGCCAATGAGGTACGTTGAATATGGTGGTGTTTCATGGAATCCAGAAGTCAAAAATAATATCGTTCATGCACTTGAAATGTCCCTTCGGGCATTTATCAAAACCGATTTTAGAACAAGGCCTGCAATCCAGCTTCTTGTTTTCTAAAATGGTGAATTTTGTTTGGTAAGGATACATTCCAAACTCAGGAATGGTATTTCCCCAAATGGAAAAAATGTTTTTGTTGAAGGCCGCAGCAATGTGCATTAAGCCTGTATCGTGGGTGAACACATGGCTGGCACCTTTTAATATTGAAGCCGATTGATTGAGATTGAATTTTCCGCAAGCATTATAAATAATGGCCTTCTTGCCCATTTCCTCCAAAGGCGAAATCATATCTTCCTTGTCGTGTTTTCGGTTGAAGAAGTCTTCGAGCCTTTCTCCATTTTCTACGTCTTCCTTTCCGCCCAAAACCACAATCGGCTTGTTGATTTTATCGCAAAGCTCAATCATCCGATCGATGGGTAGTTTCTTGGTGTTGAGCTGGCCACCAATGGCAAAGGCAATGTATCCGTTGCGGTGGGTTTCTGGAAGCCAGTCTTTTTCTACTTCATCCTTTTCAGGAATAAAGTAATCAAGGCCGAGCATGTCTTTCTTCACCCCCAAAGGCTTTACCGTTTCAAAATAACGATCTACAATGTGCACATTCGGCAGTTTGTTCACTTTGAAATTGACGATCAGCCACTTTTCCCAATTCAGCTTATCGAATGCGTTACTCGGTTTGCCCAAACGGGTTTTTATAATGCGTGTGCGAAGGTTATTATGGAGGTCTACAATGTGGTCGAAGTTCTCTTTCTTCAGTTCGGCAATCAAAGGATTTAAGTCCTTTTCTAGCAAATGCACTTTATCAATGTAAGGGTTGGCTTCTAAAATCGAAGCGAAACTCACCTTTGTACAAAAGTGAATTTCAGCATCATCTAGCTGCGTTTTCAGTGCGCGCACAATAGGAGTGGTGAGCACGATATCGCCAATGGATGAAAACCGAAGTACAAGGATTTTTTGCTTAGCCATTCACTGCGATTTTTTGTTTGCGCTCCGCAAAGTATTTCCCGATTTCTTCAGCGCTTAAAGCATTAAATGTCATGTCGGCTGTAAGCCCACCTTTACGGCCAGCCAGCAGACCATAATACATATGTTGGTAGCCATCCATTTCATGCGCATCGGGGTTAATCGCCAGTTTTACGCCTTGTTCTAAAGCATAATGTACCCAGCGCCAGTCTAAATCCAGTCGCCACGGATTGGCATTGATTTCAATCACCACATTATGTTTTGCACAATGGTCAATTACCATTTTATGGTCAATCGGGTAACCTTCTCTTCTAAGCAATAAACGCCCGGTTGGGTGACCTAAAATGGTAGTGTATGGATTTTCAATGGCCGTTAAAAGTCGTTGTGTGGCCTTTTCAATATTCATGTTCAAAATTGAATGCACGGAAGCCACAATGAAATCAAAGCTCGCTAAAACATCATCGGTATAATCAAGTTGGCCATCATAAAGAATATCAGACTCAATGCCTTTGAAAATTTTAAAGGGCGCTAGCTTTTCGTTCAGCTGATCAATTTCTTCGTGCTGTTGAATTACCCGGTTTTCATAAAGTCCATTGGCATAAAAAGCTGATTTGCTGTGATCGCAAATACCGAGGTATTCATAGCCCAAATCTTTGCAATGTTGCGCCATTTGTTCAAGGCTGTGCTTTCCGTCACTGTAAGTGGAATGGTTGTGAAGAATGCCTTTCAGATCTTTCATTTCTACCAACTCAGGCAGTTTTCCGTTTTTAGCCGCTTCAATTTCGAAAGTACCCTCACGCATTTCAGGAACAATTTCGCCCAAACCAGCCGCAGCATAAATTTCTTTTTCTGAAGAGAATTCTTGTTGTCTTACAATGTCCTTTAAAGTCAGTTTGTCTTTTACTTCTAAGCTGAGGTGCAGATTACTCCCGGTTCTTAAAAACTGCTCTTTTACAAAGTCTTCCTTTTCGCAAAAAGAAAGTTGAATTGGAATTCTCAGTGCTTTATAATTTCCTCTCCAGGTAATTGGCCCTGATTCTTCAATGATTTGCTCAAAGTTTTCCGCATCATCCAAGGCATCTTCAATGGTTTCGATATCATCTGTGCCCACAATCAGATCAATAACTTCGATGACTTCCATTTTTCTTCGCAGCGCTCCAGTAACTTCAATTTTAATATCTGGAGCTATTTCGAGAATTTCTGCAATTACGATTTCCGCTAGCTTTTCGGCTTCGGCATAATGGAGTTTATGGGCGTTGGCCTCTTTAAATTCTAAGGCATTTATAATGGTCTGCTGTGTCTTTTCACCAAAACCTTTCAGCTTGGCCACTAAACCAGAATTGGCAGCTTCTTTCAGTTCATGACCACTTTCGATGCCCAATTCCTTCCAAAGCACTTTTATCTTTTTGGGGCCTATGCCCTTCATATCGAGTAACTCGACAATGCCTTCTGGGGTATTTTTGAGATATTCTTCTAAAGCAATAGAAACTCCCCTTTGGTTAATTTCATTAATATTGGTGGCAATGCTCTTTCCTACGCCATCAATTTTTTCGAGTTCAGCCAAAGATAAATTGCCCAACTCAATGTCGGTTTTATCAAGATTGAAGACCGCATTTTGGTAGCCCCTGATCTTAAAACTGTTTTCATCGTGCAGCTCCATAAGGGCAGCCTGAAGCTTTAATTGTTTAAGAATAGTCTTGTTGTCCAAAGCAGCAATTTTTAGTTCGAAATTATTTGAAAGAAAGGTTCACTTTTTTAATCATTGAACATTTCCTAAATTCCATCGAAAGCTAATTCAAAAATAAGTCTTTATGAACTATTGGTTGATCAAATCGGAACCGAATACCTACTCTTGGGACGATCTGGTGGCAAAAGGTACCGACCTTTGGGATGGTGTGAGAAACTATGCTGCCCGAAATAACATGAAAGCAATGAAAGTGGGCGATTTGGCTTTTTTCTACCATAGCGTAAAGGAAAAGGCGATTGTTGGAATCGCGGAGTGCGTAAAAGAGCATTACCCCGACCCAACTACCGATGATGACCGCTGGGTAGTTGTTGATTTTTCGCCCAAAGAAAAACTAAAGAAGCCAGTAACTTTAGAAGATGTAAAAGCAGACGATAGGCTTGAAAACATGGATTTACTACGCTTATCTCGTCTTTCAGTACAGTCCGTTAAAAAAGAAGAGTTTGACATCATTTTAGAAAAATCTCAATCCTAGTGCGTCAATTCCTATTCATATCGAGCCTATTTATCCTCTCTCAATTTGCACAAGCGCAAATTGAGAATCATAATAGATATGAGCTAGAATACGAATGGCGAGACGAAGATTATTTGTTAATTTCAAATGAAAAACTGGGGTTAACCTTGGTACAAGCGGACTACAGCGGGCTTAAAGAATATACCCTCTCCATCAAACAGTTAGATATTGATTTTAACCAAAAATGGGAAAGAGTTGTAATGATAAAAAGAGGGTTTGAGCTCTTGGGTTACCATTCTGTTCATGACAAAACTTACCTGATGCTTCAGGAGTTCCCAAGTAGGTTAAAAATAAAAATAATAAGTATAGACAATCGAACTGGAGATGTTGAAGAGTTTAACCCCAAGGAAGTTCTAGAGTTAGACATTCAAGAATTTGAGATTATCCAAAATACTGCGGTTATAGGGGGATACTTTGAAAGTAGGCCAGTCGTTTTCGCTCTTAATTTAGAGAATGATAAAATTCAAGCGCTTTCTAACGTTTATCAGAATGAGTCAAAGCTTATTGAAGTACGAATCAATAGCGACAGCCTAACTTTTAATGTACTCGCATCAAAATACAACAAGAATCGAGATCAAACCATTATGGTAAACACTTATGATTACTTGGGAAATTCGATTAGAGATTATGAGCTGGAGACAAAAAAAGACTACCACCTTACTTCGGCAATTTCTTCATCCATAAATGATATCTCACAGGTTATTGTAGGTATATATTCTTATAAAGCTACCAACAGCCCAGCGGGATTATTTGTAAATCATGTGGACAGGACTGGGCTTCAAACCATGAAATATTATGGCTTTGGCGAACTAGAACATTTCTTTTCCTACTTGGGAGAGAAAAAGTCCAAGAGGTATCGCGAAAAAGCAGAATCAGCTAAAAGCAAAGGCAGAGAGGTGCGCTATAGAGTTCAGCCATTGTTTTCTGAAATGATTGAAGATGAAGATCAACTTATCGTCTTTGGAGAATTTCTTCGGAGCTATAGTCATGATAGTAATAATATCGGATGGGCGGGGACAAACTATCCTACGGGGTTTAGAAACAGAAATGAAGATTTTAACGGATATAATGACACTCCTCACCAAAAGGAGTCATTCCAATTCACCCATGCATACACTTTAGTTTTAGATAAAAAAGGTAATATTCAATGGGACGATTGGGTTGAGGTTCCCCAAGAAGGAAAAGGGTCTCCCGAACCATTTGGAGGATTTATTTGGGATAAGGATAAAGGAATGTATGCCTATTACTTTGAAACCGAAGTATACGGTAAATTGATGAACAGTCAAGAAGACAATGAAGTAGTCGTTGACAACTTGGAATTAGGTGACCCACAAGACAAATTAAGATATGAGAATGAAAACAGCTCAGGAACCTTAAAATGGTATGATAATTACTTTATCGTTTATGGTGTTCAAAGCATTCATTCAGGAGAAAGTAATGGTGACTTGAGAAAGGTTTTTTTCATCAATAAAATATCGTTAAATCCGAACCAGAAAGGAAATGGCAGCGATTAATTGGCATGAATCGTTCCAGTAGCCAATCCTTTTAGTATCTTTGACACTTGAAATGCAACGCAGACTCCTTTTAGGACATCCACAACTGGCCATCACTATCGGCCGCCTCTGTCAGGAACTGATAGAAAACCACCAGAATTTTGATAATACCGTAATCTTAGGCCTTCAGCCTAGAGGCATTTTCTTTGCCGAGCGTATTAAGGAAAGACTTCTAGAAATTACTGGAACAGAAATCGAACTCGGTTACTTAGATTCTACATTTTATCGTGATGACTTCAGAAGAAGAGACTCTCCAAAACGCGCTAACGAAACCAAAATTGACTTTTTGATTGAGGGCAAAAAGGTAATTCTGATTGACGATGTGTTTTATACGGGTCGCTCTATCAGAGCTGCAATGGATGCCATGATTGCTTATGGTCGTCCGGCCAAAGTAGAGTTACTTGTTTTAGTAGAAAGAAAATACTCAAGGCATGTACCCATTAAGCCCGATTATGTAGGTAGACAGGTAAATACACTTGATTCGCACAAAGTTTTGGTGGAATGGAAAGGGCAAGGCGTTGATGACGACAACATTTGGTTAATGACTAACGAAGAAGAATAATGCAGGAACAGTTAAGTGTCAAACATCTTTTGGGAATCAAGGATTTAACGCCTGGAGATATTGAACTTATTTTTGAAACTGCCGATGAGTTTAAAGACGTCATCAACAGACCCATCAAAAAGGTGCCTTCCTTGCGCGATGTAACTGTCGCCAACGTATTCTTCGAAAACTCAACCCGTACAAAGCTGTCATTTGAATTGGCAGAAAAAAGGCTTTCAGCCGATATAGTAAACTTTTCTTCGAGCAATAGTTCAGTAAAAAAAGGAGAAACCCTGCTTGATACGGTAAACAATATTTTGTCTATGAAAGTAGACATGATTGTAATGCGACACGCCAGTCCTGGCGCACCGCATTTTCTTTCAAAACACATTAAAGCCAACATTGTAAACGCTGGCGATGGCACCCACGAACACCCTACTCAGGCTTTACTCGATACCTTCTCGATTCGACAGAGGCTAGGTGGTGTGGCTGGGAAAAAAGTAGCCATCATTGGAGATATTCTTCACTCGCGTGTGGCGCTTTCAAACATATTTGCCTTACAAAAATTGGGGGCCGAAGTAATGGTTTGTGGGCCAATAACGTTACTTCCAAAACACATTGCCTCGCTTGGGGTGAAGGTAGAATTGAACGTAAGAAAAGCACTAGAATGGTGCGATGTAGCCAACGTATTAAGAATCCAGCTGGAGCGCCAACAGATCAAGTATTTTCCTTCGCTTCGCGAATATTCGCTCTATTACGGCATCAATAAAAAGCTGCTAGATTCACTCAATAAAGAGATTGTAATCATGCACCCCGGGCCCATAAACCGCGGGGTAGAACTGAGCAGTGATGTGGCAGATTCCGATCATGCCATCATCTTAGATCAGGTAGAAAATGGTGTGGCTGTACGAATGGCCGTGTTGTACTTACTCGCTTCGCTCTCAAAAAATTAAAATCATGAAGAAGTTTTTCAAAATCATGATCATTGGCCTTTTGCTAGTGATTGCAGCATTCTATTTCTTAGTATTGCCTTACACGGTAAAACTGATTACGGATTATGACCGCTATACTTTTGATTATGTATTAAGCGACACCGCCATGATTACCAAGTTTGGTATCGGTGAAAATCGTGACCCTGCGGATTATGGCTACCCTAATTTTGAAGAAGTTGATTTTGAAACCTTGACCGATGGTATCAACCTAAACGGCTGGTATGTTCCTGCTTCAAAAGAAGGCATTACAAAAACTTTGATGATCAATCATGGGCGTACGTCTAACCGACTAAAGACAATGAAGTACTTGGCTCTAGTGAAAGAAACAGGGCTTGACTCACTTTACAATGTTTTCATTCCAGACCTAAGAAACTCCGGAAAATCAGATGATGCGGAAACAGCCTTGGGTTATGAATTTGCCGAAGACATTACGGGTGCTATGAAAATGCTGAAAGACAATTATGGGCAAAATGAGTTCGTACTTTGGGGCTTTTCAATGGGTGCAATGGCCAGTGCCATTACAGTCAACCGACCAGACTTAGTTGAATTCGCCCAAAATGAAGGCTTAAAAGTAGACAAGCTAATCCTCGATAGCCCTTTGAGTAATATTTATGCTACCACAAAGGTAGAAAGCGAAAACATGGGAATTCCGGGCTTCATCTTCGACATGTCGTTCAATAAGTTCGATCATGTAATTGACGACTGGGGAAGCAACATGAAGTTCTCTTATCTATTGAGTCATAACCCGTTACCAACCCTAGTCCTATATGGCAATGGCGATTCAACAACACCCGCTTCAATTTTGGAAGATGAAATCAAAGGACTCAGCAATGTACACGCTGAACTCTTTGAAGGTGCAGACCACGTGCAACTCTACACCAGGTCAGAGTACAAAGACCGATACACTCAAGCGGTGAATGATTTCTTGAGAAAGTAATTTTTCAGAAAGTTGAGGTGAGTACCTGTCGCAGGTACTGAGGAATCTATGATTGTAATGGTTGATTTTAAAGACAGAAGAAGTGAAAAGAAACTTTTAGTCATTTTTGTCTTTTAGTAAAAAATAAATTTACCATCCATAGTAAGCCTTAATTCCTTCTGACAATAAATTTCCGGCTGCACCTAAGCCAATGTCCCAAGAATTTTCCATTGCCTTTGTCATCATGCTGTTTACCCAAGTCTTTACTTTTTCCCCGAAAAGCATATTTGTTTTATCAGGATTGTCGTCATCTATTATCTCTTGAAGCTCCCTGATGTATGTTTCTGATAGTTGGTGCTTTTTAAGGAGTTCTTCAAGTACTTTAAAATTTCCCTTTGAGTATTTGATATTAATTTTTTGACTGTTCCCTTCACCCACAATTATAGTTGTATTGTCTCCAAAGACTGAGTTATTAAAAAGGTTATCAATTGTTTTCTTGATTTCTTCCTTAGAACCCTGAATATCATCTTCAAAAATTATTTCGTCATTAAGGTCCAAAAGAAAATCAAGGAGTTTTGACTTGATTGAAATTAAGCTTTCATGCACTTGAGATTTATGAATTTCGGATTTTGCGTATTCAACAAAAAATCCATTCCCAGAGTTTTGATTAAAAAGTTTATAAAATGATGGATCAATGTGTTTCATCATTTGAGTATTCTCAGAGCTTACGAAGTCCTCCAAAGTTGCGATACTATGATCCAAGTGCATTTTGATAAAACTCTCTCGGGTCTTTTTTTCTAAGTGCATCATTGGGATTGGGTAGTTATCAAACCTTTGATAACCATTGGATATAACTCCTGTAACTACGGCAGATAGCTTTCTATAAACAGGTAGAGAATCGCTTTCATTATAACCATTTACTTCCTTGTTTATCCAAGCTATTAATGTTTGATTTTTGAGTTTATGAGCTAGTACTTTCGTCCGAATTAAAATATCGGATAACTCTTTATTGTCACTACTCAAGTCATCAATTAGCTCATCAATTATTTTCATATTCACGTATTTAGCTCTTGGCAAAGTGCATACTAATTGCAATATATAAACTTGTATCAGCAATATTAACAATTACCCATGTGCCCACAGCTTATCTTGCATTACACAATCGACCATAAACCTTTCTTAACAAAGGTTTAAAAACGGGGTTTAGGATTGAGCGCTAGAAATCGTAATTTTGTTCAAACTTTTAAAAAATGAAGTATTACAATTCGATCATTGAAACCATTGGCGATACGCCTCTTGTAAAGTTAAACTCCGTAACCAAGGGTATTCCGGGCACTATTTTGGCCAAAGTGGAATATTTCAACCCAGGGAATTCTATGAAAGATAGAATGGCGGTAAAAATGATTGAAGATGCCGAAAAAGCTGGTTTAATTAAGCCAGGAGGAACAATTATAGAAGGTACTTCTGGTAACACAGGAATGGGTTTGGCCTTAGCTGCCATTGCCAAAGGTTACAAATGCATTTTCACTCTGGCCGATAAGCAGTCGCAAGAGAAGATGGACATTTTGAAAGCAGTAGGTGCCGAAGTAATTGTTTGCCCTACCAATGTTTCGCCAGATGACCCTCGCTCCTACTATTCAGTAGCAAAGAAATTGAATGCGGATATACCAAACTCTTACTATCCAAATCAGTACGACAATATGTCGAATACTGCGGCTCATTACGAAACTACCGGCCCAGAAATTTGGAGAGATACTGAAGGTAAAATCACTCACTATGCAGCTGGTGTTGGTACTGGTGGTTCAATGTGTGGTACTTCAAAATACCTGAAAGAACAAAATTCAAAAGTGGTAACTGTAGGTATCGACACTTATGGTTCGGTGTTCAAAAAATATAAAGAGACAGGTATTTTCGATGAAAAAGAAGTATACCCTTATTTAACCGAAGGTATTGGTGAAGACATTCTACCGAAGAATGTAGACTTCGATATGATTGACCACTTTGTGAAGGTAACAGACAAGGACGGTGCAATCATGACCCGTAGACTATCACGCGAAGAAGGATTGTTCTGCGGTTGGTCATGTGGTTCGGCTGTTGCCGGAGCCTTAGAGTGGGCCAAAGAAAACATGAAAGAGGAAGATGTAATGGTGATTATTTTGCCAGACCATGGAACTCGCTACTTAGGCAAAGTATATAATGATGATTGGATGAAAGCGCGTGGTTTCATTGAAAACCGTGCTTTCGAAACCGCTGCCGATGTGCTCAGCCATCAAAATGGCAATGGTAAATTAACTACAATTGCCCAAACTGCTACCGTTGCTGAGGCCATTAAGCTAATGACCTCTAAGGGTATCTCTCAGTTGCCAGTGGTTAATGGTGATGAGTTTGTAGGTAGCTTAGTAGATTCTAAACTTTTAGCCCATATGATTGATGATGCTGATGTGAAGAGCAAATCGGTTTCTGAAATCATGGACAAGCCTTTCCACTTTGTATCTCCTGATAATACATTAGATGTGTTGTCTTCAGTAATTACTAAAGATAACCCAGCAGTAATGATTAGAGATAAAGCCAACGAAGTACATATTATTACAAGACACGATTTACTACAAGCTATGGCAAGCAATTAAAAGTAGCCTCTTGCATTAAAGAAAAGATTTGACCTCAACCTTAAAGTTGGGGTCATTTTATTTTAGACCAATTCGTTTCGTCAGTCAAATACCCACCCTCTTTTCGTAACTTATAGAAAGATTTTTTTTTAACACGCAGCCTTTTACTTTTTACAAAGGTACGGTGATTGAAAAAAGGCTGAAATTGACAAAGATCGAGAAGCTTTTGGAACTAACTATCAACGGCTGTAAGAACAACGACAGGCAGAGTCAACAAGAGTTGTACCGTAGCTTTTACAGCTATGGCATGAGTATTTGTGTGCGCTATACTGGAAACGAAGCCGATGCGCTAGAAGTGCTTAACGATGGTTTTCTGAAGGTTTTTACCCATATCGAAAAGTTTGATATCAGCAAGCCTTTTAAACCTTGGTTGAGAAGAATCATGGTCAACGCAAGTTTAGACCACATTAAGAAGAATCTTAAGCACAATTACATGGCAGATATTACTGAAGCCAATGTGCAGCAATCAAACGAGGAAGCACCAGATCACAATCTTAACCATGAAGAAATTTTACTTAAGATTGGACAACTATCCCCCGCCTATCGCGCTGTATTTAACCTGTATGTAATTGATGGGTACAAACATCAGGAAATTGCAGAGCAGCTCGGGATTACGGAAAGCACTTCAAAAGCCAATTTAACAAGGGCAAAGGCCATGCTAAGAGCTATGTTAAGAAAGGAGGTTTATCAATATGGATGAGGGGATGAAACCTAATGATGGATTAGACCAGATTACAAAAGAAGCTGCCAAAAGAGCTCATTTTGAGTTTAGCGATAGCGCTTGGGCAGCAATGGAAAAAAAGCTAGATGGGGGAAACAAAGCCCCATTTGCTTGGTGGAAAATATGGGGGCCAATAGGACTCTTGGCCATACTATTGCTTACATTCTTATGGCCAAGCAATGGTCAAATTGATGATTTACAAAATCAAACTCCTGAACAACCAAATACAGAGTCCAACGAAAATACTTCTTCCGATAATGAGCAGTCGAACTCCCTATTAAAAGAAAATAGTCCCGAAAACACGACTCCAAATCAAAACAGTCAAACGGTAGTTGTAGAATTACAGCCAAACCAATCAGCGCAAGAAAACTCAAAGACAATTTTAGCCATCCAAAATGAAAGCGTTTCTGATCAATTAGGTGTGAGGACCGATCGACAGCAAACTACAGAGCAAGAAGTTGAGGAATTAGGACTTCCTTTAGAAAAAGTACTCTTAAGATGGCACCCTTTGGCTGACTTACCAAGCTTGAATTTGTCCCCAATGGAGTTGGCTAGCTTTATATCCGAACAGCCATTAGACACTGCAGTTTCCTATAAACGCTGGGTGTTCAGTGCAGTAATCTCTGGCGACATGAGTGCCACTACTTTGAGTGGGTTTAAAAAGCCTGGCCCATTAGTGGGAATTATGGTAGAGTACTTTGTTAAAAAAGACCTCAGTATTCAATCAGGATTATCATACGGAGCGAAAAAGTATAGTGCATTAGGTTCAGAATATGAGACTCCTTATTGGGCACAAGGCTCAGCTTACTCTGTCACAAGTGTCTATGCCAATTGCAAAGTGATTGATATTCCCTTGAACATCCAAAAATACTTCGATTCAAAAAACGGAAATCGGTTCTTTATTGGTACTGGAGTATCAAGCTACCTTATGCTTAGCGAAGACTATGATTATGAATACTCATATGGTCAAGCAGGTTGGCCAGAACATTGGCAATTAAAAAACCAAAACCAACATTACTTTGGAATTCTAAATATAACCACTGGGTTTGAAAGGCCTTTAACCGAAAAGTTTAGTCTCAGCTTAGCACCCTATTTGAAAATGCCACTCACTGGTATTGGAGAAGGAAAAGTAAAGCTATTGAGCTTTGGCGCAAATGTTGGCATCAAGCTACATTAAATAACAATTTAAATAAAAAGTAGAGTAATCCCTTAGAAGCCTTAAAAGAGGCTTCTTCTATCTTAGGCCAACCGCGCTTAAAACTAAGTTCATTGAGTGTCACAATAAAAATCATACGAAACGGTTTTTCTATTATATGGTATGGCAGATACTGTATGTTTTGGTTGAAGAAAGGGATTGTCCGAAAGGCGATCCCTTTTAATTTTAAGGCTGTCCAATTAGTATAACAACAGAAAACCGACTGCGCTCTCTTTAAAATTTCCGTTCTTGAAATATGAATTGGGGGTTTATAGGTTTTGGCAGAATTGCCAGAAAATTTTTAACTAGTTTAGAATTTGTTCAGGGAGAAACACCCTATGCTTTTGCATCAAGATCTAATGCAGTTGAGTTAGAAAAGGAATTTTCTAACGTTAAGGTTTACGATAATTACGAGTCACTTTTTGCCGACCCTGACATCGACATTGTTTACATCAGTACTACACACAACTTCCATTGCCAGAATGTGATTGACGCGCTCAGTGCTGGCAAAAATGTACTCTGTGAGAAGCCCATGGGTATTTCTTCAGGTGAAATCCGTAAAATGACCGAGGTAACCAAAGGTACTGGCAAGTTTCTGATGGAAGCCATGTGGATGCGTTTTCTGCCTGCCTATCGCGAAGCTATTAGAAGAGCGAAATCTGGAGAAATTGGTGAGATTCAATACATCACCGCAAGCTTCGGGTTCAATTCACCCAATTTAAAACCAGAGGGGAGACTACTGAACCCCGATTTAGCCGGAGGCGCTTTATACGATGTGGGCGTTTATCCGCTCACCATAGTTTCAGATATTTTTGGCTGGCAGCCTGACAGTTTTCAAGCGCAGGCTGTACTTTCAGAAACTGGAATTGACCAAAGCATTCAAGTTCAGCTTTCTTACAAAGGAGGAGAAATGGCACAGGTATTTGGAAGCATTGTTATGAATACCAATAAAGAAGCTTGTATTTATGGTTCAGAAGGCTTTATCAAGCTACCTCTTTTTTGGAAAGCTCAAGAATTTGAAATACATAAAGGCGATAATATTGAGAAAGTAGAACTTCCTTTTAAAAGTACAGGCTACGCCCATGAAATAGAAGAGGTTGTAAAATGTATAAAGGAAGGCAAAACGGAATCTCCCTTATTCACACTTAACGATAGCTTAATGAGTGCAAATTTGGTAGAAAGCATTCTATCATCAATCTTTAACCAATCATAAAGTAAATTACCATGCCCAAAGGATTTCTAATAGACCAAGACGGAGTTATATATGTAGAAAACAGATTGATTCCGGGTGCCGACAAATTCGTAGAGTTACTGCAAAAAGAGAACATTCCGTTCACCTTTATGACCAATAACAGCCAACGAAGTCCTTTGGATGCAGTCAGGAAATTAGAAAAACTGGGAATTCATGTAGAAGAGAAAAATGTGTATACCAGTGCCATGGCTACTGCTCATTTTATGGGGCAGCAATTCCCGAACGGAACTGCCTATGTATTGGGGGAAGGCGGTTTAATTTCCAGCTTACATGAACATGGATTTACCTTAGTACAAAATGATCCTGACTTTGTGGTAGTAGGTGAAGGAATCAACTTCACTTTAGAAATGGTTAGAAAAGCAATTGACTTTATTCTTGGAGGCTCAAAATTTATAGCTACCAATCTTGACCCATCTCCTAGAAAAGCGGGCTGGAACAACTTGGGAATTGCAGGTATAGTGTCGATGATTGAAGCAGCTACAGGCAAAGTAGCTTTTACCGTTGGCAAGCCTAGCCCAGTAATGATGCGTCAAGCTAGAAAACACATTGGGCTTGCCACAGATGAGGTCACCGTAATTGGAGATACCCTAGCCACCGATATTCAGGGTGGAGTTCAAGTGGGTTATAACACCATTCTTACCTTGTCAGGAATGTCAAAAAAAGAGGACCTAAACGATTTTCCGTTTAAGCCCGATATGGTTGTTAGTTCTATAGCAGATATTAAGTTGCCACTTCCGTGGTGGAAATAGATCTTAAAGTAATCTATTCTGGCATAATCATCAAAGGCATCGGAATGTCCATCACCAATCGTTTGGTTTCACTCCCACGTGCAATTCTATCGATCAAACTATGATGGCGCGAAATCATTACGAGCAAGTCAATATTCTCTTCTTTGGCAAAGGCCAACAGACCATCTTCTACATCATAGTCTCTTTTAAAATGGAAAGAGTGGCTTACCTTTTTCAAATACTGCTCTAAGCTTTTAGCAATTTCAATTTCATCATGCTCCAGATCTTTATCCTGATCGATATGGATGATATATAAATGAGCAAAGAATGCCTTTGTTAATGTAATCACAGGTTCAATTGAGTGTGCAGCAGGCCTGTGCTTGTAGTCGCCCGACATTGCAATTCTTTTCATTTTGGTAATGTCAGCATCTTCTGGCAGAGCAATTACAGGGCATTCCACATTTTTAATCACCGTATAAGCATTACTTCCTATAAAAGTTTTCTTGAGGCCAGATGCACCATGCGTACCCATAATCACAAAGGCTGCATCGTGCTTTTCAAGCGCATCATTTAAACCATGTAAAAGTAAACCAGCCAAAATCTCAGTATGATATGGCACGCGTTTAAGCTCTTTATTCTTCTTAATGAAGTCGGCCATATTTGCTTCAGAAGCCTCTTGCAAATCATCTATCATAGAACCCACAACTAAGGGTGTTCCATCTGTAGTGGCCACTGGCAACATAAAAGTGTGAAGTAAAACAAGCTCCATACCCATACGCTCAGCCACTAGAATGGCATTATTCAGCGCATTTTTAGAGCAATCGGAGAAATCTATAGGCACAATAATCTTTTTCATAACAATGTCTTTCTTTAGTTAACACGCTAATTATCAAATCGTTTTAAAAATCTAAATGACTCTCATCATTTAAAGGCGATAGATAAATTACAAGCCTTCTAGATTTCATATCCAAGGTATGTTGGTATCTTTAACTTTGGCCTGACAAGTATCAGTAAGCAATATGATTCTGGTCATCAATTTAGCAGCGCATGGAAATCTTATTTTTAGACTTAAAACGACAATACCTTTCCATAAAAACAGAGGTCGATGCTGCGGTTCAATCTGTAATTGACGAACATCGTTTTGTTGGTGGAGAAGTGGTTTCAAACTTTGAGAAAGCTTTTGCCAAAGCCCATAAAGTGAAGCATTGCATTGGACTAGGAAATGCTACCGATGCCCTTTTCGTGATTCTGAAATCTTTGGGAATTAGAAATGGAGATGAAGTAATTGTCCCGGCCCATGGTTGGCTCTCCGCGGCAGAAATGGTTTCACTTTGTGGCGCAACCCCTGTATTTGCCGATGTTGAAATGAAGCGTTTTGGCCTAGATCCAAAAAGCGTTGAAGAGAAGATTACCGTGCGAACCAAGGCCATTATCCCAATTCATTTGTATGGACAAATCTGCGAGATTGAAGCTTTAGCTGAGCTCGCAAAAAAACACCAATTGTACTTGATAGAAGATGCAGCTCAAGCGCACTTTGCAGAGAGGGACGGAAAAACAGCAGGCAGTTGGGGCATTGCTTCGGCTTTCAGTTTTTACCCCAGTAAAATCCTCGGAGCTTTTGGCGATGGCGGTGCAATTCTCACCAATGATGACATTTTCGCAAAGCAGTGCCGAATGTTTGCCAATCATGGTGGCTTGTCAAAAAACGACCATCAAGTGAAGGGCATCAATAGCAGACTTGATACGCTTCAGGCCGCTGTGCTCAATGTAAAACTCAATCATGTTGAGAAATGGATTGAAGCCCGAAACCGAATTGCTAAAAGGTATTCAGAGGCATTCACAGCAATTGAGGGAATCATTACACCAGCAGTAAATGAAACTGAGATCCACAACTTTCATATTTACTGCATTCGGGCTAAAAAAAGAGATGCGCTAAAAGCACATTTGCAGAATGCCGGAATTTCGACTGAAATCCACTATCCATTGGCCAGCCCATTGACTTCGGCCTTTAATTCGAATGATAAATCTGACGATTTTCCTAACAGTTTTCAACTTCAAAACGAAGTGCTTTCATTGCCCATTTATCCAGAATTAACAGAAGCTGAAATAGGCTATGTTATTGAAAAGGTAAAGGAATTCAAATAACAGGAGAGGATGCCCTTTCGGACATCCTCGTTAATTTCTAAAACTCCATCGGTACTTCAATGACCAGCACTTCAGCATAAGATTTTGCCTTAATTTCAAAGCTGTTGGTTTCGGTAACCGCCACGGCATCTCGTGTATCTAGCTTTTCATTGGCGGCAATAAGCTCTCCGTTCAAAACGAAAACATAAACTCCATTTCCAGGGTGCTTTACTTCATAAGTCAATTTTGTACCTGCGTCCAAATTGGTCAAATTGAATTCAGCATCTTGATTAATCCAAAGCGCATCACCTCCATTTGGAGAAACTACCGTTTGAAATTTATTCATGCGATCTTCTACCAAATAAGTCTTCTGCTCATAACGTGGGGTAATGTTTCTTTCCTTCGGGAAAACCCAAATCTGAAGAAAATGAACAGCCTCATCTTTATTATGATTGAATTCTGAATGTTGAATTCCTGTTCCGGCCGACATGATTTGAACATCGCCTTGGCGAATTACCTCATTGCGGCCCGTGCTGTCTTTGTGTTCCAAATCACCTTGCAAGGGAATCGAAACAATTTCCATGTTATCGTGAGGATGGGCTCCAAAACCCTGGCCTCCATCTACTTCGTCATCATTCAACACCCTAAGTGCCCCAAAGTGAACGCGCTCAGGATTGTGATAACCCGCAAAACTAAAAGTATGACGGCTTTTTAACCAGCCATGGTTTGCTGAACCTCTTGATTCTGATGTATATACAACGGTTTTCATAATGAATTTCCTCTCTTATTTAAAATATATGTATGTACATATATTAAACTCGCTTCGCTCTAAATCAGTTCCCAATTTCGTTTTTAAAAATAGAAAGTCAAGGATTGTATTTGGTCGGGTGGAGCACCTTCATGGAAACGAATTTCAGAATAAAGGAACTAAAGTGTCGATTGAAGCTTTCCTCTTATTAATATTTTTAATTTTGTCCGTGAACGAACAGGTGAGGCCGAACATCAAAGTGGTAATACCCGCATACAACGAAGAGCGATCTATTGCGCATGTAATTGCTGATATTCCAAAAGATTGGGTAAAGGAGATTATTGTAGTGAATAACGGCTCTACTGACAACACTGCCGAAGTTGCTGAAAACGCTGGGGCTACGGTGCTTCATCAACCCAAGGCGGGATATGGCAACGCTTGTTTAATGGGCATCGAATACCTGAAAAACCCAAGTGAAAGCCCCGATATTCTAGTGTTTATGGATGGCGATTATTCCGACTATCCACAGCAATTGCCAGAAGTAGCAGGCCCCATTGTAAATAGGGAAGCAGATTTCGTAATTGGTTCTAGGGCTTTGGGAAATCGTGAAGGAGGTTCAATGACCTTTCCACAAATATTTGGAAATTGGCTGGCCACTTCGATGATGAAATGGTTTTATAAAGTTAATTATACCGACCTTGGCCCTTTCCGTGCTATCGCTTTTCCTCAACTCGTAGCACTCGACATGAAGGACAAAACCTACGGTTGGACGGTGGAGATGCAACTGAAGGCCGCAAAGCAGAAATTACGAATAACAGAAGTGCCTGTAAACTATAAAAAGCGAATTGGGGTTAGCAAGGTGTCGGGCACGGTGAAAGGCACCGTAATGGCTGGCTACAAGATTATCTTTACCATATTTAAATACCTATAAATGTATTGGCTAGAGCTGATCATATTAACATTATACACAGGAGCGCTATCGTTTATTTTCGTCTATAGCATTTCACAACTGAACCTTGTTTACAAATACCGCAAGGCGAAAAGAAAGAACTTACTTCCGCAAATCCCCGAAATTCCAGCCGATTATAACCACCCTGTAGTTACAGTACAGTTACCTGTTTACAACGAACTGTATGTAGTGGAAAGGCTCATCGATGCCGTGGCTTCGCTCGAGTGGCCGAAAGATAAACTGGAAATTCAAGTGCTGGACGATTCGAATGACGAAACTGTTGATTTGATCGCAGCAAAAGTAGCCGAATGGCAGGCCAAAGGAATTGACATTGCCCAAGTAAGAAGGCCTGAGCGAAAAGGCTTTAAAGCGGGTGCTTTGCAGTACGGAATGAAGATTGCCAAAGGCGAATTCATCGCCATTTTTGACGCGGATTTTGTTCCCGAAAAAGACTTCTTGAAAAATACGGTTCCTCATTTTGCGCATGATGAGAAAATTGGTGTAGTCCAAAGTCGTTGGGGGCATATCAATGAGAATTACTCCATGCTCACCAAGCTTCAGGCCTTTGGCTTAAACACGCATTTCTTCGTGGAACAAAACGGACGTTCAAGCGGAGGTCACTTCCTTAACTTTAATGGAACTGCTGGCGTTTGGCGCAAAAGCTGCATCAATGATGCTGGTGGTTGGAAAGCCGATACGCTTACCGAAGATTTAGATTTGAGTTACCGCGCGCAGTTGAAAGGCTGGCAAATCTTTTATGTATCGAACACGGTTGCTCCTGCGGAACTTCCTGCGGCCATGGGCGCTATTAAATCACAGCAATACCGCTGGACAAAAGGCGCAGCTGAAACCAGTAAAAAGCTACTTCCTCAAGTACTGAGATCAAACCTTTCTTTCGGAACGAAATTTCATGCGGCTTTTCATTTATTGAATTCCGCCATTTTCATTTGCATTGTGGTTACGGCCATGCTGAGTATACCTGTTTTGTTCATTCGTAATCTATCTACAGGTTGGGTAACGCTGTTGAATATTTCTAGCATTTTCTTACTGGGCTATATCTTTCTGATCATCTTCTATTGGAATGGTTTTAAAGAAAAGCGCCAAGGTTTCTGGAAAACGCTGAAGGAATTTGTGCCACAAATGTTCATGCTACTTTCAGTGTTTCTGGGCTTGAGCATTCATAACGCTGTGGCCGTTTTCGAAGGTTGGATTGGCAAAAAAACTCCCTTCGTTCGCACACCAAAATTCAACATTAAAAGCAAAAAAGAAGGCTGGAAAGGCAACAAATACTTTGTGAAGAAAATCAATCCGCTAACCGTTTTAGAAGGGCTGCTTTCGCTCTATTTTATGGCAGGTTTGGGCTTGGCCTTTTACTTTCAAGATTTTGCTTTACTCCCTTTTCATATTTTGCTTAGCTTAGGCTTTCTGTTGGTATTCTATTATACCGTGCAGCATACTCGAAATGCCTGAAAATAATAACCGCCTTTCATTTGCCTACATTCTATATGCCGTGCTCATTCTTGTGGCGGGCTACTACTTAGATCGTGCGCTGACTATTCCCTTGCTCTCGTCTTTTGTATTGATGGCCGTAGCCATGATTTACATTATGCGCTGCACGCAAGAAAAAGAAGCGGATTTGCCCTTTTACTGGGCCATGTTGCTCAGGCTGCTTTTGCTCTTTTCCATTCCTGGTTTGTCCGATGATGTATATCGCTTTATTTGGGATGGCCGCTTACTGACCCAAATGGTCGATCCTTACAAAGAATTGCCTACAACCTATTTAGGCCAAGGCATAGAGGGCATCAACATCCAGCTATTTTCTCAACTGAATTCACCTGAGTATTTCACGGTGTATCCGCCTTTCAATCAGGTGTTTTTCTTCTTGTCGGCTTTGCTTAGTCCGGGTTCAGAGTTTTGGTCCATTGTGATTTTACGCGTGATTATTCTGGCCTTCGAGTTTGGTAATATTCGTTTGATCAGAAAGCTATTGCGTCATTATGGTTTACCAGAAAGGTATGGCCTTTTCTATGCGCTCAACCCCATGGTAATATTGGAGCTGACAGGCAATCTGCATTTTGAAGCCATCATGATTTTCTTCCTGCTTTTGGCCTTGTGGAGTTATGAACAGAAGAAATTTCATCAATCGGCCATTTGGTTTGGACTTTCGGTGGCGACAAAATTTCTACCGCTCATTTTCCTTCCGCTGCTGATCAGAAAAATCGGCTTTAAGAAAACAATGATCTATGGCCTTATTGTGGCTGGAGTGCTTATTATTTCTTTTCTTCCCTTGATCAATACCGCTCATATTTGGGCGATAAAAGATAGTTTAGAATTGTATTTCCAGAAATTCGAATTCAATGCCAGTATTTATTATTTGGCCCGTTGGTATGGTTTTGAAACCGAGGGACACAACATTATAGCGCAATCGGGAAAATGGATGATGGCGGCCACTTTTATTGGTATTGTGCTGTATTCGCTTTTACCGTCAAAAAAAGAACTGCCTGTGCGAATGCTCTGGGTTTGGACGATCTATTTGCTCTTCGCTACCACAGTTCATCCGTGGTATGCCATTCCTTTGCTGGCCATTAGTGTGTTTACCGAAAAACGATTTGCATTCATATGGACCTTGCTCATTTTCTTTACCTACGCCAATTATCTTGGCGGTGAATATTTTGAATGGATTGAAGTCGTAATCATCGAATACAGCGTGGTGGCAATTTTTGCGATTTACGAATCCACAGGCCGCTCATTGCAAAGGTGGTTTTTTTGACGTCAAGGATTACTAAATTGGCATCAATGTTCAGGCATCTTTCCCTCATTTTCGTTTTTCTTATGTTTGGTTCCTTGGCCAATGGTCAAGAAGGCTTTAGGGTGATTCTGTCTTCTGGAAAAAACTACAAAAAGACGGAAAAGGGATATTTTGAGTTGAAAAACGGAACGCCTCTGAGCAAAAAAGATCAAATCGAAGTGCTCCCCAACGGCTTGGTCATTTTAATGGACAGCGAGGGGCGGTTATTAGAAATTGAACTGGAAGGCCAGTATAATATGGCCACGCTCGATCTTAAAGAACTCTACCCTCCTTCAGAATTGATTTATACAGAATGGGAAAAATTCTATAACCCAAAACGGAGTTTAGAAGCTTGGCCACCCAACGATTACGCCAAAGAACCTTCTAATTTTGTAGACCTCCATCTTAATTTTCCTTCTTCTACGGAAGTCTATGGAAGGTATATTCAACTGGACTGGGCTGATATTCAGGATCAATACCAAGTAAGATTTTGGAACGAATATGATCAGGTTTTCGAAACGCATGATGTCAATTCCACTCATTTCACCATTGACCTTTTGAGCAATAGCTTGGCATTTAAAGACATATTTGGAGTGGAAGTTTTTGCCAAGAATAGTAAAAGATCTACAGGAATTTATTTTCTCGATAAGCTCTCTCCTCCCGATAAAGAATTGCTCGATCAAGCCTTGAATACTTTTCCTGAAGAAGGAACTATGCTGACCGATTTGACCAAGGCCATAATGCTTGAAAACCGAGGCTTGTTTGCCGATGCGGCCACGGCCTATCAAAACCTCATTAAGCAATACGGTGACTTGATGATTCCCTTCTATCAATCTTATTTAGATCGGTTTGGGTATTAAGCTATTTTAGGGCTAAACAGGTTCTTTCGTTAATTTATACAGGTCTGACCTTCGGTGCCGACCTGAGAGTGGCCCTTCTGTTATCGGTTGGTACCGAAGCTCATACCGTACCCTAAAAGAAGATTGAGATTGCTTAACCTATTCTATAATTCATAGATGAAATTCTCGATAGAGCATTGATTCACCAAAAGCTCCGAAACATCACTCTACGCAAATTCAATGATTTCCTTATCTCGATTTTCCATTTCTTTAAATTATAGCTCACTCAGCCCTCATTGCGTATAGGTGTTGTTGCCACACGTTTTTTATTTTTTATCCTACAGCAATTTCACGACATTTCTTTCGGTCTTCTCGTAATTCACTTAATCGAAGTGGATTGCTTTTGTCGTTTAGCAGAGGGCAGTATTCTTTTATCAATTCATCTTCAATTGAAAAATCGCCTTCTACTTCTTTAATTACAAATTCCGTATTTTTAAGAAGCCAACTTGTAATCGAATTGGTGTCGGAAGGTGAAAACTTGTAATTTTTCTGATTGATTTTTCCTTTTAAGTGTCCGGGAACAGGTTTATAATTCAATACAGCTCCTATGCTTCTGAAAAATGTTCCTGGACTAGTATGGTAAATTTCTTGATTCAATCTGTCACGAAGAGATTGACCTTGTGCTATACCGATATATATGATTTTGTGACTTCTTTGGTCTAAAATGGTTTGGTATCTGACAGGAAGCTTTGCACCTTTTTTAAGCTTTATTAAGTACAGTCCCGTTTTGCTCAATGTTGAGTCGTTTAAATCATTGAAATTCTGAAATTTCGATTTGTCTATTGAGCCAAATTTTACTTTCGGTTGAGGCGTTTTGGTTTTTAGAGCAACCTTTTGGATTGTCGACTTTGGATTAATTTCATTTGTCGTACCATCAATTATTTTAATCAGTTTATTCCGCACAAGTTCTTCTAAGTCAGAAACGTGGTATCCTTTTTTTGAGGAGAAGTCCGAATAATAAAACCCTATTTTTCTGATTTTATCGCGAATCCTTTTTTGCTCACTTCTGTCAGCTAAGACCTTTTTTGAAATGAGTTTTTTTAATTCAGCATATTCACTTTTAGTAAATGTCGTCTTTCTCATTTTTTAATTTGTGCCAACGTTATGTATCGGTCACATTTATGACCGTTATATCTCTTATTTTAAATGTTATGACCGTTAGCAACCCAATATAGGCTGCTAAACGCACCTTTTAGCAAGTAATAAGTTTAGTGAAATTAAATATAAAACAGTAGTATTGGTGGGTTATTTAGCATTTAAAAATCCACTAAGCTGAAGTCAGGCAGCTTTATAAAACACTCGATCCTGTGTGATTATTTATCCGCAAGGTTGCTTCACTGAGCAGGTTGGCAACGCTTGCAGCAGAGCTGTTGTTAGAATACTTTTTTATGATCTTCTGACATTAGTCTACTTTTAAATTCTTGTTTATATCATCCAAGAGCACCTCAAAGTCTTTTGAAGTGCCATGGATCATATTGTTCTGCATTTCTCTATAATCTGATTTGAAATTTTTCAACTGCGCTTCAGGAGGGGTAATGTTGAGCGTTTTTAAACTTAATGTTTCGTAATCGGTTGTTTTTACAGGGGTCAATACTTTGCGATGTTCTATAATACTTTTGAAAAGCTCCTTGTCTTGCAAAGCATCTAAGCCGTATTCAGAATCCAGTATTCGTCCTATATCATAAAAATGGCGAGACATTCTCAGGTGTCGAATCTTATCTGCTGGTTTCTGAAATTCTTCGTGCAATAGAATCAGTTTTTCTAAGAACGTCTTTTGTGGGTTAGTCGCTTGGACTTCAAAGTTGGTCTCTGTGAAGTCCATTTCCGGATATTGCTGATCAATAAGAGAGTTGATTTTAACCTCTTGAAAAGGTTCACGAAGTGATCTTGCACTCACTTCGATCAATACTCTTTTTGGTAGATAGGAGACTTCTTCGAAAACAGATTTATAATTCACCTCTATCGTTTCAGGATCTTGATCCGAAATCTTGTCGTTTTCTATGACCAAGTCATACAAGCGGTCGTCAATCCCATAGTTATTGAGTTCATTGGTAAGAATGGTCGTTAATTTTTCAGAAACAAAGGTGTGGCAAGCTCTTCTGAGCTTTCTGATTTCACCTTTAGTTAATTCACCCTCGAAGCCTAAGTAAGAGCGATCTATGCTTAAATCAATGTCTTCGGAAAATCGCTGAATGAGATTGAACGCTTTGCTTAATGAAGTTCCACCTTTGAAGATAAAATGGGATGCTAATTCAGAGTTGAAAATCATGCGAAGCATCAGCGTTACCCAAGCATCTTTTTCAATTGCTTGAGGGGGAAGATTCATGCTAACCCCGACTTGAGTGAACAACTCAACTTGTTCTTCTTTTGATAAGGTTAGCCAGTTGTTCATTTGGTCACGATGAATTTTCGCATCCAAACAGGAGCATTAAACAAGTTTTTATAGATTAATTCTCGCTCTTGGCTATCGTTAATAATCTTCTGAATTTTTTCAATTTGTTCTTCTGATACATTTTTTTCTCCAATAGCTTTGAGTGCTTGTATAATCAAGTTGCTCAATCGATGATCGATACTGAGGTTTTTGGGATTCGTTTTTTTGAATTGAATGGTTTGGTTACCCACCTCAATTTGTCGGGCAGAGCCGTCTGTTAGATAAACTACTTTTAAAGGCATTTGAGTCGAAAGCCCAAGTTTGTTGAGAGCCGTTATTCCCGTTGGGATAATTCGAGCTTTATCACGCTTGGCAATTGCTTCAGCTATTTGTTCTGCATGAGGATAGACGATACCAAATCTTTCATGTTTTTTTGGTAAGAAATAAATCCCTTTAGCAATTCGACCAATTTCGTCTTCGGTTGTCAGTCGCTGTAAAGACTTTCTTACTGCTTCATAAGAACCCAATTCCGTGAAGTCAGCGATAAAGAAGATATCCCCGCTTTTAAACTTCTTTTTTATGATCTCTAAATCCAGCATTGTCCCAAAAATGATTAAAAATTGGGACAAGTCAATATTCTTTCTAGGATATTTTGTCCCGAAAATAGATAAAAATTGGGACTATTGTAGAATGATAATGTTTCAGATATAAGGTGTGGGGGAAGATTTTAGCACTTTTGGTTTTTTAGAGATGGATGTTATCGTTGGCAAAACCAAATGTGCTTAAATGTGTAGTGGGTTTTCGCTTACCGCATGGCATACAACTTTATGTATAGGTCACATTTATAACCAGCACCCCAATACGGTGTGCTAAACGCACCTTTTAACAGGCAATAAGTTTAGTGAAGTTAAATATAAAACAGTAGTATTGGTGGGTTATTTAGCATTTAAAAATCCACAAAGCTGAAGTTAGGCGGCTTTATAAAACGCTCGATCCTTTGTAGTTATTCGTCCGCAAGATTGCTTCACCGAGCAGGTTGGTAATGCTTACGCCAGTGCTTTCACCGGTAGCAGAAGTCTAAGGCGAAGGAGCATAACGGTTCATTTGAATTATGCACCTGCTAAGGCGTCAGGAGCGGTTTATAGTACACACAAAAAGAGCCAGCCGCTACTAAATCGCAAGTTCGTAAGTGATGTGCTTTTTTCCTGGCACTGCGCCTAATGCTTTATGAATAGCAATCATTTTATCATTGAAATCGCCTACCCAAGAGAGTTCCCCTTCTACATACTGACTTTTCATGGCGCCTTCGAAACATTTGTAAACTAAAACGGATTCCAGCCCCATATTTTGAAATTTAGGGTGAGTGCCCATGGCCCAAACTCTAAGCCTCGTAATCGTCTTTCTTTTCTTTAGAAGAACAAAACGAAGTTTGTTCAAAAGATTGAGTTTACCCTTAAAGTGTTTCAATATTTGGTTCACATCTGGCAGCACCAAAACGAAACTGGCAGGTTGTCCATCCACGTAAGCAAACCAAATGTAGTTGGGGTCGTAAAACGGCTTTACTTTTTTGAAAGTCTCTTTTACATATTCCTTTTTTATGGGCGTAAAGTTTTCGTGACTTGCCCAAGCCGCATTATAAATGGCCATAAAATCTTCGGCACATTCATCAAATCGATCGGCATTTAAAGGTCTTAAAGTAAGGTTGGGCTTTTTTGAAATGGCATATTTGGCAATTTTCACAAAGCGCTCTGGTAAACCGTCTGTTATGTTCAAATGGTTGGTAAGCTGCTCCATCTTCTTTTTGAAACCATAGGATTCAAAAAAATCGCGGTAATGAGGTGGGTTATATACCATTCCATTCGATGGATGTGTAAAGCCTTCTACCAAAAGCCCCCAAAAAGAATCATTTTCGCCAAAATTAATTGGCCCTTGAATCGTATTTACTTTACGCTCTACTAACCAAGCTTTGGCTATATCAAAAATTTTGAAGGCTATGGTTTTATCATTGATGCACTCAAAAAAGCCAATTCCTCCAATACGTTTATCTCCAAAATTGGCCTTGCTTTCGTTAATAAAAGCGGCAATTCTTCCTATCAAATTTCCTTGATCATCTTTGAAAACCCAACGGGTGGCTGCTCCATTTTGAAAGAACACATTTTCTTTTGGATCGAAAATATTGTTGATCTCTTGATCAAGTGGACATACCCAAACAGGATCGCTCTTATAAACAACTCTGGCTACCTCCAGAAAATCGTTAGCATCTTTTTTACTTTTAACCTCGATGATTTGCATTGACCTAAGCTTATCCCTGATTGTTACAAAGAAATCTGATATTTAGTTCTGGTTAAAATCTTTAACCGTTTTTTTCGGTACACTATTCTTCTATCAACTTAAGAAGAATTTCCTGAGCCGCCTTTGCAATTACGGTACCCGGACCAAAAATAGCCGCAGCTCCAGCCTCTCTCAGAAAATCGTAATCGGCTGGAGGAATTACGCCACCAGCGATTACCATAATGTCTTCACGCCCTAGACGTTTCAATTCAGCAATAAGTTGTGGAATTAAGGTTTTATGTCCTGCGGCCAAACTCGAAGCGCCAATCATATGCACATCGTTTTCGGCTGCTTGAAGTGCCGTTTCTTCTGGGGTTTGGAAAAGTGGTCCAATGTCTACGTCAAAGCCTAAATCGGCAAAGCTGGTAGCAATCACTTTGGCACCACGGTCGTGGCCATCTTGCCCCATTTTCGCTACCATAATTCGCGGTCTTCGACCGTCCATTTCGGCAAACTTATCGGCCAGTTCTCGGGCTTTTTTAAAGTCTTCGTTGTCTTTCACTTCGTTTGAATATACACCAGAAATTGATCTGATCACAGCTTTGTGTCTTCCAAAAACATTTTCCAATGCTGTAGAAATTTCCCCTAAAGAAGCCCTCAGCCTAGCAGCATCCACAGCAAGTTTGAGCAAATTGCCTTTGCCAGAACGAGCGGCATCTTCTAATGCTTTTAAGCTTGCTTCCACTTTTGCTGTATCTCTGTTGGCTTTCAAAACCGCCAGTCTTTCCAATTGCGATTTTCTTACCGAAGCATTATCAACTTCTAGTAAATCGAAATCTAAGGCTTCATCTACCTGATATTGATTTACACCAACAATAATGTCCTTGCCTGAATCAATTCGGGCTTGCTTACGGGCAGCGGCTTCTTCAATTTTCATTTTAGGAAGACCTTGCTCAATGGCTTTGGCCATTCCGCCTAGCTCCTCCACTTCTTCAATCAGTTCCCAAGCCTTTTTTACCAACTCTTCGGTAAGGTATTCTACATAATAGGAGCCGCCCCAAGGGTCTACCACTTTGGTAATGTCAGTTTCTTGCTGAAGGTAGATTTGAGTGTTTCTGGCGATTTTTGCAGAGAAGTCCGTAGGCAGGGCAATGGCCTCGTCTAAGGCATTTGTATGCAGCGATTGCGTATGACCAAGCGCAGCGGCCATGGCTTCCACACAAGTTCTAGTAACGTTATTGAAAGGATCTTGCTCTGTTAAACTCCAGCCCGAAGTTTGGCTGTGCGTTCTCAGTGCCATCGACTTTTCGTTCTTTGGGTTGAACTGTTTTACGATTTTTGCCCAAAGCAAGCGCCCTGCTCGCATTTTAGCAATTTCCATAAAATGGTTCATACCAATTCCCCAGAAAAAAGAAAGACGGGGGGCAAAGGTGTCAATATCCATTCCTGCGTTAATACCTGTGCGGATGTACTCTAAACCGTCTGCCAACGTATAAGCCAGCTCGATATGCGCTGGCGCACCGGCTTCGTGCATGTGGTAACCCGAAATACTGATGGAGTTAAATCGAGGCATATTTTTAGACGTATACTCGAAAATATCGCCAATGATTTTCATAGAAGGCAAGGGCGGATAGATATAGGTATTCCGCACCATAAACTCCTTCAGAATGTCATTCTGAATGGTTCCACTCAATTCTTCTTTTGCTACGCCTTGTTCTTCTGCAGCAGCAATATAAAAAGCCATAATGGGCAAAACCGCTCCGTTCATGGTCATTGAAACCGACATTTTATCGAGTGGAATTTGATCGAAAAGCAGCTTCATGTCCAAGATGGAATCAATGGCCACACCTGCTTTTCCCACATCGCCCACCACACGCGGATGATCGGAATCATAACCTCTGTGGGTTGCTAAATCGAAAGCCACAGACAGTCCCTTTTGCCCTGCTGCTAAATTTCTTCGGTAAAAAGCATTTGATTCTTCGGCAGTAGAAAATCCAGCGTATTGACGGATCGTCCAAGGGCGTTGGGTATACATTGAAGCATAAGGGCCTCGCAAGTAGGGAGGAATTCCCGCTTCAAATTTTAAATGCTCGGCATCTTTAATTTCGGAAAAGGAAATCGTTGAAGGCACTTCAATTCCTTCTGCTGTTTTCCAGCTTTCGGCAACTTTAGTCTGGGTACTTTCAGCCGAAATGTTGAGTGGTTTTAATGTCGGTCTCATAATTTCGGATTAAAGGGCTAAAGCATTAATGTCTGTTTCAGAAAGGTTTTTTAAACCTCCTTTTTCTTCAATTTCTTGAAGAATGGCCCAACTTTTCTCTACCAATTGGGCGGTCAGTGATTCTATATAATAAGAGCCAGCAGACGGATCGAGGGTTTTGTCCAAATAAGATTCGTCTTTAAGAATGGTAGAAATGTTTCTTGCTATGCGCTCGCCTTGGGCTGGATTTTTCGGAAACAAATGATGGAAAGGTTGAATAATCACAGCGTCTGTTCCTCCGATAATGGCTGTCATGGCTTCCGTTGTTGCGCGGAGCAGGTAATTATACTCATCCTTGGTAGGTTCTTTCCATTGGCCAGAGCTAGAGGAAATTTGAATATCGTTCAGTGCTAATTCAAAACCATACGAATTTGCGAGCTGAGCAACTAGAATCCTTAATGCGCGATGACGGGCGATCTCTAAAAAGTATGATTCACCTACATTGAGGTTAAACTGTAATTGCTTCAACCAAGCTTCAGCTTCTTCAACCGACTTGGTTTTATGATCAATAACATCAATGGTTTTTCCGAGAAGGATGGCCAAACCTAAGTTAGCATTTTCATGCTTTTCTTCTGAAAGAAAAAATCTGAAATTAGGCAGCTTACTTAATACTGGAGATTCATTGGAACGAATAAAACCTCTTGCTTCATTTTCATCAGCACCTTTTACTTTAACGTATGCTTCAAAAGAATTGAGTAGAGCTTCTGAATCGTTCTTTATCTCAAAGGCAATATGGCAGTAATCGAGAAGTATGTCTTTTAGGAGTATATCGAAGTTCGGAACTGATTTTAAACCAAACAGAATTCCTGTAGCACCCTGATTTAATGCCGAAAGCGCCTTTTCATTGGCTGTTTTTTCTGTCTCCACCTCAATCACTTGGTAATTGACCCAGTTTCTGATTCCCAAAGCTTCCGCCTGATGATTTGGGATTTGTAATTGAGGTAAAGAACTCGGCAAATCTTCTTCAGTGTAAAAAGGCTTGCCTTCAACACCAGCAATTTTCCAATTGAGCTCTTCAATAGGTTTGCCCTTCAGTTCTTTAATAATTTGGTTCTGCCAAGCCTTGGGCTCTGGCTTTTTAAAGTCATCGAAAAGTCTTTGCTCCATACTCCTTCAATTTAATGACACGAAAATAAGGGATTTCAAATCGCCATGCTGATTTAAAGTGAAATTCACCTCTATCAACTGTATATTGAAAACGCTTTGTGCCATTTAACAGGCACTGAGGCACATAGCTGACGGGGTACATTTTAACGGCTAAATTATTTTCGCCTCTCTTATGAATTCGCCTTTCATGTTCGTCTTATTTTTATCATTTTTGTCGTCCCCCAAAAATCACTTTGGGGTTTTTTATCCAATTTGCATAATCAATTGATGGTGAAAGATTGCGTATCGGTTTGGGAAGACTGTCTCCGATTTATTAGGAGTCAGGTTGGCGACCAAAGTTTCAAAACTTGGTTTGAACCTATAGCTCCGCTCAAGCTGCACGAAGGTATTCTTACAATTCAGGTACCTAGCCAGTTTTTTTACGAGTACCTAGAAGAACATTACGTTCAACTTTTAAGACAAGTAATTCATACTGAATTGGGGCCAAATGGTAGGCTTGAATATTCTGTAATTGTAGATAGTGGAAGTGCTCAGAATCAGGCTTACTCTGTAACTCTGCCAAATCAGACACCAAAAAACAAATGGGAGCAAGACAAACCTGCTAAAATACATAGCCCGTTTGACATGCCTTCGGTCGAGGATGAATTCAGACATTCTAACCTGAACCCAAACTACGATTTCGAAAATTATATTGAAGGGGACTGTAATCGTTTGGCAAGATCTGCGGGTATTGCAGTAGCCGAAAAGCCCGGTGTCACCTCTTTTAATCCATTGATGGTTTATGGCGGTGTTGGCTTGGGAAAAACCCACCTCATTCAATCTATTGGAAATAAAATTAGAAGAGACGATAAAAGGCATTTTGTGCTTTATGTGTCTTCCGAAAAGTTTACTACCCAGTTTACTGACGCAATTAAGAACAACAGCATCCAAAGCTTTACCAACTTCTACTTACAAGTAGATACTTTGATTATAGATGATGTGCAGTTCTTCTCGGGTAAAGAGAAAACTCAGGAAATGTTTTTCCATATTTTCAATCATCTGCACCAGAGCGGCAAGCAAATCATTATGTCGAGCGACAGACCTCCAAGAGATTTGAAAGGCTTGCAAGACAGGTTACTTTCTAGGTTTAAATGGGGGCTAACTGCCGATTTGCAGATGCCTGATTTTGAAACTCGAATTGCCATTATTTCTCGGAAAATGCAGTCTGACGGGATTTATATTCCTGAAGATGTGGTGGAATACTTGGCCTATAGCGTGGACACCAACGTGCGTGAACTGGAAGGTGTTTTAATCTCTTTGATTGCGCATGCTACGCTAAACAAAACAGAAATCAGTCTTGAGCTGGCAAAGCAAACGCTTAAAAACATTGTTCACGACATTGAGTCTGAGGTTGGAGTGGATTACATCCAAAAGTCGGTGGGTGAATACTTCCAAATTAGTGTGGAAGACTTAAAGGATAAAACTAGAAAGAAGGAAATAGTAATTGCAAGGCAGGTAGCGATGTACCTCTGCAAAGAATATACAAATCACTCCTTAAAATCTATTGGTTACCACTTTGGTGGCCGAGATCATTCTACCGTGATTCATGCGGTGCAATCTGTTAGCGATATGATTGAAATTGACGCTAAATTCTGCCATAGTATGGATGAGTTGAAAAAGAAGATGAGGATGAAATCAGTATAATAGAAAAGGGGCTTAAGCCCCTTTTTTAATTCTGTTTATCCCATTACTGAAACCTATACCTCAATGTATTCTGCTTTCCTTTGGCGTCAAGAATATCTATTTGTATTCTGCCGGAATAGCGCTCTAGGTAATTGGCAACAGCCGATGGGTCTCCAGCCCATCTTTGGTTAATCGCTACAATAATATCTCCTTCTTTAAGATCATTAAGCTTTCTCATAAAGCCTGTGTCTTTATTAATTTTAGTAATCTTAACTCCATACTTCAAGCCATTCTTTTCAAGCTCTACTTGAGTTAGCTTTCTCATTTCCGCTCCTAAAAAATCAGAGAAGTGAATATCGTCTTCGCTCAACCCAGATTGGCTATCCAAAATATCTGTATTTCCTAAAACATTCTCCAAGGTCAAGTATGTTTCGGCTACACGCTGATTTCTCCTATACTCTATAAGAACTTTATCTCCAGGTGACATATAAGTGAGTAACTCATCAAAAGTGGATTTGCTATTAATATGTCTTCCATTTAAAGTTAGAATCACATCACCGGCCTCAAGTCCTGCCCTATCTGCTGCACTTTCTCTTTTAATAGATTGTACGAACACTCCTTTTAAATCTTTCAGGTTCTCTCGTTTTGCTAATTCTTCATTGATTTCTGCCACATCGGCACCTGTATAAGCCTTCTGTACATACTTGTACTTCTTCAAATCTTCCACTGCTTTTACAACAATGTCGGAAGGCACAGCAAAACCATAACCTGCATAAGATCCTGTTCTGGAAATGATTGAAGAGTTAATCCCTACCAATTCGCCATCCGTATTTACCAAAGCTCCACCACTGTTTCCAGGGTTAATTGCCGCATCGGTTTGAATGTAAAGTTCTAAGGGAAAGTTCTCTCTTAGGGCTGCGGTTTCGCTACCAATTGCACTTACGATTCCGGCCGTTACGGTAGAGGTTAAGTTGAAAGGATTACCTACTGCCAATACCCAATCTCCAATTCTTACATCTGAGCTACTGCCAATTTCAATGGATGGTAAATTCTTTGCATCAATTTTCAATACCGCCAAATCGAGGTTTGGATCAGTACCTACAAGCGTTGCTCTATAGGTTCTTTTTTCATGCATTACCTCAATTTCATCGGCTCCTTTAATTACATGGTTATTGGTAATAATGTAGCCATCTTTTGAGTAAATCACTCCAGAACCAGAGCCAATGGCCACTTCAGAGCCTGCTCCTTCGCGCCCATAGATATAATCGAAGAAAGACATACTTCTTCTGTTGCGTTGTAGGTTTTTAATATAGACTACACTACGAATCGACTTATCTGCGGCAGTTCTAAAATCGGCCGGGGCTTCAAATGGTCTACTTGTTATTGCTTCACTCGATTTATCATTAGTGTAGCTTGCTTGCCTAAAGCTAGTTGGCACCTCTCTTATAACTTCATTTATTTGAGCAGGGCTCAAGTATTGTTGGAAAACAAAGGCTCCGGCCAATCCGGCCATAAAAGCCAGAAGAATAATCTTTGCTGCGCTTTTCATATCTGTATCCTAAATATTTATTTTATCTAAATTCAAAAATGTAAAAGAGGTTCACAAAAGTCATGTCAACTTTCATTTTACATTATTCAAACATACGTAACGCACATATTGTTGGTAATCTGTGCATTGTTAATTAAGGTTAAAAGCAAAAACAGATTCACTGAGATTCTTGGGTTTCGGTGTTTTCAGGATTCCAAAAAACATATCTTTGCCTCTTATGGGAATACGGTCAATATTTAGCAAGCCTTTGGCAGCCTACATGGCAGCGCAACAGCGCAAATGGTCTTTGAACCCTAGCGCCTCGCAAACCAAGGTTTTTCAGCAAAACATTAAAGCGGCCAGTAGTACCGTTTTTGGCAAAGACCATAATTTTGAAAAAATCAAAACTTATGATGATTTCAAAAAATACGTACCCATTCGTGACTACGAAGAGCTCAAGCCTTATATAGAGAAAATCCTTAATGGCGAATCGGACGTGCTTTGGCCAGGCAAGCCCGCTTACTTTGCAAAAACATCGGGCACTACTTCAGGCACCAAATACATTCCCATTACAAAAGACTCTATCCCCAACCACATTGGGAGCGCTAAAAATGCCTTGCTCAGTTATGTAGCCGAAACAGGAAAATCTAAGTTTTTAGATAACAAACTTATATTTCTTTCTGGCAGTCCAGAAACCTATAAAACTGCGGGAATCAATACAGGAAGACTTTCTGGAATTGTAAACCATCATGTACCAAGCTATTTGCGTGGCAATCAATTGCCGAGTTACGAAACCAATTGTATTGAAGATTGGGAACAAAAACTCGATGCCATTATTGACGAAACGCTTGATCAGCCTATGAGCTTGATTTCAGGCATTCCACCTTGGGTACAAATGTATTTCGACCGCATTCAAGCCAGAACTGGCAAGAAGATAAAAGACGTTTTCCCCAAGTTTGAGCTCTTCATTTATGGTGGGGTAAATTTTGAGCCTTACCGCCAAAAGCTGTTCGAAAGTATTGGAAAAGAAATTGACAGTATTGAGCTATACCCAGCTTCTGAAGGGTTTATTGCCTATCAGGACTCTCAAAAGGAAAAGGGTTTGTTGCTGCTGTTAAATAGTGGCATCTTCTTCGAGTTTGTTCCGGCAGATGAATACTTTGATGAAAACCCAACACGCCTTTCTATTGACGATGTAGAATTGGATAAAAACTACGCTCTCATAATCAATAACAACGCTGGGCTTTGGGGCTATTCTATTGGCGATACGGTAAAATTTGTATCGAAAGACCCGTATCGTATTGTGGTATCGGGCCGAATCAAACATTTTATCTCTGCCTTTGGCGAACACGTAATTGGCGAAGAAGTAGAAAAGGCCATGAAATACGCGGTTGAAAAGCAACCAGAAACTGAATTGGTAGAGTTTACAGTAGCTCCCAACGTAACTCCAGCTAGCGGTTTACCTCTGCACGAATGGTATGTTGAATTTGCCAAAGAACCATCTGATTTGGAGGCCTTTGAAAAAGACCTAAATTTGCAGCTTCGAAAACTGAATTCTTACTACGATGACTTAATTTCGGGTAGCATTCTAAAAAATCTGGAAGTAAAATCATTGTCGCGCGATGCTTTCAGAAATTACATGAAATCGCAGGGCAAGTTAGGTGGGCAAAATAAAGTACCTCGCCTTTCAAACGACCGTAAACTTGCAGATGCACTTTTACATTATCTGAAATAGTTAAGCATTACGTGGAAGAAATTAAGAAGAAGCACATTGCCATTTTGGGCTCAACCGGTTCTATTGGCACACAAGCCTTAGAGGTGATTCAAGCCAACCCAAACCGTTTTCAGGTAGAAGTGCTTACCGCGCAAAACAACTGCGATTTACTGATTCAGCAAGCCATTGCCTTCAAACCCAATGCGGTGGTTATTGGTAATGACGATTATTACGACAAAGTTTTTGATGCTCTAGATCGCCATGACATTAAGGTTTATGCTGGCGAAAATGCACTTTCTTCGGTAGTACAAATGGACAGCATTGATTTGGTACTTACTGCTTTGGTAGGTTATGCTGGGCTAAAGCCTACCATAAAAGCCATTGAAAGCGGAAAGCCAATTGCCTTGGCCAATAAAGAAACCATGGTAGTGGCGGGAGAACTGGTTACCGCATTGGCCGAACAATATGGAGTGAATATTTACCCCGTAGACTCCGAGCATTCGGCTATTTTCCAATGCTTGGTGGGAGAATTTCATAACCCAATCGAAAAAATCATACTTACTGCTTCTGGTGGTCCGTTCCGAGGAAAAGACATCAATTTCCTTAAAACAGTAACCAAAGAACAAGCCTTGAAACATCCCAACTGGGACATGGGCGCAAAAATTACAATCGATTCTGCTTCTTTAATGAACAAAGGGCTTGAGGTAATTGAAGCCAAGTGGCTCTTCAACCTAAAGCAAGAACAGATTGAAGTCATTGTGCATCCACAATCAATCATTCACTCGATTGTGCAGTTTGAGGATGGTAGTATGAAAGCACAAATGGGTTTGCCAGACATGAAGCTGCCCATTCAGTTTGCCATGACCTACCCAGAAAGAATCAAAACGGACTTTCCAAGGTTCGATTTCTTGAATTATCCTGCCCTTACTTTTGAGCAGGCCGATACAAAGACTTTCCGTAACTTGGCCCTGGCGTATGAAGCCCTTAAGCAAGGCGGAAACATGGCTTGTATATTAAATGCTGCCAATGAAGTGGCGGTAGAAAAATTTCTTAAGGATGAAATCAGCTTCTTAGGAATGTCCGATGTAGTTGAAGCTTGTATGCAAAAGGTATCCTTTGTTAAAAAGCCAACGTATGAGGACTATGTCTTTACAGACGAGGAGACGAGAAAAATAGCATTTGAACACATAATTTAATTAATGGAAACTATAGTACAGATTGCTCAGCTGTTGCTGGCCCTATCAATTTTGGTAGGAATTCACGAAGCAGGCCATATGCTTGCCGCTCGTTTTTTTGGAATGAAAGTGGAGAAATTCTTCATTGGCTTTCCTCCAAAAATATTCAGTTTCAAAAAAGGAGATACAGAATACGGTTTAGGTGCTATTCCTCTTGGTGGCTTTGTTAAAATATCTGGGATGATCGATGAATCCATGGATAAAGAGCAAATGAAACAAGAGCCACAACCATGGGAATTTCGTTCTAAACCAGCTTGGCAGCGCTTAATCGTAATGTTGGGAGGTATTATCGTGAATGTAATTGCAGGTATTATTGCCTTTGTAATTCTTACTTACAATCAGGGAGAAGCTTATATTCCAGCCAAACTTTCAAAAGAATACGGTGTAGTTGCTGGTGAAATTGCCCAAGAAGTAGGCTTCCAAACTGGCGACAAGGTAATCAAGGTAAATGGTACTGATTACGACCGTTTTGGTGACATCACCAGTGGTGAAACACTACTTACTACCGATGGTTACTGGACAGTAGAGCGTAGCGGACAGCAGCTTGATATTCCAATCCCAAAAGGCTTTTTGAATAACCTGAGCGATGAAGAATTTCACGACAAGTTCTTAGAGCCAAGACAGCTTTCAATGGTAGGTGGCTTTCAAAAAGGCTTTGATATTCCATTAAAAGAAGGAGATAAAATCTTAAAAGCCAATGGCGTTGAAGTTCAGTATTACGACCAACTGAGGTCTGAAATGGAAAACTATGCGGGTCAAAATGTTGCTTTTTTAATCGATAGAAATGGTCAGGAAATGACTGTAGATATTGATGTTAATGAAGATAAGCAAATAGGTATTGCATTGCCATCGCCTTTAGAAGTAAATGAATATACTTTAGCAGAAGCCATTCCAAGAGGCACTTCAAAAGCATTTGGCGCTGTAATTCTTAACGCCAAGGCCATGGGCAAAATGTTCAAGTTCAATGGCGAAATGTCTGCCAGAAATATGAGTGGGCCAATTGGTATTGTAAACATGTTCCCTAAAACTTGGGACTGGAATGCATTCTGGGGAATCACAGGCTTTATTTCTATGGTATTAGCCTTTATGAACTTATTACCAATTCCAGCATTGGATGGTGGACACGTAATGTTCTTGCTTTTCGAAATGGTATCGGGCAAAGCGCCTTCAGATCAATTTCTTGAAAACGCCCAAAAAGTAGGTATGGCCATTCTCCTTTTACTAATGGTATTTGTATTCGGAAATGATATTCTAAAGCTTTTCGGAATTTAGAACAGAAGCAAAAATTTTAAATAAGGAAGATACCTCACAAGGGTATCTTTTTTTGTTTTTACGAGTGAGGTAAAAGTGATAAATTATTGTGGCGCATGATTATAGCCAGTGTGGCAGCAATAAAATTCAATATATTTATGGCTAACAGTCATATTCGTGGCTGTTAGCCAACATCATAGCTCATAGAATCACAGGTCGAAAATCAATGAAAATAATAAACAAAATATTATTACTTACCCTGACTTTTATTTCTATAAATGTTAATGGTCAAGACAGAAATCAGGATTCAATCTTAGTTGCAGAAACTGTCTATGATTTTTTCGAATGGTATATCTATTCAAACAAATATGAAAACAATGAAGAAAATAGACCTGTTTTCAGAATTAATTCAAGCGATACTGCTCAGTTAGATCTAACAAAGTATTTAGCGAATTTGACCAAATATAAGTTCTCAGAGACTTTGTTAAATAAAGAAAGATTGGCTTACAAAGCCTGCGAGGATAATCTTAATAAAATGACAAAAGAGAAGTTCTTAAGCTTTGATGACATTTTTGAGTATGAAAATATTGGATGCGATTTTGACAACTCCTACAAATGGATTGGAGGTCAGGAGTTATGTGATGGAATCAAAATAAACAGGCAAATTTTTATAGATAATACATCACGCCAAGTAGAGATTGAATACTACAGTATTAACGGAGAGGAAAAATCATTTTGGAGAAACAGCATAGTTATATCGCTGATTAAAGTTAAAAATGAATGGATAATCACTGACGTTGACATTTAAATTACTTTGCGCAGTCTCGATTGTATAGAGGATGCCACACCAAGTCACTTTCAAACCGATAACTGACTGAGCAAACTCTCATACTTTTAGGGCTTTCAATCCGCACTCATCATTCTTAAGTCGCCACCAACAACCAAATCCTCCGCTAAAGCGTTTTTATAATACGTCTAATATATTTATATTTGTACGTATAATAAAAGGATTGCTATGGATACAAAATTGACTTTAAAGCTTGACAAACAAGTGATTGACAAAGCAAAGGCATATGCTTCATCTCAAAAGAGAAGTCTCTCTCGCCTGATTGAATCCTACTTAAAAACATTAATTGATAAGGAAGACGCCTCTTCACAAGACAATATTAAGATATCTCCCTTTGTGAAAAGCATGCAAACAGGAGTTAAAATACCTGCCGATTTAGATTATAAAAAAGACTACGGTGACCACCTTGCAGAGAAGTACAAATGAAAGACAGACTATTTCTCGACACCAATATAGTGATTGATTTATTGGGTGAACGTGCACCTTTTTACGAATCTGCGGCAAAAATTGCAACACTTGCAGACAAAGGGAAAGTACAGATTATCGTCTCTGCTTTAACCTACTCCACAGTGTATTACCTTCTCTCTAGGTATGAGAACAATGAGCTTGTAAAAGAGAAGATAAGGAAACTTAAAGTCATTGCCGAAACTTCAGATTTAACGGACAAAATTATCGACCAAGGACTTTCGTCAAAATTCGCTGACTTTGAAGATGCTTTACAATACTATTCCGCAGTAAAAACAGAGTGCAATTTACTCATTACTCGAAATGGGAAAGATTTTAAAGTATCAGAAATTCCCGTTTTGACTCCAGATGAATATTTGAAGAGCAGAAAAATAAAACCTTAGAAAATGAATTTAGAAGCTCAGAAAACAATCAATTTAAAAGCAGTTCAAATCTTCTAGCCAAATACAAATTATTCGAAATTACTTGGCCTAGAAGAAACTAATTCCCACCCTCCTGCGCCTCTCTATAGATTTCAAACTCTACCCTGCGGTTGACTGCGCGGTCTTCATCCGTTTTTTCTTCTTTAACAATGGGGCGTTGGCTTCCGTAGCCAATGGCATTAATGCGTTGACTATCAACTCCCCCATCTACAATCCAGTTTTTTATCGATTGGGCCCTTTGTTGAGAAAGGGCAAGATTTAAAACTGCATCGCCACTAGAATCGGTATGGCCAGATACATTGAGTTTGAATGACGGATGATCAATTAAAAAATCTACCACTTTCTTTAGGTCACCTTCCATGTCTGGAAGAATGTCTGATTTACCATTTTCAAACTCTAAAGAGGCAAATTCAATTTTACTGGCCACACGTTCTACAATACCCTCATATTCAGTATCGCCATCCAGAAAAAACATTTTCTCTAATCGGAAGAAGTCATCTCCTTGAATCACCACCAAATAATTTCTTTGGTTGATCAAGTCAAATTCAAAAGTACCGTCTTCTCTGGCGAATTTTGGTGCTACTTCCACACCCTCATCCAAATCGATGATTGAGACCACCATATTTTGAGGGATTTTTCCTGTTACGCTCTGTATTCGTCCCATAAATCGGGTAGTGGCCAAAGGTTGCCCACCCATGGGCAATGGAAAAGAAAAAAGGTCCAGATTTTTCATGCTCTTTTCCTCTGAACGAGAATAAAAAATATCTTTAGAAGCCTTATCAATTGTAAAGTAAAACTCTGTTCCAGGTCCGTTCACCAAAGGCCCAATATTGATCGGTTCAGAAAAATTAATTCCTTCTTTATAGGCTTTATAGATGTCGTAATCGCCAAAATTCAACAAGTGACCATTGCTGCTAAAGTAGAGCACATTGTGTTCTGGATGATAAAAAGGACTAACTTCGTTCTGGCGCGTATTTACAATTGGCCCTAGGTTTTGTGGCTGAGCCCATTTGTTTTGCTGGTTCTTATAAGTGTAGTACAAATCTGCCAAGCCAAAGCCACCTTGGCGATCAGATGAAAAGTAGAGGGTATCTTCCGTGGGCGAAAGCGTAGGGTGCGAGTCCCAACCTTTTGAGTTAATCAACTGCCCCATGTTTTTAGGTTCCGTCCAAATGGTGTCACCCTGAAAAACAGAAGTGTACAAATCGCAATTGCCAAAGCTATCGGGTGCATCGCAGCGTGAAAAGAAAATGGTATTTCCATCCTTGGTCATTGCAGCCGAACCTTCATTGTATTTGCTGTTGATTGCTTCAAAAGGCTTAGCTTCGCCCCAACCATTTTCGGTATTCTGGGCTATAAAAATATCTTCATTACTAATTACTTTAATGCCTTCATTGTGTGCATTTCTTTTGGAAGTAAGTAGTAGAATTTCATCGCCTTTGGCTACGCTTGGCGCATAATCCTCCATTAAAGAATTGATTTTATTTCCCATAGTAGTAAGCACACCGCGCGGAGGTATAAGCGTGTCCACCTGTCTGCGATACTCCACTAGTTCATAGTAATACTCTAACGGAACATAATATTCCATTTTATTGGGATTGATGGAATCATACCGCGCTAGTACATCTTCAATTGGGAGCCCTCTTCTATGGTGCTTCAAAACAAGGCTGTAAAGAGGCCGAGCCTGATCTACTGTACCAAAAACTTCCGTCAGCTTCGCAAGCCGCCATAAATAGTAGGTTTGATACGCAAAATTCTGAATACCGAAATTAGATACATATTCCTTCAGTTCAGGGTAAAGTTCCTTCCAGTTCTTCTCCCTATCTAGCTTATCAATCCTTTTAAGTTGCTTATCGTTGGTGTAAAGACCAACCTTGTTTATATTTCTAAAAATGATATCCGTAACCTCCACAGATACCGAATCAGAATTCAATTCTACAAGCTCAGCTTTCTTATTGTCTTTCTTTTTTTTGAAAAACTGTCCATGTACTGTAGAGGTACAGCATAACAGTACGACCGCAATGAGGAATATCGGTCTCATCTTTTTCAAGTGCTCTGGTCTCTTTGGAGTGAAAGATGCATCAAATTACGTGTTTTTCGCCACAATTAAAAAACGGTTCATGACACATTGCCGTTTGGCACACGGCTTGCAATTTAGGTCGTCCAAATTTATTTAAGCACAAACGTGTCATTCTGGCACTTTATATATGAAAATTAATAACCAAATGTTCGGATCTATCATGGCTGGTGACATCGATGACGATGAAGCTGGAGACCTTATTCAGGTAATTGGTGGGGAAGATGAGGACGAATTAAATGAGGATAATCAACCAGAAGAGTTGCCAATTTTAGCGGTTCGAAACACGGTGTTATTTCCAGGCGTACTGATTCCAATAACGGTTGGTCGTCAAAAGTCTATAAAAGTAGTTAAGAACGCTTATAAGGGAAATCGCCTTGTAGGTGTGCTTACACAAGAAAATCCAAAAATAGACGACCCCGCCCAAAAAGACCTTTTCAGGGTAGGAACAGCCGCCAAAATTGTGAAAATGTTGGTTTTGCCTGATGGAAACACTACCATTATTATTCAAGGTAAAAGTAGGTTTGAGGTAGAAGAATATACAGCCGATGCCCCTTACATGAAGGCCAAGGTCAAATACCTTAGTGAGAACTTCCCAAAAAGACTGAGCAAAGAGGTTAAAGCAATCCTTCAGTCGGTTAGAGATGCGGCCAATAAAATCATGTCGCTCAATCCTGAAATTCCAAAAGAGGCACAAGTAGCCTTAGACAACATAGACAAAACGAGTTTCCTGATCCATTTCCTTTGCAGCAACATTAACACTGAAGCCAAGGAAAAGCAGAAGCTTTTAGAGATCAACGATGGTATTGAAAGGGCTACGGCTCTACTTCAATACATGTTGAAAGAAGTACAGCTGCTTGAACTCAAGCACGAAATTCACAGCAGAGTTCATTCAGATATTGACCAGCAGCAGCGCGATTATTTCTTGCGTCAACAAATGAAAGTGTTGCAAGATGAATTGGGAGAAGATGGCCCAGAGCGTGAAGTTGAAGCACTTCGTAAAAAAGGAGAAAGCAAGGTATGGCCCGAAAAGGTTGGCACGCATTTCAACAAAGAATTAGATAAAATTCTTCGCATGAACCCTATGGCAGCGGAATACCCAATTGCCATGAACTATGCAGAATTAATGACCGACCTACCTTGGGGCGACTATTCTGACGATAATTTAGACCTAAAGAGAGCAAAGAAGATTCTTGACAAAGATCACTTTGGTTTGGAAAAGGTCAAAGATAGAATTCTAGAGTACTTGGCTGTACTCAAATTAAAGAACGATTTAAAAGGCCCAATTCTTTGTTTATATGGCCCTCCGGGAGTAGGTAAAACCTCATTGGGAAAAAGCATAGCCAAAGCATTGAACCGTCAGTATGTCAGGATGTCGTTGGGAGGTGTTCACGATGAAGCTGAAATCAGAGGTCACCGTAAAACCTATGTAGGCGCTATGCCGGGTAAAGTGATTCAAAACATCAAGAAATCGAAAACTTCGAACCCAGTATTTGTGCTGGACGAAATAGATAAGGTAAACTCCAACTTCCGTGGCGATCCATCTTCAGCCTTGCTAGAGGTGCTTGACCCCGAACAAAATGCGGAATTTACGGACAACTACTTAGAGGTGGAATACGACCTTTCTAAGGTGTTATTTGTGGCCACAGCCAACTCTTTGGACACCATTCAGCCAGCTTTGCGCGATAGAATGGAGATCATTGAAGTGTCGGGCTATACGGTAGAAGAAAAAATGGAGATTGCCAAAAGACACCTTGTTCCGAAACAAAAAGAGGAACATGGCTTAAAATCTACGGACCTGGTTTTCGATAAAAAATCGCTTCAGAAAATTGTGGATGAGTACACTCGCGAATCGGGTGTTCGAAGTCTGGAAAGAAAAATTGGTTCGGTAGTACGAAGTGCTGCTAAATCAATTGCTTTAGAAGAAGAATACCCTAAAAAGGTGACGGCTGAGTTTATCGAAAAAGTACTTGGCGGCCCTGTTTTCGATAAAGAAACTTACGATAACAACGATTTAGCTGGTGTAGTTACGGGCTTGGCTTGGACCTCAGTTGGCGGTGAAATTCTTTTCATCGAAACTAATTTGAGTCGAGGTAAAGGCAAGTTGACACTTTCAGGTCAGTTGGGTGATGTAATGAAAGAATCAGCCATGGCTGCACTTTCTTATCTAAAATCAGAAGCGCACAAGTATAATATCGACTACCGAGTTTTCGATAAATACGATTTGCATATTCACGTGCCTGCTGGTGCTGTACCAAAGGATGGTCCTTCTGCAGGTATCACTATGCTCACTGCCATTACCTCGGTATTTACGCAACGCAAAGTGAAGAACAAATTGGCAATGACAGGCGAAATCACATTACGTGGTAGAGTGCTGCCGGTAGGTGGAATCAAGGAAAAAATTCTTGCTGCACGAAGAGCAGGCATTAAGGAATTGATTCTGAGCAAAAAGAATGAAAAAGACATTCTAGAAATTGACGAACGATATACCAAAGGCCTTAGCATTCATTATGTTGAAACAGCCGAAGAGGTATTGGCAATGGCATTGATGAAACAAAAAGTAAGCGATGCCATTGAATTAGTAGTAGAAGACTAAAATTCAAACTATTTTCAGGGGAAGAACTTCAATTCTTCCCTGTTTAAATTTCAGAGTATTGAAGCAAACCGTCCGTCTTGTTTTGGTTGTTGGGCTTTTTATCCCTCAGCTTCTCAGTGCCCAGTTAGGCGGGCAGCGGGCTTTTGAATTTCTAAACCTCCCGAATAGTGCTCGCCAAGCAGCTTTAGGGGGTGTAAACCTTACCTCTGGCTGGAATGACCCTGGCATGTTGGCTTCCAATCCAGCATTACTAAATAGCGATTGGCACAACCAATTGGTAATAGACAGACTGGGCTATTTTGCCGACATCGCTCAAACATCCGTTTCCTATGCCCGAAACATTGAAAAAGCTGGGCTTTGGGCGGCCAATCTTACTTACCTGAACTACGGCACCATCGAAAGCTACGATGAAAATGGTTTTCTGAATGGCGATTTCAGAGCGTCCGAATTCGTTTTTGGCTTAAGCCATTCCATGGCTTTTGGCCCTTTTCAAGCGGGTTCTACATTGAAAATTGCTGCTTCCGATTTAGGTTCTTATAAAGCTTCTGCATTGCTCTTCGATTTTGGAGGTACCTTCAAACATCCAGAAAAAGATTTGACTGTGGGCCTAGCCGTGAAAAACTTAGGAGTTCTATTGAGCGACTATACGGAAGACAATCAAAGCGAATTACCTTTAGATGTTCAGTTAGGGGTAACCTACAAACCAGAATTTATGCCCTTTCGGTTTTCGCTTACAGCTCGAAATTTAAATCGCTCCGATGTGGTTTTTTTCGACCCAAAAGGAAATACACTCGTTGGTGCTACAGAAAAGGAACCGGGCTTTAGTGAGGAAGTGTTTCGAAGATTGGTTTTCGGTACGGAATTACTCTTGAGCGACAATTTTCAATTGCGCTTTGGGTATAACCATTTATTAAGAAAAGAGCTTAAACAAGAAGCCACTTCGGGAGGCGCAGGATTTTCATTTGGGCTGATGTTTAAAGTAAAAAGATTTGAATTTTCTTATGCCAGAGCACTTTATCACTCGGCAGGAGGAAGCAACACCATACAATTGACCACCAATTTGAGTGGGATCGTAAAGAAAAAAAACTAAGATGTTAGACGCGAAATATTTAACCCCAAGGCAAATTGTTGCCGAATTAGATAAATACATTATTGGCCAAGCAGACGCCAAGAAAAACGTGGCCATTGCCCTTCGAAATCGTTGGAGAAGAATGCATGTGAAGCCAGAGATGCAGCGCGAAATTGCTCCAAACAATATTCTTATGATTGGAGCAACAGGTGTGGGTAAAACGGAAATTGCCCGAAGACTGGCCAAAATTGCGGATGCTCCTTTCACTAAAGTGGAAGCTTCTAAATTTACGGAAGTGGGTTACGTTGGCCGAGATGTAGAAAGCATGGTGCGCGACTTGGTAGAACAGTCTGTCAACTTGGTGCGCCAGTCCAAAAAAGAAGAAGTAAAAGGCAGGGCCGAACAGGCGGTTGAAGATGTAATTCTTGACGCACTCATTCCCCCAATCAAAAATACACGCCCTTCGGCTACTGTGGTTGAAAATGGAGAGGAACCCGATAAAATGTCGGATGCGGAATTAAATGAAAGAACCCGTGAACGTTTCCGTGAAAAAATTCGCTCTGGCGAAATCGATGACCGCAAAATAGAAATCAGTATTACCTCTTCTGGCGGTGGTATGGGCATGGTAGGTGGCGGCATGGACGAGGTTTCCATGATGAACCTTCAGGACATGTTGAGCAATGTGATGCCCAAGAAATCGAAAAAGCGCAAGGTGACCATTGGCGAAGCAAAAAAGCTGCTTTTAGATGAAGAAAGCGCCAAGCTGATCGATATGGATGAAGTGAAAGAAGAGGCCATTCGCAAAGCTGAAAATACGGGCATCATCTTTATCGATGAAATTGATAAAGTAGCTGGTAGTTCTAAAAAAGGCGGTGGCGGACCTGATGTAAGTCGTGAAGGTGTACAACGCGATCTTTTACCCATTGTGGAAGGCAGTTCTGTAAACACCAAGCACGGCATTATCAATACCGACCATATTCTATTTATTGCTGCGGGTGCTTTCCATGTAGCGAAACCTTCAGATTTGATTCCTGAATTGCAGGGTCGTTTCCCTATCCGTGTGGAATTGAACAGCCTTACAAGAGATGACTTCTACCGCATTTTGAAAGAGCCAAAAAATGCACTTACAAAGCAGTATGAAGCTTTAATGAATTCTGAAGATGTATCTTTAGAGTTTACTGATGAGTCCTTATTGGAATTGGCAGATATTTCTTTCAAGGTAAACGAAGAAGTAGAAAATATTGGCGCCAGACGTTTGTATACCGTGATGAGCAAATTGCTCAACGATATTCTTTTCGATATTCCAGAGAAAATTCCGAACAATGCGAAGGTGGTCGTAACCAAAGAATTGGTGCAAGAAAGACTCGCTGGCTTGGTACAAAGCAAAGACTTGAGCGAGTTTATGCTGTAATGCTTGAATATAAACTTTCCAAAAGTTATTGATTAAACAGTCTGCTAACGAATATCTTACCCATATTCAATGAGTAAAACTTTTGGAAAGTTCAGAGATCACTAATTTTGAATTACTAATTTCGCCCAAAATAGAAACACATGAAACTCTGGCAAAAGGAAACCCGCGTATCTGAAATTGTAGAACGATTTACGGTTGGTCGCGACCTGGAGTTTGATATTCATTTGGCGCCTTATGATGTGCTGGGTTCTTTGGCCCATACCGAAATGTTGGCCAGCATTGGCTTGCTTACTGTGGAAGAAAAAGAGGCCATTCATGTGGAGTTGAAGAATATTTTTAAGTCCATTCAAGCGGGTGAGTTTTCGATTGAAGCAGGTGTGGAAGACATTCATTCTCAAGTGGAATTTATCCTTACCGAACGACTGGGCGATGTAGGAAAGAAAATCCATAGTGGCCGTTCGCGCAACGACCAAGTTTTGGTAGATATGAAGCTTTTCATGCGTTCCGAAATCAAGGCTTTGGTGGAAGGCGTGAATACGCTTTTCGATCGCTTGATGAATTTGAGTAACCAGCACAAAAACACTTTAATGCCGGGCTATACTCACATGCAAGTGGCCATGCCGTCCTCTTTCGGGCTTTGGTTTGGTGCTTATGCCGAAAGCTTGGTGGATGATCTATACGCCCTAGAGGCAGCTTATAAAGTAGTGAACAAAAACCCACTGGGTTCTGGTGCTGGCTTTGGCTCTTCTTTCCCCTTAAATAGAAAAATGACTACGGAGCTTTTGGGCTTCGAAGACCTGAATTATAACGTGGTGTATGCCATGATGGGCCGAGGCAAGGCCGAACGTTCATTGGCGACTGGAATGGCGGCTGTGGCAGCCACTTTGGGCAAATTCGCTATGGATATATGCCTTTACATGGGCTCTGATTTCGGCTTTATCGGTTTCCCCGATGAACTTACCACGGGTTCTAGCATTATGCCACACAAGAAAAACCCTGACGTTTTTGAACTGATGCGCGGCAAATGCAATAAACTACAGGCGGCACCGAATGATATCGCTATGATGTGCACCAATTTGCCAGTGGGTTATCACCGCGAAATGCAGTTGATCAAGGAAGTTATTTTCCCTGCCATTCAAGATTTAAAAGATTGCCTTTTCATGGCTGATTTTATGTTGGAAAAAATCAAGATTAACGACCAACTCATTCAGCAAGACAAATACAATTATCTGTTTACGGTAGAAGAAGTAAATCGCTTAGTGCTTTCTGGCGTTCCATTCAGAGATGCGTATAAGCAAGTCGGCATGGCCATTGAACGAGGCGAATTTAAGCCAGAACGAAGCGTAAACCATAGCCACGAAGGCAGCATTGGCCAATTGAATCATGCAGAAATTAAAGCCATGATGAACAAAGCCACCGCGAACTTCAATTTTACTAAATGGGAAAAGGCTTTTGAGGGGCTAGTAGGTTAAAATAGTTTAGGGTTTAAAGTTCAAGGAGATATTCTCAACTAAGCTGTTCGAGTTGATAGACCAGTTCACCTATATCATCTTGGATTATTGACCAGACTATTTCTAAATCAATGCCAAAATAATCGTGCACAATACGATTTCTGAAACCACGCATCTTCGTCCACTCAATTTGAGGGTTTAAGATTTTAAAGTCGCTCTCAATTCTATTGGCAGCCTCTCCTATAATCTCAAAATTTCGAATTACAGCGTCAACTGTTTTGTCATCTGCTTCAAATTGATCAAAACTCAATCCTTCTGCATACTTAATGATTTTCATTGCTGATTCCAGCATGTCTTGAATAAGAGCTGAGTTGTCCCGCTTAGACATAAATCAAGTCGGATTTGATCTTCTGAAAGTAGCGATCTTTTATTCCTTTTCTAGAAACCAGATCCACTTTGAAGCCTATATAGCTCTCTAGTTCTTCTGCTAACAGAATAAAATCAGAGCCAATTTTATCATTGAATTCTACGACCAGATCGAGGTCACTATGATCATTTTGTTCATTTCGAGCGAAAGAACCAAAAATAGCCAAGGACTGAATAGGATACTTTTTGAAAAGAAAAGTTTTTCTTTCCGCTAAGGCTGCCTTTATTTCAGTCAAGGATTTCATATTTCAAATATATTGATTCCTTGGGACATATTGAATTGGAAAAATACGCCTACTCGCTCACCTCGAACAAATCTGTGCTGGGCCAGCTTTTGATTTGCTTGAAAGATTCGCGCATGGCCCAACGGCTGGTACTCCAAAAGCTACCTCTGCGCGGTGTAGTGTTAGAAATTACTACCCATGAAACTCCATTCAGGTCGCGGGTAAGCAAGGCTGAGGTGCCTGAAAGGGTGCCGGTTCGCCACCAATGCTCACCACTTACACTACGCCAGCCCAAAGGCTGATTTACCCCTCCAACTCCCTTGATCATTTTGTCCATGGAGTCTTTGCTCAAAATATCTTTGTAGCGCTTAGAATAGCCATCTACTATAACAAGCAAGCGCATCATGTCTATTGAATTGGATACCCATCCGCCTGCAGGCCCTAGCATTTTTACATCATCAGCACCATATGGTTTGTCTACCATTTTGCCAGATCCCGTATAGGCCAATTGCTTATTGTCGGGGCTGTAGTCGTAGTATTTCACTTCGTTTTTGAGTCGGTCGCTTTCAAAATTCCCGGCAATTTTCATGTGGCTAATTCCGTTGGGCTTGAGGATATTCTTCTGAACCCATTCTTCATAACCTTCCCCAGTCTTTTCTTCTATAATTCTACCCAACAGGCAATAGCCAAAATTGGAGTAATTATAATGTGTTCCTGGTGTGTAAGGTAAGTGTCGCGTAATTACGAAATGAATTACTTCATCAAAATCAATAGGATAAGCCGCCTTGTCCATTTTATTGATCTTGGCTGGAATAAACATGGGGTCGCCATAGGTAATTAAACTCCAGCCAGCAGTATGGTTGAGCAAATGTTTGACCTTGATTTTATAAAAGTTACGGTTACTTATTCCTTTATACTTAGCGCCTTTTAGAATACCGTTATCTCCAAAAACATAATCGTCTAAGCCAATTTTTCCTTCGTCTACCATTTTTAGAATTGCAATGGCAGTAATCAATTTGGAGATGCTTCCAATCCTGAACAGGCTACTAGGTTCTACTGGCACTTTGTTCTCACTATCGGCATAGCCAAAACCTTTGGCATACACTAGTTTTTCGTTTTTCACTACTGCTACGGTAGCGCCTGTAAGCTTTAGGCTAGTCAAAAGTCGCTCAGCCATTTTATCTATGGGGGCTAATGCGGGATTGTCGGAGTCTTTATTGGTAAGGGTTCGTTTTGCAGGTTTGTTTTCGGTAGGTAGTTCTGGCTTTGTGGGGGCTAGTGAGAGTAGGGATACAAAAATACCCATGGTAAGAATAACCAAAATTACTTTGCCTTTATGCTGCATATTTTAAGAAACGACCCTTTTCGAAAAGCAATTATAAGAAAACTAGAGTTAAACGTAAAGGCCAATGGACAGTCTCTTGCGGTTAGTCCTGAATGAGCCTCTTTTTTACGCTAATAATCGCATTCTTCAGGCGGTTTTAAAGGCTTGGGGTTTAATTTATTATTCACCTACTTTTTTGAGGCATCGTTCAGGCTCCATTCATAGTCCATAAAATCAATATCGGCACTCTTGCTTATTTTTACTTTTGAGTATTTATTCAAGAATTGAATCAAGGTTTGACCTTCCTTAAAATCTCCATCAAACCAGCTAAATATTTTAGATAGTTCTAGTTTATCTTTTGTGATTCTATTTCGGTCGGGATCATTAATAAATGCTTTTGTTTGCTCTACCAATTGTGTTTCTATCTTTTCAGCCTTAAAAGCTTCGGGCCTTAAAACGGGACAAGAAAAGGAAGCGCAGTTAATGACAAAATGGATTCTGGGTTCTTTAAATTCTTTGCGTAGAATGTCATGTTCTATCTTATCTAAACTGAAATCTTCATCTCCAATTTTAAACCATTTCTTTGTCCAAACTGTATAGACTGTTGGAATATTGAGAATGGGATTCAAATCCTTAATGCTTTCAAGCGGATAGTTATCGACAATCAGCTTTACAGTAAAGGCATTGTAAGCATTGATCCAATAGGCTAGTTTCTCATTCTCGCTCCAATTGTTTGATGGGGCGTTGTTACTTAACAAATCAAGATATTTCTCAAACTTATCCTTCTCAGAAATAATCCCTTTGTAATCGATAAAGCCCTCTTCGTTTACATATTTTTTAAGGAGTTCATCCCAAATTTTATGTTCTGGAGCAGTATCAACTCCATTAAAAGCTACTGAATTGCTTTCAGCTAAAACTAGTACCAAAGCCATCAATATCCAGACGATTTTAAATCTCTTCATATTTATACTCATTATGGCTTATACTAGAAAAGAGGCCGATTGTTTTTTCTAAGGCATAAGACATGTCGGCCAAATGATATAAGACAGAGAATAAGAGGGCCTAAAACACTATTTTGCTTGCTAGGGAGCTACCTGTTAAAAAAGTCGACCTGAAATCTGTCTTCTGAATAACTCAATTTTGATACGCTTCCATAATCAATGCTTAATCGAAAAGCATTTTCAGAAGGAATATTAAGCGCCTTAACAAGCATGGCTCTGATTATACCAGCATGACAAACCAAGGCTACTTGTTTTTGACCTATGTTTTTTAATTGTTCAAGAAAACTATCTACACGCTGAATAAGGTCTGAAAATGCTTCTCCGTTTGGCACTTTATGGGTTACAAAGTTTGACATCCAAGGGTTTAATTCTTCTTTCGGAATGTCATCCCAGGCTTTCATTTCCCAATCGCCAAAATTCAATTCTTTTAACAAGCTATCTTGCTTTAGGGTGCCTCCACTGCTAATTAGGTTTGCGAGTTTAAGGCATCTCATTGATGGGCTGGTGAAAACGGTATCAAAAAACTTTGGCAACTTTGATAACACAAGCTTGCTTTCTGCGGGAAATGTGTCCTTAAGTGGAATATCCGTTTGTCCATAACAAATACCCGAGGGAATTTCAGGGCGTGTATGCCTGATTAAAAAAACTTCCATAATAGAATGAGTGATAAGTAAAAAATAACCTCTATGAGTTGTTGAGTAGCTCCTAAACAATCGCCAGTATAACCGTTTATCCACTTTTGAAAATACTTACCAAGGCGCCATTTCACTAAAACAAGTGGTAAAACAAGGGTGAATACCCACGCATTCTGAAAAAGTAACAGGGGCGCTATTCCAAACAGAGCGGCAATTGCCAATTCTGATAATGAAATTTGCTTGCTTACGGGCTTTACTTTTGAAGTAGCATCATCGCGAGAATACTCATGTGTATAAATAAAAGTGGCGGCTACAAAGCGACTTAAGCTATGTCCACTAAAAATTGCGGCAAGTATAAAAATTAGGTTTTCTTCAAATAGGTTGGCTATTCTTACCAACAATACAAGTTTAAAAGTGAGCATAAGCCCAATACCTATGGCGCCATAAGCTCCCACCTGACTGTCTTTCATAATGGTCAGTATTTTCTCTTTGGTCCAGCCTCCTCCAAAGCCATCGCAAACATCTGCAAACCCATCTTCATGAAATGCTCCTGTAATCCAAATAGAGGCTACCATTGAAAGCAAAACACCGATTATTGGTTCATCTAAATACCAAAACGCAGCAAATACAAGACTGGAAAAACTGGCTACAATCCAGCCAACTAAAGGAAAATACCGCGTGGCCTTATTCAAATACTCTTCTGAATGATCTACCCATTTTGGACAGGGGATTCGAGAATAAAACATGACTGCGGTAAAGAAAATCCGTATTTGCTCTTTAAGCATTTGCTAATGGGTACTTACATGGGCAGATTTAAAACTGGCCATTTGGTTTAAAAAATTAACTGAAGACTGTAAAATAGGGTAAGCCAAAGCGCAGCCTGTTCCTTCACCAAGGCGCATATCTAGTTTTAAAACGGGTGTTGCGTTCAAAAATTCTAAAAGCTTCTTGTGCCCTTTTTCTTCAGATTCATGACAAAAAATAGCGTAGTGCTTGATATTGGCATTAAAACGATATGCTGCCAAGTATGCTGCTGTAGCAATAAAACCATCGACAAGGACAATCATTTTTAGTGAAGCGGCCTTGAGCATAGCTCCGCACATCATGGCTATTTCAAAGCCACCATAGGTACGCATAACTTCTATCGCCTCTTCTGGTACTTTATTCTTTTCTAGGGCCGCTTCTAAAATTCTGAATTTGTTTTCTAGTTCTGCTGGATTAAGTCCCGTTCCAAAGCCCACACAATCGGCCAAGGGAAACCCGGTAAACGCATGCATGAGCAATGCTGCCGAAGAGGTATTGCCAATTCCCATTTCGCCAAAACCAATTACATTACAGCCTGTGTTTTTAATCTCATCTACCAGTTCTCCTCCTTTTTTCAAGGCGGCCACGCATTCATCTGCGGTCATGGCTGGTTCGTTTAAAAAACTTTTAGTGCCATTACCAATTTTCGCGTTAATCAGGTTTGGCATATTTCCAAAATCGTGATTTACCCCAGCATCCACTACTTTCAATGTGATCTGGTTTTGCTTCGCGAAAACATTAATGGCGGCTCCTTCATATAGAAAATTAACCACCATTTGATAGGTGACTTCTTGAGGGTAGGCGCTCACTCCATGTTTTGCAATTCCATGGTCTGCAGCAAAAACGAACAAGTGGGGAGCTCTAAGCTCTGGGCTTAAGCTTTGTTGGATCAAACCTATCTGAGTCGCCAGTTTTTCTAATTGGCCTAAGGCTCCAAGCGGTTTTGTTTTTGTATCAATCTTGGCTTTAAGCGACTTATTTATTGCTTGATTGGGGATGGTGATTTTTAGATTTTCCATAGGCTAAAGCAGGTCTTGGAACCAATAGGTTACTTTTTCTTGAGTTTGATTTGATAGTGTGTATTCTTTTGGCACCACTTGGCCTTTTTCGAATATCACTGGGTGCTCAAAGATTGGGCCATCAAAAACAAAACTGTGAAACTCTCCATTTTCTCCGCAGGGGTCTACGGTTTTAGGCAATTCTTTAAGCAAATCATGGTCTATAATTTGACCTGCAAACGATTTATCTAGCTTGCTACCATCTACCGACACCAGCATGGTTTTAAAACCTAGATCAATAAACTCTCTTACTAAATCAGCTGTGTTTTTTTTCCAAAGCGGAAAATGCCCTTTGAATCCTGCTTCCGCCAATCGCTTTTCTCTATAAGCCTTCAGGTCTTCTAAAAAAATATCACCAAAAATTGAATGGGTTATGTCCTGTTTTCTAAAGCTCTCCATTTTTTCGGACATCAGCTGATCGTATTCGGGCATAGTGACTTCGCCAGGAATTGACATAATTGACAAAGGAAGGCCAATGGCCTCTACTTGCCTTTGTAACAAGTTTTTATGGACTCCGTGCATGGAAATTCTTTCCAGTTCAGCATTAACGCTTGTCATTAATGTAACGACTTCAAACTCGTTTTCTTTAAGAACATGGTGCAGGGCTAAAGCACTGTCTTTGCCACCACTCCAGTTAAAAACTGCTTTTTTCTTCATTACTTAAGGTTTAAAGGGAGTCCTGAAACCATTAAAATGGCTTTATCTGCCTTTCTTGAAATATACTGGTTCATCCAACCTTGCAGGTCGGTAAATTTTCTACCTACTTCGGTATGGGAATGTGTACCCATTCCTAGTTCATTTGAAATAATTATAAAAGTAGCGTCTTGCTTACATAGTAAATCGAACTCCGTTTTTGCTTGATTTAAGCATTCTTCAACATCATTTTTGGTGTCCACAAAAAAATTGGTGAGCCAAAGGGTAACGCAGTCAATAAGCACTACACGGCCTAAAAAATCATGTTTACTTAACGCCTTTTCTTCTTCAATATTTTCCCATCTTTCATCTCTATCGGATTGGTGTCGGGCTATTCTGTTTTGGAAGTCACCATCCCATTGACGGGCTGTAGCAAGATAAATGGGGTTGTCTGTTAACGACAAGGCTAGCTTCTGACCATAGCTAGATTTTCCTGACCTTTGGCCTCCTGTGATGTAGTAAATCATAATACTTTAAGCTCTAAAAATGAATAGTGATCAGGGCCGTATGTTTCGCCAACCGAAATGGATAGTGGCTTTTTGTGTGCTGGGCCATCAATTACCAAGGTGTGGTATTCACCATTTTCTCCACAAACATCAATCTCCAAGTCACGAAAAACTTGGATAAGTTCTCTATCAATTACTCTTCCCAGAATGCGGGGGGCTAGTTCCTTTTTGCACGAAACCACAAGGGCTTTTACGCCTCTTTCAAGCATTTCAAAAACCAATGCTTCTCTATCTTCTTGCCAAAGCGGTAAAAGGGCGGTTACCCCAGCTGCTTCAGATACTTTTTCTTCCCAATCTCTGTGCGATTGAATATCGATATCTCCAAAAACTGCATGATCGAAATGGTATTGGCCTTTAAGCTGTTTGAGGTTTTTTACATAGTTTGCCTCGTAATCTTGCCATGTACTTTCAATAAAAGCAATGGGCAAACCAATACATTCTGCTTGGGCTTCTAGCACCTCGCGCGGAATACCATGAGACCTAGATTTATCCCCATATTCGTTCATTACATTGAAAAGCACTGCTGGTTTTACCTCTGTTTGAAGCGCTCTAAAAAAAGCCAAATAGCTGTCCTTTCCCCCGCTCCAAGAGCAAAGAAAAGAACAACTATTTTTTGGTTTACTATTTTCCAAAACGATTACAGTGAACCAGTTATGCCAATAGTGAAGTTTGCAGGGCGAGTAGTGAAACCATAAACACCCACAAAATCTTCATCCAATAAGTTATTTACTGTTCCAGAGAGGGTGAGTGTACCATCAAACAGTTTATGCGAAATAGATAAGTCTACCATGTTGTAGGCTTCAAGCTTCACCAAATAAGGATCGGAGAAAATAGCAGCTTCACGTTCGCCAAAACGAGTATAGTTTACTCCAACACTTGTATTTGATGTAATGGCATAACGTGTATTGAAACCTAATTTTAAATCAGGAATTCTGTAAAATTGAGCTGGGTTTCCAAACTGATAAGAAGCCAGATGTCCGCTGAATGAAAGTGGCTCAATAATTTGCCACTGGAAATCAATCTCGTAACCTTCTATTTCTCTTACTCCAGTTACATTGGCATAACCTCCACCAACGTAATTTCCTGACTGATCAAACCTCGACACGAAATCTATAGCGTTCTCTTCTTCGCGTTTAAAGTATTCAGCGTTTACTGTAAAGTTATTGCCTAGGTAAAGTGAAAGACCAAATTCTGCTGATTTCGTTTCTTGCGGCTCTAATTCGGTATTGCCATACAATGGCGCAAATAGCTGGTATAGGCTAGGCGAAATAAAGGCGGTAGAGTATGAACCAAAAGCCTTTAATTTACTCTCGTTGCCTAAATCAAATAAGTATGATGGGTTAACACTGTAAACGAAGTTTGAACCGTATTCACTGTTGATGTTTAATCTAGCACCTGCATTGAGGGTTAATGCATCAGTAAGGTCAGCTGCTAAATTCAAATAAGGGTCAATGTTGGTGGCGTTTGGTTCGTCATCGCCCGCTACAAATTTATAGCCTTGATACTGTACACCAACAATGGTCTTTAATCGGCTACTGAATATGTATTCATTGGTTAAATCGGCTTGAGTGTTTTCTCCTTCACTTTTAGAAGGATAAGCCGAAATGAAGTCTCTCTCAATCTGATTGTAGTTGAATCTCAACTGTAAGTTTCCCTTGTTGTATTTAAGCTTTGGGTTTAAGCCAAAGGCGGTTTGCTTCAAAGTAAATTCATTATCGGCATCGGCAAAGGCTCCATTATCATAATCAGATCTTAATTTTTCATAAGAGAAGTTTGCTCCTAAATTAAACGCCTCGGAAAAATCGTAACCAAATTTGGTTCTTCCTGAATAACGATGAAATCCATCATTGCCGAAATCGGTAGCTGGATCATTGTCTTGCGCTGCAGAAATTCCTTCGCTAATTGCGAAAGCACCTGCCACCAAATAGCTAAACTTCCCTGTTTTACCTTGCACATCGGCATTGGTATTTGAGGTGCTAAAAGAACCGATTGATTGTGATAAGGTTACTTTTGGCACTTCTGTAGAGGGTGCTTTCATTTTAATATTGATTACACCGGCCGCAGCTCCTGTTCCATACAAAGTACTTGCTGCACCTTTCAAAACTTCTATGTATTCCACGGCTTGTGCATTCAGCAATCTTAAGTCGTAGTCGTTGGCAATTGACGAAGGATCATTGATTGGCAAGCCATCAATCAAAATCAAGGTTTGAGCATTTCTTCCTCCTCTAATATTATAGTCTAAATTGGTGCCCAGTGTACCAAAGGCTCCATCTACATTAATTCCTGGTAGTTGATTTAAAAGATCGGCTACTGTTCTTCCCGGAGAATTACTGATTTCATCGGCAGTAATTTTGTAAATCACCTTCCCCGATTTTTCAATAGGTGTTTCAAACTTATTGCCTGTAACTACAACTTTGCCTAGGTCTCTTACTTGCCCTTCCTCTTGAGCAAATAGATTAAACGAAACCGTCAAAATTGTCAGTGCCGCAACACTTAGTTTTCTAAAAATAGTTTTCATTGATTGTTGATTTGAATTAATAATTCTTGAATTGTTCTATAGGTAGTGTCGTTGTAATTCAGGTGCCAAAGCGGTGCTTTTAATGTGCCTGAAATTTGAATTTCTATTTCAGAGGGTTTCTGAGTGATTTCATATCCTGCCCTTTCTAAAGCGCTTTTTGTCCAGCGTTTTAAAATGGTATCTCCTTCTAACTTTACTTTTCTTTTTACTTGGGTTGAAATTCGTTTGAAGCTTCCTAACTCATAATCGAATTGAAGTTGCTCTCGCTTAAATGCTTCTTCCAGTGCTCCATTCAATACCAAATCTTCTGGTAATCCCGAGTCAATGGTTTGGTTCTGATTTATGAGCCAAAGGTGATCGGCATTGGCCAAGGCCATATCCAATTCGTGGGTAGTAAGTAAAATGGCCTTGTCTTCCTTAACTGCCAGTTCACGCAGTAAATGAAAAATCTCCATTCTGTTCGGAAGGTCTAAGTGGGCGGTGGGCTCATCTAAAAAAATGACCTCTGTGTTTTGCGCCAGTGTTCGAGCAATCATTACCTTCTGCCTTTCTCCATCACTCAATTCTCCAATGTGTTTATTGGCAAACTCAAGAATTCCCGTGGCCTCCATGGCCATAAAAATGATGTCTTTGTCTTCTTGGCTCAATGTTCCTAGCCAACTGGTATAGGGAAAACGGCCTAGGGAAACCAAGGCATAAACCGTGAGGTTTCCGGGTGCAATCCTATCTGTCAATACTAGGCTTAGTTGTTTCGAAAGACTTTTAGCATCAATAGATTGAATGGCTTTTCCTTGCATAAAAACCTCGCCATCGAGTGGTTTCTGAATACCCCCAATAGTGCGCATCAAAGTAGATTTACCAGCACCGTTAGTGCCAAGCAAGCAGGTAAGCTTCCCTTTTTGTAAACTCAAATTGAGGTTTGACAAAACAGGCTTTGCTTCTTTTTTCCCTTTATAACCTACCGTGAGGTTTTTGGTGCTAAGTATCGTTCTCATCTCTTTCATTATTCCGTCTTTAAAAAGAAGCTTTTAGGTTCTTGCGTTTAACAATGATCCAGATGACAATGGGCGAACCGATAATGGCTGTTATGGCATTGACAGGCAGTACTGTTTGGCTGCCAGGTACTTGAGAAATGATGTCGCAAACCAACATTAAGATTCCACCAATAAGTGCACAGGTAGGTACTAAAGTGCGGTGGTCGGAGGTGTTTAAGAAGCTGCGCGAAAGGTGTGGTACTGCTATACCCACAAAACCAATTGGACCACAGAAACCCGTGATGGCGCCCGCCAAAATACTGGTGGTGGCTATTATAGCTACCCTCGCCCACTTTACATTGAGCCCCATACTTTGTGCATAATCTTCGCCCAAAAGCAATGCATTCAATGTTTTGGAAAGGAAGAATGTAAGTACAACGCCTGTTGCCACTATGGCTACTAATGCACCAAGCTGCTCATTGGTAACTCCGCCAAGACTACCAAAAGTCCATAAAATGTATTCTTGAATTTGTTCGGGGTTGCTAAAAAATTGCCAAATGCTGACGACTGCGATAGTAATATTGGCTACCATAAGGCCAACGATCAACATCACTACATTGTCTCTAATTTTAAATGAAATACCCAAAATGAGTACCAGTACCAATGCAGCACCTAAAGTTGAAGCAATAATGATGAGCCAGCTTCCATCCACTCCTAATTCGCGAATGGAAAAAGTAGTGGTTACTGTACCCGCAGCCAACATAACAGCGGCAACTCCTAAACTAGCTCCAGCAGTAATGCCTAGTACCGAAGGCCCCGCTAACGGATTTCTGAATAATGTTTGCATTTGAAGCCCTCCCAGCGAAAGTGCAGCCCCAGCTAAAATTGCCGTTACTGCTCTTGGTAGTCTTATTTTCAGAATAATCCCTTGCCAGCCACTGTTGTCAATCTCTTGACCCAAAAGGGTTTTCACTACCTCACTCACAGGAATTCGCACCGAACCCAAACCGATGTCGAGCAAAAAAAGCACGATAAGCATTAACCCTAATAGGGTCAACGATTTCGCTCTAAGGCGTTTTCCTTGAGTGATCTCATTCATAATAAGAGGGATTTAAAAGCTTACTTCAGCTGATTGTAGTATACCAACTGGTGGTCTGGAAGAAGTTCGGGATGAAAGATTTTCACAACATCCTTTAATACAATATGAGGCTCAATAACACCAGTTTCGTAATAGTCATTGCCCCCACCTTCGGTATTTCGACCAAAAACATTGTAGATCGTTTTGTTTTTATAGGATTTGAAATCCATATAACGTGGGTCTCTTTCACGTATATTCTCTAATGTTCTGGCGCTACCTGGTGCAATCCAAAAATCGGCATTCAAGCCTATTTCATATACGGTTTCAAAGCTCAATTTAATGCTACCAGTAGAGTTGTCGTCTTTCCAAGGATAGTCGGCTCTAGCTATTTTCAACATATTATAAGCAAAGCTCTTGCCGCCAGAAACATGCCATGCATCGCCCTGAGCAATTCCGGTAATAGTTAATGGGGCTTCTTTTACCTTTTCTGCAATAAGGTCTAAAACGGACTGAAATTCTTCTTCAATCTCAGCAAACTTTTGGTTGACAAGTGCTTCTTTATTAAGCAAAACAGCCAACAGTTTTACCCATTCTGCTCTACCTAGCAAATCAATTTCTTGCCAATCTGCATTGAGGACTACTGGAATATTCAGGCGTTGAAGCTGCTGAAAAGATTCGTTTTGTGAGTTTGGATAACCGACACCTAAAACCACTTCAGTCTCCATGTCTATAATAGTTTCTACATTTAAAGTACCTGAGGGTTCTACTTCTATTATTTTTCCAGCATCTACCATTTCGATTACGGTAGGATTACTCACGTATTGCTTTCTTTCAATTCCTTTGAGCTGATCAAATGCATCGAGTATTTTGAACATTCCCAGATGCGTGGTAGACAATGAAACCGCTTTCTGTACAGGAATGGAAATAACAGGTAAGTCAACTCTTTCTGGAGCTGGCGTTCCTCTTTGAACCAAAAGGAAACTCACCGTATCGACTACATCATTATAGTGTCTAAAGAGGTGAAGCGTTTTGTAGTTGTTATGGTACTCAATATCAAAACCAATGGAATGGTCTATAGAAACCTTCTCTGGAAAATAATCCTTTTTAGGATCGAAATCTGGAAAATCAGATTGATTTTTGGAGTTGGATTGGCAGGCGAAAAAGCCAACCATTAGGAAACACAGCAGGGTATATACCGCCCCACGGTGCGCATTGCGTTTTTCAGTTTTCTTCATGCTATTGCCCTTCCTCAGAGGGTGGTTTAGTTGAACTTTGCAATGGCAGGTCTTCTGACTTTCCTAGTGTATTGCGCCTTCCCGTTCCAAATTCTGAAACAGTGGCAAAGTGCGACACACTTTTTTGTAGGATTACAGCAGCTGGGACTGTCCGGGATTTACACCCGATTCCCTTTTAATTCCGAAAACCGAAGCTTTCAGGAAACCCTTGCGGTAGCGCAAATGTATAGAATAAAATTTTGATTGTAGAAATGATGGCGGAAATATTCGTTTCTCCTTAGAAAACAAGAAAGCCTTCCCGAAAATCGAGAAGGCTTTCAAAATCTTAGTTTCTACAGATTACTTGAAGTCGATCAACTCAACTTCGAAGATCAAAGTGGCGTTTGGAGGAATTACACCACCAGCACCGTTTGGCCCATAAGCCAAGTCTGAAGGAATGTATAACTCAATTTTACCTCCTTTTTTCATCAACTGAACACCTTCTGTCCATCCTGGAATTACTTGATTTAAACCAAAGGTAATTGGTTCTCCGCCAACAGAACTGTCGAATACAGTGCCATCCAAAAGTTTACCAGTATAGTGTACTGTTACTTGATTTTCAGCTTTTGGAGATGCCCCCGTTCCTTCTTCAATGATTTTATATTGCAAGCCGCTACCAGTTGATTGTACACCTGGCTTAGATGCGTTTTCAGCCAAAAAAGCCTCACCTTCTTCTTTTACACCTGCCATTGCTCTCTGTTGGTCGGCAATCAGAATTTCTTGACACTGTTGTAAAGAGAGTTGAGCTGTATCGGCCAAAGCTTCTTTTACAGCAGCCGCTACCATGTCAGCGTCTAAGGTTTTGTTTTGCTGCTTTAGCATTTCTGCAATCTGAACACCGTAAGCATAGCTTAAGCTATCTTGCTGGGTTTTCATTTGTGCAATAGGCATAGTACCGTTGTCATCGCTACATCCAATAGCCGTGGCCAATAGAATTACCAAGCCAATAGAAAGTATGTTTTTCATAATCGTTTAATTTTAAAGTCAGGCGCAAAGGTAAAAATTAAATACTCGTTTAATAATCTAGTCCTCAACTCCTTTAAGAATTGACTCATCGTTAATTTTCGGCTTGCTAATTATTTATTGTAAAACATCCAGCTGCTTTTAAAATCCTCCTTTAAGCGCTGGTTGGTTAATATGGCGCGTACCATTTCTACAGGCATGCTATTTTCTCTTAATACTGCATCGTGAAACTCCTTAATGGTCATTTTACCACTTTCTACTAGTTCCTTCTTTAAAGCATAGAACTGCAATCCTCCTGTCATATATGCCAATTGATAAAGTGGCCCATAGTTGCCTTCAAAAGAACGTCTGACCTCACCTTCTGCATTTGCGCGTTCGTGCCCCACTCTGTCAACCAAAAAGTCAATACACTGCTGAGGAGTCCATTCGCCTAAATGGTAATTAAGTGAGAAGATGATTCTTGCAGAACGGTGCATTCTCCAAAAAAGCATTCCTATGCGGTCTTCTGGTGATTGTGGAAAATCCATATCCCAAAGTAAAAGCTCCCAGTAAAGCGCCCAGCCTTCTGTCCAAAAAGGGGTACCATAAGAACGGTATTCCTTGTTTCGGTTGTTCATAAATCCTTGAAGATGATGACCTGCAATTAGCTCATGATGAACTGTAGCACGAGAAAAATGAGGGTTATTGCCCCGCATACTCATCAGTTTATCTTCATGGTTCATTTCATCCGTTGGATAAGAAATTTGAAGTGTTTCTCCTCCCAAAAAGAAAGGACTGATCAATTGCCTTGCTGGTGAAATCATGCTCATTCTCCAGGTTTCTTCTGCAATAGGAGGAATGGTAAGCAAGTTATTCTTCTTCAAAAAATCTACCGACTCATTATAGAGTTTTAGCATTGCCTCAGGCTGATGACCTTCTGGTACGAAGGACATTTTTACTTTCTCCTGTGCTGCTCTCCAGTCATCGCCAAAGCCCATTTCTCTTGAGGCTTTTAACAATTCCGCATCGGCCCATGCAAATTCCTTATTGGCGATATCCACCAACTGTTCTGGTGAATAAGGAATCATTTCGTACTTCAATTGTCTAATTAATTCCTCTCTTCCAATTGGGTTACCTATAATTCCACTGCCATCATCTTTTGGCAAAGTTGATTTGTCTACCTGCGCACTTAGTAATTTAGAATAATCGTCCAAAGCTTTGTCCAACACTTCGTAAGGCTTGGTTACCCACCAAGTAAACTGAGGATCGTACCCCTTGTAGAAATCAAAAACACTCTTCAAAGCACGCTTCTGTCCGCGAATGGTTCTTTCTGCTCTTCGGGTTAGTTCTCTTGAAAAAGTCGGGTTCTCTTTCTTTAATTCAGAAGAAGCCGTTTTCAATTTTTTTACAATGTCATTCAGGTCTGCCGCAACTTTTTCACTATCCAAATGCAAACCTCTTCTTCTCTTTTTCTCTAGTTCATAAAGTGACTCAGCAGGGCTAAGCCATCTTTTTAGCTGGCTTACTTCTTTTTCTTCTACCGATAAATCGAAAAGGTTCTCATCAATAAAGCGCTTCTGGAGCAAGTAGTCTACCTGCCCTCCTGTAGAAAGTTTATTGAAATTAAACTTTTCAAGTTTTGATAACTGGTCTTTGAAAAAGCTTTCAAAACGATCTCTTCTTTCAGGGGAGTTTTCAATGAAATAAAAACGAGAAAGGCTCCCATAATCAGCCCTCAGGTTGACTGAGTAGTCATACAGTTCCGTAACACCAGATTGGTTGTCGGGCTGTTGGGCAATTGATAGTTGGCCAGAAGCAATAAAAACGGAGGCAATAAAAAATAACTTAAATAGCTTTTTCATTTTTAGAATAGTTTAATCAAAAGGTAAAAATAGAAGGGAAAACCGAAGTTCACTGTTGATGTTTCAAAGTCGTACAATTCTCATGATGAATGGCAACAGGACAACAAAAAAGAAGGGATTGCCTTGTTGGTTATAGGCAATCCCTTCAATTCGGTAAAGAATATGTTTTTCTTTTACTTCATTTCATTTTCTGGAACGAACTTAAACTTTTGCCCACCAACTGAGGCCTCATACATTAATCCACCTTTGGCTTGGGTAAAAACTGCTACACCATCTGTATAGCTTGCGTCTGCCGATATTCCAGACTTCAACGCTACAGCTGAAACCTGGGCTGCAAACTGATATTTGTTGTTAATAAATCTATTGAAGCTATCTGCATCTTCAAAGAAAATGACCTCGCTATATTCTTGTCCACCCAACTGGAAACCCACTGTAATTTGAGTCATGTTAGATCCTCCAATCATATCGCCTTGCTTGTACACAATACCTTTTCCAGCAGCCCCTCCAATTCCAATCGCTCCTTTCCCGATTGAAGGAAAAACAGCATAGCCAAATGAGTTTTCAAAGAAGGTCTCTAAACCACTGTCAACTTTTTTGAATTCAGTAATGGTCTTCTGAGCTTTCTTTACATCATATTTTTCCTTCTTTTGGGCAATGGCCTGCGTTGAAAAGAATACACCTGCAACTAAAAATGCGGTTATTAAACTTTTGATTTTCATAATACTATTCGTTTTGTCGATCTCCATTGATCAATTCTTATTCCAAATTCTATAAAACACTATTTCCTGAAATATAAATCTTGTCCTTCTTCAGGCTGAATTTCAACCACATTAGAAAGTACCAATTTTATTAAGGTTCTGGAAGCCATAAAATTTGATAGATTAGCTGCCTTGGCATACTCAGTAAGCGTAATGGCTGAATTGCTCTCTAAGAGCTCCATCAACTTTCTTTCCTTTTCGCCAAAGGTAAACTGAGTGTCTTTAGCTTTCACTCGTCTTCTTAAAATTTCTCGCATTTCCTTACTGGCCTGTAAGCTCTGTTCTCCAACCCTAACGTAGACTTTTCCTGCTCTGGTATCTGGACTATCTCTTAACTGTAAAGGCAATTTATCGCCCTTTTCAACTTGCAAAACAGCTATCCCTTTCTTCTCATTCAGTTTTAGAGTCTGCAAAGAGTAATTCAGTCTTGGCCAGATTAGGCTATCAATGGCTTGCTCTAGCACAAAAACTTCGCCCTCTATATCACGAGTACCTGAGACGGTACCATCATCATCTACCCCAAGAAGAAGTATCCCGCCTTGGGTATTGGCAAAAGCGACCAGTTCTTTGGCTATTTTATCTGGAAAGTTGGCTTTCTTCTTAAACTCAAGGCGAACACCCTCACCTTTTTTGGTCATCTCATTCAGCCTCTGTAAGCTCCAAAACTCTATTGTCATGAAATTAAACGCTTTCTATCAATTAATTATATTTTCTGTAAATTGATTCTTATTCTATCAACTCAATTCTAATGCTATGAATACCAAAAGACTCATGTTACTATTTCTTTGTATTGGACTTTTTTCTTGTCAAGAGAAGAAAGAAAACTCCTTTTTATTTACCCTTCAAGTTGAAGACCCAAATTTAGAGCAAGAATACTCTATTCATACTTCTTCATTTGGTACTGAAGCAGCTTACTCATTCACTCTTGATGAAAACGGAAGTTACGCCACGGAAGTTAAAGTTGACGAACCCAAAACCATAAGCCTCTCGGGTAATTTTTATAAGCCATTATATGTCACTCCTGGCAAATCATTAACTGTGAAAGTTAAAATGGATGACAAAACTCCAGTATTTTCTTATGAAGGAGAAGGCGCGGTTTATCCGCAAATTTTTGATCAGCTAGCAACACTCGATCAAGAGTTTTCTGATAAATATGAAGAGCTAGATCACCGCCAATATTCTTTAGACTGGGACACCTTTAAACAAGAGCTCGATGAACTAACTGAAAAGAAAAGAACTATTGTAGAAACGAAAACCAACAACCTATCTAAAGACTTTGAAATAGTTCTAGAAGCACACCTGTTTGCCAGTAAAGTAAATGAGATGAACTTATATGGTAGCTATTACAATGCTTACAAAAAAGAGGAAGGAGAAGCAGACTTTTCAGTGCCTGGGAAAGCCGATTTCTACAGTCAAGCTTTTGTCTTCGATGCCAAAGCTCTAGCATCAGCTGAATTTTCCAATTTAATTTCCTCATATGTTACCAGTAAGGGAATAGATCAGCTAGGAGATTTAGGAGATACTCCATGGTATTCCATTCCAGACAACTGGTCGAAAATCTATGAGTTTACCAAAACCAACAAAAACATCCCGGATGCTTATAAAGCATATATGTTAGGCTCCTATGTGAGCTCCTTGACCATGGCATTGGGTATTGATGGTGCATGGGATATTAAAGAAGACTTTGTAAAGTCTTACCCCAACTACAATCAAGTTGATCAGATCAATGCAGCTTACGAAAAATGGGAACCTTTAAGAAAAGGAAATGTAGCTCCAGATTTTGAATATGAGTCACTCAATGGAGAAATGGTATCTTTAAGTAGCCTAAAAGGAAGTGTAGTATATGTTGATGTTTGGGCTACTTGGTGTGGCCCCTGCATTAGTGAGTTTCCTAGTTACAAGGCATTGAAAAAAAGACTGGAAGACGCTAAAGATGTAAAATGGCTTTATGTATCGGTTGATGAGGCGAAGGATAAAGAGAAATGGGTCAATTTTTTGGCAAAAAATGAACTTGATGGAATTCAGCTGTTTGGCGGTAATGGCTGGGACACATCCATTACTGAAAAGTATCAAATAAGAGGAATACCTAGATATTTGCTTATTGACAAGGATGGTAAAATTCATTCATCAAATGCCCCTCGCCCTTCCTCAGGAGATATCATTTACGATGAGATCCAAAAACTCAGAGGAGTAAGACTAGAGCGAGCAACCTCTTTGAAATAACACTTTAATGAAGGCAAGGAAGCGCAATTCCTTGCCTTTCTTTCTCTATCAACAAGGCGCTACATCCTACTGTCATTCCAGCACTTCACGCTTTTACTCGTAGCAAGAGTTTGTTCACCATTCAAATCATGAAAGTACTCTTCGAAAAGTAATTTAGTTTGAGTCTCACATTTTCTGAAATAGTCAAACGCCCAAACTTAGTTAGCAACAGCGGCTTAAGATGATTGCGGGAGTACTTTCATTTAAAGCTCCTTGAAAGCTTTTGTTCATAATTCAGGTAAACCCAATTGCTCTTTAAGACATTGACGCTTCAATTTCAGAAGGTCTTTTTCCCTCTTCCATAATGACATGACAGCAAGACTATCATTTACTAGGTCTCTAATAGAAAGAGTAGGAATAACAGAAAATTAAGCACAAACGGGATAAAACAAAAAACGTCTCAAAATAAATTGAGACGTTTTAAAGTGTGTGTATATGTGTGTATATGGAATTCTAATTATTCTATTTTAGCCTAGTAAGAACGCGTAGCCTTTCTTACCTTTTTTACCTCTTGTCAGAACAATGCACTGAATAACATCACCTTCTCTAAGACCTCTTATTGGTCTGTCATTGAAAAAGTCGAATACTTCTCCTGTATTAGGGTTCATAACTTCTCCAAACTGCACTTGGCGTTTGTCAACAAATGAACCATCAGGGGCATCCATTCCTCCTAAGTCACCTTCTGGTCTAGTAGTAGTTTCAACCACTACAACTGGGTTAGTTTCATCAAAACTCTTAAGACCAAATTTTTCTTTAAGAATTTCAAGACTTTTCTCTTTGTATGATTCTCCTTTAACACTTAAGTCAACAAGGTTAGACAATCCTTCGTCCGTTTCTCCGTCTTTCAAAAGTGTAAGAGCTAAATACCATTGTGCTTGCTCATTATACTCTGAGTAATTATTCAGGACAATATTCAAATCATTTTTAGCTGCTTCGATATCTCCTGTTTCAATATGAGTAATACCTAAATAAAAATAGTTCTCAGCATTTTTTTCAGTTTCAACCAACTGAGAAAGCCCTCTTTCAGCTTCTTCGTAACTGCCTAAATCGTAAGCATAATAAGCTTGGTTCTTTAAATTTGTTAAGTCAACAGCTGACCCTCTTTCAATACCTGACGCGATATTGGTATACGCTTGGTAATATTGTCCGAAAATCTTTGCGCCATCAACCTCTGATGTACCGCTAAAGAAACCAAAGTAACTTAGTGATACAATCAAAAGCAGCGAAGCTGCAATCGAAATGTATTTTTTCATAGTAGTGTGGGTTTTAGTTATTTGTCGTTTTTCAATTGAGGCTTCTTGGTCTTTTAAAGATTGAAGTACTTTCGATCTAACTTCTTCTCTTATAATATTTTTGATGAGTTTTGCTTCTTGAAATTCCAATTGAAACTCAGGGTCACTTTTTAGCCTATCATCGAAATCCAGCATCTCTTTGGTATCGAGATTGCCATTCAAATAAGCATCAATTAAATCTAAATTCTCTTTCATCGGAATTTACTCTTCTATTAGTTTCTTTATCCTTTGAATACACTTGTATTTCAAATTTTTAACGGTCTTAGCGTTATTGTAACCCATTATTTCAGCTATTTCCTCATTGGGAAGCTTGTTGAAATAGAATAACTCTAAGATTCGTTTACAAGGATCTCCCATTGAACTGATGATCTCACGGACTTTATCATACTTTTCGATTTTTTCCACTTCGAAATCGTCATCTTCAAGTATAAGATCATCATCATTAAATTTCCCTTGAAATGTGATTTTGGTCTTCTTCCTTAAATCACCAAGCAACTTATTTTTTCCAATGGAATAAAGGTATGTTTTGATTCCAGCAGCGTTCATCTCCTCAAAACTGCCATCTACAACATTCTCGTAGAAAGACAAAATAGCATGCTGGTATATATCTACAGCTTGCTCTTCTGAACAGTTATGAGTGTTTGTGATGTACGCGATAAAGCTTTGCCTATAGTCAGAATATATCTGTTCAAGTGCTTGCTGATCACCGCGCTTTAGTCTCACAATAAGACTGCTTTCGCTCATGCCTTCTCTTATTAATGATTTAAAACCCCAAAGGTCACCCTTGAAAAGTGATTTTTTTTTATTTTTTTTTAAAACCCTGCTTTTTTGGGGTAAAATAGGCAAATAACCTACCTGCTAATTTCTATATTGCAACCCTAAGAACTATAACTTTTTTCGATTTTAAAGTGATTTTTTTTAAAAAATTAAAATTAATAGGTTTTCAAGGGTGACCTTTGCCTTTTTAAATCATTAAAGTTAAAAGAGACATTTTGCAATTGAAAGGGACATCATACTATTTGATAGACGATAAGATTCACTTAATGGAGGACAGCTTTTCTAATGAGCCTTCATTTGCTGTGAATCAATCTGATCGGAAATTACTAGAAGACATCAACATTTTGGTTGTTGATGATAATCCTATTAACCTAACAGTTGCTGACAAGACTCTAGCTAAATTTGGAGGCACCTCTTTTAAATGCCTTAGTGCTGAAGAATCTTTAACAGTTTTCAAATCAACACCAATACAGCTAATCCTAATGGATTTGCATATGCCTGGTATCGATGGTTTTGCCGCTACCAAACTGATTAGGGAAACAGAAGAATATAAAAACAACCCTGTACCCATATTGGCTTATACAACATATAGCTACAATGATGTTAAGGCTGAAATTGAAGACTGCGGTATGAGCGGATACATAGGAAAGCCATTTACTCATATCCAAGTGATTGATACAATTTTGGAAGTTGTTGGCATTCAAAAATAGCATTCTCACCTCTTTCTTTTTTTAAATTCATTTGCTAGGCTACCTTGGTTGGTAATTAGAACATGTTACCCTATTTTTGGCGAAAACAACACCCATAGCCATGCAAAGAGACCAGCTCATTTTCGATCTTATTAAAAAAGAACGTCACAGACAAACCGAAGGCCTTGAATTAATTGCTTCGGAAAACTATGTATCAGATCAAGTCATGGAAGCCATGGGTTCGGTACTTACCAACAAGTATGCAGAAGGACTACCTGGAAAAAGATATTACGGTGGTTGTGAGGTTGTGGATGAGGTCGAATCGTTAGCAATTTCAAGAATCAAAGAATTGTTCGGAGCTCAGTGGGCGAATGTTCAACCGCATTCTGGCGCGCAGGCTAATGCTGCTGTAATGCTAGCATGCTTAAAGGCTGGAGACAAAATACTGGGTTTTGATCTATCACATGGAGGTCACCTTACCCATGGTTCTCCTGTAAATTTTTCAGGAAAACTATATCAGCCTTCCTTTTATGGAGTTGAACAAGAAACGGGGCTGATCGATTGGGACAAAGTTGAAACTACTGCCTTAGAAGAAAGACCTCAAATGATTATTTGTGGTGCATCTGCTTATAGTAGAGATTGGGATTATAAACGTCTTCGTGAAATAGCAGATAAAGTTGGAGCCCTCCTTTTGGCCGACATTTCGCATCCGTCTGGTTTAATTGCAAGGGGAATATTGAATGACCCATTGGAGCATTGTCATATTGTTACTACCACTACTCATAAAACCCTTAGAGGACCAAGAGGTGGTTTGATTATGATGGGTAAAGATTTCGAAAACCCTTGGGGAATAACAACTCCAAAAGGCGAAGTACGAATGATGTCTCAATTGCTTGATTCTGGAGTTTTCCCTGGTACCCAAGGTGGCCCTTTGGAGCATGTTATTGCAGCAAAAGCAGTTTCATTTGGAGAAGCTCTAAGCGATCAGTATATGGATTACATTCTTCAAGTAAAGAAGAATGCCAATGTAATGGCAAAGGCCTTTATTAATTCAGGTTATAAGATCATTTCTGGCGGAACAGATAATCATATGATGCTGATTGACCTTAGAAGTAAGGGTCTTACTGGAAAAATAGCTGAGGCTACTTTGGGCAAAGCAGATATCACTATCAATAAAAATATGGTTCCATTCGATGACAAATCTCCTTTTGTAACATCAGGAATGAGAATTGGTACTGCGGCAATTACCTCACGAGGTTTGGTAGAGTCAGATATGGAGCGAATTGTAGAGATGATTGATCAAGCTCTTTTGAACCATGATAATGATTCGAAACTAAGCGCAATTCGTGGGGATGTTAATTCATGGATGCGAGATTTTCCACTTTTTCAGGCTTAATTAATTGGCACTAGATCAGCTAGACGACAAATCAGAGATGGGTTTTTTAGACCATCTTGAAGAGCTAAGGTGGCACTTGGTGCGATCCGTGATTGCTATAGCTGTCTTAATGATCACAGCCTATATATTTCAAGGATACATTTGGGATGTTGTTATTTTGGGGCCAACTAAATCTGACTTTTGGACTTACCAAAAGCTATGTGAGTTGGCAGAAATGCTTAGATCCCCTGCGTTGTGCCTTGATGAAATTCCAATTTCGCTCCAAAACAGGGAGATTACTGGGCAGTTTGTAATGAGTATTACTTCTTCTGCCGTAATAGGGTTAATTGTAGCCTTTCCTTATGTTTTCTGGGAGATTTGGCGTTTTGTAAAACCCGGTCTTAGAAGTTCAGAAAAAAATGCTTCACGTGGTGCAGTATTGGTTGTATCCTTTTTATTTCTTACTGGAGTGGCATTTGGATACTTTATCATTACTCCGCTATCTATTAATTTTCTAGCCAATTATACACTGTCAGATTCAATTCAAAACTTGATCGATATAAAATCAATTTTGAATATGCTCATTATGCTCTCTCTCGCTTGTGGGTTTATGTTTCAGTTGCCTGTTATTTCATACTTTATGACAAAGGCTGGTTTAGCTAGCCCAGCACTGATGAAGCGATATAGAAAACACGCATTTGTAGCAATTTTAGTAATTTCAGCAATTATCACTCCGCCCGATGTAATGAGTCAGATACTTATTGCAATACCAATTATAGGACTATATGAAGTTAGTATTTTAGTTTCTAGAGGGGTGGAAAAATCAAACGAAAAAAAGAAAGCATGAAAAATATAGGGATTGGTGGAGACCACGCAGGTTTTGAATACAAAAGTGAAATTATACCTTACTTGGAGGGTTTAGGCTTTAAGGTTACCGACTTTGGGCCTAACTCAACAGACTCGGTAGACTATCCTGACTACATTCATCCAATGGCTGCTAAAGTTGAAGCTGGTGAACTAGACTTAGGAATTGCCATTTGCGGAAGTGGTAATGGTGTTTGCATGACGGCCAACAAGCACCAAGGAATTCGGGCTGCACTTACTTGGAACACAGAGCTAGCCGCCTTAGCTCGTCAACACAATAATGCCAATGTAATTTGTATTCCGGCTCGTTTTGTGGATTTAAAGTTGGCTAAAGAAATGGCTAAAGTTTTTCTTGAAACTGATTTTGAGGGGGGTAGACATCAAAAAAGAGTTGACAAAATTAATTGCTAGTTGACGTCCTTTTATAAGGAGCTAAATAAAAGAGCAATTGAAGATATTACTAAAAGAAGAAAGACAACCTCTGCAACCCAGCGTTTACCTCTTGTCAGTAAAAACTGAGCTGTAAAAAATGCAATTGGTATGGCAATGGTTTCTGCTGACAATAAGGTCAACTGATTATCTAACCTTAAAATCACCAAAGCAAAAATCAGCATCCATAGCATCATCCTCTGTATCAGAATTTGATGGTTGGTGAGCCCTGCCCCTTGAAAGCTTTGTGCTCCAGATAAAACACTCAGCAATAATGGGAGGCCAAAAACCAATAGCATTTTATTGATTATTTCACCGTCTATTTCATTGAGTTGAAACAGGTGTGCAAAGTAATTTTCAATAAAAGCACCTCCTTGCTCAAAGGCTAAGTAGTATATCCAGAAGATTAGAAAGCTAAAAACAAAGCCATAGGCCATAAGAAAATACCTTCTAACCAAAGTACCCGAATAAACTACATAAATAAGAATCGCAAAAATCAGGAAGATAGAATATGGAGCATAGCACAATGCACCTAAGCCCAATAAAAACCCTGTAGTTAAAATATTCTCTTCCGACCCTCTAAACTTTAAGTGGATAAGAATTTTATCCGTTGCTAAAAGTAAAAACGTATTGGCCATCAACGCTGGGCTCAAGTATAAAAAGTCTTGAGATGAACTTAAAATTATAGCGTAAAGTATGCCCGGTAAATAAGTATTATCTTCAAAAGCTGCATTTCGCTGTAGTGTTGAGTTTAAAATTACTGCTTGAATAAAAACTAATACTGTGGACACCACCACCGAAACCAATACGGAGTTATTGAATAACAAAGTCAGTAGCCCATAGAAAAAGACATACAGTGGCCCAGCAGAAATAGAGTTTGAAATTACTTCACCCGCATTTTCATTTAAAGCAGTACCAAGTAAATAAGAGCTATTCTGAATAGCCGCTTCATCTAAACCCATTATAAGTAATACAACTCTAGTAATGAGTAAAAAGGCAGCTATAAACAATAGCAAGTAAGGATCGTTCTTTCTGAAATATCGAAGCAATTTGAATGCAGTTAGAATGAGTTGGTAAAATAAGCCAAAAAAAGCGCAGGAAGGAAAATAGATAAATTAATAAGATATTTGCAGCATGACCCAAAGTAAAAGACAGCTTAAATTTTCTAAACTAATTCAGAAAGAGATAAGCGAAATATTTCAAAAGGAACATTCAGATAAATTCATTGGCTCGTTGGTTACGGTTTCTGACGTAAACATGAGCCCAGATTTGGGTTTGGCCAGAATCTATCTCAGCATTTTTCCAGTAAAATCTACCGAAAAGATAATGGAAGAACTGGAAGCTGCTAAAAGTAGAATTAGAGGCAGTTTGGGTAAACGTATTGGTAAAGAAGTACGAATCATTCCCCATATCGCTTTCCATGCCGACACCACCGCTGAAGAGGCTGAGAAAATGGATCAAATCATCAATAAACTGAATATTCCATCGGATACTGATAACGATACTGAAGAATAGATTTTGAACCTCTCCAGTTTTATAGCAAAGCGTTACTTCGCTTCAAAGAAAAAAAAGAACTTCATACAGGTACTTTCGTGGATTTCCGTGATAGGCGTAGCGGTAGGCACGGCTGCCCTAATTGTGGTGCTTTCCGTTTTCAATGGCCTTCAAGACTTTGTTCGTTCAGTTTACAACTCTTTTGATGCTCCCCTAACCATTCAGGCTGCTGTGGGTAAATCTTTTGAAATGACACCTGAGTTACGTTCAAAAATAGAATCGATTGAGGGAATCAATGTGGTAACCGAAGTAATCGAAGATAACGCTCTAATTCTTTTTCAGGATCAGCAAGTAGTGGCTAAAATTAAGGGGGTTGAAAGTAATTACGCTACTGTAAACCGCCTAGATACTTTTCTGGTACGCGGAAAAATGAAGCTAACGGAAAACAACATTAGCTATGCAATTCTAGGAACGGGAGTGGCCTATGAATTAAGTCTTAGGCTTGATGCAAATGCCTATGGAATGCAAATCGTTTACCCTAAAAAGCTTAGGCCCGGAATGCCCATTACCAATAACTCAATCACCCGTAAAACTATAGTCCCTGCTGGTATCTTTAATATTGAACCAGTCTATAACGAAAGCTATGTTTTTGTTCCTTTAAGCTTTGCCAAAGAGTTGATGGATTACGGGAACAAAAGAACTTCGGTAGAACTATACCTCAATGAAGGAGCAAGCATTAAGAAATTAAAGGAGCAAATTGAAAGCTCATTAGGAAGTGAATTCAAAGTATTAGATAGTGACGAGCTTCACTCTAGTTTGTTAAAAGCCATAAAAATTGAAAAGCTATTTGCCTACATCACCCTCTCTTTCATTATGGCCATAGCCTCATTCAATATTTTCTTTACCCTTTCTATGCTAGCCATAGAAAAGAAAAGGGACATCTCAGTACTTTATTCCTTCGGTGCTACAGCGCAGTTTATCCGACAAATTTTCTTGAAACAAGGCAGCATAATTTCGCTTGTAGGTTCAATCATTGGCTTGTTATCTGGTTTAACCCTTTGCCTCTTACAACAAAAATTCGGTTTGGTAAGCATGGGAATGCAGAGTGCAGTAATGAATGCATACCCTGTTAAACTAGAATTAATGGATTTTGTAATGGTAGGTGTCAGCGTTGTGCTCATTACAATTTTAATATCCTATCGCCCAGCCATTATCGCGTCACGAGTGGAAACCATCAAAAATCTGAACTGATTTTCAACCAGTTAAATTTTTAGAGTAGTTTTTTGTTCATTTTCGGCCAGTCCTTCTCAAATTAATAATTAATTTGCGGGTCGCATTTTTTTGAAATGAAGGTATCTACAGGCAAACCATTCCAGTTAATCTATTCGCTCTTTCAGCACGAATACTTAGGCTATCTATTCGAATCCTTTGTAGTTCAGCTAGATGACAAAGGGCGCTTAACCCTACAGCATCAAAATATTTCATCAAAAAACGCCAAAGAGTTTGGTGCTGGAATGGACGAACGGGACTTTGAGCTAATAAAGCTGATGGACCAAATGCAGCAAGAAGCTATTACGCTTAAGTTCTATAAGAAAAAAATCAAGCCTGCTGAATTCTTTTTTAAAGTTTACGACAAAGAGAAAGGTGATGTAGAGTTACAAAACACCATTGATCACTACCTAGAAGTAAGGCGTTCCAGAATTTTAGACCTTATGGAAGGTAAAATGATCTTTGAAATGGGCCGAGATGGTGAACCCGCTTGGCGACAAATCCATTGGATGGAACAAAAGGCCAGTGTACTTTTTCATTTCAGAAGAAACGAAGACAACACCCATTACTTTCCTACCATTAAACACAACGGAGAAAAGCTAGAGTGGCAGTATAATGGCTCCTTCTTAATCTGTAATCAACCTGCTTGGCTTGTTGTAAACGACCAGCTGTTCCGCTTTGAAAAGGGAGTAGACGGACCTAAGCTAAAGCCTTTTCTTAACAAGAAATTTGTTGTAATTCCCAGAAAGGTAGAGGCCACATACTATGAGAAGTTTGTTAGCAACTTGGTAGCCTCGTTTGATGTATATGCCAAGGGCTTTGACATTAATACTGAAAGGCATGACCTAATTCCGGAAATCACCTTCTCCGAGCTATCAAGCACACAAACAGCAACACCAGATCTTTTTGGGTCGGGGAGAAACAGCGGAAAAGGCGAGCCAGAACTGGCCAAACTGCTCTTTAAAATTGGCTTTAAATATGGCCCATACACATTCCCGTACGATGTAAATGCCACCTCGTCTGTAAAATTAGAGCGCAAAGGCGAAGAATACATTTTTCATAAAGTAAAACGAAATGTAGAGGCCGAATTAAGTATTATTAAAAAATTAGGAGAGAAAGGTTTGGCGCTAAAAAATGGACGTCAAACACTTACCCGTGGAGCTGGATTCGCGTGGCTTGCTGAGAAAAAAGAATTTATTGATAACGAGGGCATTATTGTTCGCCAAAGCGAGAAAGACAGCAAGCGTTATTTTGTTGGTGAAGCTCATATCGACATCAAAGTGAATGAAAACATCGACTGGTTTGATATTCACGCCATTATAAAATTCGGTGATTTCGAAATTCCTTTTGAACAATTAAGAAAACTCATTTCGGGTAAGAAGAGAGAAATTGTACTGCCAAACGGAGAAATTGCTGTGATTCCAGATGCCTGGTTTGTCAACTACGCTGAACTTTTTGCCTTTATGGATCATGAGGGTGCTCCTAAGCTCAAAAAGCATCATCTATCCCTAATTCAAGATTTACAGAACGGCCAACTGGCGCAAGTCAGTATGGATAGAAAATTAAGGCAGCTTGAAAATTTTGAAGAAATTGAAGATTATAATATCCCTTCCAGTTTTAATGGAGAGTTAAGACCCTATCAAAAAGCAGGGTACAACTGGATGCGCTTCCTTTCAAGCTTCAACTTTGGTGGTTGTTTGGCAGATGACATGGGTTTGGGTAAAACCGTTCAAACCTTGGCCATGCTTCAGTCAGAGAAGGACAATGGTAAGAAGAATGCATCACTATTAATCATGCCTACTTCCCTAATTTATAACTGGGAGATTGAAGCTTCTAAGTTTACCCCAGATTTAAAAGTACTGGTTTACACAGGCTCTGGAAGAAACAAAGATGTAGCAAGTTTTGAAGGGTATGATTTAGTTCTTACTTCATATGGTATTACAAGAATAGATATTGATGTACTAAAGCTTTATTATTTCAACTATGTAATTCTTGACGAGTCGCAAGCCATTAAAAACCCATCTTCCAATATTGCCAAAGCGGTACGCAAGCTAAAATCCAAATTTCGACTGATTCTTACAGGTACACCACTTGAGAACAGCACTTTAGATTTATGGTCTCAAATGAGCTTTGTAAACCCAGGGCTATTGGGCACTGAAAGCTACTTTAGAGATGAGTTTCAATTACCAATTGAAAAAAAGCAAGACCAAGAAAAGGCCAAAAGATTAAATGTCATTATCAAACCCTTCATTCTAAGAAGACAAAAATCGCAAGTGGCTAAAGACTTGCCTGAAAAGGTAGAAAATGTGAAGTACAGCACAATGACTGCCCAACAGGAAGAAAAATACGAAGAGGTAAAATCGTATTACCGAAACAAAATTCTAGATAATATAGAGAAAACTGGCGTTAAAAAGTCACAGTTACTTCTACTCCAAGGTCTCACTCAACTCAGGCAAATTGCCAATCATCCAAAAATGACCGACCCAGAATACATTGGCGATTCTGGAAAGCTGGAAGATGTTACCTACATGATAGAGTCGGCCTTAAGTAAAGGGCATAAAATTCTCATATTTAGTCAGTTTGTAAAGCACCTTTCCATTGTAAGAGAATACTTCGATAATAAAAAGTTGAACTACGCTTATTTAGACGGAGCTACAAAAAACAGACAAGAGCAAGTTGAGCGTTTTCAAGAAGATGAAAGTATCCGACTTTTTCTGATTTCACTTAAAGCAGGTGGTGTAGGTTTAAACCTAACCAGAGCAGATTATGTGTTTTTGTTAGACCCATGGTGGAACCCAGCAATTGAAGCCCAAGCTGTAGACCGAGCCCATAGAATTGGGCAGAAGAACACTGTCTTCACTTATAAATTCATCACTAGAAATACAGTAGAAGAGAAAATTCTTGCGTTGCAACAAAACAAAATCAAACTGGCCTCAGATTTAATTACCACCGAAGAGAGTTTTATCAAAAAATTAGAAGCGAGCGACATTGAAAGCTTACTGAGTTAATCTGATTTACTGACTATAAATTGAAACAATAAGTCGGATCGGAAGCTATTTAATTGCACTAATGCAGATTAAATATAACTATAATATGTATTTTACATTTTTTAACTAAAAAGTTAATTCCAAACGCATCTTTTTTCCTCAAAACTCAGTTAGATTTGAGAATTGACATTCATTTTTAATATACTCTCTTCATAGTTAGTAAAAAAAGATGTTGATAATTCGATTGAAAAGCGGGTATAGAAGGTACCCGCTATTTTTTTATCCTCCCTTTCCATTTAACTTGCCCATAGAATGGCGAAGATTAAATCTGTTTACGTTTGTCAAAATTGTGGAGTCCAATCTGCCAAGTGGGTAGGCAAATGTAATTCATGTAACGAATGGAATACCTATGTTGAAGAACAGGTTGGTGCGCCAGAAAAAGAACTTACTAATTGGAGAGAAAACAACTCAAAGACCACTACATCAAAACCCATCAGACTTAACGAAATAGAAAGTAATACCGAAAAGCGAATTGTTACTTATGACAAGGAGTTGAACCGAGTATTAGGAGGTGGAATTGTACATGGTTCACTAGTACTTATTGGTGGTGAACCAGGTATTGGCAAATCTACCTTAATGCTTCAGCTGGCACTTTCTTCTAAGCGATTAAAAGTACTTTATGTTTCTGGAGAAGAAAGTCAGCAGCAAATTAAAATGCGTGCACAGCGAATTGGGCAGTCCTCAGAAAACTGCTTCATTCTTTCAGAAACTTCTACACAACACATTTTCACTCAAATCAGAGAAATTCAACCCGATATTCTCGTTATCGATTCCATTCAAACACTTCATACCCCAAGAATAGAATCGGCAGCAGGAAGCGTATCGCAAGTGAGGGAATGTACTGCTGAATTACTCAAATTTGCCAAAGAGAGCAACACTCCTGTTTTCTTGGTGGGCCATATTACCAAAGAGGGAAGTTTGGCTGGCCCTAAAGTATTAGAGCATATGGTTGACACCGTGCTTCAGTTTGAAGGCGACCGCCACTTGGCTTACCGAATTTTACGAACAGTGAAAAACCGTTTTGGCTCAACCTCTGAGTTAGGCATTTACGAAATGCAGTCTACAGGGCTTCGTGAAGTTTCAAACCCATCTGAAATTCTAATCAGCCAACGCGAAGCCGATTCGCCTGGCGTAGCCATTGGCGCATCCATAGAAGGCAACCGACCGCTATTGATAGAGATTCAGTCATTGGTAAGCACATCTTCTTACGGAACGCCTCAGAGAAGCTCTACTGGCTTTGATGCCAAACGGCTCAACATGTTGTTGGCCGTATTAGAAAAGCGTGGTGGTTTTAGGCTTAGTAGCCAAGATGTGTTCTTAAACGTAGCAGGCGGAATCAAAATTGAAGAACCAGCAATTGACCTAGCCGTTTGTGCCTCTTTGGTAAGTGGCTTACACGATGCGCCAATCTCGGATAAAACAGCTTTTGCTGCCGAAGTTGGCTTAGGCGGAGAAGTGAGGGCCGTAAACAGAATAGACAACCGAATTTCGGAAGCAGAAAAATTGGGTTTCACCGAAATTTTCATTTCCAAATACAACATGAAAGGCTTAGATCAGAAGAAGTACAAAATCAAAATCAGACCTTTCAGTCGGCTTACCGATGTTTTTGAAGAACTGCTAGGGTAATTTCAGAAAGTAAAAACGACTTCAAATCTATCAATTTGCCAACCCTCATTCTTTCTAACCATCCAAACGCGCATTAGCCGTCCAGATTTACCGTTTTCCATATGAAAGAAATAAAAGAAGGCACGATCATTTTGAATTGTTGGCTTCGATATCTCTATATACCCAACCTTTGTAGGAAACCAATTTCCATGAAAATTAGACCAGAAATTACTTCTACCAACCGTTGCTCCAAGGCTATCTAATTTTTTCTTTTCAATGGTTTGAACATTAGGAATTTGGTCAAACACAATTGACTCATTAACCACATCCTTATTTTCTAATATAAAACGACTTGTTAACTCTCCTATAGAGTCTGTTGAAGAGTAGTTGAATGCAAAATTACCAATAGAGTTAACTAACAGATAATCGCTTAAATAGCGAGGTTCTCCCGTTTCAATATCTGCATACAACAGTGGCTCAATCCCTGATTTTAGAATAACCTGCTCTTCTTCAGTCAATTCAAACTTTCTGGTAACTTGCTCTCTTTTGGCTCCACATGACTGAACCAAGAGTATAGCTACTACCAAAAACGTTACTTCTTTTTTCATTTCATTTTTCTAAAATCAAACCCAGCATTCCCTTGAAGCCCACCTGTATGTAAAGCCATAATTGTGGTTCCCTTTTCAAAGAAATCCTTATCGATCAAATCAAAAAGGCCATAGAACATTTTGCCAGTGTATATAGGTTCTAAGGGGATATCATAAGTATCCTCAAATTCTAGAATAAAGCTAATTAGATCAGGCTTTACTTTAGCGTAACCCCCAAAATGATACTCAGAATTAACTACCCAATTAGCGTATGTACTTGTACTATAAGTAAGCAGAAGTTGCTCAACCTCATTTTGAAGAAAATTCCCTTTCAAGGAAGAAAAGCCTAATACTTTTTTCTGTCCATTCAGCCCAGAAATTAAACCCGAAAGCGTTCCTCCAGTACCTACAGGGCAAGTGATTATATCAAAATCTTGATCAACCTCTGTTATAACCTCCTCACAACCCTTTACGGCCAACTCATTTGTTCCCCCTTCGGGCAACATGTAGTAATTACCAAACTGCTTTTCGAGCTGTTTTAATACTTCTCTCTCATCTTTTCTTCGATAGGTTTCCCTATCCATATAGTGCAAATGCATGCCTTGAGATTTGGCAAATGCCAATGTGGGGTTTAGCTTTTCATGGGCTTCTCCTCTGATAACGCCAATGGTTTTAAAGCCGAAGGTTTTGCCTACACCCGCCACCGCATATATATGGTTTGAAAAAGCACCGCCAAATGTTAAAAGCGTAGTATGCCCCTCCGCTTTGGCTTGCTCCAAGTTGTATTTCAGTTTTCTGAACTTATTACCTGAAATCACAGAATGATTGAGGTCATCGCGCTTCACTAGTACCCGTATTCCCTTTTTTTCAAACAGCGAATTATGAATTTCTTGAATGGGGGTGTTCGGCAATTGCATGAATGAAGATAGATGAGTTTTTATAGCTATTCGAATGATGGAACAAATTTGATAAAACAGTAGCTACAAAAAAAAGATGCTGTCACTTTCGCAACAGCACCATCTTCAACCAAAAACATTAAAATCTCAATCTACTCTGTCTCTACTTTTAACCTAAGCATTTACCTAACACTCAAAGTTACCAACACGATTTTAACGTTACCTTCTCTAGCCAGCGGCTAGCAATTTCTTTATTCGAGTTTATAACGATTAGTCATTGAACCGTATTACAAATTCTTTCGACTTTCTTCTAAATTATCCTCATTTACCGAACTCATAGGAGTGACTAATCGTTCACTAATTAACTATTATTAACATATGGATCCTTTCAAAAATCTCCACCTCGACATTCCCAAAACCCAAAAGAAAAGAGTAGTAATTATAGGCGGTGGTTTTGCTGGAATTCAGATGGCCAAAGGACTAAAAGGCCACGGTTTTCAAGTAGTTTTATTAGACCGAAATAACTATCATACCTTTCAGCCTCTGCTCTATCAAGTGGCTACAGCCGGCCTAGAGCCAGATTCTATTGCTGGGGCACTTCGCCAATTGTTTAAGAACTACCCCGACTTCTATTTTAGAATGGCCAAGGTGACCAAAATTCACCCTGAAAAACAAAAAATAAGCACGCTCATTGGAGACTTAGCTTTTGATTATTTGGTAATCGCCAATGGGTCTAAAACAAACTACTTTGGTAATCAGGAAATGTTCAATCTTACCTTTCCCCTAAAGCAAATTCCTCAAGCGTTGAACCTAAGAAGCCAAATGCTTCAGAATTTTGAGCAAACGGTGCTTACCAGAGATCTTCACGAAAAAGATAGGCTTACAAACTTTGTAGTGGTTGGGGGCGGACCAACGGGCGTTGAGGTTTCTGGTGCGTTAGGCGAATTAAAGAAGCACGTTCTGCCTAAAGATTACCCCGATATTGATTTCAATATTATGAACCTGCATTTAATAGACGCAGGGCCGAGGCTTTTGGCTGGAATGACAGAAAAGGCAAGTGAAAAAGCGCTTAAATATTTAGATGCCTTTGATGTAAAAGTGAAGCTAAACACTTTTGTGAAAAACTATGATGGGGAACAGGTAACACTTTCTGATGGCACGGTAATTCCGGCCAAAACAGTAATTTGGGCTGCTGGCGTAAAAGGAAATATTATTGATGGCGTTCCAGAGAACTCAATTGAGCATGGACGTATTCTAGTAGATGATTTTAATGCTGTTAAAGGAGTAGAAAATATGTTTGCCCTTGGCGACATTGCCTTTATGAAAACAGAAAAATACCCAAAAGGTCAGCCTATGCTAGCTCCAGTAGCTATTCAGCAAGGAAAGCTATTGGCCCGTAACCTTGTCAGACTGTCTAAAAACGAGGCCATGAAGCCTTTTGACTTTATAGACAAGGGTTCGATGGCCACAGTAGGTAGAAACAAAGCCGTGGTAGATATGCCAAAGTTCACATTCGGTGGTTTTTTTGCTTGGCTAGTTTGGATGTTTGTTCACTTACTATCGATTATTGGATTCAGAAACAGACTAGTTGTTTTTAGTAACTGGGTTTGGAACTACTTTACTTACGATCGAGGAACACGGTTAATTATCCGAACCTTTGTTCGAAACAAAAATTACAAACAAGGTGAATCTTTGTAGTCAGGTATTCTTTCTGCCTTTTATAAAATCATGAACTGTAGACTGCACTTTTATTCTTACTTTTTGGGGTGAGGAAGAAACGGTTATATTGGACGTTACAAATCGTTGGTTGGGCTTTGCCTGCCATCATTAACCTTATTTTTATTTCGGCACTTGGTGAGCGACCCGAACAAATGCGTACCCAGCAATTTGAGGCGGTTATGCAAAGCCTCATTCCCTTTCTTGTTTCTCACTTTATAATTCGAAACATAATAATTAAGTACGGTTGGCTTAAGGTTGACTTGGGTAAAATTGTATCGAGAGTTGTAGGGCTCATCCTTATTGTGGCAGTGTTTTCGGGCTTATTATACCAATTTTCTTATTTGGTTTTTAGAAATGAAGGAGTAATCAATAGCGAGTTCTTTGTTCAGTTCACTTTTGACTTTTTAGTTACTTCATTCTTATATGTAATATGGACCACAGTTTATTTCCTCTACCATTATTTAGAAAGCAATAATCGATCGTTAAAATATGAGGCGGCCATTAACGAAATGCAATTAAACCAACTCAAATCACAGCTGAACCCCCACTTTATTTTTAATGCTCTTAACAGTGTAAGGGCTTTAGTTGATGACGAGCCTGCCAAAGCAAAAATTGCAATTACCCAACTGTCCAATATTTTGAGAACTTCCCTCATTATGGACAAAAAACGAGTAATCAATTTTAACGATGAATTGAATACAGTAAGAGCATACTTAGCGCTTGAATCCATTCGATTTGAAGAGCGCCTTAAAATCAAATACAATATCGATCCGCGTTCTAACCATTTTCAGATTCCGCCCATGATGCTTCAAACCTTAGTTGAAAATGCAATTAAACATGGGGTTTCTAATTTGGTTGATGGGGGAATTATAGAAATCAAAAGTATTACGGAAAATTCGGTACTAAACCTACGGATAAAAAATAGCGGCCAGTATGTTCATGGCGTAAAAAAACCTGGTAAAAAAGGTGGTTATGGTATTAGTAATACCAAAGAAAGACTAAAACTGATCTACGGATCGGAAGCGAGGTTCAATATTTACAATGAAAATGATAAGTTTGTAATTACAGAAGTTAGAATTCCTCAAGGAATTTAACAGTTAGCCCATAAATTATGAAAGCACTTATAATAGATGACGAAAGATTGGCTCGAAAAGAGCTAACTAATTTGCTTCAGGAATACCCTGAAATCGACATTGTAGGAGAAGCGGTAAATGCTGAGGATGCCTTAGAAAAGATTAATTCGTTAAAACCGGATTTACTTTTTCTAGACATTCAGATGCCGGAAAAAACTGGCTTCGAGTTGCTTGAATCCTTGGACAATGTGCCAGAAGTTATTTTCACCACTGCTTACGATGAGTATGCCCTTAAAGCATTTGACTTTAATGCTCTCGATTATTTATTGAAGCCAATTGAGCCAGACCGTTTAAAAGATGCTTTGAATAAGTTGTTCAAGCGTGTTCAGCCCGAAGAGGTTGGTGAAACTGAAGACAAGAAGTTAGGCCCGAACGATCGTGTTTTTGTAAAAGATGGAGACAAGTGTTGGTTTGTGAAGTTAGAAAATATCCGTTTGTTCGAGTCGGATGGAAACTACATCAAAATCTATTTCGACAACTTTAAACCAATGATTCACAAGTCATTGAACGCATTAGACGAAAGGTTAGACGATAGATCATTCTTCCGCGCAAGTAGAAAGCACATCATTAATCTTACTTGGGTAGAAAGCATAGAATCATGGTTTAACGGTGGTTTAATGGTAGTTTTACGTGGTGGAGATAAAGTTGAAGTAAGCCGAAGACAAGCTGCGCGATTTAAAGAGATGATGAGCCTCTAAAAAATTGTTTTCTAAGTTGAAAACTATTATCATGAATATGCGTAGCATTGTCCCAACATGAAAATAGTTTTCAGCTTTCTTATTTTAATGCTTTCGTTTCAGGGGCTTAGAGCTCAGGTAGAAACGGATAGTATTACCCAAGTTAAACCTGCGGGGTTTCCTGTAATTGCGAAGGATACTCTTTTTTATTTACAACATGGCATAGGCCCCTTTTCTGCTCAAGAAAGGGTAGATCAAATCAACAGGAAAATTGCCGATTTCCTTTCTAACAACGCCCAAGTTGTTGATTCTCTAAAGATTTCGAAAAATAATACGACCCAAGATATCACTGTTGAAGGGACTATTATTATGAGCGTAACGGATAGAGATGCTGTACAGCTAGGACTCAATCTTACCCGAAGCACTAATTACTATTTCAATCTTCTTAAAGAGGGGTTGACAAAAGAGACCGTTTTTAACTGGCAAGGTCTAATAATCAATATACTAATTGCCCTTTTAATCCTCGGTGCCTTTCTCTATGGCCTTAAGTATTACAATAGATTCTTCAGGGCTGTTTATCTTAAAATTCATGCGCAAAACGGCAAAAGAATAAAGAGCATTACAATTAAGAACTATCAACTTCTCAAGTCGGATATACTTACATCTATTATAGTTTATGCAGCCAAAGGGCTAAGGATTGTGATTCTGGTTCTAGTAGTTTATTTACTTCTACCAATTCTATTCAGCCTTTTCCCTTGGACACAGGGCATTGCCGACACTTTGTTTCAACTTATTCTTACACCACTTAAAAAGATAGGCAGTGGATTTCTGAGCTACCTGCCCAACCTATTAACTATCGGGGTTACGGTTATTGTAACCCGTTACTTCCTTAAAATGATCAAATTCTTTAAGGTAGAAATTGAGAATGGAAGGCTGATTGTACCTGGCTTTTTTCCTGATTGGGCAAGACCAACCTATAATATTGTTAAGGGAATTATTTTAGCCTTGGTGCTCATTGGTATTTTCCCCCTTTTGCCCATGGGTAATACTGAGAGCTTTAAAGGTGTTTCAGCTTTCTTTGGTCTTTTAGTCGCGTTAGGTGGTGCTTCGGCCATCTCTAATGTTATTGCAGGGATTGTAGTTACCTATATGCGTTCATTTAAGTTAGGCGACCGTGTAAAAATAGGCGATGTTGTTGGTGATGTAAAAGAGAAGTCTTTACTCAATACTCGAATCAAAACGATTAAGAATGAAATCATTACCATTCCCAATTCGAACCTACTTACCAGCCACACTATAAACTACACCACGGCAAACGATGAAGATGGGCTCATTCTACATACAACGGTAACCATTGGTTATGATGTACCATGGAGACAGGTACATCAACTGCTGATTGATGCTGGCTTAAAAACAGAGCATGTGAAGAAATTACCTAAACCATATGTTTTCCAAACTAGCCTAGATGATTTTTACGTGAGCTACCAAATAAATGTAAGGACACGAGAGGTACAAAAAATGTCTAAAATCTATTCAGATTTACACCAAAACATCCAAGATGGTTTTAATGAAGCAGGTGTTGAGATTTTATCACCACACTACAGGGCGCAACGCGATGGTAACCACATTACTATTCCGCAAGAGAACCTTCCAGACGATTACGTAGCGCCTTGGTTCAGAATTAAAAAAGTGTAAACCCGAGTTTATAAAACTCTATAAAAAGGTAATGTGGCCAAAAATAGTTGGTGACTTTGCGTTGAAATTTGCATTATATTGACATCGTAAACCTAAAGAGGAAGCGAGCTCTGCTGAGGAGCAACTTGCCAGCAATAGGGTTTACCAAGTAGAATAGCCTCCCTATTTTGGGAGGTTTTTTTATTCATCTTGTCATATGGCTAAAGAAAACCTGAGCGCTGATTTTTGAAGTACAAATACCATTGGATGAACTGCCTTTTGTGTTGATAGGAAAGCCCTCTATGCACATTGAGGTGTCCTTTTAGATGACCAAAGAATGATTCCAACCCATTTGTTGATTTAGGTATTCTTGGGTTGTACAAATAGTGGAACATATCAGGCAAAGCATTCCTGATCACCATGAATGATCGTCTTACCATTTTGTGGGTAAACCAGTATCTGCCAGTATCAGGATTGATGGTCTTTTGATTCACAAAGTCTTTATATACCTCATACCATTGAACTAGCTCAACAAGCCAATAGTCTCTTTCTTGAGACGATGTGATCAGATGAATTTTAGACACTATAAGCCTCAATTTTTTACCAGCATCGCTCTTTGGTTTATTGGATAACCATATCCGACACATGCGCTGTATATGAACCACGCACCTTTGGGTAGGTACTTTAGGACAAACCAGTTTGATTGCCTTGAGCAAAGCTTTATGGCCATCACTGGTGATACTTTCAACCTGTACACCCAACTTTAATAAGTTAGAAAGATCTTCGGCTAACTCTTCAAACCACTCACCATCAGTCAACCGATAAAGCTGGGTGTACTTAATTGTATTGTCCCGATAAAGTATCAAGCAAAGACCATCTTTAAAGTAAGTGCCATCTATCAATAGGTTTACTTGTCGGGAAGGATAAACACTCAAAACAGGTGGTTTGGATAGATATTCATAGAAATAACGCCTTAATGTGCGAGCCGAATAACCGCTAGACAACGATAGTTCCTCGATTGTCCTACGCTCTAAAACCCATTTTTCAAACCAAACAAACCTGTTGGAATTGCTAACCGCCTTATTACTTGAAGTAAAAAGAATGCCACAGTTATTGCATTTATATCGTTGTTTGCCTGCCTGATAACCCCATTTTATACTGGCCAGAAAACCACAGGCCCAGCAACGCTTTTTTTGAACTATTCATAGATACAAAAATGACTTATTGAAACACGTTTCAATAAGTCATTTTAAAACAGCCAGTAATTATCTGTCAATCAATATTTTACAGTCATTTAGTTAGTGGATTACCAACTATTTTTGGCCATTATATCTATAAAAAAGCCCTGAGTAAAGTCTTACTCAGGGCTTCATTTTTTCTGCTCCTTTTAGTAACCCCTTTCTAAGCAAAACCTTGATAGAGAAGCGACAATACAAAAAGAACAATGAATATAAAGAATAGAAATTTTGCGATACTCGATGTTACCGAAGCAATTCCTCTAAATCCGAATAGGGCTGCAATAATTGCCACCACAAAAAATACAATTGACCAGTATAACATGATTTTAAATTTTTAGTGAATACTTATTTATGATTTTATAATCTTACTGACTGTAAGACAATTACATATCCAAACTTCAAAATGCTTATTCTGACCTCCATTCGGTATTTTCATATTCTATTGTTCCTTCTTTGTAGAAATTAATCCACGATAACACCTTTCTTGTTGTGGTTATTTTCAACATGAGCTGAGCATAAAAAAAGGTTCATCTTTTCAGATGAACCCTTCTTTCTTCAAAATCAACTCTACTTATTAATTGATAATGTATTTAATTCCTATGGCCGGATCTGGTGCGCCATAAAAATTCCCATTAGTATCTATTTCTAAGAAAGGTTTTAGGCCAATGCTAAAAGCAAAGGGGATTTCACTCGGCACGAATTCCAAGCCTATGATGCCATCGATACCAAAGCCTACTGTAGAGTCATCATATCTTCTGTCACCTCTTCCGAAGTTCGTTCCTGGGTTTCCATTATTGAAAAAGGCAACGTGACCACCATAGCCATAAAACCAATTCAATTCTGGAGTTTCAAAAGCAGTTGTACGTTTTTCATGTAGTCCAGTAACGCTAAAGCCGTTACCCCAAAAACCTAAGATTCCTTCAAAATTACCTTTATTGAAAGTTACACCACTAGTTCCCCCAAAGCGGAGCCCTACTGCTGTATTATAGTTTTGCGCCTTTGCCTCATTTGAAACGGTAAAACATAGCGCTAATATGAATGTTGTTACAATAAATTTTTTCATCGTTTTTTGGTTTAATATGTGTTGGTTATTTGTTGTCAAAAAGGTCTTCGATGTTTGATTTTACATTTTCTAAACCTTCGCTTACTTTATCGTAAGTTTTACTTACGGCAGATTTTGTGGCTTCCCATGCTTCTTCTGTAGCGTCTGCAACATCATCCATGGCTTCTTCAAGTGCAGATTTTTCATCTACTAAATCTTCTCTGATTTCTTCTAACCTGTCTTTTGTTTCATCTCCTGCATTTTCCATTCTTTTATCTAAATCCTCAATGGCTTTATCAATATTAGCTTCGGCCTTTTCAAGGCGTTCAGTTAGCTCAGCCTTTTCATCAGCAAATGATGACTCATTCTGGCAACTCACTAGTCCCACTACGGAAAATACAACAATTAGGGTTATGGCTTTACAAATATTTTTCATGACTGTTTTATTTAAAGTGTTTAAGTTTAATTACTAAGCTTTTGGTAAGAGCTTAATTTCTTTTGCTTCCAATTGTTCAGAGAGCTTTTCTCCTCCTTTAATTCCAAAATCCAATGTTCTGATTGGGAATGGAATCATAATATCATTTTCGCCAAAAGCCTTCTTAATGGCTATAATTGCCTCGCTTTTAGCTTCTAGGTACATCGGTTTTTTAGGATTATACTCAATCCAAAACATCACCTTAAAGTTTATGGAAGAACTACCAAATTCTTCATAAACCAGTTTTATAGGTTCACCATCCACTAAATACTTGTTAGTGGCAACGGCTTTTTCTACAACTGCCGTTACTTTGTCCAAATCATCTCCATAAGACACCCCCACTTCCAAATCTATTCGTCTGGTATGTGTTCGGGTGTAGTTGGTAAATGGGTTTTGGAAAATATCTTTATTGGGAATAATTACATGTAGCCCTTGGAAAGTTCTGATGAGTGTTGACCTCAACTCAATCCGTTCCACAAAACCTGTATACCCATTAGTTTCTATAATATCGCCTACAACAATTGGTTTTTTGAAAGCCATAATGACTCCGGAGATAAAATTGGCAGAGATGTCTTGAAAGGCAAAACCTAGTGCCAAACCAATGATTCCGGCACCAGCTAATAGAGACGTAACTGCTTTTGTAAGTTGAAGAACGTTTAAGGCAACCACCAGGCCAATGACCAAAGTAAGTAATGCCATAATTGTTGAAAAGAGCCCTATAATAGCAGCTTGGTCAGAGAATTTAGATATCAGTTTTCTTGTACCAGCCTTCACTAAGCGCGACAGAACATAAAAAGCTGTTAAGACCAAAATTGCCACTACAATATTGGGCAACATTGATGTTAATGCTTCTAGCCATCCTTTTAGCTTGCTTGATACAATGTCTACAGCATCATTTATTCCGAAATTCATAAGGTCAGTCAGTTATTATTTGTTTAAACTCTGCAGTGATCTCACGTTTAGTCTTGTCAAGTCTCACTTGTAGTTTGCTAATTAATTCTTCTTCATGCCCTTCTACATACTTCAGATCTTCATCCTTAAGCTCTTCGTATTTTTGCTTTAGTCCTTTCTTGATCTGATCCCAATTCCCCTGAAGAAACCTTTTCATATTTTGTTGTTCTAAGTTGGTTCTGGCTGTTGTATAGAAATAATTATACCAAGCTGCCTCAATTAATAAAAACACGGTTTAAACCAAATCAGGCTATTTTGGAAATAGGAATTTATTTAGAGCGTGGAATATTTTTCACAAAAAAGGGTGGAAAAAAGCCCCCACCCTTAATTACCACATACACCAACTTCAACTTATTTTTTAGAAAAAGCGGTAAGCATCCAATGGTTCTTCTCTGTATATTTTACCATAGAGTTAACCATATCTACTGTTCCGCTATCGCCATTGTTAAGAGCAACATCAATTACACTGAACATGTGCTCTAATAAAATTTCGTAGTCTTTTAAAATTTCTGAAACCATCTCCATTGCACTAAGGTCTGTGCTAGACTCCTTAATGTCAGATGTCTCAAGATAATCTCTCATATTGCTCAGAGGGGTTTGTCCAAAAACCCTAATTCTCTCTGCTACATCATCAATAGCAACTTTGGCATCGTTGTATTGTTTTTCAAACTGTTCGTGAATATCAAAGAAATCAGGTCCCTTTACGTTCCAATGAAAGTTTCTTAATTTCTGATAATGCACACTGTAATTAGCCAACAATCTATTCATTGCATCTACCAACTCCGCAGTTTCCATCTTTGTATAACCCAAGCGAGCGAACGCTCTTTTTTGTAGTTTTTCCTTGGGTTTCTGTGCTGTTTCTCTATCAGTTATCATATCTCTTTTTTTAAATGTTTATCAACTCTTGTGAGAGTATAGGCCAAAGTCGTTCCAATAGCCCCTTGGCTTTAAAAGCAAGATTTAATAAATATTATGAGCAATTTGGTCTACAAGCTTGGGGAGGGGTTCCCTCAATCTATCATAAAAGAGATTCGAAAAACGGTGCCTTCACCAACTGTGCTGGTGGCAGATATTTGCCCTGTGTGACTTTTGATAATATTCTGAACAGCGGTAAGGCCTAGGCCCATCCCTCCAGATTTTGCCGTGAAAAAAGGTTCAAAAAGACTATCCATGCTGTCTTCTGGAATCCCAACTCCGTTATCTGTCACTTCCAAGAACAAGGTATCATCCTCTTGATAAGTTTTTACTGACAATATTCCTTGGCCTGCCTTCATTGCTTCAATGGCGTTAATGAATAGATTAATTAAGGCAGTCTTCATTTGATCTGAATCCAATGGAATTAAAGGAATTGAGGGATCATAATCCTCTATCAGTTTCATTCCTTGAAGCTTTAATCTATCCTTTACAAGAAGTAGAGTCTCCTCTACTACATCATTCAATAGGGTTTTTGTAAGCTTTAATGATTTTGGCTTAGAAGACTCCAGCAATTCTGTAATTAGATTACCAATGCGCTTAGAGTTACGTTCAATAATATCGATGTACAAGTCCGCTTCTTCTACCTCTGGCGGAATTTCATCTTTCAGCTGATCTAAGGCCAATGACAAATTTGTTAACGGATTCCGTACTTCGTGCGCAATGCTTCGTGCAATTTTTCCTGTCATTGAAAGTTTCTCTGCCCAAATCAGTTCTCGCTCTGACAGCTTTTTTCTGGTAATGTCCTTTATAATGCCTTGATATAACCTTAGCCCTTCTTCTGTTTGACTCAATTCAACCACATTGATTAAGCAGATTCCTGTTTTCCCATTACTAAGCAAAAGTTCCGCCTCAAACTCTTCTACTCGGTCATTCTTATAGAACTCCATATTGAAGCGAATAAAGTCTTCTTCATTCAAAAAGAAGTTTTTGAAGGTAAGACTCCTCATAGCTGAACGCACATAACCAAATGTCTTGAGCATGGCGTCATTGGTTTCTAATAAGAGCAATTCATTATTTGTAATAAAAATGGCATCTATCGACTCTTGGAAAAGCTGTTCATAACGGACATCTGAAGCCTTGGCTTTTCTTGCGGTTTTTTCATGCTCGCTTATATCCAAAAAACTTACCGTAAGTCCATCGCCTAATGCACAAGCGTGAATTTCAAACCAATTATCGAAGTGTTCTCCTTCATAGTGTTTTTTTACACTTATGCTTTTCCGGGTTTCTACCACCTTGGCGTATAGATCGAATAGACCTGCTTCTTTATTGCCTGGCATCTTGGTTAAAAGCGTGCTACCCACCATTTCGCTAGATGAAATGCCAGTAATTTTCTCGGCTTTAGGGTTAATAAAACGGCACTTAAAATCTACAATCTTATCCTTTTCGTCACGAATAGATTCAAAGGAAATTATTCCGTATGGTGCGTTGTCAAAAATAGATATGATCAGGTCTTCGAATTCAGGTCTTCTATTCATACTTTCTGTTAATGTTAGGGTAAATTTTACTCACAAGTGGTTTCAATTCCCCAATAAAAATGTAAAAAAGCGCTACAACTACCTCTCAGATAAATGGCATAACCTTTTCTAATTGACTGTGCAAAAGCACGTAACAATTAAACTAGAAAGTCATGAAAAAGATTATTATAACAAGTATTTTTTCTCTGTTGAGCCTAGTGGCCTTTACAAATATGAGCCATGCACAAGAGTTTAGGTCAGGTATAAAGGGTAGTTTTAACCTTAGTAATTTATACACAAACGACATAGATGACAATAACTTAAGGGCTGGCTTTAGTCTTGGTATATTTAAGGAAAACCAGATTGGGCCTTCTTCAGCTATTCAAACCGAACTTTTATTTTCAACAAAGGGGAATCGGTCTGAGTATAGGTCTGGACCATTCGATGGAGAGGCAAAGTTCAATTTGAATTACATTGAGTTACCTATTATGTTAGATCTAAAGGCTGGTTCAGCTCTTGATGTTTCTTTTGGGCCGTATGTTTCTTATTTGATTAGCGCCAATATTACCACCGAGGGTGATTTTGGAAATTCTTTTAGCGAAATAGACCGAGACAATCTTAAACCATTCGATTTTGGTTTTTCTGGTGGTTTAGGACTTAATTTTGGTACTACCGAATTGGGCGCTCGTTATAATTTAGGGCTTACAGAAATTGCCGACTCTGATAATGCTAGAGCTATTATGGGAGACGCTAAAAACTCCGTAATTCAGTTTTACATTGCTTTAGGTATGTAAAACATTAGAAAATATAATAGAAAGGCCCGGCAATGTTATCGGGCCTTTTCTGTTATCGATTTGTTTACTTTTCTTTAAAGGTTAATTCCGTAAGCTTTCAGTTTATTATAGAGTGTTTTTCTATCTACTTTAAGCAAATCTGCCGTTTTGCTCTTGTTGTTTTTAGTCCGTTTCAACACTTCCAATATTGCTCGTTTTTCAGCCGCCTCTGCTACCGACTTTAAGTCTGTGGGCACTTCTCCATTGAAAGACACCTGCAATGATGAGTCTATTTCAGATAGATCTGGGGACACAATTTCTTGTGGCAAATGAATGGTTTCTATGAGGTCTCCTTGACAAAGTAAAACTGCCCTTTTTACCACATTACTCAACTCTCTCAAGTTTCCATGCCAAGGGTATTCTCTCAGTTTTTCCTTGGCTTCATCTGTAAAACCCTCGACTTCTTTATCCAACTGCCTATCGGCCATAAGTAAGAAGTGTTCGGCATAAACAATAATATCGTCTGGTCTTTCCCTTAATGGGGGAACTTCTATTCTAAATTCATTCAATCTATGGTAAATGTCTTCGCGGAATTTACCCTTTTTTACCATTTCCTTTAAATTCTCATTCGTGGCCACTACCAGTCTAACATCTACTTCTACTTCTTTTGTAGCTCCTAAAGGTTTCACTTTTCTTTCTTGGAGTACTCGTAAGAGTTTCACTTGGTTCTCATAAGTGAGGTTTCCTACTTCATCTAAAAAGAGTGTTCCACCATTGGCCAATTCAAAGCATCCTTTTTTGTCAGCAATTGCTCCAGTAAAAGCACCTTTTTGGTGACCAAAGAGTTCGGAACCAGCTAAATCTTTTGGCAACGCACCACAATCAACGGCCTGAAACGACTGATCGGCTCTTTTGCTTTTTTCGTGAATAGCGGTGGCTACAAACTCTTTCCCAATGCCTGTTTCACCCATAATAATCACCGACATGTCTGTGGGGGCTATCAATTCAATATGTTTGGCTAAAGTTTGAGCGGCCATGCTAACGCCTTCTACAAATTCATTCCTGACTTGTTTCTTTTTAATTCTTGCTCTAGGATGGTTTTCTTCCAGCTTTTGATTCAGGGCACTCTGAATTGTCAAAAGAATTTCGTCTGGATACAAAGGTTTGGTAACGTATTCAAAAGCTCCTCTTTTGAGGGCTTCTACCGCCACACGAACATCGGAGTAGCCAGTAATAATGATTACCTGAATATTGGAATCTATGATCTTAATCTTTTGAAGAATTTCAAGTCCCGAATAGTCTGGCAACTTGAAATCACAAAGCACCAAGTCTACCTGATTGGTCTTTAGCCAATCTTCAGCCTCCTTTCCACTGTTTACAACAAAAGCTTCATACCCCTTTTTAGAAAGATATTTTTGGAGGAGCAGGCATATATCCTGATCGTCATCAATTATTAAAATTTTTTCCATTTTACTTTTTTACAGTATTTAGTATCGACTGCTTATTGAAAGGTTTGTGAATAAAATCGTGGACACCAAAAGCTTTGGCTCGACTTAACTCTTCATGCCCATCATGCGCACTTATTATTATTATTTTGGCATTTTTGGCCTTCTCTTGGATTATCGGCACCAGATCGAAGCCCGTTCCATCCGGAAGGTTCAAATCCAAAAAATAGTAGTCATATATTTTATTTAAAAAGTCTTCCCTTGCGGTAAGCATTCTATCAAAGTAGGTTGTGTTAAGCCCTTCATTTTGTAAAAATTTTGACACCATGTGCCCAATAAATTCTTCATCGTCCACAATTGCCACACTCTTCTTTTCTTCCATGGTTCTCTTATGCTGTCTGAATATATCCCTTGTTGGGGAATAAACTACACAGAATATTTATTAAAGTCTAGTAATGCTCACTTTGTTCACAACGGCACGAAGTTTTCTCTATAAATGGATAAAACGAGCTTTAAAAGGAGTGTCTGAATTAACAGAATTTGCAAATCGGGCAATCGAAGCTCAAAATTAAATGGATATCGAATATTGACGATATGCTTTTACTAACACAAAATTTATGGAATCATTACTGTTGAATACATTTGGCTGGAGAAAAAAAATTCCAGAAGAAATTAGAACCCCCACACTTATTGCTCTTTCGCATTACCCAGAGCTTAAGGGTATCAAAATAGAGTTTCGATTTGCTCAAAACAAAAGCAAGTCAGTTATGAGCGCTCGGCCGTCTTTCCGTTCGGTGTTTAGCATTTTAGAAGAGCGTACTTATGTAATTTACGTGAGAAGAAGATTTAACATTGATGGCAAGCTAATGCAAATTGAAGAGCTTCCTCAAACCATTTTGGTAGGCTGGATTGGCCATGAGCTTGGTCATATTATGGACTATAAAGATCGTTCGGTGCTTTCCCTTTTGGGTTTTGGGCTTGGTTACCTTATTTTAGGTAAATATATACGAGCAGCGGAAAGAAGGGCAGACGAATTTGCTGTTCGACACGGTTTAAGGGCTGAAATATTAGAAACTAAGAACTTTATTCTTAACAATACACACTTACCTGAGCGCTACAAGAATAAGATCAAAAGGCTCTATCTATCGCCAGAAGAAATTATGGAAATAGTGAATACTGATGAGAAGGAAATTCCTAAAAAATTAGCTGCGGTTTGATGAAATAAACTTTAAAAAGTCTTTCATTTCGCTCTCCCCCATCATTTGAGGGATCTTAATTTGCCCTCCTTTTTTCTTGGTCTGTTCTGCCCAATCGTAAAAGACCTCAGGAGCTATCAGTTTAACCTTAACACCCTTTAAAGCTTTACTTCTGGCTACTCCGTAGTTTTTATTTGCAGCCTTCAAAGCATCATCTAAGGCCTTGGCTAAAGCTTCTTCTTTTAAATTAGAGCCTTCTTCTGTTCCAATTACCCATTGGTGATAGAAATCTCCATCGTATTTAACTGCTGCTACAGTAAACTCTGAAATTGATGCGTCAAACTCTTCTTCAAGCTTGTGTATGGCATCGGTCATTTTATTTACTGAAAGTTGCGAACCTACTACATTCAGAAAAAACTTTGTCCGACCTGTAATCTTAATTTCAGCCTTTTCTTTATTGGTAAACCTTACTGTATCACCAATGCTATATCGCCAAGCGCCACTTACTGTAGAAATCAGCATTGCATATTCATTCCCCTCTTCTACCTGAGCTAAACTAAGGGCAGGCGCATCTTCTAATGGTGCTCCTTTGTCATCAAAGTATTCGGGCTGAAAAGGAATAAACTCAAAGTAAATTCCGCCATCATATGCTAACTGCATCGACATATCGTCATTAGGATTTACTTGAAGTGCAATAAAGCCTTCTGAAGCCAAATAGGTATCTAAATAGAGCAATGGGTGATCAAGTAACTTTTCAAAGCTCTCTTTGTGTGGCTCAAATGGGACTCCTCCCGTAGTAAATACAGAAAGGGAGGGCCATATTTCATGAATGTTTTTGAGATTATTATGCTCAATTACTTTCTTAAGCATAAGCTCAATCCAAGAGGGGATTCCAGAAAGTGCTCCAATATCCCAATCTGGTGCTTGTTCGGCAATACGTTGTACACGTTCATCCCAGTCTTGAATCTTGGCTATTTCTTCTCCGGGTTTATAGTAGCCTTTAAACCAAAACGGGATATTGCTGGCACTTATTCCACTAATTTCTCCCTCAAAATGGCCTTCTTTTTCTTCAAGCTCGGTACTACTGCCCAGCATAAGTATTCCTTTTTGAAAAAACTCATCGGGCAGGTCATATCCAGAAAGGCTCATAACCTGCTTAAGCCCCGTGGCTCGAATTGCTTCGATCATTTCATTTGTAACGGGAATACGTTTGCTTTCTGCCCCAGTTGTTCCAGAACTAAGTGCAAAATACTCGGGGCTACCAGGCCATGTAACATCGGGAATTCCCTCCACAGTCTTATGCCACCATTCCCCAAACATTCTATCATAGTCAAAACATGGAATAGACACTCTGAATGACTTAGTGAGGTCTTCCGATTTCAGTATTTCATTGAACTGATATCTTTTACCAAAATCAGTGTCCTTAGCCTTTTCAAGAAGGTTTTTTAACACTTCAGCTTGCGCCTCAATTGGGTTTTTATCTTCCTCAAAAATTTCGTTGGCGACATCAATTGATTTCTTAATTAGCTTTCCTAGTAGTGGCATTTGGCTCATTTAAACGATTAATGAACTGATGATTGCAAGAGTTTTGCCATTATTCAAACTCATTGGCTTTAAATAAAAGAAGCCACCCGTATGGTGGCTTCGTAGATTGACTACACCTCAACCAAATAGTCGTCTACCGAAAGTTTTAATATTGATAATATAATATTACCAATTCAACATAATAATAAATAATTAAATTTATAAAAAAATTCTTACGATTTCTTTACATAAATCATATTACTCTAAAGTTAGTCTCTTAAAGTTTCTTTGTAAATAGACCTTTAGGTCTAACCTAAGCCACTGCTTAAAAGCAAAACTGCTGAACAGAGAACCCCAGTAGGATTCTCTGTTTTAAGCAGCTCAAACAAGAACACCCACATCCTGAATTTGAACAGATATAGTCCTAAGACTATTCTTTTTCAAATCTAAATGCTTTATAGCCCGTGGTAAATAGACCTCATGGTCTAAATTCAATTTTTGAAAGAATGATTCTGTACCTATATGTAATTATCACTCTAGTGATATTAAATCTTTAATTGATTTTTATTTTGAAGTACCCAGTTTAACAGAGAGTGTGTTGTTCGTGGTAGTTTAAGCTTTACACAGATATTATGTCTGTGATTTTTGATGGTACTCCCACTTAAATCAAACATTGAAGCCATTTTTTTGAGGTACATCCATTCGCAATTTCCTTTAAAATTATCTTTTCCATTGGAGTAAACTCTGGGAGTCTCTTTGTTTCAGTTTTGCTGGTTTCCACCAATGGTTTATAATTCTTGAAGGCCGAGTGTAATGTGGTTTCTAACGAGAAAAACTCATATGGTTTGATTAAAAAGGCAAATGGGCTAGTGGCTTTTACTTGACTAATGGATGCATTATCTATAGAGCCAGAAAGGTAAATGAATGGAATATTAGAGTTCTGTTTGATATACCTGGCAACGTCAATTCCTGAGCGCTCTCCTTCTATATGAATATCAAGGGTAACAAGGTCTGGGGAGTAGGTTTTAAAATAGGAAATTGCTTCGTCATAAGATCTTGCAACAGGGCAAGTTTCATAGCCAGATGACTGAAGCGACTCGCAAAGACACTCTGCAACTTCTAAATTATCTTCAACAACTAGTATTCTTTTCTGTTTCAAAATAAGTTCGTCTAATCAACAATCATTAATGATGAAAGTTGGTATGTTAAAACTACACTTACATTTAAAATCAGTAAATAGACCTTTAGGTCTAAATTGGTCAGCCAAGAATGAGATTTACCAGATCAACAAGCTCTTGATTAACAAATGGTTTGACAAGATAAGCTGTAGGCTGAGTTAGCTCTGCTTGATGCCTGATTAATTTACTACCCAAAACGGTGATATAAACAATTGGCGTATTAAAACGAGAGCGAACCCATGCAGCAAATTCAATCCCCGTCTTCTTTCCTTGAAGACGAATATCAATAATTACTAAGTCTGGTTGGTGTGTATTGTATGATTCTATGGCGCTATTAAAGTCAAAGACGGGCTCGAGTGGACAAAACCCTATACTGGCTACAGTCATAGCAATATCATCGGCAATGATTACTTCATTTTCAACGACAAGCACTTTTTTAATTGCCGACAGGGTTTCTGTTCCGACCATAACCGCAAATCTATTGCTAAGCAACAGATAGGTAAATAGACCACAAGGTTTATATTATTCTAAGAGCACTTTCTTTACTGATTTACAAACTCACTTTGAGTAAAGTGAATTTCAAAAATTGCTCCATCCTTATATTCGTATTCGTAATGACCATGAAGCTGAAGTGCCAATCGACCAATGAGCCAAATACCTGTGCTTTTGGCGGTTTTCACATCAAAGTTTGCTGGTAATCCAGGACCATTATCTTTAAAGGTCAATACATTCTTTCCATTTTCTTCCTTAAGGTCAACCTGTATTTTAAGCAAACCATTTGGCTGAGAGGCGTATTTAAAGGCATTTGTAACTAACTCGTTTGCAATAAGACCCATCGGAACCATATTATCAATATCTAAGGTGTAGTTGGGGTCAATGTCCATTTTTACCTCAGAGGTTTGGCCTTCAAAGGATTTCTGAATTTCATTGATAAGGTTTTGCAGATATTCGGCTAAATGTATAGTCAAGCCTTCATTGTCGTAAAGCTGGCTATGGATCAACGCCATTGATTTTACTCTGCTTTTACCTTCTGAAATAAGTGCTTTTGTAGCTTGGTCGTCTACGCCTTTAGCTTGTAGTTCAAGTAAGCTAGAAAGGATTTGAAAGTTATTTTTTACTCTATGATGAATTTCGGTCAGAAGAAGTTCTTTTTGATGTAGCTCGTTTTCTACTTGGTCGCTTTTAACCTTAAGTAATTCAGCTAGCTTCTTTTGTCGAATAAAACCATAATAAATAATAATGGCCACTATGAGAATAGCTACCCCCACAATAATGACCATAAGTTTTGAACGCTTTTGAAGCGTAGTCTCATACCGAGACTGTAAAAGCTTTTCTTCATTCTTTAAACTATCTGTGATCTGCTTCTGACGAAAATCATACGATAACTCGAGCTCTTTTACTTCTCTAATTTTCGCTTCACTAAATAATGAATCTCTTAAGGCTACATAAAAATTAAGGTACTTATAAGCATTCGTATAGTCTTTTTGCTGGCGGTAAACATCATTCAAAATCCACGCGATGTCCATTTGATCTTTCTTCTTACCAAGTTGTTCCCAAATATTATAGCCTTTTATAAAATAGGGTAAAGCTTTTGGGTCGTTGCCTACATTACTCCAGTAAGAACCTTGAGCTACACTCACTAATCCTGTAAAATCTGGCTTGTTGATTTCGGGTAGTAAAATTTCTATCTGCTCCAAATAGTATCTGGTACTATCATATTGCTCAGCATCTCGATACGTATCAGCTAAATGTTTGTAGGCAAAAGCTTTACCGTAGGTGAAATTTGCACGTTTGGCATATTCTACTGATTGCTTAATTACTTCTTTTCTTCTGTCAAAAGAAACACAATTGCAGAGTGAGTAAACACTAGCCAAGTTGTTAGACCAAACATTTAGTCGTCTATTATCTCCCTCGGGCTTTAGTATCTCAATAATTTGATTGATGCGCTCGGCACTTTTATCATATTCACTCAAGGAGTAATATATAAATGACTCTCGATTGAGAATATCAATAATTACCGATTTATTATCGGGGGTGCTTTCAGCTAGAATCTTACTCTTGTTCAGCTCTTGGAGTGATTGAGAGAAAAGGGATAAGTGATTGTAAACTGAAGAAAGCAACAGTCTTGCCTTAATAAGAGAAACTGTATCATGAGCAACTTCCGCTAAAGTCAATAACCTCTGCGCAAAATATTTTGTGCTGTCATAGTCGTTTTGTAGCTGTTTTGCATAGGCAACTCTATAGGTTGCTTCAGCCATGTTAGCAGTGTCACCTTGATCTGTATATATATCTAGAGCTCTTTGTGCATGTGTTTGCATTTCTAAGCCATCAAAACTCGATACCAAAGCTAGCTTGTATTCAATATCTGCCACTCTCCGGAAGTCCTCTAACTGCTCCGCCAGTATGATTTGTGCAGAATACAGCTGAACTAGACTGTCTTCAGATTTAGTTTCACTAACAATCAGTTCTAGGCTATCAAGTTTTGTCTTTAAGTTATCTTGAGCAAAGGGCTTAAATGGGAGCAAGACTAAAACTCCAATAATGGCAACATATCTAAGTACTAAATGGCAGAAGTAGTGAGGGGTCATGGCCATTAAATATACTGATTATTCTCCATTACCCATTTAAGAAGCGAGTGGGTTCCAGATGGCAAGTCGAGCTTGACACATATATTATGACGATGATTTTTGACTGTGCTCTCGCTAATAAACAATTGTTCTGCAATTTCTTTTGTAGAGAGGTTTTCAGATATTTTTCGTATCACTACCTTCTCCATTGCTGTAAGATCAGGAATTTTTACACTGTCGATATTTACTCTTGTTTCTGAATAGCGTCTTTGGTTGTTAAAGGCAATTTCAATCGCTGTCATTACATCTTTGGCACCATATGGCTTAACCAAATAAGCGTAAGGCATGGTGTTTTTTGCCAGTTCCAAAGTTTTAGCATCGGTATGCGAAGACAGGTAAATGAAAGGAATATTTAAATGCTCTTGAATGTACTCTGCTACGTCCATCCCAGTTTTTCTTCCGCCTAAGTTAATGTCCAAAATGGCTAGATCTATTGGCTCATTACTCAATACCTCTATGGCTTGTTTATAAGAAAGGGCAGGTTCCATCGCTTCATAGCCAAGTTTGTTCAAAGTATTGCAAAGATCGTCTGCAATAATCACCTCGTCATCTACAACCAAAATCCTTTTCTTCATGGTTATTTAATCAACAAGTATTACTTCTTTCTCCATATTATAAGCACAAAATATATAGGTATCATTCAGAACTGCTCAAGTTAAACATTCTAACCGCTCCATAATTGAGATCAAGTATTATTTAATGCCTTCTCAAAACAAAACAGAGAGATGGAATATTCATTGAGAAACAACCGAATACGCTCACAAAACCTAAAGTAAAGTTTTGGTAGTGATACATTTATGATTGTAAGGTCAGTTTTAAAGCTAGCACATAAAAAAAGCGACTACCATATCTGATAGCCGCTTTTTCTAAAATTTTACTTGAATGGTTTATCCGTTCATAGAAATCAAGAACTCTTCGTTGTCTTTCGTTCCTTTCATTCTGTCTAATAAGAATTCCATGGCTTCGATTGAGTTCATGTCCGACATGAATTTTCTCAGAATCCAAACGCGTTGTAATTCCTCTTTGCTCATCAATAGATCTTCTCTTCTTGTACCAGAAGCAGGAACATCGATAGCAGGGTAAACACGCTTGTTGGCCAACTTTCTATCCAGTTGAAGTTCCATGTTACCCGTACCTTTGAATTCTTCAAAGATTACTTCGTCCATTTTAGAACCAGTTTCGATTAGAGCAGTAGCGATAATTGAAAGCGAACCTCCGTTCTCTACATTTCTAGCAGCACCAAAGAATCTTTTCGGTCTGTGGAGTGCATTGGCATCAACACCACCAGAAAGAATTTTACCTGAAGAAGGCACAACGGTGTTATAAGCTCTGGCCAAACGGGTAATTGAATCCAAAAGGATAACTACGTCATGACCACACTCTACCATTCTTTTTGCTTTTTCTAACACGATATTAGAAACCTTCACGTGCCTGTCGGCCTGCTCATCGAAAGTAGAAGATACTACCTCAGCTTTTACGCTTCTGGCCATATCTGTAACCTCTTCAGGTCTTTCATCAATCAATAAAATGATCAGATAAATTTCAGGGTGGTTCTCAGCGATCGCGTTAGCAATTTCTTTTAACAAAACAGTTTTACCTGTTTTAGGTTGCGCTACAATCATACCTCTTTGTCCCTTACCAATTGGAGCAAACATGTCCAAAATTCGGGTTGAAGTAAGGCTTGGCTTAGTACTTAAATTGATTTTCTCTTCAGGGAAAAGAGGAGTTAAGTATTCGAAAGGAACTCTATCACGAATTTCCTCAGTAGTCTTTCCATTTACAGACTCTACTCTTAACAGAGCGAAATATTTTTCACCTTCTTTCGGAGGTCTGATTTGGCCTTTTACAGTATCCCCTGTTTTTAAACCAAACAATTTGATTTGAGAAGGCGATACATAAATATCGTCTGGGCTAGCCAAGTAGTTGTAATCTGAAGATCTTAAGAAGCCGTAGCCATCTTGCATAATCTCCAAAACGCCTTCGCTTTCAATTAAGCCATCAAAATCCTTAATGCTCTGATTGTACTGCTGTTTGTTATTTTTTCTATTGTCTCTTCGATCACCGTTTTCTCTTCGGTCGTTATTTCTTCTTTCTGGCTTTGCATCTCTAGCTTCGCCTTCTTGTTGCTCACCTTTTTCTTCTTGCTCACCACCTTCATTCTCTGAAGATTTTGGTTGAGCATCTTTATTTCTATCAGGACGTGGTCTTGGACGAGGTTTTTCCGCTTTCGCTTCATCATTCGCTTCTCCCGTGTTTTCAGACTTCTTAGGAGCCTCTTCTTTCTTCACATCAGTTACGTTTTCACGCACCACTCTTTTTTGAGGTCTTTCAGTTCTCTCAGGTCTTTCTTTTTTCTCTTTAGGAGCTTCAGACTTAACCTCTTCTGTTTTTGTAGTGGATTTTTTCGGCAACGCCTCATCTGGGGTTCTGGCCTGCTGATCGAGAATAGCGTAAATAATTTCTTGTTTTGCGAGCTTTTTGTAGTTCTTCAAGCTCATCGCTTCTGCAATTTCTTTCAATTCTGAAAGCAGCATTAGCTTCAATTCTTCAATGGTGTACATAGATTTATACTTTGGGGAATCCCTTATCCGAATGGGTGGGAGTTAATTAAAATTAATGAAATAATTATTTGAGTAATTCAAGAGATGATGTGCAGAAAAAGATCACTCTCATCCTAGGAACATGCAATTATAGAGCATCTCTTGCTACTTATCAAACATTGAACGGTAATTTTCACAAAAAGGATATACTTAGCAGGTTTCGCACCCGCTTTTTTAGAGGAATTGATTTACTTTGCCACCGTAAACGAATAATTAAGTCATGCTGCAAATCAGCCAGATAGTAACGGAAAAAGAAAGGGTAATAGAGGGATTGAAAAAACGCAATTTCCCCAATGTTGAACAAGTTTTGGATCAAGCCATTGCGCTTGACGACAAACGTAAATCGTCTCAACAAAACCTAGATTCCAATTTGGCAGAGGCTAACGCACTTGCTAAAGAAATTGGCGGCTTAATGAAAGCTGGAAAACGCGAAGAAGCCGAGGCCATTAAAGGTAAAACTGCCGACCTAAAAGCCGCCAGCAAAGAACTGGCAGAGGTGAAAGATCAGGTAGAAAAAGAGCTTTTGGCTCTATTATATACCATTCCTAACGTGCCACATTCTTCAGTACCAGCAGGAAACTCAGAGGAACACAACGAAGTTCTGGACACGGTAGGAACCACTCCAAAACTACATGATAAAGCTGTGCCGCATTGGGATTTAATTAAACAATACGACATTGTTGATTTTGAACTGGGCATTAAAATTACGGGTGCGGGTTTCCCTGTATATAAAGGAAAAGGAGCTCGTTTACAGCGCTCTTTGGTGAACTTCTTTTTAGATGAAGCCGTAAGCGCTGGTTATTCTGAAGTGCAGCCTCCAATAATGGTAAATGAAGCCTCTGGTTATGCCACAGGTCAATTACCAGACAAAGAGGGACAAATGTATCATGTAGGAAATGAGAACTTATATCTGATTCCTACTGCCGAAGTGCCTATTACCAACTTATATAGAGATGTAATTGTAAATGAAGATCAGTTGCCAATTAAGCATACCGGTTTTACACCTTGTTTTAGAAGAGAGGCCGGAAGCTGGGGTGCTCACGTTCGTGGGTTGAACAGGCTCCATCAATTCGACAAAGTTGAATTGGTACAAGTATGTAAGCCTGAAGACTCTTACAAAGCACTTGATGACATGTGCAAACATGTTGCTGGCTTGTTAGAAAAACTTGGTTTACAATACCGAATTTTAAGACTTTGCGGTGGCGATATTGGTTTCACTTCTGCTCTTACCTTCGATTTTGAGGTATATTCTGCTGCACAAGAAAAGTGGTTAGAAGTAAGTTCAGTAAGTAATTTCGAGACTTTTCAGGCCAACCGTTTAAAGTTGAGGTATAAGGATGAAGATAAGAAAACTCAGCTTTTACATACCTTAAACGGAAGTGCCCTAGCACTGCCAAGAATAATAGCTGCCATTTTAGAGAACAACCAAACTCCAGATGGTATCAATATTCCAGAAGTACTTGTGCCATATACTGGCTTCGGTAAAATTTAATTTGAAATACAATGGGGCTTAGGCCCCATTTTTTATACCTATCATGAGTATTATCATCAGAAAAGGAACCCCAAACGATTTAAATCAAGCTTTTGAACTTGTTCAAGAATTGGCAGAATACGAAAATGCACTTCATGAAGTAGAAAACTCTGTGGAAAGAATGATGGAAGATGGTTTTGGTAAAAAACCCATCTTCGAATTTTTTGTGGCCGAAGAAAACGGAAAAATTGAGGGCACGGCTATTTTTTATTATCGCTATTCTACTTGGAAAGGCAAAGCCATTTTTCTTGAAGACTTGGTGGTTAGAAAAGCCAAACGAGGCGCAGGCATTGGTAAAAAGCTTTTAGATGCCATCGTTCAAGAAGCCAAAGATGTAGATGCCCGCCAAGTGATGTGGCAGGTGCTCGACTGGAACGAACCCGCCATTAACTTCTACAAAAAACTAGGAGCCGACTTAGACGAAGAATGGATCAATTGTAAGCTAGAGCTTAAGCAGATTCAAGAGTATAAGATGGGGTAAAAGGGTAAAAGAGGATTTCTACCTTTTATACTCAATCACTCCACCTCCTGAAGTAAAGTTCTAAAGGCAGCGAATTTACCAGGAAAGGCTTCTCCTGCTTTTTGCTGAAGGCCAGGGGCGTGTTGACCAAGGTAAGCTTGTAATTTGCTATGATCTTCCGCAAAATATTGAATGCTGTAAGACGAAGACTCCTCTTCTTCTCTCATCACTTTAAAAAATTTATACTCAACAAAAGCACCTGTAGCCATTACTTCGGGAATATGAATATCGCGCATCCACACTTTCCAATCTTCCTCTACAGTTTTTTCAATTGCTACGGTAACGTTGTATAAGATCATAAATATTAGTTTTACTGCAAATCTAAAACAATCTGCTTGAACCCTAAAACAATAAGCGGTTCATCAAGTTTTTCAAAATCATGTTAAAACAACTTCTCTCTACAGGTCGTCAAAATCAACGTATTGCTTTTTTTCTCTTAATAGCCATGCACACTGCTGGGGTGCTAGGTTTATATTTTGAAGAAAGTAGAGCACTTTTTCAGTCGCTTACACCTTTTAACCTACTTCTTACAGCCGCCATTATTTTTCACTTTGAAGAAGGTAAGAATATCAAATACTTCATCTTCATTATTTTCACCTTTCTATTCGGTTTTTTTATTGAAGTAGCAGGCGTTAAAACAGGAGCAATCTTTGGCGAATACGCTTATGGTCCAACTTTAGGTTTTAAGCTTTTTGATGTACCCCTTATTATTGGGCTTAACTGGGCCATACTAATTTACATTACGGGAATTTTCAGTAACAAGCTATCTAGCAGCCTTTGGCTACGCTGTACTCTTGGAGCAGCAATGATGATGGTACTCGACCTATTAATTGAGCCTGTAGCTATACGTTTTGACTTTTGGCAGTGGGCAGGTTCAATCATTCCCGTTCAGAATTACCTAAGTTGGTTTTTAGTAGCTTTTCTGCTCCATTTCATTTTTCAAAAACTAGACTTTTCCAAAAACAATCCACTTGCAATAAAGCTTCTTATTATAGAAGTAGCTTTTTTCGTAAGTCTTAACCTAATTTAAAATTCTGTTGAACAAAGCATCAAACATTGAGTTATGCCGCTAATGATTAAAGCTATGTTGTGGTTATTGGCTGGTTTCATTTTAATGGAAGCTTTCTCATGGTGGATTCACAAGTATATAATGCATGGGGTTTTATGGAAAATTCACAAAACCCATCATCAACATACAAAAGGCTATTTCGAATTAAACGACCTTTTCACACTCATTTTTGGAGGTACAGCCGTAGTGCTCATCTTCTTAGGAGTTGAAAATTTGGATTACAGGTTTTGGTTAGGTTGTGGAATCAGTTTGTATGGAGTACTGTACTTTATTTTACATGATGTGCTCATACACAAGCGACTGAATTTGCTAGGAAGACCAAAGTCGAAGTATTTAAGAGCCATTGCAAAGGCACACAGGGCACATCATAAATCGAAAGAAAAGGAAGACGGAGAATCTTTCGGACTTTTTATGATCCCAAAAAAGTATTTTAAAGAAGGAGATATTTAGGTGGCGAATTATTCAATTAAAGATTTAGAACAACTGTCGGGTATTAAGGCGCATACCTTAAGAATCTGGGAACAACGCTATGACCTAATCAACCCAAAGCGCACAGAGACTAACATTCGGTTCTACGACCAAGATGATTTAAAGCTAGTGCTGAATGTGTCATTATTGAAAGACAATGGCGTTAAAATATCTAAGATTGCTGAAATGACACGTGAGGAGCTGAATGAAGCTATTCTCAATATTTCTGAAGAAAACACCAGTTTTGCCGATCAAATTTATGCCCTTACCCTCTGCATGATTGATTTAGATGAACAGGGTTTCGAAAAAATAATTAGTTCTAGTACCCTTAAATATGGATTTGAACGAACCATGATGGGTCTGGTCATTCCATTCCTATCTAAAATAGGAGTGATGTGGCTTACAGACTCTATAAATCCAGCCCAAGAACACTTCATCAGTCATCTGATTCGCCAGAAAATTATGGTGGCCATAGATGGTGAACCAGCCAACACCAACAGCTCTGCTAAAAAATACATGCTCTTTTTGCCCGAGGGCGAACTTCACGAACTAATCTTGCTTTTTGCTAATTATCTCATCAAATCTAGAGAAGGGAAAGTAATTTACTTGGGGCAAACATTACCGCTTGATGACTTAAAAATGGCTTATGAGTTATATGAGCCCGAATATCTTATCACAGTGCTTACAGGCAAGCCAGAAGGCCTAGGTGTTACCCAGTATCTTGAAAATCTCTCCACCATTTTTCCTAAATCAGAAATCCTTGTGAGCGGTAGACAAGTGGTAGGACAAGACCTTGAATTGCCTGAGAACGTTCTGTGTATGGCTAGCCTAAATGACCTTATCAACTTTGTGGAAGAAAATTCCACACCCTCCACCCCATAGGAGTAATATTCTCCACAACCCAAATCACTTTTAAAAATAGTTCTCTTTCTATCAGAATTATTCTTAAATTAAATAAGCCAACTCAAAACACTTCTTTACGATCTCTCAGAGCATTTATCGCTGCTTTTGAACGACCCTATGTCTAAATGTTAAACTTTATTTAACATCTGTTTTCAAAAGCTTCATGATTTTTGTTTGAATTTTGTTTAACGTTTAACCATATTTGTTCAACAAAACTAAATTACCATGACAGTTCTTGAATACAACCATGAGATCGGGCTTATGACAAAGTCATTAAAACCCTTCGCATTAAAACTTACTCGAGACTCAGAAGATGCGAATGATCTACTACAAGAAACCTTGATGAAGGCTTATAAGAATAGAGAAAAATTTTCAGAAGGAACAAACCTCAAGGCATGGTTATATACTATCATGAAAAACACCTTCATCACCAATTATCAAAGAATGATGAGAAGGGGTACTTTTATTGACACCACCGACAACCTTCACTTTATTAACACCTCAGGCAGTAGAGTTGAAAACAATGCCTATAGCGAGTTTGCTCTAACAGATATAAACAACTCCATCGATCAGCTTGATGATGTTTATAAAACGCCTTTCATGATGTATTTCAGAGGGTTTAAATACCAAGAGATTGCCGATAGAGAGCAAATTCCGATTGGAACGGTGAAAAATAGAATTCACATTGCCAGAAAACTTTTGAAAGATAAATTAAGGACATATAAAACACGTTAGTTAAATAGCCTCTATGAAAAAAGGCGAAGTGGTAGTTATAGGTGCTGGTTTTGCAGGTTTTTCTGCAGCCATTTGCCTGGCCAATAAAGGCTTTAACGTTAAGATATTAGAAAAGAACCCTACCATAGGAGGACGAGCCCGACAGTTTACTGATTCGGGCTTTACTTTTGACATGGGGCCAAGCTGGTATTGGATGCCCGATGTTTTCGAGTCGTTTTTTAATCAATTCGGAAAAACTACAGCCGACTATTACGAACTCATTCGGCTCGACCCTTCCTATCAGGTCATTCATGGCAAGAATGATTACATGCCGATTCCCGCAAACATGCATGAACTCGAGCGGCTATTCGATTCGATTGAACTTGGTGCTGGAGAGCAACTTCGAAAATTCCTTAAAATAGCCGAGTACAAATATGAAGTCGGTATCAACAAGTTTGTTTACAAACCCAGCCGTTCCATTCTTGAATTTGCGAACCCAAAACTGGCCGTTGATGCAGTGAGGCTTCAAATATTTCAGTCCATGGCCAAACATGTTCGCAAGTTCTTTAAGAATGACAGACTTATACAGCTTATGGAGTTCCCTGTGCTCTTTTTAGGCGCATTGCCCGAAAACACTCCCGCTATGTATAGCTTAATGAACTATGCCGATATGGCTTTGGGTACTTGGTATCCGAAAGGCGGCATGTTTAAAATTATAGAAGCGTTAGAAAGCTTGGCCAAGGAAAAAGGGGTTGAAATATTAACAGACCACGAAGTAACCTCTATTAATTATTCAGGGAAAAGAGCCACAAGTGTAAGCACAAACCATGGTGATTTTAAATCGGATGTTGTAGTAGCCGGTGCCGACTACCATCATGTGGATAGCATGCTGCTCGATAGCGAAACCAGAAATTATGATGAGACTTATTGGGACAAACGCGTAATGGCGCCAAGTTCACTGTTATACTATGTGGGTGTGAACAAAAAACTAGAAGGGCTCCTTCATCACAACCTGTTTTTTGATACAGATTTTGCCCCGCACGCTCATAACATTTACACTGATCCAAAATGGCCAGAAAAGCCGCTTTTTTATGTTTCGGCTCCCTCAAAAACAGATAATACAGTGGCCCCAAAAGGCTGTGAAAACATTTTTATGCTTATTCCTGTAGCTCCTGGCTTAGATGACACCGAAGACATAAGAGCCCACTATTTCGACCTAATGTTAGAGCGGATGAAGGATAGAATGGGCCTTGATTTCAAAGAAAATATAGTATTCAAGCGATCTTTTGCGCACAAAGACTTCGTAAATGATTACAACGCTTTTAAAGGTAATGCATATGGTTTGGCCAATACTTTAAACCAAACCGCAATTTTAAAACCGCAGTTGGCAAACAAAAAGTTAAACAATCTGTTTTACACCGGCCAACTAACAGTTCCCGGCCCCGGAGTACCCCCCAGCCTGATTTCGGGACAAGTAGTGGCAAAAGAAATTATAAAGGACTTCGGTTAAGGTGTCAATGAATTATGTAATTTGAATTAATGGAATTATTTGATCAAACCACAATGGAGTGTAGCAAGCTGATTACCCAGCGATATAGCACCTCTTTTACTCTTGGGATTAAAACCCTTGACAAAAAATTCCACATGCCTGTTTATGCCATTTATGGCTTTGTGCGCTATGCAGACGAGATCGTAGACACATTTCACAACTACGATAAAAAATCACTTCTTCAGAATTTTAAAAAAGAGACGTACAAGGCCATTGAAGATGGCGTAAGTTTCAACCCTGTTTTGAACTCCTTTCAGCTTGTGGTGAACAAATACAAAATTGATCACAGTTTAATTGAGGCGTTTTTACATAGCATGGAGTTAGATTTAGAAGAAACTACCTACGACCAAACTGGCTATAATGAATACATATATGGCTCTGCCGAAGTGGTGGGGTTAATGTGTTTGAAAGTTTTTTGTGAAAACAATCAAATCTTATATGATTCTCTAGTAGCACCTGCAAAAAAACTAGGGGCAGCTTTTCAAAAAGTAAATTTCATCCGAGACATTAAAAGCGACTATGAGGAAAGAGGAAGAGTTTATTTTCCGGGAGTTGACTTTAATGAGTTCACCAAGCTGACTAAGGATGAGATTGAAGCAGATATTCAAAAAGATTTTGATGACGCGCTCGAAGGCATTTTAAGTTTACCAAAGGGCGCCAAACTAGGCGTGTATCTGGCCTACAGATATTACTTAAAGCTCTTCAGAAAAATAAAAAGTTTACCAGCTTCGCGCATAAAGCAAGAAAGAATACGGATTAAGGACAGCATGAAGATGCGAATTCTTCTGATGACCTACTTTCAGCATAGAATTAACATGCTCTAAATCCGACCTCCTCAAAAAAACGTATAAATATCACAAGTTTAAAAACAATATAGTTAAACACTGGTTTGTGATCGCATGTTTGACCTAACTGTAGAAATCGACCCTAATTCAGGTTTTTGCTTCGGAGTAGTTTATGCCATTGAAATGGCTGAAGACATTTTGGACGAAACAGGTATGCTTTATTGTTTGGGCGACATTGTACACAATGACGAAGAGGTAAGGCGATTGGAATCAAAGGGGTTAAAGATTATTAATCACGAAGAATTTAAGCATATCAAAAATGCATCTGTATTAATTCGAGCGCATGGCGAACCTCCTTCAACTTACCAGTTGGCGCTAGAAAACAACATTGAACTGATTGATGCTTCGTGCCCAGTAGTTTTAAAACTTCAGAATAGAATTAAAAACTCGTTTGATAAGGAAGAAAAGATTTACATCTATGGCAAACATGGCCATGCAGAAGTAGTAGGGCTTTTGGGTCAAACAAATGAAGAAGCCATAGTTTTCCAAAACCTAGAAGAACTTGATTTGGCTACTATGCCTAAAGAAATAACCCTCTACAGCCAAACCACAAAAAGCACCGATAGTTTTTATGAAATCAATAAAGTATTGGCTGAAAACGGAATTAGGGTGAACACAAATGATACGATTTGCCGCCAAGTGTCTAATAGAGATAAAGAGCTTAGGGATTTTGCCAAAAACTACGATAGAATTGTGTTTGTAAGCGGCACAAAATCTTCAAACGGAAAGGTGCTTTATAATGTATGTTTAGACCAAAACCCAAACACCTACTTTGTTTCTTCGGTTGCCGATTTGAAAGCAGAATGGTTTAGTAAAAATGAGCGTGTTGGAATTTGTGGAGCTACCTCCACCCCAATGTGGCTCATGCAAGAGGTTCAGCAACACTTGCAACATCTCTAACTGAATATTCCTTTCTTTGTAGTATGAATAGCATCAAGAATCATTTTGGGGTGATTATCGCGCTAATCATTATTATGGCTTGGGCTGTCTGTCTTGTATTCGCCCTAAATTTAAATATTAACTTTTCCTCCCCATTTACCTACCTATTAGTCTTTCTTCAAATGCATTTATATACGGGGCTTTTCATTACCGCTCACGATGGCATGCATGGTACGATTTCTAAGAATAGACAAACCAATAAGCTAATAGGCACTGTAAGTGCTTTACTTTTTAGCTTCAACTTCTATCATAAGCTTTTCCCCAAACACCATGAACATCATCGATATGTGGCTACGGATAAAGACCCTGATTACCACCATGGTGGTTTTTTCCCTTGGTACTTCAGCTTTCTAAAGCAGTACGTCACTTGGCAGCAAATTGTATTAATGGCCATTAGCTTTAATGTGTTGAAACTTTATTTTCCCGTAGAAAACCTGACTCTTTTCTGGATGTTACCTGCCGTACTTTCTACTTTTCAGCTTTTCTATTTCGGCACTTACTTACCCCATAAAGGCCATCACGAACCTGAAAACAAACACTTTTCGCGAAGCCAAAGTAAAAACCACCTATGGGCCTTTTTAAGCTGTTACTTCTTTGGTTACCACTATGAGCATCATGATTCCCCAGGAACACCTTGGTGGCAATTGTATAAGGTGAAGGGAAATCTCTAAGCAACAAGCTACATTCATTAGATATAAAAAAGTAGACATTGAGAATTTAGCATATCTTGAATCCATAACTTAACGCGACTATGGAAGCAAATCCATTCCCTTTGATCTTAGAGTTTGATCAAGTCGACCTGACTGACCTCAAGGTAGCCGATGTCAAAAGTCTCCTACCAGCCACTTCATTTGATTCCATAAAGCAAAAACTAAAAAACGGAGATATTAAGATATTTGTGAATCAAGATATACCTCTTGAAAGTTTTGAAGAAAGTTCTTCTATTTTAGAAAGAGCAGTATATGTATCATTAAATACTATTCCCCTAATCTTACTTTTAACAATTTTTGCCAGTGCCTTAATTATAAGTCCATGGAGCTTACTTGCTTTGCTTTGTTTCCCAATAGCTCTTTTAGCGACACCTTTCACCTATAATTACAGACATTTAGTTTATAGCATACTCTTGGCCGCCTTAGTTTATTCAGTAATTATTGAATCAAATTTAAATCTAGGGTTAAATATCCTCACTCTTCTATTCACCTTAATTTGGTTTCATTATCGTGATCAGAAAAAAGTAGATGTTATACTGAGGTCAGTTTTAGAAAATGAGCATGTTTTTTTAAATGCCTTCTTAAGTAACAAAGTTATAATAGCCAATAATGACAGAATTTTCAACTCTATTGATCTAGCAGAGGAGGTTCTAAAAAAACACCTCTTGGAGCAGCCAAAGGAACTTTCACTTGATGACAAACTATTCTTTTGTAAACAATGTACAAACCGAGCATTTGATAAGTATAGTGGGGTTGTTTGCGGCTTAACTCGAAAAAAGCCTACATTTATTGCTGACTGCCCTGAATATAGTCTGAACAAGGACTATGGATTGAAAGAAGCTCAAAAATATCATAGGCGAGAAAATTTAAACAGTAAAGCCTTATTTTCAACAAGGCTTTCATTCATACTAATTGATATAATCATTATTGGAACAACCCTCTCTGCATTGAGTGTCATATTCAAAAATGAACCACTAATATTTCTTAATTCTGGATCGGTTTACTTGTTGTTGGAATCCTTTGAAGGAGCACCATATTTTCAATACTTTATGTTGCCGGTGTTATTACTCATTTTTGGTTTTCTCGCTAAGCTAAAGCTCAAACAAGCGCTACTAATCACAACGATTATAATAAGTATTGATACTGTTATGCTAATTTTCTATAAACAGTTTTTCTATGAGCCACATATCCGAATAGCGTTAGTAATGGCAATTGGAAATGGATATCTTAATATTGAAAATGCCAAAACGTATTCAAAAAATCTAGCAGGCTCAAATGCTTTTTTAAGGTCTTATTTTAAAGAAGTAAACGATGAATCTAAGAAATAAAAAAAGCTACACTTAGGTAGCTTTCAATTTCAAAGGGCGACCAATAACAATTAATGCGTATCATCTGTATCAATAGCACCATCCACAATATTGATGGTTCGTTTGCCATACGCGGCATTTTCTTTGGAATGTGTTACTTGAACAATCGTCATTCCTTCGCTATTTAGTTTTTGAAATAGCTTCATGATTTCTTCAGCTTGGTCGGAATGTAGATTACCAGTTGGCTCATCGGCCAATAGCAATTTGGGTTGCCCAATTAGCGCACGCGCTACACCTACCAACTGCTGCTGCCCACCTGAAAGCTGCTCTGGGAAAAGGTCTTTTTTCGCCACCATTTGGAAGCGATCAAGCATTTCAGCTACCAAGCTTTTTCTTTCCGCAGATTTTACTCCTTTATACAAAAGTGGTGTTTCTATATTTTCGTAAACCGTAAGTTCATCAATTAAGTGATAGGCCTGAAAAACGAATCCGATATGGTGTTTATGAAGTTCGGAGCGTTTTCGTTCTTTCATTTTATGGATAGGCTCATCCAAAAAGTAGTACTCACCCTGAGATGGCTCATCGAGCATTCCGATAATATTCATTACCGTAGATTTTCCTGCGCCACTAGGGCCCATTATGGTAACAAATTCGCCTTGCTTTATTTCTAGATCGATACCCTTTAGAATAAAGGTTCTTTGATATTTTGAATCGACAAATTTATCGACATCGTTTAGTTTAATCATTGCGGTTGATTTAGATTCTGACCTTTCTGCATTTACCAATTAACATGCCAAGGCCTAATTTATTCATACTAAGTAGTTAAGCAAAATAAACATCTTTAAATGTGTTCATTACCGATCACATACGTTCGATTTTGACACTCAAATCAGTCAATTCGTAGCGCCTTTACAGGGTTAGACCTTGCTGCATTTAGGGTTTTATAGCTAATTGTTGTTAGCGCAATCAACAATGCACCTACTCCTGCTAAAAAGAAAGTTATAGCTCCTACGTTGACTTTGAAAGCAAAGTTTTGAAGCCACCAATCTGATAGTAAATAGGCAGCTGGCGCAGCAATCAAAAACGCCACTAAAATCAAAACAATAAAATCTTTAGACAGCAAAAGAAGCACTTGGGCCACCGAAGCGCCCAACACTTTTCTTACTCCTATTTCTTTAATGCGCTGCTCAGTAGCAAAAGACGCTAGACCAAATAATCCAAGGCAAGCAATGATAACTGTAAGTATAGCAAAGAAAATCACCACCTGACTGAGTTGCTCTTCTGATTGATAAAGTTGATTTAAATCATCTTCTAAAAATGAATATTGAAAAGGTTGTTGAGGAGCAAACTGTTCCCAAGTAGTGCGGGCAAATTCAATGGATTCCGCCACTCTATCGGGTCTTACTTTGACATAAATAAAAAGGTTGGAACCGTACAAAGTCCCATACATGGTTGCTTCTGTTTTACGTTGCAGGGGCTCGAAGTTAACATCAGCTACCAAACCAATTACTCTTTTGTTTACCCAGTTTTGCCCCTGACTAATTTGAATAATTTTACCAACAGGATCTTCAAGTATATTGAGCTCTCTGGCTGCTTGCTGATTTAACAAAATGCTCTGTGTAGAATCGGTTGGTATGCTTTTGTCGAAGTCGCGGCCTTTCAGAATCTCAATACCGAAAGTATTCATGTAATCGAAGTCTGTACTAATACCTGCCAAATTCAGCTTGCCTTCATCGTCTATCACAGTTTCAGACTTTATAAAGATAATGGGCCTTAAGCCTCCTGGTTTACTCATAGAAGAGGTTACACTTTCTATGGAAGGGTTTTTCATCAATTCATTCTTGAAAGCGTTGAGTTGAGGTGTTACGGCATTTCGGGCATTTGAAATCACCAACATGTCCTTCTTCTGAAACCCCAAGGACTTATTCTTCATATAAGTCAGCTGATTATAAACTGTATAGGTGCCTATCATCAACATAATAGAAATGGCGAACTGAAAAATGACCAATCCTTTTCTTAAACTTCCTGAGCTGTTCATTCCTGGCGAAAGTTTGCCCTTGAGCACTACCACTGGTTTAAAGGATGAAAGAAAAAGGGCAGGATAAATACCTGAACCAAAACCAATAAGCACCACCACAGCTAGCAATACAGCAATAACCTTAAGCTGAAATAGCATATCGATAGTTAGCGCTTTACCTGTGAAATCTGCCATTAGGTTAATTGTAGCCCCAATAACAGCGATGGATAGTAAAGCGGAAATAATAGCTAGCACCACAGACTCACCCATAAATTGAGCAACCAATTGCTTCTTATAGGCTCCAAGCACTTTTCTAACACCTACCTCTTTTGCTCGTTTGGCAGATCGGGCGGTGGCTAAATTCATATAATTGATTGCTGCTATTAAGAGGATGAAGATGGCAATGGCAGAAAAAACATAGACTACATCCGTACTCCCATTAGGCTTCATTTCATTTCTCAAATTTGATTTCAGGTGAATGTCCGTCATAGCAACCAAAGTTGGGTTAACCATAATACTGTTACTTTCTTCTACATACTTCGCCTTCAAATCAAGCATTTTCTGAGCTACCAACTCTGCCGATTTTGGTGAGTTAAGCTTAATGTAGGTAAATGCTCCTCCTGCATTCCAGCTATTGAGGCTTGTAGGGTTGTTTGGGTTACGGAGCGTTTCTATAGAGAGTAATAAATCAAAATTCATATGTGAGTTGGCTGGCACATCGGCCATTACCCCGCTCACCAAATAGCGGGCATCATTGTTTCCCTTCAAGGTTAATATTTCTCCCACTACATCCTTTCTGCCAAAAAATCGCAAAGCAGACTTTTCTGTAAGCACTGCCATTAGTGGCTCATCCAATACCTCGGCTCGGTCTCCATGAATCAGTTCAAAATCAAAAAACTCGAAAAAGGTAGAGTCAGCATAAAAAGTACCCTCAACGGGATACAGCTCATTGCTTACTTCAAAAATTTGTTGTTGGCCATTCCCCGTTAATCGCGTAAAAGCTGTTACCTCTGGCACCTCAACTACCAATGAAGGACCAATGCCGCTTGGCCCATTTGGGTATTTGTATTCTCCACTACTTAGTAATAATGCATTATCTACTCTGTAAATAAGGTCAGAGTCTTTATGAAACCGATCGAAACTGAGTTCGTACTGAACGACCAAAAAAATGAAGAGAAAGCAGGTGATGCCCAGCGTTAAACCAAAAATGTTAATGCCCGAATAGCCAGGGTTTTTCAGAATACTTCTAACAGCTATTTTTAAGTAGTTTTTAATCATCTTGCCGACTTTAACAGTTAAGTAACTGAGTTTGAACACTCTTCTTGAAGTTACATTAAATGCCGACCATAGGCATGCCGCTCAAAAAATAATCCATTAGGATTATTAACAAGCCCAAATTGTTTGATGATTTAAATCGAGCCCTTGAGTAGTTAAAAAGTGTAGAAACTTGGAATATCTTGGGGTGGGAAGAACATCATAGCACACAAAAACGCCAAAATAGAGAGCACAAAGCCTATCATAAAGGTGGTATAGCACAATCTTAGAAGGCGATATTTTTTACCAAGTACTACTCCCAAAAAGTAAATGTCTTTGGTTAAGCTGCCATAAAGGTAGTCTCCATCTTTCATCATTTCGCGCATACCCCATTGGTAGCGGTCTAACTTCATTTTATGAAAGTTACCAAAGAAGAGGAGGTTGGTTTTTTTGTTTAAAACATCTTCATCTGTAAACACTCCTGAAGAAACGTTAGGCCTGGTAGCTAAAATCGCCAACACAATAGTGACCAAACAAACCACTATGAGCATCATAGTAGGAATAACCAAATTTGGGTACTCGTAAAGTTTTCTCACCAAAACAGAAACCACCACAGAAATAATAATGGTGTTTACTGAAATCATAATGTTGGCCTTGTTATCTGCCATTGCACTTAGTTCTAGGTGATTCTTAGAGGTGGTTCGAAACATAGTTTCAATTCCTCTTTCGGGCTTAAGTGCTACTTTGCCTTCTAGCTTTTCGATTTTCTCTTCGAGCTTCTTTATGTATTTATCGTCTTTGTTCGACACCTTAGTTTTCTTTTTAATTGACTTAAGGTTTTGTTTTTTTATTGGCTCTAAGTATTGCTTGCCATAATTAGTAAAGTAACGGTGGTCTTTAAAAAAATTGAAATTCATGCTATTCCAATCTTCTTCCTTTATTTCATACCCCTTAATTTTCTCTATTTCAACGTGCATCTTTTCAGACATCACGCTATAATCCGAACATGCCAAATGATGCAAATCCGCATCGCATAATACTTCTTCGAGCAGGTTTTTGGGAGATTGAGGCATTTGTGTGGCCATAATACAGCCTTCCACTTTGGCAATCTTTTCTTCAGGGTAACCCTCTTTACGCAAAAACTCTAGTGCTAATTTGGCACTCGCCTTTTCATGCTTAATACAACCAAAACAATACCCTAAATCGTGAAACCAAGCAGCAATCGTTACTATTTCAAGCTCTTCTTCAGAAAGCCCGCTTTCCTTACCAATCATTTTAGCGGCCTTAACTACCCGCGTAGTATGATAGAGGTCGTGGTAAACAAAGTCAGAAGAAATCTCCTTTTCGAGGGTTTTTTCTGCGTACGATGCCACCTTTTCTAGTATCGAATTCTGATCAATCATTGCTTAAATATAATCTGCTCATTTCACATAACATAAAAGTACCTACTGCCGTGAATTATATATCTGTTACTTTTGTTTGCATGAGCATGAAACGAACGCCCATTCTATTCATTATCGTATACTTAATCACTCTTCAATTTTCAGCTTGGGGTCAAGGCAAAGAAAGTTTTCCTTATAACCTTGAATCCCCCTCCGTTAAATACCGTCTTCCTTCCGTGCTAGAAGAAATATCCGCTCTTAGTTATTATGGGCCCAATCAATTAGCCACGCTCAACGATGAGCAAGGCAGAATTTACGTTTATGACCTTGATAAAAAAGAGATTGTTAAACGCATAAGGTTTGAAGGCAATGGCGATTTTGAAGGTTTAGAGTTAGTTGGTAAAGACATGTATGCTATAAAAAGCAATGGCAAGCTATATAAGTTCAATATTGACATTGAGGGTGTAGTAGAATCTATAGACACTCCGTTTACTTCAGAAAATGATGTAGAAGGTCTGGGCTACGACAAATCTACCAACACGCTACTTATTGCTTTAAAGGGAAAGGGAGATACTGACCATGTGAAAGTGAAAGGAAAAGCAGTTTATGGCTATAACCTTACTACTAAAGAGTTCACCAAAACACCCCTTTTTGTTTTAAAAGACAAAGACCTTGAGCGTGTTTTGGGTTCAGATAGCTCTAAATTCCGTCCATCAGGAATTGCGGTTCATCCAATAAGTGGTGAAATCTATATGATTGCTTCCGTTGGCTCTGCTCTTGTGGTGTTTAACAATGACGGTAGCCCAAAAAATTTGAGCATTTTAAAGAGAAGTCTTTTTCCTCAGCCAGAAGGTATTGCCTTTATGCCCAATGGAGATTTATTTGTATCGAATGAAAACGATAATGGGGGCACAATTCTCCGCTTCAATATGAAGCAAAATTGAGTGCATTAATTTGAATAACTTATTTTTACAGCAGTTTATAACTCTATGAAAAACATTGCCCTAGTTATTGCTAGTCTTATCTTATTCGGAACATCAGCGTATAGTTTCCAAGAGCAAGAAGCACCTATATATTCTGTTTTTTTGGTAGGCGATGCGGGCGAACCCGGTAAAAACCCAGTCTTGGATTTGCTTAAAACCGAGCTTGAAAAAGTAGGAGATCGAGGTAGTGTAATTTTTCTTGGTGATAATATTTACCCTCAAGGAATGCCTCCAAAAGGCCATAAATTAAGGGCAGAAGCTGAAATTGCGATAGATGGGCAAATCAATGCGGTAAAAGACTTTAAGGGGAAGAAAATATTTGTCCCTGGTAATCACGACTGGGCACAAGGAAGGCCCGATGGGTTTGATTGGCTGCAAATACAAGAGAAGTATGTTGAAAATAAATTGGATAGCCAAGATGTCTGGATTCCCACAAGGGGTTGCCCAGGGCCAGTTGAAATTGATCTCAACGAAAAAATTACACTCATAGTAATTGACACCCAATGGTTTTTACATCGGGGTGATAAACCGGGTGAAGGCTCGGACTGTGAGGCCACCACGCTGGTAGAAGTGGCAGCGAATTTTCAAGATGCACTAAAGAGAAATGCTCACAAAAAAGTGATTGTGGCTTCGCATCACCCCATGTACACTTATGGAATTCATGGAGGAATATTCAGTGTAAAAGACCACCTCTTTCCACTTACCGCCTCAAGCAAAACAAAAAATCTTTACATCCCTTTACCCATTTTAGGCTCTATTTATCCACTTTACAGAAAGTGGTTCGGCAACATTCAAGACACAGCCCACCCTGTATACCGCCAGTTTCGTGATGCAATGGTTTCACTTATGAAAAATCACCCCGACATTGTAGATGTAGCAGGCCATGAGCACGCACTTCAGCATATTCAGAAAGAGGGGATGGACTTTGTAGTAAGCGGAGCCGGATCAAAAAACAATGCCCATGTAAAGCAAAAAGGTGATGCACTGTTCGCTACAAACACCATGGGCTATGGACGCTTAGATTACTATGCAAATGGAAAAACTGAGTTAAGGTTTATTACTCCAGAAGAAGAAAAACCTTCTGAGATTTACGCCACAGTACTTTCAGAAAAGCCATTTAAACCAGCTCCAGAAGATTTACTAAAAAAATTCACCAACCTGTCATATGTTGGACAAGACACTGTTTTTGCAGCAAGTGAACTCTATCATGTTCGAAGTAATTTCCACATAAAAATGTTTGGAGAAAACTATCGAAATGAATGGGCGACTAAAATTAAAGTCCCTGTTTTCGATATTGGAAGTGAAAAAGGAGGATTAGAAATTCTTAAAAGAGGAGGAGGACATCAAACCATTTCGCTTAGGTTAGAAGCCAAAAACGGAAAGCAATACGTGCTGAGGTCTATGGATAAAAACCCAGCCCTTACCTTACCCCCCGAGTTCAGAAAAACTTTTATAAAGTCCATTGTTCAGGATGGTATTTCAGCCTCACACCCATACGCTCCTTTCATTCTTCCTCCTTTAGCCGATGCTGCAGGAATCTTCCATACTAACCCAAAAGTGGTTTACATTCCAAACGACCCAAGATTTGGGCTACACCAACAGGATTTCGCAAATACACTCGCTTTATTCGAAGAAAGGCCAAATAAAGAAAATATTGAAGAGCCTTTTTTTGGAAGTGGAGACGATGTGCTGTCAAGCCCAGATTTGTATGAAAAACTTAGAAATGATAATGACAACCATGTAGATCAAGTTTTTGTAGCTCGAAATCGGCTTTTTGATTTCTGGATTGGCGACTGGGATCGTCATGACGACCAATGGAGATGGGTAGAATACGATAAAAAGGATGATGAAAAACTTTACAAGCCTATTCCAAGAGATAGGGATGTAGCCTTTTTTGCAGGGGAAGGCATCTTCAAAAAAATTGCCTCCTCAAAATGGGCCCAACCCGCACTCAGAGGTTTTCATGACGACATAGACTACCTGCCTAGCTTAGGAAGTTACCGTATTCGTTACTTCGACCGAATTTTTATGACGGAAGTTTCCATGGAAAGTTGGGTGGAACAAGCACGTGAACTAAAGGCTGCCCTAACCGATGAAATCATTGAAAAATCTATAAGGCAATGGCCCGATGAAATTTATGATTTACATGGCGAAGAGATTATTCGCAAGCTCAAAAACAGAAGAGATAACCTTGAAAAATATGCCAAGGATTATTACTCATTGATTTCAAAAGAAGTAGATGTTTTAGCGAGCGACAAACAGGAGCTTTTTAAAGTAGAGCGGCTTGATGATGAACATACAAAAGTGACTGTTCATAAAATCTCTAAAAAAGGAAACCTAGATAAAATTATTTACCAAAGAACCTTCAAAACCTCAGAAACCGATGAGATAAGGCTTTTTGGTTTCGATGGAAATGACAGGTATGAAATTACAGGAGAAGTAAATAAAGGCATTAAAGTAAGGATTATAGCAGGGGCTGACGATGACATCATTGAAGACAGCAGCCAAGTGAGAGGCCTTTCAAAAAAGACTATTGTTTATGATGAAAAAACGGGTACTGAGCTAATAACTAGTAATGAAACCAAAAACTTAACTACCGATAAAGACCCTAATATAAATGCATACAATCGCCAAGAATTTGATTTTAACCTTTTGGCTCCTTTAGCATCGGTAAACTACAATGCTGATGATGGTCTGTTCTTAGGAGGAGGTGTGTATATAAAAACCGATGGTTTTAGAAAGGCGCCTTATGCCACCAAACATAAGGTTTTGGGCAATTATGCGATAGGAACATCATCTTATCAGTTCTCATACGATCTGGACATTATTGATGCACTTGGAAAGCTAGACTTCTCATTATCAGCCGAAGCTAAGGCGCCCAATTTTGTGAACAACTTTTTTGGAATGGGCAACGAAACGCCTTACGATAAAGACATTGAAGAGCGATATTATCGTACTAGGTTTGAAGAATATTCTGTAAGACCAACGTTTACCCTAAACCTTGGAAAGAATGCTTCTCTAAATTTTGGGCCTACCTTTCAGGCCATAGAGGTAGAAGAAAGCTCAGATAGATTTATTAATGACTTTGCCAATACCGCCCCTTTAGGGGCAAGCGTTTTTGAACAGAAAGTTTACGCGGGAGGAACTGTTGGTTTTCACTTTAATGAAACATCAGATCAGCTAATTCCAAAGAGCGGACTGAACTTTAATGCTGTTTTAGACTACAACGCTGGTTTTAATTCCTTTTCTGGTAATAGTGCCCAGCTCAAAACCGATGCTTCTTTCAGATGGAGCTTTCACGAGCCTTCTAGAACCGTGTTTGCTACCAGAATGGGTTACCAAAAAACGCTGGGAGATTATGAGTTTTTCCAGTCGGCTCAATTGGATGGGTTTAACACTTTAAGGGGCTATAGAAGGTACCGTTTTTCAGGCGAAAGCAGCTTGTATCACCAGGTAGAAATGAGAGTGAAGCTCTTCGATTGGAGGTCTTTCTACTTCCCTTCCCAAGTAGGAATGATTTTGTTTAACGACTTAGGCCGTGTTTGGGTAGACAATGAGGAATCTAATAAAATTCACCACGGCTATGGTGGCGGGGTCTACATTACTCCATTCAACTTTGCCGCTATTAATGTTCTTTTGGCGGTTTCCGAAGAAAGCGTAATGCCTCTAGTAAAGTTTGGCTTCTATTTTTAATAGAGAAAAAGAAGTTATACTTCTGGTAAATTAACAAAGAACGAGGTGCCTTTACCAAGCTCACTTTTAAAGGTAACTGTACCCTCATGAATCTCGACAAAATTCTTAACGATAATTAGTCCTAAGCCCGTTCCTTCAATATCGCCTACATTTGTGGCGCGAGAAAAAGATTCGAAAAGCCCTTTCTGGTCTTTCTCAGGGATTCCGATTCCGTAGTCTTTTATTTCTACACAAACGCCCACTTTCTTATAAATAATAATTACCTCGGGGTCTGGTCTGTTCTCCGAGTATTTAAGAGCGTTATTAATTAAGTTAGAAAGTGAGTGACCTATTAATTGGCTATCCAATTCAATCTGTCTTTCCTGTCCTTTAATACTGACTTTAACATTTCTGGATTTATGCTGAACGCTGTTCTCTAAAACCACCTGTTTTACAATGCCTGTTAAAGAAGTAATGTCTTTTTTAATTACTGTTTTACCTACATCTAACCTGCCCAGCGTGAAAACATCCTTAAGCAAGGAATTCATTCGCTCCAATTCCGCTCTTATTCGGCCCACGTGCTTTTTCAATTTGGTGTTAGGCTCAGGGTCTGCATCCAAATACATATTGATCAGTTCATTACTGGACTGAATTGTGGTAAGTGGAGTTCTAAATTCATGCGAGGCCATAGAAATAAAACTCGACTTGAGTTTACCCAACTGCCTTTCTTTTTCCAAAGCTTTAATTCTTTCAGAAATATCGCGAGTAGAAGATTGTAGGTATAAAAAGTTACCGTTTGAATCTTCTATGGAACTGTATGATGATTCAACCCAAATCCATTGCTCGTCTTCAGCCTGAATTCTATAAGTAACCTTAACGTTCTTACTCTTATTTTCAACTACTTGGTTAATAATGGATTGAACAAAAGGCTGTTCTTCTGGGTGAATTAAATCAGAATAAAAAGTATCCAATAGTGCATCTTGTGCATAGCCAAGTAAAAATTTAGATGAGGGGGAAATGAAAGAAATTCTGCCTTCAAAATCTTGCAAGGCAATCACGTCTCCAGAGTTTTCCGACACTAGTTTGTATTGTTCTTCCTTTTCTTGAAGTTTCTGTTGGGTTAAAATTTTCTCGGTAATATCTCTCTGATTACTTCTTATGTAAATTATTCGGCCGGCATCGTCCAAAATAACACCTTCCTGCGCTTCCATCCATCGCCAATCGCCTTCCTTGTTTTTATATCGGAAGGTCATTTTATGGTCTTTTAGCTTTTCCTCAACTGTTTTATCAAGCTCCCTCACCACTTCGTCTAAATCTTGCGGATGAATAAATGAGGAAATCTTCCTTCCCAAAACCTCATTGATTTCGTACCCCAGCATTTCTTTTACTGAAGGCGACACAAAATCATAAACACCTTCGGTATCCATGAGCGTAACAATGTCGTGTGAGTTTTCGGTAATCAGCTTATACCGCTCTTGGCTTTCTTTCAGCTTTTGAGCGGCAATAAAGCGCTCGGTTACATCCCTAGTGGAGGTTAATAAATACAAAGGATCTCCTTCTGTATCTGTAATTAATCCCCCCCTACTTTCTAGCCATACATCATACCCTCTTTTATGCTTGGCTTTAAAAGTAACGCTGGCCATTTTAGTGCTCTGGTTAATTACATTAAGCATGGCTTGCGACACCTGAATTAGGTCATCCTTTTCTATAAATTCGCGTAACCTCAATTGCTCTAACTCAGAAGAATCATAGCCTATAATATCTTTACAAGATGGGCTTACAAATATGAATGTGCCATCTGGGCTTTGTAGACAAATGCAGTCGCTGGAGTTTTCAGAAATAAGCTTGTATTTCGCTTCACTTTCTCTCAGTTTTGACTGCGCTTGTTTTAAAGAAGTAATGTTGGACAATGAGCCAACGATCTTTCTTGGGCGACCTTTACCACCACTATACAGTATTTTTGCCTTTACGAAAATCCAAAGAATTTTACCATCCTTACCCACCATTCTGGTTTCCATTTCCAGTTCTTCATTCTTTGTTTCAAACTTGTTGTGAATGAGTTGCAAAAACTCCACTCGGTCTTCTTCATGAATAAACTTGGCCAACAAGTTTTTATCCAGTGGGTTCTTCTTTGGCTTTAGGTCCATCGCCTCCCAAAACTGCGGAGAAAGGTATGAGCTAGATTTTTTGAAATCATATTCCCAAATCACATCATTAGTACCCTCCACTGCAAGTTGGTAGCGGTCATTACTTTGCTTTAATTCTCTTTCAAGTGATTTTCTAACCGTAATGTCTTGTAGAATAGTAATGTAACAAGGCTCGTTTTGAAACTCCAATGGCATAGTAGAAGCACTGACCCAATATGACGCTCCTTTACTATTCTGGAGCATGAGCTCATGGTTTTGCACCGATCCATTTTTCACCAGAGTTTCGAGGTATGACTTTCGCCCTTCAAAGTTTTGATAAAACTGAATCACCTTTTTCCCCAAAAATTCATTGGGCTTCATTCCATACACTTCAAAAAGCATCTCGTTTGCAAAAATTGCTTTTCCCGTGTTTTGTGTAGAAATAAAAACAGGGTCAGGCAAGGCTTCTACAATGCTTTTAAGGCGCTGTTGGCTAAGCTCTAAATCTCTTCTGGATTTTCTGATGTCGTCAATATCAGTAGTGATTCCATCTAGTCGAACAGGTTTACCGTTTTCATAGTATACCTTCACCCTATCCCTCACATACCGATAATTGTCCTCTCCGCGTAAGGCCCTATAAGCGTAATTGCCACTTCCTAAATTAAGAACACTGACAACTTCATCTAAAATTCGCTCTTGGTCTTCGGGGTGAATGGTGTTTTGCCACTCCTCAATGGTGGTAGCAGCTTTTTTATAAACTTCTCCTGGAGTTCGGCTCAGCGGATCGTTAAGATAAATAATTTCATAAGGCTCTACCGACATGTTGATGCTCCAAACAACTTCATAGAGGTTTTTGACTACAGACTCGTAATTGATACCTTTTGCGTTTGTATCTGGTATTTCGTCTGTAGAATCATCGAAAACGTTTTGCATAACAACTATGGCCTCTGTGAATTAATTTGTCTAAATTTAAGATAGCATATTCAGTAATTACTGACAAAAAAACAATTCACCCAACACACCTAAATAGAAATTTAAATGGCTGTAATCAACAATGACTATGACCAATCGCCAAGAATTCTCATAGTTGAAGATGAACCTTTTATTGCGGAAAACCTTCAAGAAATGCTAGGCATTTTCGGCTATGAACAAACCGAAATAGCCAATTCGGCAAACCAGGCGATCAAAGCAATTAAAGCTTCACTGCCCGATCTTATATTACTGGATGTAAAGATCAAGGGCGACCAAGATGGAATTGAATTAGGAGGCATTATTCATGAGCAATATAAAGTGCCTTTTGTTTACATTACCTCATACTCAGATAAGGAAACTGTTAATCGCGCAAAACATACTCGCCCACTAGGTTTTATAGTAAAACCCTTTACCAAAGATGATGTTTATGCGGCTATTGAGGTAGCACTATTTAACAAGAATAGGATTGCAGCAAGCTCAGGCCAAAACCTTTTCAACACTAACCCAACCACTTACAGTAACGATTCAATCTTTATTAAGAAGAAGAGTTTACTTGAAAAAGTAAAGTATTCTGATTTAATATGGATAGAGGCAGATGGAAATCATATTACCCTGCATGCTACAAAAGATAGGAGTTACACCGTAAGGAAGTCATTGAAAGAAATCACTGACAAGCTTCCTAAAGATAAATTTCTGAGGGTGCATAAATCGTTTGTTGTTCAAGTGGATGCTGTTACGGCTATTGATACCAACCACGTACATATGGATGACAAAAAGATTCCGATTGGAAGATCATATTATAATGCCTTCACCGCAACCTTAAATACGATTAGCGCCAGTTAGTTTCTTCTATAAAAAAACAAGGGAACAGGATCAGCAGAATTCTTTTCACTTACAGTATAAAATCCGGAGCCATCTGTTGAAAAGCAGATGGCTTCTCCTTGTGGTTCAGCTGTATACATCAATCTGCTAGGCTTTTCACTTAAGGCATCCTTTATGGTTACTCCGTTAGGTCTTGCCCAATGATAAACCTCAAAGTAAGTTTTGATTAAAACTTCTGTACCATCAAAAGAAATGTCACCTCCTACAAAGCCTGTATAAGGCATGCTCATAATGAATTCGGCCGTATCCATTTCTACTACCGACTGCGGAAATGGTAATACGTAAAGACCCACTTGAGATTCTCGTTTAGAAACTATGTAAATGTCTTTGGTCAACGGATCAACCATCAGGCTTTCGGCATCTCGTGCTCCATTTGAATACACATAATTAATGGCTTCTACATTTGACAGGGTCTGTGAACTTGGAATGTTTGGCACATTCAAATCAGGCTCAGCCACTCTGTAAATGGTCAAATTGTTTCTAGTAGCTCGGTTATCCCCTATGTCGCCTACATATAGGTATTGAATAGCATCGTCTGGCCCAGGCCCCATAGCAATATCTTCCCAATCTGTATTTTGACTTCCTTCTAATCTGGCCTGACTCGCTTCTGCACCCGTTTTAGACATAAGGTAAACAATAGGTTCGCCTCCGCTATCATTGTGTGTCCACAAATAATTATTGTTTGATCTGCTACTTACAAGCCCCGAAGCTTCATCAATATCTTCTGAAGCAATTGAACCTACTTCTTGACCAGCAGCAAACAGATTACTGATTTGGCTATCGTCTTTAGGATCATCATCACCAGAAACTTCTTTGCAGCCTGCCGCTACAAAAGTCGCTAGCACAAAAAGTATCAGTCCAGTTTTTAGGGTTTTCATTACAGCCTTAACGCTCATTTTCTTAAAAGTATTTCTGCCTTGGATAAAAAACGATTGGTAGCAAATAAAAATAGCCTCGTTGGAGGCTATCTAATTCTCAGCTATTTTTTTGCCCGAACCTTGGCTACGTGTTCTGCTGTTACTTTATCTCCTTTATTACCCCATGAATTTCGGACGTAATTAAGTACATCGGCAATGTCTTTGTCATCCAAACCAGTAGCTGGCATGGCGCCTTTATACTTTTTTCCGTTTACAGTAATTTCTCCTTGTTGCCCGTCAATCAACACTTTAATTGATCTATCGAGGTCTTTCATCAAGTAATCCGATTTAGCCAATGGTGGAAAAACGCTGGCTATACCTTGCCCTTCATTCATATGGCAAGCCATGCAAAGTCCTTCATAGACACTTTTCCCATCAGCCATGCTCTTTTTCAAAGCGGCATCCTGAACGGTTGTAAAACTGAATGAAATTGTGGCAACGGCCAATACTGCAAATAGAATGTATGTTTTTTTCATCTTTCTTAGATTGTATCGTTAGTAAAAGTATGAGAATATTTTTGAAACCCGCAGCCAGTAAAACAAAAAAGCCGCAACATTAATTTCAAGCCATACTCTGCACAAATCGAACCAAACTAACCTAAGTTAAATTTCGATCTCAATCTGGTTTCGAACTAAATCCTCAAAAACCTCTCTTTGTCTAATCAGTTTTGCTTCACCTTTATGAATCAAAACTTCCGCAGGCTTTAATCTTGAATTATAGTTTGAGGCCATACTGAACGAGTATGCACCTGCATTTTTGAAAGCAATTACGTCACCTTCTTTTACTTCGCTCATTTTCCTATCTAAACCAAAAGTATCTGTTTCGCAGATATACCCTACTACAGTGTAAATTCGCTTGGTTCCATTTGGGTTAGAAAGGTTCATAATTTCATGGTAGGAATCGTACATCATTGGGCGAATCAAATGGTTCATGCCCGAATCGACCCCAACGAATACGGTAGCTGGTGTAGTTTTTACCACATTGGTTTTGGTAAGAAACACGCCTGATTCGCTAACAAGAAATTTGCCTGGTTCAAACCACATTTCCAGTTCTCCGCCATACTCCTTGCAGAAGCTTTTGAATGCCGCACTTAACTTTTCACCTAGTTCTTCAATATCGGTTACAATATCGGCTTCTTTATAGCCCACTTTAAAACCACTTCCAAAATCGATAAATTCTAAATCTTTAAAGTTTTTGGCTGCATCAAACAAAATTGCAGCAGCTCTTAAAAAGACTTCTGCATCTAGTATATCAGAGCCCGTATGCATATGTAGCCCTGTTACATTGAGGCCATAGGTATTTACTACTCTTGTAATATGCTGAAGCTGGTAAATCGAAATTCCAAATTTAGAATCGGCATGGCCGGTTGAAATTTTCTTATTTCCTCCCGCCATAATATGCGGATTCAAGCGAATACAGACAGGAACGGTATTGTGAAATTCGTTTCCAAATTGTTCTAGAATGGAAATGTTATCGAGGTTAATCATTACCCCTAAATCCACCGCTTTTTTTATTTCTGAAAAAGAAACGCAATTGGGAGTATATAGAATTTGATCGGCCTTAAACCCTGCCTTCAACCCCATGTGCACCTCTTGAATAGATACACAATCGAGTTCGGACCCGATGCTGCGTAAAAGCTTAAGAATGGAAATATTAGTCAACGCCTTGGTTGCATATTTTACCTTCATCTTCACTCCGCTAAAAGCGGAAGTAAGCTTTTTAAATTGAGCTTCAATTTTTTCGGCATCATACACATAAAGTGGTGAGCCATAAGTTTCGGTAAGCTCCACTAAGTCTACACCTTGAATGGTGTATCGGTCATTCACTAAATCCATTTTGAATAAATTAAGGCGCAAATATACTGTGTAGAAAAATAAAAAAGAGGAAGATTGACCAAACCTTCCTCTTAGAAAATGAGAATGAAAATTTACTACTCAATAATCACTCGCTTTGTAAGCGTTTTATTGTTCTGAATTACTTGTAAAATGTATACGCCTTCTCGTTCATCTGAAATATCGATTTTGAAATTATAGGAAGCAGCTCCAGAAGAGTCGGTTTTCTCATAAACTACATTTCCTGTGGGGCTTACAATTTTTACTTGCAGTGGTCCTTTATCGGTGGTTTCTATTTCTAAATTGAACCTACCATCGCTCGGGTTTGGGTAAAAACTGATGTCTTTGATTTCAAGCGGTTCCATTTTATCGGCCCCAACTACTTCCTTATCCTTGTCTTTTGCTGCGCGAACAAAAACCCGTGCTCTCGAAATTACATGAAATCCGTCCTCATCCTTGTCATCTCCAAAACTCCAAGCATTAAAGTTTCCGTCTTCATTATCATTGTCAAAATCGAAGTCAAAACTCATATCGCCAAACTTATTTTTAAACGCCTCTCTTAAAGAATCCATGTCCATTATCTCATTGCCATTCTGGAACATTTTTCCATTCTTGAAATGAAAATTGAGTTTATTTTTCAATGAGTCCATGTCCATAAAAAAGGGAGTGTCATTATCAAAATCAAAAAAGAAATTGTTGGTTCCAAAACCACCTCGCATCATAGATTCCATATACTTTCGCATATTGTCCATGTCGAAATCAAACATAGAAGAGGGCCCTTGACCCATTCGGAAAGAACTTGAAGAGCCAAAGCTTGAGCTCCCCCCACCAAAATTCCAGTCGCTTAAATCAATACCGTTTTTCTCTAAATCAGGGTCACCATTGATTTCATCATAGCTATCATAAGTCTTTTCAAAAGTCTTTGTGTCGTCACCATCTTTCATAACGACCTTGAGTTTTACCTTACCGTCTTCAGTAGTATTAATAGATACTGACTTAGATTGACTGCGTTCTTGAGTTTGTGCAAAGCCATCAAAACTGGTGGCCATTAAAATGATCATGGCAAAAAAAGCCACGAGTTTAAGTGTTTTTTTATTCACTGACCGTTTCATCTTTTAAACCTTTAAGTTGTTGATACGAAAGTATTTAATTAACCGAAATGGCTTTGTTAAAAGGCGGTTAAATCATGTTAATTTTTGTTAAGCTCACAGCCATGACCATTTTATTAAAGTACTTTTGAGCCATGAGTAGAATGAAGATAAGGTGGCTGATAGGATTGCTGAGCATAGCCATGCTCGGTTTGATCGTCTTCCAGTTTTATTGGATCAAAGAAGTAACCAAGGTAAATGAGGAACGATTTACCCAAAATGTTCAGACGGCCTTAAATGAGGTAACGAACAAGCTCGCTCGGCAAAATGACACCAACTTTTTGCAGACGGACGTTAGCCAAATGATGCCAAATCAGCCAGAAAGAATGCAGCAGGGCGATAGTTTAACCAATCCTTTTCGTCCTCAGAACAGGCGGCCAATGCCATCTCTAAATCCAAACCTAATTACCTACGACCTCCAGGTAGATGAAATAAATAATAAAATTGATTTCAACGTAAACCTTGGGTTAATGCTCCAAGACTTTTACTCCCAAACCAACCCTAATCTCGATCAAGAACGCATTCAGCTAGAGCAACAAATGAAGAGTAGGTTAAGGTCTATTCAGAAAGATTGGGCAGAGCACTTGGTGGGTAGTAACAACCTTTTTTCAAGAGTCAATCCAGCCGAGTTAGATACGCTTCTTAGAAGAGAAATGAGAAATCGTGGGATTGATTTGGACTACAATTATGGAATTATTGAAAGAAGAACAGGTAAGGCCAATTTAATCAATTCCTCGAGTGTAGATGATTTAGATAATATTAAGAATTCAAAACTGCAGGCCAACCTCTTTCCAACAGACTTACAGCCGAAAGATTATTTTCTTAGCGTTTACTTCCCAAGCCAAAAGCAATTCCTTTTAAAACAAGGTTTGCTGCCGTTATCAGCCTCTGGGCTATTAATGTTTATTCTTATCGGTTGTTTTACATACGCCATTGTAATCATACTTAGGCAAAAGAGAATTTCAGAAATTAAGAATGACTTCATTAATAACATGACACACGAGTTCAAAACCCCAATTGCTACGGTGTCTTTAGCTACTGAAGCCCTTCAAGATGCGGACTTGAGAAAAAATGAAGGTATCGTAGATCGATACATTCAAGTAATCAGGGACGAGAATAAAAGGCTCGGAATGCAGGTAGAAAAGGTACTTCAAATTGCCAGTCTCGACAAAAAAGACTTTAGGTTGAAATTCGAAACTGCCGATGTGCACGATATTATTGAAAAGGCACTAGTGAACATCGATATTCTAGTGCAAAAGCGCCAGGGTAGTATCACAAGTCAGCTTTTAGCTTCAAACCCAAATATTGAGGCCGACAAAGTCCATCTTACGAATATTATTTATAACCTACTGGACAACGCCAATAAATACTCACCAGAACCACCAGAAATACATATCAGAACTGAAAACATCTCTACGGGAGTAATCATAAAAATATCTGATAAGGGAATTGGTATGGGGCGAGAAGATATTGACAAAATTTTTGAAAAATTTTACCGGGTTTCTACTGGTAATATTCATGATGTTAAAGGATTTGGCCTTGGCCTTTCTTATGTAAAAAACATTGTTGAAATGCACAAAGGAACCATTTCTGTGAAAAGCGACCTAGGAAAAGGAAGCACATTTAAAGTATATTTACCTTTCAATCATGGCTAGTTTTAAAATTTTACTTGTAGAAGATGACCCCAACCTTGGGCAAATCTTAAATGAATACCTAATGTTAAAAGGGTATGAAACGAAACTTTGCCGCGATGGCGAGGAAGGTGTCAAAGCATTTAAGCGTGAAGCTTTTGATCTATGCCTTTTTGATGTAATGCTTCCTAAAAAAGATGGGTTTTCTATGGCCAAAGAAATAAGGAGAGACGATAAAGTAACTCCTATCATTTTTCTAACGGCCAAATCAATGAAAGAAGATACTATTGAAGGCTTTAAAATTGGGGGTGACGACTACATTACCAAACCTTTTAGTATGGAAGAATTGCTGCTTCGTATTCAGGCCATATTGAGAAGAACAGCCGAAAAGAATCCCCAAATTTCCGATCAGAAAATCTTTGAGTTCGGCTCTTTTCGCTTCGACTTCGACAAACAAATTCTTTCTTGGGATGGAGGTGAAAACAAACTTACTTCTAAAGAATCAGAGCTCTTAAGGCTTCTCTGCCTCCATGAAAACCAACCATTGGATCGTTCTACAGCTTTAAAAATTATATGGAGAGACGACAGCTACTTTAATGCCCGTAGCATGGACGTTTACATTGCTAAACTCAGAAAAATGTTGAAAGCAGATGAATCTGTACAAATTATTACTATCCATGGGTCTGGTTTCAAATTAATTACCGAGAACACGGCAGAAAAAGAATAACTAAAACTGAGATATTGACGTTCAGTGGGTTAATATTTTATAGGCAATAAACTTTGAATAATGGTTCAAAAAGCCTATTTTACTTGGCTTGAATTCTAACATAATATTAATATAGATTTTTTCTTTTTGGTGTTAGAAACCGCTAATTTTGGCTCCTCAAGCTTTATATACCCAACTAATATGATAAAAATTGTTCCCTCAATATCGATTATCAACGGAAAACTAACCCGATTAAAGCAAGGCGATTATGAACACGGTACTGTATATAAAGACAGCCCTGTTGATATTGCTCGAAGGTTTGAAGATTGTGGGGTAAAGAAAATCCATATTGTTGATTTAGATGGAGCAAGAAGCGGCACTCCAGTAAACTATCATGTATTAGAATCAATAGTAGGTTATACAAAACTGAAAGTAGACTATAGCGGTGGTATTGCTACTGATGGAGACATTAGCAAAGCTTATGAATATGGAGCTACTTCAATCACTGCCGCATCTATTGCCACTTCCGATAAAGAACAGTTTGGTTCTTGGCTTGTGTCATACGGTAGAGAAAAAATCATTCTTGGGGCAGATGCCAGAAATAGCAAAATAGCCATAAGAGGATGGCAAAAGGATACCAACATTGATATGTTTGACCATATTGACTACTACTACATGCGCGGGCTTAAGTATGTAAAGAGCACAGATGTAGCCAAAGATGGTATCCAAGAAGGTCCAAATTTTGAGATGTACAAAGAAATTGTGTCTCGCTTTAAAGGAATCCACGTGCTTGCCAGTGGTGGAGTAAGATCTATTGACGACATTAAGAAACTAGAAGAGATTGGTGTTAAATCTGTGATTTTTGGAAGGGCCTACTACGAAGGCAACCTAACCTTGAAGGACATTGAAAAATTCATTGTCAACCAATCTAAATAATCCCTTAAAAACTGTAATTCAATTTAACGCTAAAGTTTCTACCCGTCTCGTCCGAGTAGTAACGCAGCCTGTTCATGTAATCGCGATAGCTATTATTGAACATGTTTTCAACAGAAGCATACAGCGCCAAGTAATTTCCAGAAACAGGCACTTTAAAACCAACACTAAAACCAATATTGGTATAGCCAGCAGGCGGAGCTAAAAAGTCAAAAACAGTTTGGTTGTCCGTAAAAAGATCAGAGTTTGTTTCATTGGCTTCTATTACTTCAGAGATACTCACCACCCTTGGTGCATTTCTTTGCTTGTCAACCATATCGGCTGATAATGAAATGTAAGGATCTTTCAACCAGCCATCATTGAAATTATATGTAATACCCGTGGAAAGTCGGTTGGTAGGAATACTAATCAATGGCCCCTTATTCAGCTGGTCTTCCGCCCTGATTAACGACAGCTTACCCGTAACATCAAAATGTTTGTTCAAATGGTAGCTTACATCCGTATCTAGCCCAATAAAAGAAGCATCCGTTTGGGTATAACTCAACAATGGAAAAGCACCTTGAATGGTAAGCTCAACATTCTCTGGCCTCAGATAAATGTAGTCGTAGATATAATTGTAGTAAGCCGCTATGTTCATATCAAACTTCTCTGTGGCCTTTTCAAAGCTACTAATCCACTTGATGGCCTTTTCACTAGCAAGACTCTCATTTCCTCTTTCAATGGCAGCAGAGCCATGGTGAAGGCCTCCACTGTACAACTCGTTAATATGGGGTGCGCGCCAGGCAGTTCCTAAATTAGTTCTGAAATTCCATCCTGAAGGAAGAAAAAACACCGCTCCCAATGAGCCTGTTACATTATTGAAATCAAACTCTGGAGTCAGTAGGTTATTTTGCGAATCAAAACGCTTTACTAAATAATGCTTGAAATCGTAACGAACACCCCCTTCTAGTTCATACTGATCTTGGATATACCTCCAAATGGCATGTACCCCAACGGTCCAGTTGTCAAAATTGGGAATCAATGGCTTAATACCTGTTTCTGGGTTATTGGAGTTTCCTTGAAAAAGAAAGCTGGCACCAATATCTCCTTTAAAATCGCCTAGGGGATTCATGTCTAAATCTAACTCAACTGTATGCGTAATCAGCTCTAGCGAAAGGGCCGGAATAGCAGACCTTCCACCTCTTCTTATATCAAATTCTTCTCTCTGATTTCGTTGAAGGCCGTACTGCACAGTAACTTCACCAAGGTCGTTCCAATCTAAATGTCCATTAAACTTTAATAACTGATGTTGTACCCTTTGTCTTGGGTTATTGATGTCATAGCTGAAATCACTAATATAAAGTGGTCTATCACTTCCAATTGCTCTTTCTAAATCTGTAAGGTTTCCTATATGGGCACTTCTAAGCACTCCTATTTCGGCATCAAAACTACTGAAGTATAATTCGAGTCCTCCTTTTTCTTTATGGTAACCTAAACCCACCGAAAAGTTCTTTTCTAATGTACCAGTATTGGTTAGCCTATAATTTGGTGCTTTAGAATCTCCAGCCTTCTTATAGCTGCCTTGAAGTCTCCAGTCAAAGCCATTAAGTCCTTCAACACCTCCTTCAACCATAGCACTTCCAGTATACATTCCATTATTGGAATTACCAACAGCATTGAATGAGCCAGAAATACCTGCTGCTTCTGGTAAATCCGGTGGATTTACTAAAATAACACCACCAATTGCATCGGAACCATATTTTACTGCCGCAGCACCTTTAATTAATTGAAGGTTAGTCGCTACAAATGGGTCAATCTCTGGTGCATGTTCCTGCCCCCATTGCTGACCTTCTTGCCTAATTCCATTGTTCAAAATAAGGATACGGCTGCTATGCAACCCGTGAATAACTGGCTTGGCAATGTTTGGCCCTGTTTGAAGCATATTTACTCCAGACATACTAGAAAGGGTTTTGCCTAGTGATTCACCACTCTTTTTAAAGAGTTCTTCCTTCTTTAATTCCAGCTGTTTTAAAGTGGCTACTTCTTCTGCTTTTTCACCTTCAACCGTAACTTCATTCAAATCTGTAATTTCGGGAGCCAGCCCCACTTGAATTTTAGTCGATTTTGTAAGGGTAATGGTTTGTTTGTATGGTTCGTAGCCAACAAATCGAATTAAGATTTCATAAGTTGTTGCGCAAAGTCCTACGATTTCAAATTCCCCTTTTTCATTGGCCACTACTCTTTTTTGAGTATTCTGGATTTCAATTGTTGCCAAGGGAATTGTCTCTCCACTATCGTTTCCTTTAATAACCCCAGATAGTTTCAAATCGCAATTGGTTTGACCAACAGCAACTAGGTTAAAAAAGCTTAGCAATAAAATTACAACTGGGAGACGCTTCAAAATCATGCCGCAAGTTATACGTAAATGCAACACCATTGCAACAATGAATTTTCAAAAGGTCAAAAGAAGTTAAAGAAGGTATTTATTTCTTCTCAAAAACCTCTGAGGGCTTAAACTTGTAAAAGATGTAGTAAAGAAAATTAAAAGAAAGAGCCGATTGATTGTCTTCTTTATTGGCAACTTTTGGTTGATTGTCCTTTCTTTCTGATGGTTTTTCTAGAGAAACAGTGTTCAACTCTGAATTTAATATGACAGACTCTCCATTACCACGAGGGGTCTCGCGCTTACCTTCAGAATGTAAATCCACTGGGATCAGACTATCTTGAATAGCTGTATTTTCATGTCTAGGAACAGGTAAGAGCACTTCTTCACCCTCTTGACCCAAGGCACTCATAGAATGCATTGACATCCCTAAAATTCCGAAAGTGAAGATACGAAGTAGTTGTCTATTCATAGTATTTATCTCATGGGGGGGATAAAATTAATAAAAAATCGCAATTATCTAAACGGTCGATATTTTATTTTGTTTAGTTTTCTGCTCTAAGCGCTAACTTAGTGTTAAAACTCCGTAAACAATAATTATACATGAATAACCTCATCAGCTGGTCAGACTTCGAAAAAATTGACCTCAGAGTAGGCACTATAATACAAGTGGAAGATTTTGAGAAGGCAAGAAGGCCTGCTTGGATACTATTTGTCGATTTAGGGCCTGAACTGGGAATAAAAAAATCCAGCGCGCAGATTAAACACCATTATACAAAAGAAGATTTGCTTAACACTCAAGTAATGTGCGTTGTAAACTTCCCCCCTAAGCAAATCGCCAATATTAAATCCGAAATTCTAGTTACGGGATTCCCCGATGAAGATGGAAATATAATACTGGCAAGACCAGATAAGGCCGTGCCGAATGGTGCTAAACTTTACTAATTTTAAAGCTTGAAACTCTCACAGATTTTTGATGTAATTAATGGCGAATATCTATCTAAGGCGATAGATAATGATATTGCCCATTTAATGACGGACAGCCGAAAGGCCTTTGATTTAGAGTCGGGGCTTTTTTTCGCCATTGATGGGCTGCATCATGACGGCCATTCATTTATTCCCGAATTGATCAAAACGGGCTTTCAAAACTTTGTAGTAGAAAAGGAGATTGGAGAGATTCCTGAGAACGTAAACATTATTAAAGTAGCCTCATCTGTTAAAGCCCTGCAAATTATAGCCGCTACTAAAAGAGCCGCCTTTAATAAACCAGTTGTGGCTATTACGGGCAGTAACGGAAAAACCATTATAAAAGAATGGTTGGCTCAAATGCTTTCAGAAAAACAGAATGTATGTAAAAGCCCAAAAAGCTTCAATTCGCAAATTGGTGTGCCGCTATCGGTTTGGCCTTTAAATGAAGCGCATGATCTGGGAATTTTTGAGACAGGAATTTCGGAACCTGGGGAAATGAATCCTCTGAAAGAGATAATTCAACCTACTCATGGAATTCTTACTAATATTGGCTCGGCTCATGAGCAATACTTTAACTCAATCAGTAAAAAACTGGATGAAAAGCTCATTCTTTTTGAAGGGATTGATCAGCTCTATTATCGCAATGATAACCCACTGATTAATGAGGGTATAAACAGGATGAAAAAGCCACCCAAGCACAAAACTTCTTGGGGCTTTAATTCTGAAGCCGATCTTCAAGTAACAAAAAAGGACGGTTCCTTTTTTGAACTGAAAAGTAAAACCGAGTCCTTCAGCTTAAAAGTACATTCTGTTAATGATACTTATGTAGAAAACATAATGCACTGCATTTGCTTTGCATATTTTAACGGTTGGTCTCCTTCGGAAATTCAAAAAGGAATAGATGCTTTGCGGCCTATAAAAATGCGGCTAGAGCTGAAAAAAGGAATTAACCAGACCTACATTATAGATGACACCTATAATAATGACTTGGCTGGGCTTGAAATTGCACTCGACTTTTTGTCTCAACAAAAGCACTACCCCAAAAAATCACTGATTCTTTCCGACATTCCACAGTCGGCCCCGAAAGAAACTACATATGCGCGTGTGGCCGAACTGGTACAAGAAAAAGGAATTACACAACTTTATGCTATTGGAAAAGAACTGGCCGACTTTAAAAGCTTGTTTCCGACTTCAACCAAATTTTACCCTTCAACCGAAGACTTTCTTCAGCATTCGACAGATAGTTTTGAGAAAGAAGTTGTTCTGATTAAAGGCGCCCGAAGTTTTGGCTTTGAGCAAATCGCGAAGCAGCTGACAGAGCGTATTCACCGCACGGTACTAGAAATTGATTTGGATGCGGTGACGCACAACCTTAATGTATACCGTCACCTGTTAAAGCCAGAAACCAAACTGTTGATAATGGTGAAGGCATTGGCTTATGGAAGTGGAGGATCTGAAATTGCTCATCTTTTACAGTTTCATAAGGTAGATTATTTGGGCGTGGCTTATGTAGATGAAGCCGTTCAGTTACGAAAAGCAGGAATCAACCTTCCGATTATGGTAATCAACCCTTCGGAGGAAGATTTACCTAATTTGGTGACTTATAATATCGAGCCTGAAATCTACAGTTTCGTGCAGCTAAAAGTGTTTTCGGAGTTTTATATGAAAAAGGGTATTGAGCTGAAAGGCCACTTTACCATCAATACTGGTATGAATCGCTTAGGTTTTGACCCAGAAGATTTGGAAGCTTTAGTCAATGAACTTAAGCATCTGCACCATGTTAAAGTACAAAGTTTGTACACGCATTTAGCGGCATCGGACGAAGCAGAACATGCAGATTTTTCTCTTCAACAATTACGTACTTTTAAAACCTATGCTGAAAAAGTAGAGCAGCAACTGGGTATAAAAACCATAAAACATGCTTTAAACTCAGCCGGAATTGTGGCCTATTCCGAATACCAATTCGATATGGTGCGATTGGGCATTGGGCTTTACGGCATTGAACCCTGTGGTAATTTGCAGGATGAACTGAAGTCGATCAGCACCTTAAAAACGGTGATTTCTCAAATCAGAAATGTGAAAAAGGGAGAAACGATTGGTTATGGAAGAAAAGGAAAAGTAACCAAGAACATGCGCATTGCTACCATTGCGATTGGCTATGCCGATGGCTTTTCAAGAATTTTCAGTAACGGAAATGGAGAGGTAATGCTGAACGGACAAATGGCCAAGGTGATTGGCAATGTGTGCATGGACATGACGATGATAGACATTTCTAATATTGAAGCCGAAGAAGGAGATTCCGTGATCATTTTTGGTGAAAAACCGACCATTTCTGAATTGGCAAAAAACGCGAAAACGATTCCTTACGAAATATTGACCAATGTGAGTGACAGAGTAAAGCGCATTTACTTTGCCGAATAGATTAATCGTGATTGCTGTATTTAGAATATAGCTTGTTGATTTTTTCTTTGGCCCTAGAAAGACGCATTTTTACAGCACTTTCCGAAATGCCCATGGTTTGCTCAATTTCTTTAATCGAGTGTTTTTCTTTGTATTTGAGCAGCAGAATTAACTTTTCTTCAGGCGTAATCTCTTCCAATAATTTAAATAAGGCGGTTTCCATGGCGTCCTTGTCCAATACATCCTCCTCCACCAAGTCGATCATTTCGTCCATCAACTTTTCAGAAATTACGGTGTGCGTTTTCTTTTTCTCCTTCCGCAAATAATCAATGCAGGTGTGGTGGATAATGGAATAGAGCCAGGTTTTAAATTTTGCATCGCTGCGGAAATTCTTGAGCTGCATAAACACCTTGATCAGAATTTCCTGACAAAGATCTTCCGAAACGTCTTCATTCTTTACGTAGCTACGACACTTCTTAATAATATAAGTTTCATACCTTATGGTAATGATCTCGAAATAGCGTTCGTGGCCCCCTGCTCTAAAGAATGCAATTACCTCCTCGTCCGATAAGTTGTCGTTTTTTAGCATAAAGCTTTAACCCAATGTTGTTTTCTTAAGCCTTGACTCAAGAAATACAAAGGTAGAAAAATACATGATCGTTTTTGGGAAAGGTTGATTTCGAGTTTTACGCTTCAAATTTATCTAAAAAATAATGATGCTCATTATTCTGATCGAGTTCAGCATGCTGGGTAATGGGCGGCCCTAGTTCTTTCAGCATTAGGTCTTTAATTTCTTCATAGCTGGTTTCGGCATCATAAGCCAACTCTTCATACTTGTAGAGTGGAGCAACATCGCCTAGCCATATTACTTCTGTACCGCCCAAAGCCTTTACTACCTTTTCAATATTTGGCCGAGTGCGTTGGTAGAAGGCTGCATCGAATAAAAAATTGTACCTGTGGCCTGTCATGATATATCCAACTTCTGGGTAAAGTATTGGTTCGTACCATGTAGGGTTTTCAAAAACGATTCCTACTTCTTCTTCTCTATTTTTAGATTCTAGCCAAACCAGCTCTTTATAATAATGCCAAGGGCTATGAGAGATGCATTCTTTGCCATTATGATTTATATAGGTGGTTGAAAGATTGAGTGATTTTAGTTTTTCTAAAATGGCAACATAATACGCTTTGCCGTGGTTGGGCGGTAATGACACGTTAGTGATGGCGGTTAGCGTTATTCCCATTTGCTCTAATTTATCTTTCTTAAATTTTCACAGCATTAACTACAAGTAAACCATTTCTATTCGCAGTTATTCTATTCAGATTTCGTTCTGAATCCATTATTTGTCTTTAATCATATTAAAATAATCATTAACAGTTATTTGTTGGCTCTTAATTCATCTAACCCATTAAATCATGAGCCCTTTATGAGCCCTTTCAATTCCACCAAAAACAAGTACACCATATTGTAAAGCACATATTCATCTTTTCGACCCATAATCATGAGCCCTTTATGAGCCCTTTATAATGTAGTAGGTTCCTTCACCTGTTTTACCGACTCTTTCAAGAAACTCTCCGTCAAGTTCTGTCAAGTATCTAGTTGCAGTAGCTTTACTAACATTACAAATATCTCTTACTCTAGAATTATTGGTGTTTCCTTTTTCTAGTGTATCCAAAACTACTTTTATAAGCTCTTTCTTTAATTCCTTTCTTTTAAGAAACTCTTCCGCATCCGAGAAGAAGCTTACCATCATTCCTGACATTTCAGTATTAAATTCAGGTGGAAGTATTTTGCCAGCAACGGACTCCTTAATCATTTTAATAGTGCCTCTGCCCCATGATTCAATTTCACCACATCTGAAAAGGGCTTGAGCTAAATCTGGATTAAATGGTTTTGAAGGATGTTTTCGCTTTAAATTATCTGCCGTCCAGTTTTCCGGAAGTTGTCCTGCATTCCAAAAAACGATATGGTCTGGATAAACACTGATTTGAATAGGCTCGGCCTCACTATAGTCTTTATGAACTAAAGCATTCAGAAGTGCTTCCCTTAACGCCAAACGAGGGAAAAGTTCTTTCTCTACCCTGCTAGTACCCAAATATTCAATGGCAGAAGTAGTATATTTCGTTATGATTAGGTCATATATCTTATCGACCTGTTCCATAAGGTTACCTCGAACCTCATCTTGATAAACCAGATCATCATCGGTTCTAAAAAAACCTATTTTAGTATATGCTCCTTGAAAATATTTCTCTGGGTCTGGATGAAACAAAAGGATAGCAGCCCTTTTTAACTTTCCTGACTCTAGAAGTCTTAGATTCTCTAATAATATCTCATCAGAATCTTCTAAAGCCTCTTTTACAATTCTATTCGTTTTCGATGCTTTTTCTCTATAAAGCCTTAGCGCAATAGGGCTTAGTTCCTGAATAGTGATATTGGGAAGAGTAACTCCGTCCCATCGTTTACCCGTCTTTTCTAACAAAAACTTATTTAGTGCATTCCCCTTTAACTCTTGTTTAGTACTTCCACTTCTTATGTGGTATTGCCCTTTATAGTTAATGGGATAAGGGTATGCTTCAACAACAATTTCTAAATATTCTTTTCCTTCCTCTGAATGAAGATTAGTTTCAATCAGAATACCCAAAACATCCCTCACTTTATTAGGAATGTCTTCCATCAATTTCTTTGCATTGGCGATTCCCTGTACAATTCCCTTATCCGTAATCCCAATATAGATTTTCCCTCCTTCGGCATTGGCAAAGCCACAAATCCATTTCAGAAATTCATCTCTCCATGACTCTTTATATTCTATATTTTGAGATTCAGGCATATTGTTAATTTAAGAATTCTCCACAATCTCAATCTCCTCCTCGCTTAGCCCATACAGTTCATACACCATCAAATCAATTTCGCGCTCTAAGGCCGAAGTATCGGCCTGTGGGTTGTCCTTTTTAAGCGAAAGGATTTGCTCGACTTTGGTTTCGATCTCAGAACTTGTAGAGTCTGGAATTGGAAAGTCTTTGAAGTAGACGAAACTTGGTTCATAAAACCCTCCTCTTAGCATTGGTAGTATGTTTCTAAATAAAAAGAATGTAACGGAGCTATTTAGTATTCCTAAAAGAAACTCAGAGCCATTGGGAATAATAAAACACTTCTGATTAGTGTATTGAAAAGAATCATCCATGAGAAACTCAGGCTGCTTGCAAATATTGGGGTAAATAATCTTCGGCTTCTCAAATTCTTCATAATAATCCACAGCATCTTGAATTTCATACCATTTGTAGCTACCGGGTTTTCTTCCTGACCAATCACCTTTATAGTCTTTAGGCTTTGGTTCAAGACTTGTTTTGTATTGACTGAGATATTTTAAAACTGCTGGATAATTGTCAATGTCAATTCCCCTTCGGGTAAAAATCAAATACTTATCACTCTTGGGTTGCTGATATCGTTTAATGTCTCGGCCAGCCAAAAACGGTTTAATGATTTCGGCACTTTTGGGGTCTTCTTCAATCAGTTGGTTTTTGGTAGCCTCATCAATAACAAAGGCTTCATTATAACCAGTTAATACACCTCTGTAAATTTTACCCTCTACATATTCGCCAAGTGGCGTTCCTTGGTTTTTTATTTTTTCTAAAAGGCGCTGAACTTTATCGTTCACAAGCGTCCAGCCGTTTTCTGGCAATAGGCTTTGGTTAACCTCAAACTGGTTTTGCCTTACATATTCGCCTAAAGACAGTTCAAAATCTAGTGATTCAATTGCAGTAGCTTTAAAGTTGGGTTCGGCATTGGCGGTTTTGCTCATATGCCAAATGCAAGGGTAGGTGGTGGCTTCTTCAAAAACGGGTAAATCGCCAAAGTCTACAATAGATTCGATGGAAAACTGCCCCACCCAATTGCGCAGGTTTTTACCATAGCCCGCCCGCATCCATTTGTTCGGCAAAATGTATATGAACTGGCCGTTTTGTGCCAATACGTTCATTCCCCTTTCCACAAAATACACAAAGAGATCGGCCGTGCCTGCTGCGGTTTGGTAATGTTGCTGTAAATAGGGTTTATCGGCAGAAAAAGCCTCTTGCCTAATGTAGGGCGGATTTCCAATCACCACATCGAAGCCCAGAAAATCGCCATCATGGTTTAGCACTTCAGGGAACTCGAAGCGCCACTCAAAGGCGTTTTCGAAAATCTTATTGCTTTCAATTTCTTTAATTTCTGTAGAAAGCTTGTTGAGTTCCTTTTCCTTTTTGGCAATCTCTGTTTGGCGCTTTTTCTTTTGGGCAGCGCTTTCTTCAAAGAGGCTTTCTTGGGTAAGGTTAAAGAGTTCTCCGCCCAGCCGGTTTTTGCGGATCATCTTTTTATCATTTTTGGCAATCTCGCTACGGAAGTCTTTTTTTATCTGGCCGATTAGTTGTTCCAACCCTTTCTTTTCTTCCTTGCTGCTGGCATGTTTATAGTCTAGCACAAAGCCTTTATAAACCTCAATATTCCATTTTACCGATTTAAGAATTCCGCTCAGGTCTTCATCTAGCCCAAAGCGGCTAATCAGTGAGTTACCACACTTAATGTTGATATCGATGTTTGGGAGGGTTTCCAAAGTTGCACAACTCCCTATTTTATCATAACCCTCCAAGGGTTCTAAACCCTTGGAGGGCTCAATATTTTGACGATAGTATGCATGCTTTAACAGCTCAATCCAAAGCCTAAGGCGGCAAATTTTTACAGAGTTCGGGTTAATGTCTACCCCAAAGAGGCAGTTTTCAATAATGCTCTGCTTTTCATGAAAAATGGTTTCCTGAATGCGCTGACTGGTTGGGTTCTTTGGGTTGTATTCAAAAAGCTCATCGTCTAGCTTTATAATCAGCTCATCGTTAATTACATCAAAAGTACAGTCGCGCAAAGGCTTGCCTTCTTTGTCAATCAGTATTTCCAATTCGCTTTTAATGGCGATCAATTCATTTAAAGCCGAAACTAAAAAGTGACCCGAACCTACTGCTGGGTCACAGATTTTTAGGCTGTTGATGGCCGCATTGTAGGCTGGCTTTTTCTTTCTGTCCAGCTGACTGTAGAGGTCATCAATATCATCGGCTTCAATGCTAAATTCATCCTTAAATTTTTGTAACACCGCCTTTCTAATGGTTTGGCGGCACATGTACATGGTAATAAAACCAGGCGTAAAGAAAGAGCCGTCTTTGTAGCCATTAATCTTCTCGAAGATGAGCCCCAGCACCGAAGCATTGATGAGCGTTTTCTTTTCTTCCTGAATACCTTCGCCATTTTCTGAACTGAAGTCATAAGCATCGAGAAAGCTAAAGAGGTATTCTAGCGTGCTTAATTCACCACTTCTTTTTTTGCCGTTGCTGTCTTTCAATACTGTTTGACCAAGCAGCGGAAGTTGGCGCTCATCCCTAAGCAAACCAACAAAAAGGGTTGAGCTCTCGAGAGTGGTAGATTCGAACAAAGAGCTATTGAGGTAGGGCACATGGCCGAATTTTTTGTGGTTTTCCTCATCGCGATCCTCTGGTCTTTTGGCCAGTACTCCAAAGAAAAGATCATCCAGATCATCATAGTCATGGATCATGGAAGTACTGAGAAATGCAAAAGCCTTGTCTTTGTTGTAGCTGATTAGTTGTGCTTCGAGTAGCTTGAGAAAAAGCACTCGGTTTATCCAAGTAATCACCAATTCTAGGCCAACACCAAATAATTGATCTTCTTTGCTGGCACCATGCTGTGTAGGATTCTCTACTTGGTAAATGAGGTCTCGCTTATCTAGTTGTTTGATGGTGTTTTCTAACAACGAAGCAGGATCTCTTTTGCCTTTTTCCTTTCGCTGAATAATGTGTTTTCCCTTTTCCTTCTTGTCTTCTAGTCCAATAATGTGGAGGAGCTCTTTATAAAATGTTCTGTTGAGGCTATTGCTATCGTTGGCAAAATTGAGCTTAAGCAGATGTTCTGGAGAGAAGATTTTGTAGAGCGCAATGAGCTTGCGGTTGCTTTCACCATCGCCTTTCTTTAGAACAGTTTCATAATCCTTTAAATCGAAATGGGTGAAAACAATTTCGCTTTCGAGTTTATCTAAAAATGGTTTGGCAATGTCGTTATAGAAAACAGAGGTATTGGAAGCAGAAAGTTGCTTGCTTTCAAATTGTTCGAACTGCCTAACAAAGCCCTTATTTTGGGCGAACAGCTTTTCGAAAACCTGTGCATCGAAAATAAACCACTCGTGAATATTGGTAATGATAAGGTGCCGAACTTCAAGGTTTTTCGCAGTAATCCGTTCACGCAAGTAGTATAAAATCAGCTCATGAAAAGCCTTGCGGTTCAGGTTGTCTTTGGTCACCATTTCGGCCTTATTGGTGGGTCTTTTCGCTTCAATAATTACCCCAACCGAATCGCTGCTTTTAGGGCCATTGAAAATGGCCCAGTCAAAATTTTGCTTTACATTAAAGTAGTAATCTTCCCCGAAATAGGTCTTTTTGAGGAAATCCCTCATTTCGGTTTTGTGGTTTTCCTCGTCTTTAGCATCATCTACCTGACTGATTAAGTAGAGCAGGTTTTGTCTAAACGCATCAACATCATTCCTGAAAGGCTTTACTTTTCGGTAAGCTTGGTTAAGGGCGTCTTTTGGCTGTATGGGGTAGAGAAGCATTCAATGAAATTAGTAATAATCAAGACATTTAAGACAAATAACATGAATAACATTCAGGCTTCTCCATACTTGTTCTTTCGTCTTTACCACAAGAATGACAAAAGTTTTCTTGATAATCATAATTGCCATAATTAGCCCATATTTGATAGCAGCTGTAACAATATGGCTTATCAACACTGTAGTTTATTTCTGAATTACATCTTATGCAGTGGCCAACATGTTCATCTATTCTATTCTTAAACTTTTGAACATTAAACTGATCTTCTTGAATTTGCCTTTTAGGTCTTGGAGATTGGTCAAACTTCACGAACTTTTCTTTATCCAAGAATTCGAAAATATTATGCGGTTCAAGTCTTCGATTATAGATTAAATCATCGATGATATCCCATTCTGTTGTTGATCCTACATAATCCTTTGCAAGACCAAATAATTTCTTTTTAAAGTTGGGCTTTCTGGCAAAAACTGCATAACCATCTTTAAGAATTTTACTACTATAATCGAATGCAGCTAAATCAAATTTATCACCATTTCCTAATAGATTAGGCTCACCTAGAACACCGTATTCTATATTGTTCCGAAAAGATGAGTCTAGAAGGTTTATGCTGGTTACAAGCCCAACCTTTTCATTTGAATAATATTTAGCATGGAGGTTAGGGATATACACGATGCCTATGTTGGGAAAGTCTTTGAAAAATTCAAAATCAGAATGGTTCAGGCTTCTTGATACATTCTCTTCATTTTTACCGAAACCAATTATAATTTCAACATCAGCATTACTTTTATGACTTTTAAAGAGGTCTTTGAAATGCTCATCAAGCCGAATGTAGGGTGATATAATTAAAAGCCTTGACTTGGCTGAGTAAATGATTTCGTCTACTGCTTCAACAAGCTCTTTACCAGATATGAATTTTGCCATTTAATTCCAAAAAAATGAATAATTCACGAAGAAACGCATTTTTCTAAATCTATTAAAAAATAATAATAGAAATCAAATCCCCCTCCCAAACGGAGCAAGAGCCAAACCTGCCAGTTTAAAATGCTGCAAGCCAAACGGAATTCCTATGATGGTGATGCAGAAGATTAGCCCCCAAGCCAAGTGGGTAAGGAAGACCCAGAAGCCACCAAAAATAAACCAAATAATGTTCAAGGGAAGTGAAAGGCAACCGGTAAGCGTTCTGCCCCCTTCAATTCGTTGCCCAAAAGGTGCAAAACCTACAATGGCCAGTTTAAAGCACTGAATCCCAAATGGAATTCCTACAATAGTGAGACATAAGGCAATGCCGCCAATAATGTACTCCAAGGCGATCATCCAACCACCAAATACAATCCAGATTATGTTTCCGATTAAACTCATATAATATCTTTAAAAGAAAGCACCTCTAAACTCTCGGTATTCAATTCAAAAACCGTGGTGATGCTTTGCTCTTGATTAAGCTGGTATTCGTGTAAATAAAAAGTAGATGCTTTTCCGCTGAGGTCGATATGATAAGCCGAAAGGTTAAAGTGGCTCAAAGCATTATTAATAGCAAAAAGCTGATCGTTGAAAAGCTGCTGCTGCGCACGATAGTTTTCGGGAAGTGACTTGTGCTTGAGCTTGGATTTAAGTGCACTGTCTAACTTGACATTCTCCAGAATTAACTCATCAATCAAATCGATTTCAAAGTTGTTTTCCATACCAAGAAATGCGGTGATCACAGGACTTTCAAATACTACGGAATAGTCTAGTGCCAAGTTCATCTTCGTCCTAACCGTATCTTGAATAGCGAGAACGGAAGTCATTAGTTTTACATCAGACGACAGGAAATTATTGTCGATACGTTGAAAACGAACTGGGGTATAGGCGATGTCATTCTCCAAATGCTCTAGAATGAAATAGCGAATTTCAGCCTGAAATTTATCTTCATCATTCCTTTGGTCGCAAGCAGTAAAGCCTAATGCCAAGAGCATTAAGCCTAAAATCCCATTCGATAAAACCTTTCTTTTCATTCCTTAAAATTAAGGCATTGGATGCTATTTCTGCCTTAAACCAAATTAAACAATCTTAATTTGATTTGTGGTAGTTTACATTTCGGGCATCGAGCAATTGCATTTGCCAGTTTAGTTTTTCTTGAAAACGAGCCCAATCTTTCACTTCTGGCTGCGACCAAACTGTTTCAGATAAGGCAAGCATTCGAGGGAAAACCATGTATTCTACATAATCAGTGGTTTTCATGTACTCTGTCCAAACATTGGCCTGAGCACCCAAAACATGTTTTTGATTTTCTTTAGAAAGCTCCTCTGGAATTGGCTCGTAATCATATACATCTTGAAGCGTAGTAAAACCACCTATGGCCAAAGGTTCTCCCTCTGGACCCGCCTGATAATGATCGAAGTAGGCGACACTGTTTGGTGTCATAATTACGTCATGGCCTTGCTCTGCTGCCTCAATACCTCCGGCTTCACCTCTCCACGACATTACTGTGGCCTCAGGCGCTAAACCTCCTTCTAAAATTTCATCCCAACCAATGAGCTTTTTGCCCTTACTGATTAGAAACTTTTCAATTCTTCTGATGAAATAGCTCTGTAACTCAAACTCGTCTTTTAAGCCTTCACGTTTTATCACGGCTTGCGCTACTGCGCTTTCTTTCCAGCGGTCTTTCGGAGCTTCATCGCCACCAATGTGGATGTACTGACCAGGGAAAAGTTCTACAACCTCTGAAAGCACATTTTCTAAGAACGTAAAGGTTTCTTCACTTGGACAGTAGATGTTTTTATTAACACCCCAAATAGTGCCTACTTCAAAAGGGCCAGGTGTACAGCCCAGCTCAGGGTAGGCAGCCAACGCGGCTAAACTATGGCCTGGCATTTCTATTTCAGGAATTACATTGATTTGTCTTTCCATGGCGTAAGCCACAATTTCTTTTACTTCTTCTTGGGTGTAAAAACCGCCATGGGGAATACCATCACCCACATATGGGTTGAAGTTTTTTTCTACCATGGTTTCTTTACGCACGCTACCCACCTCGGTAAGTTTAGGGTATTTCTTGATCTCAATTCTCCAGCCTTGATCTTCGGTAAGGTGCCAATGAAAATTGTTCATTTTGTAAAAGGCCATCATGTCCAAATACTTTTTCACGAACTCTACGGGGAAGAAATGTCGGGCTACGTCTAAATGCATTCCACGGTATGCAAAACGGGGCTCGTCCTTAATTTTCATTACAGGAAGTTTTACAGCTTCTCCATCGAGGGGCAGCATTTGAATTAATGATTGAACGGCATAAAATAAGCCTTTTCCATTGGCTGCTTCTATTTGAATTCCTTTTTGAGAAATACTCAACACATAGGCCTCTATGTTATCTGACCCAATAGACTTCTGTTGAATACTAATGAAATTGGAGCTTGGTGCATCTTCCTTTACTTTCACCGTCCAATTAATTTCAGCAAAATAGTCTTTCAAATAGTTGGCAATTTTCAGTTCTTCTTCTTTCACTGCTACAATCGTGAGACCAGAAGAAATCACCATTGTTCCATTTTCAGTGGTTTCTATACTTTGCGGTTGAGGTACAATTGCTATTTGACTAAGGGCTAAATCCTCATAAGAATTAGATTGGCATGAAGAGGCAACAATGGCCAAAACGCTAAAAAACAATAGAACTTTTTTCATTCAGGAAGATATTGAGATTCAACCAAATATAAAATCAATGTCAAAAGGTATATAACAGGTCGGTACATTTTTTTAACTTCCTAAAATTTTTAACATGAGCAATCGCAGAAAATTCATCAAGTCGGGCATATTAGGTGGCTTGGCCGTTACTACTGGAAGTCTATCTACTTTGGCTTGCGCTACCCCCGCTAAGGCAGGCCAGAAACCAATTGTTATTTCTACTTGGAACCACGGAATGCAGGCCAATGTAGGCGCTTGGGAAGTTCTATCTAAAGGTGGAAAATCGGTTGATGCCGTGGAACAAGGGGTAAGAATCACCGAAGCAGATCCGAATAATGCCACTGTGGGCATTGGTGGTTTTCCAGATCGCGATGGCATAGTAACGCTCGATGCTTGTATTATGGATCATAATGAGAACTGCGGTTCTGTGGCTTTCTTACAAGATTTTATGCACCCAATTTCTGTTGCAAGAAAGGTAATGGACGATACGCCTCATGTAATGTTAGTGGGTGAAGGCGCTAAGCGGTTTGCCTTAGAAAAGGGTTTTAAAGAGGAAAATCTACTTACACCAAATGCAGAAAAGGCATGGAAGAACTGGCTTAAAAACCAGGACTACAAACCTAAAATCAATGTTGAAAACCACGACACCATTGGAATGCTTGCTTTAGATGCCGATGGTGATCTTTCTGGAGCTTGTACCACAAGTGGTGCGGCTTGGAAAATGCACGGTCGTGTGGGGGACTCTCCCATTATAGGAGCAGGACTTTATGTGGACAACGAGATTGGCGCTGCCACTGCTACTGGTTTAGGGGAATTCGTGATTAAGATTTGTGGGTCTCATATGATTGTTGAACTCATGCGCCAAGGTTACCCCCCGCAAGAGGCTTGCAAAGAGGCTGTAGACAGAATCATCAGAAAATATCCGAATAACTACAAAGATCTACAGGTTGGCTTTTTGGCTTTAAGTAAAACTGGTGAGTACGGGGCTTACGGCATACATAAAGGATTCAACTTTGCTGTAAAATCCAATACTCAAGATGAACTAATTGATTCTCAATCAGCTATTTAATTCTCCTTCTTTATTCGCTGTAGCTCTCCGTAACTAATCGAGCGCCAAATCCATTCAAATGGGCCAAAATTAAAGTAGTGGAGCCAAATGGTGGAGAAGGCAATCTGGAAGACCCAAAGTAGAAGTACGGCTACCACTTGGGCAGAGCGGTCTAAATCTCCAAAAAGTCCGAAACCATGGCCGTAAAACACATAGGTGCAAATTACGGACTGCATTAGGTAGGTAGTTAGGCTCATTCGCCCAACATAAGATAAGCTTCGGGCAATAAGGCTTCTGGTTGAAAACTTGCAAAAAAGTACGATGAGGCCAATGTAACCGAGCGCCATTAAAACGCTTCCCCAATAATTAAATTGAGAGAAGTAAAAGTAACTCATTTCGAAATCCCAGCGATTATGGAAATTGAGAAGAACGCCCCCTACAACCAGCGGTAAGCCTAACCCCATTCCATAAATACCCATTTTCGATAGGTATTTTTTAGACTGCTTGGCTGTGAAAACTCCTTTCTTATAAAAGGCCATTCCCAATAGCATTAAACCACTCACTCTCCAAAATATTTCTGAAAGAAAAACTTTGGTTTGCATATTAAATGCCGCAGGAACTCTCACCAACATCTGTCGTTCCCATGTATCAGTATAATGGCCAATTTCATAATTAATTTCTTCTCTGCTCGGACTCCATAGCTCCGACTCCAACAGTTGAAATTGTCCCTGCTCCCATAAAGGAATACTATAAGCAAGAAGAAGCTTTAAAGCCGACCCAAGCACTAAAAAGATGATACCAGCTCTAAAAAGATAGGCCTTACTCTTACTCCTAAAAGCAAACATAAAAAAGCCACAAATTGAAAAGGCCACTAGAAGGTCTCCATACCAAAGAAGGTATGCATGAAAAATTCCGATCAGGAATAGCACAAAAAGCCTGCGGTACTGTAAGCCACTAGACCTCATGTGTTCCTTTCTCGCTTTTTGAGAAATCATTATTATACCCGCACCAAAAAGCATGGCCAGAATGGCCATAAATTTTTCACTGGCAAACACATGACTAAAAAGCCAAGCATATAAATTAAGCCCTTCTAAATTCTCGTAAGAAAGAGGATGGAAATAGGCAGAAGATGGCATTGAGAAGCTCTGAATACTCATTAGCAATATTCCGAGCACAGCAGTACCTCTCAAAATATCTAGAGACATTACCCGCTTTTGGGTACTAATGGGTTGTAAAATATAGGATGAGCCTGCCAAAATTGTACTAATATTAGTGAATTAGTTTTTAATCGTGAAATCAATCTTTCACTAGCAAAAAAACACCATCGTTTTCAATTTTTATAGAATGGATTTTCAATGGCCTTGTTCGCTGCTCACATTCGCTTCCGTCTTTCAAACTAAAACGATATGCGTGAAGCGGGCAAACCACTTCATTTTTATAATTGATAGCCCCTTCTAATAAAGAGTGTTGATTGTGTGGACAAAGATGGTCAAAGGCATGGAATTCTCCTTGATTTAAAACTAAGCAAATCTTTTTTTCTCCAATTCTAACAATACTCCGCCCATCTTCTCCCACTCTCTCCATTAACTCATGCTTTGAATCAAAGAGCTTAAAAGATTTCATTAGTTCTTGATTTGCTTCATCACTTCTTCAATCGCACGATCCAATTGTGGGTCTTTACCTGTAAGGCGATCTTTAAAATTCATATTCACCAAAATATCTGGGCTTACCCCTTCGCTTTCCAAGTTTTGGCCGTCCATGGTATAGCAGCCCCAAGATGGAAGTCGATAAGAAGAGCCATCCACTAGCCTTGCTGAGCTCGTGAATATAATCCAGCGATAGGTTTCCGTACCAATAATTTTACCCAAACCCAATTCTTTAAAGCCAGCCGCTGTCATTTCCGCATCGCTCAAAGATTGTTCATTAATAAGCAAAACCATTGGTTTAGCACCAGCGCCAAAATTGGCCTGAGTGGTAAGCTTTCCTTCACGGAATTTCCATTTCAAATAAGGCTTTTGAGAAAGGAATTTAAGCACTTCGTCATGAACGTTTCCGCCCGTATTATATCTCAAATCCAAAATAAGTCCATCACGATTATAGCCTTCAGATGTCATTTCTATCAAGAAATCCTCAAGCGAACCCGTACTCATATTTTTCATATGTACATACGCCACTTGATCTTTTGTGGCTTCATCCACACGTTTTTGGTTGTCGTCTATCCATTCGTCATACAGGTTATTTCTAAGCGCACCCATGCTCGATGGATGTACCTTTACTTCTAATTCTTCCTTCCCTCTTTTTATACCCAAGGTAATTTCTTCATCTACAGAAGGCTTAGAAAGGTAATATTCCCGATTCATTTTAGGGTTAATAGCTTCTCCGTTGATCGAGGTAATCACATCCCCCTTTCTGATGTTTTTATCTGAATAATCTGAAGGGCCTTCGCTTACCACCTTGGCTATTTCATACGGATTCTCATTAGAGAAAAGTACGCCTAGGTTTAAGCTCTGAGTATTGTAATAGGTGCGCTCTTCACCTCCGCCAGAGTTGAAACCCATGTGAGAAGAGTTCAATTCACCCAATAAATCATTGAGGAGCACGCGTAATTCTGCTCTACTTTTTACATGGGGAAGAAATTGAGCATATTGGGTTTTAAGCTTAGCCCAGTCGGCTCCATGAAAAGTTTCATTGTAAAAATTCTCCTCAATACCAGCCCAGGTTTCATCATACATCTGGTCAAATTCGTTTCTCAAAGATTTTCTGAAAGTGAAATCTGTTTCAATGTCTGTAAGCTTGTTTTGACTCAAATTCAGTTTGCTGATAGAGCCGCCATTGATTAAATAGTGGTTCTTTTTCACTGCTAGAATTTCGCTGCTGGCTCTATTCGAACCCGCTATTTTCTCCGTTTTATTCCTTTCAAAATCCTCAAGGGTAGTCATCCAAAGACCGCGTTGGTTTTCATCGTGATTGGAAGAGTAAATCACATAAGTTTTATCGCCAGACTTGATGACATTGGGATTGCTTTGCGTTCCGAAATTGGGGCTAATGCGCTCCAAGTTTCGTAGCCAGTTTTGATCGAAATCAATCTTAACCGCCACTTTACTGCTATCGCTCTTCTTGTCTTTTTCAAAAACTTCGTCTAGCTTATCAGATTTAAAGCCCTCTTCCTGACGAGAAAGCGGCACTCGATACACCCTTCCATCTTCCAAACCAAATGGATAACTCGGCTTGGTTCGGTTGGAAACAAAGTAGAGGTATTTGCCATCTGGCCCCCAAAATGGGCTCGATTCGGTTACGCCAGTTTGAGTATAATTGGTTAATTTTTTTGTAGGAAGGTGATAGATATAGATGTCATCTTCAAAATCATTTTTCACATTGAAAGCAATGTATTGACCATCAGGAGAAAACCTTGGTTGTGAATTATAAAGACCCCAAAGTTCTTCATTCGCAATAGTTTCGCTCTTCAAAGTGCCTAAATCAAGCAAACGCACTTCGTTTATTCCACTGAAATAAACCGCCTGCGTTCTCTCATTATTCATTTCTAAGTTTCTATCAGATTGGTCGTCTTGCGTTAGCTTCTTTTCTTTGGCTTGGTCATCCGAAGCATCTATGGTAAAAAGGTTCGTGTATCCCTTCACCGTTTGAGTGTACAGTAAAGTTTGATTATCCTTAAGCCATTTCACCTCAATCACCCTTTCTTTCGGGTTGGTCTTTATTTGCTTGATGAATTTTCCGCTGATATCTGAAACAAAGAGTTCCCCTCTAGAAACAAAGGCCATTTTCTTTTCATCTGCGGAAACATCAAAGGCCGATACATTTCCCTTTGTGTTGAAATTGGTAGTTTGAGCCAATGTTGAATTCTGGAAAATTGAAATCTTTACCTTCTCACTTTTCTTGCTCGCTACATCGTAAACGTATAATTGGTAATCTCTTTCAAATACTATTTTGCCTCCATTGGCATTTACCTGAGGTGTTTTTATAGAAGTGTTAAAACTGGTAAGGTTGCTTTTAGCTCCATTTTGCAACGTATATAAATTGTATTGCTCATTCAGCTCATCCGACACAAAATACAAGTTGCCTTGGCGATCAATCGTAGCCCACATGTCTTTACCATCGTAATTCGTATGTACCTTAAATTCGCCAGTCTTCGAATTATATGATTTGATTTCAGGATTGAAAGCTCCTTTATATCGCTTACGCGCTACTTGATTACTGCTTTCCCAACTTTCATTAAAATAAATAGCACCATTTGGGTGAATCGTCAAGTTATGTGGCCAATTAAAGAAGTGTTCGAATAATCGTTTTGGAGTGCCTCCATCAATGCTTATCGAATAGGCTGAGCGACTATTATATCTGCTCGATTGAAAGTAAATGGTTTTACTGTCCCACGACCAAGCTTCCATTTGGTCGCTTGAAGAGTTGAAAGTAAGTTGCTTAATTTCTCCTCCACCATAAGGCATTATGTAAATGTCCGTATTTCCGTATTGTTCCGAAGAAAAGGCAATCCACTTGCCATCTGGGCTTACGCGCGGATAACTTTCATTTCCGTCCATGGCAGTAATTCTAGTGGCCGTACCACCATTCGTAGTCACTTTCCACAAATCACTATCGTAAGAAAAAATGATTTCGGAACCATCAGGGTTTAAGCTTGGAGTTGAAGCAAAATACACATCGCTTTGGGCATGAAGTGCCGTTGCAAAAATTAGGAGAACGAGTATAGAGTAAGCCTTTTTCATACAAAATTGATTCAAAATGGAAACGTATCACATGGCATAACTTTACTTACACCATGTGACTAGTCATTAAATGTATCAGATTTGTACTTTACTTTCAAACGTCCACCTTGAATCGTTTTGCTTTTGAGTCAAAACACCCATTGAGTTTAAAAACTCAAGCTTAACCTTTGGCGAATAACTGATCGATATCTTTAAATGCTTTAAACTCTAAAGCGTTTCCGTCTGGGTCCAGAAAAAACATAGTAGCCTGTTCTCCGGCTTCGCCTTTAAAGCGGATGTAGGGTTCTATAACGAAATGTATTTTCTCTTTCTTTAACCGCTCCGATAAATCCATCCATTCGCCCCAATCTAATACTACACCAAAATGAGGAACAGGAACATCATGCCCATCTACTGGATTAGATTGAGCGTTGTCTGCCCCATGGTTTTTAGCAGTTGTGTGAATGACGAGTTGATGTCCAAAAAAATTGAAATCAACCCACTTTTCTGCGCTTCTTCCTTCAGCGCAACCTAAAGTTTGGCCATAAAATTCTCGGCATAGCGCTAAGTTTTGCACAGGAATAGCCAAGTGAAATGGATTAAGTTTTCTCATATTTCTTTTTCTTACAAAGATCTTTTGAGATAGCTTCATTCTAAAATTGATTGAATTGCCTAAGTTTGATATTTCGATTCTATGAATGGTTTTATTAACCAATAACAGTTGATTCAATGATTGATGCTTTAGACTTAAAAATACTGAAGGTTTTAGAGAAAAATTCAAGACTCTCATTTGCCGAAATCGGAAGACTTGTAGGCCTTTCTCCATCTGCCACAAGAGAGCGAGTACAAAAGCTAGAAGAGAAAGGGGTGATCTCTAACTATACAGTAGAAATCAATAGCCGTTTACTCGGCTACGATATTGAGGCCTTTATTTCTGTGAAGGTTTTCCATGGCAAACTGAAGTCTTTTCTAAGCGTTGTTGGCACTTACCCAGAAGTTAAAAAAGCCTATAGAATAACTGGCGGCCAAAATGTTCAACTTGAAATCATCGCAAAAGACAGACTACAGTTACAGCGGCTCATCGATAAAATTATGGAATACGGTGATACGCTCACTCAGCTTATATTATCAGAAGTAGAAATCGACAAAGAAAAAACTACCTACACAATCTCGAAGTAAGTAAGCTCTAAACCTCATAAAACAAGGTTCAGAAGTGTTCCCTAATCCGCAAAAAATCCGATCTTCGAGTGTGGAAAATTACTCAGCAGGCATGCAAGCAATTCGGCAATCAGGATTTATTCGAAAATCACAACAACCCATATTAATGCTCTGTTTTTTGAGCATCGCCCTTTATGCTAAATCGCAGACTGGTTTGATACTGCTAGGCTCTAATTCTGAACCTATTGAAGGGGCTTTGGTATATGTTTTAGGTACTGACCAAGTAAAAGTAAGCGATCAGCGGGGAATGGTAATCTTAGAGATTTCCGAAAACAGCAAAGTGAACATTACCCATGTAGGCTTTAAAACACTCGAAATTGAAGTGATTGCAGACTCTTGGAAAACTTTGACATTAACACCCAACACTACCGACTTACAAAGTGTAGAGGTAGAAGGCTTTTTAGAAAACCGAGATTTAAGCGAACAAGCCGGAGCAATTTCTACCTTAGGACTCAGAGATTTACAACGTTTCGATCGAAGCTCTTTGGTGCAAGCCATAAACTCCGTGCCTGGTATTCGTTTTGAAGAAAGAGCAGGAGCAAGTTATCGTATTTCTATTAGGGGCAGTTCAGTCCGTTCTCCTTTTGGTGTGCGTAATGTAAAGGTATATTGGAATGATATTCCCTTTACCGAACCAGGGGGAAACACCTTTATCAACCTGCTAGACCTCAATAATATTTCTGGAATTGAAATTATTAAAGGCCCTGCAAGCAGTATTTATGGTGCAGGAACAGGCGGTGTAATAAAGTTAAGAAGTACAGTGCCGGGCGATTTGAACAATAGCATTCAGGCGTCAGCAGCCATGGGTTCATATGGCCTGTTAAAGTCAGGTATGATTTTCAATCAGCTGAGCAGCAAAAACAGTCTGACCGTAAAGGCTAACATTCAGAAATCAGACGGCTACAGAGATCACAATGCCATGGATAGAAGAAATCTCGAAATGGATGCGCTGTTTTTTCCCAATAGCAAGCAGACACTCTCCATTTCAATGCTTTATTCAAATCTATTTTATGAAATACCAGGCGCACTAAACCCTTTGCAAAGAAGCGAAAACAGAAGGAAATCTAGGCCGGGAAGTACTGAAAAAAATGCTTCTATTGACAATCAATATTGGTTAATGAAAATAGGGCAAGAACTAGAATGGGGAAAAGGATGGAAAGGAAAGGTGTCAATTTTTGGTTCGAAAATGGACTTTGAAAACCCTTTTATTCTTGACTATAAACAAGACGAACAGGATATATTTGGTGGAAGAATGGAAGTGAGTCGAAGTGTAATTTTTGCTGGAAAACCTGCCAGTTTTGTAGTTGGAGGTGAATTTCAAAAGTCTTCTTTCTTGGGTAAGAACTTTGGCAATGTAATGGGGCAGGCCGACACTATTAATTTTGAGGATGACATCACTTCAAAGCAGTCTATCGTTTTTGGATCGTTCCGAATTGAACCTATGAGAGACCTTTTTGTTACTGCAGGCCTCAGCCAAAATGCATTGAACTATGACATTAATCGCTTGGTGGATAAAGTGAACAATAACCCAACACAATTCAACAAAAAATTTGAAACGGTATGGTCGCCAAGGCTGGCAATTTCAAAAAAAATAAACCCTGATCTCTCTGTTCATTTTAGCGTCTCACAAGGTTTTTCTCCCCCTACTACAACAGAAGTTAGAACCAACGAAGGCAGCATCAACCGTGATATTGAACCAGAAAAAGGCACTAATTATGAATGGAATGTTCGTGGCAATTTACTTGATACTCGTCTATCATTCGATATGGCCATTTTCAGGTTCGACCTTAAAGAATCAATTTCCTCCTACACCAATAATGATGGGGTAGTGCTTTTCAGAAATGCAGGAAAAAACATTCAGCAAGGCTTAGAATTTCAGCTTTTGGGTCAATGGGTTAAAAATGAAGAGCAGCCTTTGCAAAACTTAAGTACTTCCCTCTCTTACACCTTTCATGCCTTTGAGTATAAAAACTATATTAATGATGGTGATGATTTTTCTGGAAATGCCTTACCTGGAACGGCTCAAAATGTAGTGAATATGCAGGTAAACGCCAGTTTCATTTATAACCTAAATGTTAACCTAAGCTATCATTACTCAGATGCTATTCCACTAAACGATAGCAATACCGTTTACTCTAGGCCATACAACCTCTGGAATATGAATTACAGCTATAAGATTCCGAAAAAGAAAAAAACGCAGTGGGAAGTATTCGGTGGTGTAAATAATATTTTTGATGTAGACTACAGCTTGGGCAATGACCTCAACGCATTTGGTAACCGCTACTTCCAGCCAGCTCCTGAAAGAAATTACTTTATTGGAGCCAAACTAATACTTTTACATTAAGGCCTACTGAATTAATGCCCTTCTTCTAACCGATCGATACGCTTATTTACAGCCTTCAGTTCTTCCTGTACCTCAGCTAGGGCTTTTTGAAGGTCTGAATTTTGGGGTTTTCTGACTTTGTATTCTCCAGCCGAATCAGCAACCATCAATCGATTTTCATCAAGTAACATTTCACCCTCTCCAGTAATTAGCCAGTTCAGGTCAATGTTCTCATATGATTCTTTGAGTTTGATATAGAAATCGTGGCTAGGAGAAGTACGTCTACCTTTCTCAGAAATTATGTTATACACAGCAGTTCGGCTAAAATCAAGCTGTTCTGCAAGAGAATTCACAGATAAACCAAAATGCTTCATTAACAACTCTATGCGATCATTTACTGACATAAGTAAAAAATTATTCTCATATGTTTGTAATTGTAATCAAATGATTACATATTTGTTTGTGCAATTGCTAATTGCAACCAAGACATAAATTCTAACTATAGTAAAAAAGCATTAGTAAAGAATTAATCTACAGTAGTTTAAGCAGGTAAACAATGACTATCCTTTTGTCCGTACCAGTAGTTCCCTAACATCTACGTCCAAAACTGCGGCAATAGTGAAAAGAGTATCCATTGTTGGCTGCATATCATTGGTACACCAACGCGATACAGTAGTGATGTTCTTTCCTGTTTGCTGAGAAAGCCAATTATTTGATTTTCCCTTCTCTGCTAAAACTGCTTTTATACGATTATAGATTTTCTTTTCGGCCATAAACTTATCGTTAAACACACATTATTGGCCAAAATAAGAAATTAATAATTAGCATTTGACAACATTGGTTATCGTATAAGTAAAATAATATATCGTATAATAAACTATTAATTGTGTTTAACGATAATAATTATAAATTTGGTTAAATATTACAAATGTTAAAGCTAATCGTTATGGATAAAAAAGCCCTTGCCCTTCATCTTATAAAACAAGACCTTAAATATCGTCAAATGGTAGTAGCCCAAAATAGCGTGGGTATTCATTTGGAGTTTCATCCCGACTTAGTACGAGTTATCCGCGCTTTAATGGGGCATTCTAATATTCAAACCATAGACGCTTGGGCCGATGTATATGTGCAAGGAATGGCCAAAGTAGAAAAGGTATCTTGGGGTGATGAGGCAGGGCTTTATATTGTGGCACTAAACATTTATAAATCACTAGAAGGATTTAACTGATTTATGTGCGAATGTTTTTAACCTCGATTATTCAGGCAGTTTGCATTAAAACTTAATTCCTATTTCGAGGGCAAAAAGCCTGTTTTTAAGGGTAAGTTCATCGTAAGTGTCATTTTGGGTTTTCACCTGATTAATAAAACCAAGGTTATAGAATAGGCCTGCGTAAACACGTGTATTAACACCAATAGTTCTTTCTAAACCTCCACCAAAATTACCTGCTAAATCAAAGCTTCTAAACTCACGAATGAGGTCAGAGTTATCTGATTTAGGAGAATTACTCAAACGTATTTCGGGTACAAGACCAAAATTGAAATAAACCTTTGTATCAAGGATTACCTCGTTTGTGTAAAGTTTTAATAAGGCCGGAATCTGTAAAAACTCTTGGCTAAAACTAGCAGCTCCCGTTATGTTGGCAATGCTATTGGTTGACCGCGCAGTTATACCAAAATCTTTGGAAGCATAATTAATTCCAGCGCTGAAAAAGTAATTTTCTTGAAACTGGTAATCCACAAAAGCACCAATCAAAAACTGAACAGACGAACCATCATCATCATAATTAGTGCTTGTGCCCTCTGTGCTTGGTTTTGAGTAAGTAAGCGTAGGCCCTAATTTGATACCAATATTATAATCTTGCGCTAAAGCTGATATGCTAAACAATGATAATAGAACGGCTGCAAAAGTGAATTTCCTCATGGGGAATAAAATAAATGAATACTTTTGTCATTTAAAATTAAGTATGAACAAAAGCTGGATTATAAGTTTCGTTTTCCTATTGGTAATGGCTTGTGGTAAGGATGATCCCTGCAAAGACATTCCAAATATAGCCCTTGATTTAGACTATGTGAGTTTGATTGATCAAATTCATTCAGTAGAAGATACTGCAGCTTTAAGTGCTTTTTTAGAAGCCAACCCCATTGTACGCGATTACTTTTTTCTAGCCGCAGACTATCCATCAAAGTCCGAAATGCTCACTGAGGTTTTCAACCTGATAAAAAACCCATTTGTAGATACGCTGTATCAGCAAACCAAGCAGATTATAAACGAAGCCCAATTAGAGCAAGATTTAGAAACAGCCTTTAAACGTATCAAGTCTTATTACCCTGAATATAAAGTACCTAAAGTTCAAACCGTTTATTCCGCCTTTGGTAATGATGTGTTCTTCTCCGATTCATTGGTAGTGATAGGATTAGATTATTACTTGGGTCCAGAAGCTTCTTATCGACCAAATGTGTACGACTATTTAGCAGTAAGGCTAACTCCTGAGCACCTTGTACCACACATTGTTCAGTTTAGTTCTTTAAAATTTAATGACACTAGCGAAGACGCTGAACGTACCATTTTGGATGAAATGATTTACTACGGAAAAGCCCTTGAATTCACGAAAACTATGTTGCCTTGCTTGTCTGATAGTTTGATTATGGGTTATGATGGCGAAACATTAGCCTCTTCAATACGCAGCGAAGGTTTTCTGTGGTCGTATTTTGTTGATAATGCTTTGTTATACGACAAGAGCCCACTGAACCTGACAAAATACATCGATGAACGTCCGGGAATTCCAGAAATCGACCCTATTTGCCCAGGCAGAATTGGCCAATGGATAGGCTGGCAAATCGTTCAGAAATATCAAGAGGAAAAGGATTTAGACTTTACTGCGCTTATGAAGCTCACTGACGCTAATGATGTTCTGCTGCAATCAAGATACAGGCCAAGAAACAACTAAGCGCTCTTGGTCGACTCTAAAACATTAATCAATTTCTGTACTTGCAGCCTTCTTGAATAAAGCCTTTCCGCCACTATTCGAGCGTTGTTTTTATAGGTTTCCAAACGTATAGAATCCTCCATGTACGGAGCAATCTGCTTTATAAAATCACTTGGGTCTTCTGGATTAGTATAAAAACCGCATTCATTTTCTTCTACCAAGTTTTTCGTCCAGCCAGCTGAGTTTACAATGGTAAGCTTACCCGAAGCCAGACTGTCGAACATTTTGTTTGGGCTGTTGGTGCCTAAAACAGGAATGTTGGCAAAAGAGACATATGTGGCATCGGTTACGTTCAGTAATCTTCGCACACCCTCCTTATTCTGATGGCCATAAAACTCTACATTACTTAGGTTTTTTAAATAGGCCTCAAGTTTAATTTGATGAAGTTTCGAGCCTTCACCCACAACCTTGAATTTTATATTTAGCCCTGCTTTCAAACATTTTTCAGCAATATTTAGCAAAAACTCGAGGTGATTGGTAATTCCAATACTTCCCAAATAGGTAACAACAAAGGCATCGTTTACATGGTAAAACGAAGTCAGTTTTGGGTCTTTTAATTCCTTACTAAAAAATTCGCAATCGGCCATATTCGGAATCATGTGCACTTCTTTTTCAGGAACTACTTCTTTAATCCAATCTTCCATGCCAGGTGAAAGTGCAATAACCTTATCTGCATGTTTGTATATTTTAGCTTCAAGCGCATAAAGCTGCTTTTTTAGCCAGCCAGCCTTAATAGCCCCAATCTGAATCGGGGCAGTGGGCCACAAATCTCGTACTTCAAAAATATAGGGTTTGCCTAATTTTTTCTTTAACCAAAGACCTACCAAGCCTACTGTTAATGGTGTGGAAGTCAAATATGCCAAGTCAAAACTCAAGTTCTCTTTTGAAATCAGGTGCTTGGCCTTTTTTTGAAATGAATAGAAAGAAAAAATACGCTTAAGAAACCCTAAATCATTGCTATAATAAACTGGCAAATAATGGACTGTGATTCCATCAATCACGGTTTTCTGATAGATTCCTTCATTGTGGCTTGTAATCATTTCAACCTCAAAACCCTCGTCCACCAAGCCTTTGGCCAAGTAGTAAGAGCGAATGGCTCCACCTTCTTGAGGCGTTTTAAAATATTGGTGGATATACAGAATTTTCATGGTGAACAATCAACGGGCGCTATCGTGCTATTCCTTCCCTTTTTTCGAAATAACGGCAAAAAGAAGTTAACGGACATGATTCGCATTTGGGAGTACGGGCTAAGCAAGTATAGCGACCATGTAATATGAGCCAATGATGCGCCAAGGGAATCACCTCTTTTGGTAAGTGTTTAACTAATTGTTTTTCTACTGCCAAGGGAGTATTGGCATTCTGATTCACCAAACCCAATCTTTTGGAGACTCTATACACATGCGTGTCTACCGCCATACTGGGCTGATTCCAAATTACAGAAGTAATTACGTTTGCTGTTTTTCGGCCAACACCCGGTAGTTTCTGTAAATCCTCAATGGTTTCAGGAATTTCAGAATTAAAATCTTCCACCAACATTTTGCCTAAGCCCAATAGGTGCTTGGTTTTGTTGTTAGGGTACGAAACGGTTTTTATATAGGGAAAAAGTTCGTCAAAATGAGAAGCCGCTAAATGGGCCGGGGTAGGGAAATCTTGAAACAATTTGGGCGTAACCATATTGATTCGCTTATCGGTGCATTGCGCACTCAAAACTACAGCCACGAGCAGCTCGAACGGATTGCCATATTGCAGTTCCGTTTCGGCCTGTGGTTGGTTTTCACTAAAGTATGCTATAAAAGCCTCGTATCTCTGCTTCCTCGTCATGCCCCTAAATTAGGCTATTTCAAGGAATGAAGGTCATAGGATTTAGAGTAACTTAGTATTTTGTCGATAGTCGACTCAGAAGGTACTCGTTCAGCTGCCGTAATAGACTTCACTGTTTGCTCAAGTTCATGCAACTCATGCGCCAGCGAGCCATTTAAAATGGCAGCAGTTTGAATTTCGATATTTTCTTCTGTGTCGGTCTCCTGATATATGTATCTGATCAGGTCATTCTGGGTAGATGTTCTTATCATACGCAACGTTCATTTTGTCCATCTTTTTTCTAAGATTGATGAGCGCATAACGCATACGACCAAGGGCGGTGTTGATACTAACATCTGTTACTTCAGCAATTTCCTGAAAGCTCATTTGCATGTAGTGCCTCATCATAAGAACTTCTCGCTGTGAATCGGGTAGCTCTTTTATTAACTCCCTTAGTAACGCGTGTGTATCTTCTTTTATTTGACGATCCTCGATAGATTCTTCAGAAAACTCTAAACTGTTGAACACATTGCTGCCATCTTCCATCACAATTGTAGGGTACCTCTTGGCCTTTCTAAAGTGGTCAATCGCTAAATTATGTGCGATTCGGCTCACCCATGGCAGAAATTTACCTTCTTCATTGTAGCGTCCAGACTTTACTGTATTCACCACTTTCACATAAGTTTCCTGCAATAAATCTTCTGCAAGATCATGGTCTTTTACAATCATATAGATCGTAGTAAAGATTTTGTTTTTGTGACGTGAGACTAATTCCGCGAATGCGTCTTCATTACCGTTTTTGTATAGCGATATCAATTGGCTATCGCTTACTTCATATTTCCTCATGTTAGTTATTGTTAGGTCTAAGTAGAGGTTTATATCATACGGTAATGTTTAGTTTTTGGAAATGGATTAATGAAAGTAACAATCTCAAATGTATTGATTCAAATACAGATTACAAATATTTGATCGTAATTTTTGATTTTCAAGCTTTAGGCTAATGCCTTCAGCACTATTGCAAAACTTTAATCAAGTATAATGCCAGAGTTTAGAATTTAATTCTGAAAAAGGTAATTATTTTTCAGTTAACAATTAGTTGCTAGCTCTGTTATCTTTGCAATCGTATGAATTCAACAACACTTAGCCGCCCTACCCTTATTGATGATCTGAATCCTAGAGAGTTCATTATAATTAAGGGTGCAAGGGTAAATAACCTCAAAAGTGTCGATGTGGCCATTCCAAGGAATAAACTGGTAGTGGTTACTGGCCTTTCTGGTTCTGGAAAATCATCGCTGGCTTTCGATACGCTTTTTGCCGAAGGGCAGCGGATGTATGTGGAAAGCTTGAGTTCATATGCTCGCCAGTTTTTAGGCCGAATGGAAAAGCCTGAGGTGGATTATATCAAAGGGGTTTCGCCAGCCATTGCCATTGAGCAAAAGGTGAATACGCGAAACCCTCGGTCTACGGTAGGCACTACTACCGAAATTTACGATTATCTAAAATTACTTTTTGCCCGAATTGGAAGGACCTACAGCCCAGTAAGTGGCAAAGAAGTGAGCCGCGATAGCGTAACCAGTATTGTAGAGTTTTTGATGGCCAAAGAAGAGGGCACCAAGGTGATGATTCTTTGTCCGCTGATTCAGAAAGAAGAGCGTAGCGTAGCAGAAGAACTGAATCTCTTGCTACAAAAAGGTTATACCCGTGTGGTAGCCAAAGGTGAGCCCTATTTTATAGAAGATTTACTCAAGGACGAAAAGGACATTGTTTCCAAAGACTTAGAAATCCTGATTGATAGAGGGGTTGTGGCCCATAATGAAGACACACAATTCCGTTTTTCAGATTCGGTACAAACCGCCCTTTTTGAGGGGCAAGGGGATTGTATTGTTGAAGTGATTGGTGAAGGCCGAACGGCTTTTTCAGACAGATTTGAGGCAGATGGAATTTTGTTTGAAGAGCCAAGCGTTAACCTATTCACCTTTAATAACCCCTTTGGTGCTTGTAAGCGCTGCGAGGGTTTTGGGAAGGTTTTAGGAATTGATATTGACTTGGTCATTCCCGATAAATCTCTTTCGATATATGAAGGTGCTATTGCTCCTTGGCGAAGCGAAACCATGAATAAATGGTTGCAACCGCTATTAAAACACGGCATTGAGTTTGATTTTCCTATTCACAGAACTTATGCAGAACTTACCGAAAAAGAGAAGGAGCTGCTTTGGACCGGCAACAAATATTTTAAAGGGCTCAATAAGTTTTTTGAACATTTAGAGTCGAAAACACACAAAATTCAGTACCGCGTAATGCTTTCGCGTTACCGTGGCCGCACCGACTGCCCAGAGTGCAAAGGAACACGATTAAGGAAAGATGCCTCTTATGTAAAGGTAGACGGTAAAAGTATTACCGACATCGTACTAATGCCTGTAAAAGAGGCCGCAGTTTTCTTCGATAAGCTTCCACTTACTGCTCATGAGGAAAAAATTGCCAAAAGGTTACTTCAAGAAATTCAGAACCGACTTGAGTATTTAGGTCGAGTAGGCTTAGGTTACCTTACCCTCAACCGATTGACCAGCACTTTGTCGGGCGGGGAGTTTCAACGCATTAAACTGTCCACTTCCTTGGGAAGTGCTTTGGTCGGTTCCATGTATATTTTGGATGAACCAAGTATAGGACTGCACCCTCGCGATACCGACCGATTGATTTCTGTTTTGCTTACCCTGCGCGACTTGGGAAATACCGTTGTGGTAGTAGAGCACGAGGAAAAAGTAATGCAAGCGGCTGACCAAATCATAGATATTGGGCCCGATGCTGGATCTCATGGTGGTGAATTAATTTTCCAAGGAACGATCGAAGAATTGGTTCAGAATGGCACGGGCCATACGGCCAATTATTTGAGCGGAAGAGAAAAATTGCCTATTCCTGAACACAGAAGAAAATGGCGTGACGCGCTCAAAATAAAAGGAGCCAGAGAAAATAACCTCAAAAATGTGAGTGTCGATATTCCCTTGGACGTGCTGACCGTAATTACAGGCGTAAGTGGTTCGGGAAAGTCTACCTTAGTAAAGAAAATTCTTTATCCTTCATTGGGTAAAATGTTAGGCACAGTAGGTGAGCAAACAGGCAAAATGGATGCGCTTGAAGGCGACACCAAAAAGGTAACCCAAATTGAGTTCATCGATCAAAATCCGATTGGTAAATCATCCCGATCGAACCCAGTTACTTATGTAAAAGCTTATGATGCCATCAGGGCCTTGTATTCTAATTTACCCCTGTCGAAGCAGCGTGGTTATAAGCCCGCATTTTTCTCCTTTAATGTAGATGGCGGCCGTTGTGAAACTTGCCAAGGCGAAGGCGTGGTGAAAATTGAAATGCAGTTTATGGCCGATATTCAGCTGACTTGTGAAAGCTGCAAAGGCAAACGTTTCAAACAAGAAATTCTAGAAGCTACCTACAACGACAAAAGCATTGCCGATGTATTGGACATGACCATTGATGATGCTATGGACTTCTTCGCCAATGAAAAAGCAGTGCATAGTAAACTGAAGCCACTGCAAGAAGTGGGCTTGGGCTACATCCGTTTAGGACAGTCTTCCAATTCGCTCAGTGGAGGCGAAGCCCAAAGGGTAAAGCTGGCTTTCTACCTCGGAAAGGGGAAATCGAATGACAAGGAACACATTCTTTTCATATTTGATGAACCCACTACGGGCCTTCATTTTCACGACATTAGTAAACTGATGAAAGCCATTAACGCACTGATTGAACAAGGCAATTCCGTCATCATTATTGAGCACAATACCGAAGTCATCAAACTAGCCGACTGGATTATTGACCTTGGCCCAGAAGGGGGTCACGAAGGCGGTAACATCACTTTTACCGGTACGCCTGAAGAAATGATTAAGCTCAAAGACAACTACACCGCGCAGTATTTGGCGGTAGATATGGGGAAGTAGAAGCAAACACTATTTAACATGGAAATCAAAGCAATCAAGACGGAACTGGACTACAATCAAGCGCTTAAAAGACTTGAAGCAATTTTTCATGCTCCCGAGAAAACTCCTGAGGGCGATGAAGCAGAAATACTTTCAATATTGATAGAGAAATACGAGGACGAACACTATCCAATAGTTGCCCCTGATGCTATATCCTAAGTCAATAAATTTCGTAACTTGATTATATGGACGCCATTGACAAAAAAATATTGAATAATTACCTAGGCTTACTTGAACGCTTAAGCCCAACGATGAAATTGAATCTAATTGACAGGCTAACGAAATCGGTAAAATCAAAAGCTTCTGCAAAATCAAAAATGAAATCAGCCTTTGGGGCATGGAGCTCAGATGAGTCTGCAGAAGAATTAATCAAACGAATTCAAAATAGTAGAAAAACCAATCGTCAAATCGAGGAGCTTTGAAATACTTGATTGATACCAATATTTGTATCTATTACATGAAGGGTCGATATGGGTTAGACTCTAAATTTAATTCCGTAGATGTAGATTCTCTATATATTTCCGAAATTACCCTCGCTGAGCTCAAGTATGGAGTAGCAAATAGCGCATCTCCTGAGCGTAACAATTTAGTCCTTTCTAACTTTCTTTCTGGCATTCAAATCCTTCCAATCTTTGATGGCTTAGATACTTTTGCCAATGAAAAAGCAAGATTGAGAAAAGAAGGTCGACCCGTAGATGACTTTGATCTGTTAATTGGTTCATCTGCTATCGCTAATGATCTAACACTAGTTACCAATAACGAAAAACACTTCGACCGTCTTACTGGTATAAAAATGATAAACTGGACGAAGTAATTTAAGCTGCGCAAAGGCTAACCGTCTGTTTACTCACATTTTATTGTCATAAAAATGAATATATTTATGGCTATACGTCACATTTGTGATTGATACATAGCGTTAAACGAAATATTCTACTACGAACATTTATGGGAACTTGGGATGAAATACCGGAAATAGATCTTTATTCAGACGGAGGTGCTGAGCCCAACCCTGGTAACGGGGGGTTTGGAGTAATCATGTCCTATAAAGGGAAGCGAAAGGAATTCTTTAAGGGTTATCGGCTAACGACAAATAATCGAATGGAATTGATGGGGGTGATTTTTGGTCTTGAACAATTAAAGACTACGTCCAAAGTGAAGGTTTACACAGATTCTAAATACGTGATTGATGGAGTTGAACTTGGTTGGGCTAAAAAGTGGAGATCAAAAAATTGGTTTCGAACCAAAAATAAGAAAGCAATTAATTATGATCTCTGGTCTAAGCTCCTAGACTTGATTGAAAAACATGAAAAAGTGAAGTTTAACTGGGTGAAAGGGCATGCAGGCCATCCTGAAAATGAGAGGTGCGATGAACTTGCTAGCATTGCACTAAATTCAAAAGAACTCCTGGAAGACAAAGGTTATGAACCTAACAAGGTTGAATCAGAGACGCAAACTAATTCAAGTTTCCCAAAACAGAAAAAAATAAAAGTTGAAAAAGAGGGAGACCCATGCCGAAAATGTGGTACTACTGTGGTCGTAAAGAGACCAAAGAAAAGAAAAATAAAAGAGAATCAATCATACTATTTTGAATGGTATCTGTATTGTCCGAATTGTCACAATATGTATATGGTCGAAGAAGCAAAGAGGAATGTGGAAGACTCGAATCAACTGTTCTAAGTACTTTGGCTAACAGGCGCTAATGACACATATATCAACTTTTTCTAATCTATTTCAATACAATACAACCACCAATCTGTGTCTTCTGCAAGCGACTGTTCCCTTCTGAAAATTTTATGGTTCTGGTGGGTTTCATTTTTCTGAAGGCAGTGTTTTTACAGACAGCTGTGTGGGTAGCGTCCCGTTTAGTGCTTACAGCAAAGTGAGAGCATACGCACTTTAGCCTGTTGGTTTTCAAACACTTCGCAGAGTTCTCTTACTACAAAAAGACTTCAAAATTTAGGAGTCATTCCACAGTGAAATGACTCCCGTTTCTCTCAGCGCTTACTATTAAACACCCGAATCAGTTTGCCGTCTTCTTCGTCAGAAAGTAAATAGAGTTGCCCTCCAGGAGAAACAATTGCTTTTCTTAACCTCACCCTGCTATTGATGAATAGTTCTTCGGCACTTATGATTTTATCACCATCAACCACCATTCTCCACAAACTGCCTTTGCTCAGTCCGGGCACAATCAAATTCCCGTTCCATAATGGAAATTCTCTTCCTGAGTAAAAGGTCAACCCTGTTGGCGCAACAGTATGGTTCCATGAATATACTGGATCGGTGAAAGTCGCTCCCGAAATGGCCTTTGGTTGATAATTCGTTCGATAACTGCCCGTAGTAACATTAGGCCACCCGTAGTTCGCACTTGGTTTCAGAATGTTCAGTTCATCTCCTTGATTTGTGCCGTGTTCACTTAACCAAATATCTCCCGTTTCTGGGTGTATGGTCAGGCCTTGCGAAGCACGAATGCCAATAGCATAAAGTCCATTAACCGCACCTGGCCCAAAGTCAGGATTGTCTTTTGGAATACTCCCATCAGGGTTAATTCTGATGACCTTTCCACGTTTGTCTTTTACATCTTGTGCAACCGGAATTTCAGGGTTCATGTACTCAAAAAAGTTACGTTCGCCAATGGTAATGTATAGCTTGCCATCCTTGCCGAAGATCATGCCGCCACCATAGTGATAAAGCCCATGCACATAGGGTTCTGCCACAAAAAGTATCTCCACTTCTTTCAGTTGGTTGTCAATCAGTTTTCCACGGATAACTTTGGTCGTACTGGTTCGCGCCCTATTCTCTGCAGCATAGGAAATGTATACATAGTTATTTTGGTCAAAGTCTGGGTCGAGGAGCACCTGAAACCAGCCAGCATTGGCGCTTAGGGTTTGCCCATGAAGACTATTAGGGAAAATGCCTTTCTCAAATTTGGCAGTGTCAATCTCCACAGCCCTTGCCACATCCTTGGGTAATCCGGAAATGGCTTTCCGTTCTTTGGTTTCCAAATTAACACGAAGAAGGCTGCCATCCTTTTCAGCAATAAGCACATCGTTTTCTGAAATAAAGGCCATGCTCCAAGGTTTGTTGAGCCCTGTCAGTACCACTTCCTTTGCTGGGTTTGGCGTGAACTCTTCGGGTGCTTTAGGAATCGGGCCAGCTGAAGTGGCCTTGCCCACAATTTTCCAGTGGCCAAGGATTTTTTTAAGCAAGAGTAAATCATGATACCGATTCCCAAAAGAAGGAATATCAATCTCTAATTTGGCATAAGCCACATCTCTGTCAATCTCAATACCGATGATCTTTGATGGCCTATTATTCAACGTGCCTGGCGCTTTACGCCCATACAATCCTGCATATTCTTCAGAGGTCATAAAATAGGCCGAGTCGGTGCCATCATAGAGAAACATACGGGTGCCTGGATGGAAAGCCGTTGCTATCGAGTCTGGATAGTTATACTGGCTACCTACAATAAATTGATTGAGTATTTTCGTGATTTGCTCATGATCTGTTTGGGAAAAACACGGGCTGATACTTATGACAGCGAGAAAAATGAATACTTTAATTTTCATTGGATGAATTGATTTGTTCAGCCAAGATTACGAGCAGTGCCGTAAAGAAATCGAATTAATCGGAGATAAGAAGTCCAGAATGATCATTCTGGAGTAATTTGCAGCTTATGCCACCAACTGCTGAGCCTTTCTATACTCCGAGGGGGTGGAATTCGTGATCTTTTTGAATGCATCAAAAAAAGATGACTTGGAGCTAAAGCCTGCTTCAAAGCCGATGCCCTCCAACGAAAGCTCATGTCTAGTATGAATCAATTGTTGTGCCTCTTTCACCCTAAACTCTTTTACATATTGCGCAAAGCCATATCGGTACTCTTCATTCAATAGTTTGGACAAACTGTGTTTAGAAAGACCAGCCTGCACAGCCAAGTCATCCAGTTTTAGTTTCTGATTGATATATGGTTTTTGCGTATCCATCAGCACATTCAGTTCCTCCAGTTTTTTTGAGGCATTAGCGAGTGGTTGGTCAGTAGGTTTCAGGGAGAAAAACTTGCTGGAAAGCAGCATCCTACCCAAGAGAAAATATAAGGTGAAGGAAAATATTAGCGCACCCCATATGTAGGTAAACAAACCATATAATGCCATCTGATAAGTCAAATTGATGATGAGCATGGCAATGGTGAGTATGACCAAGTGTTGCTGTGGCTTGCTCATTGTAGAGGGCTTGATTATTACAGGTTTCAGCATTTTGACAGCGTAATACAAACCTAAAAGTGTGAAAACTGCCCAGATATAATAGATACCATAAATGATATAGCCATTCCATATAGCGGGATGATTTCGGTAAGAGTAGACTGAACCAATGGTTAGAATTGAAGCCAGTAGAATTATGAGAAGGACAGCATCCTTGGTATGAATTTTCCGATGCTGCTTGTAAATGGCTTTGGTGTAGAGGTAAAAGAATGGCCCAATAAAAGTACAGGCAGAAAGCCCTACTTGAAGGATCAATAAGTCTACATTATCTTCAAAATAATAGAAAACAGATTTACCAATCCGCAAGCTCAAAGCCAATAACAGACCACCCAGATAGGCATTTGCGACTTTGTTCTGGTTGCGAAAAACCAGAAAAGCACCAATCAATAATCCGTTGATTACCCCCAAACTGGAGAGCAAATAAAGTACTGACATCTTAGGGCTTTAGAGTGATAGGATAAAGATAGAAAAAGACTGCGTCTATGTAACGGTTCAGATTAAGGTAGGTTATTCAAGGAAGAGAGAGATGTGCCTCAGCTGAAAACTCTTGGTAGACATTAGATTGAGAATTGTGTTACCTGCTCTACTTTACAACGGTATCCTTATAGTGTTAGATTCAAATTTAACTTCTACATAAGAATTTTATAAAAGGTAAATTTACCTCTCATATTAGCTTTATTTAGATAAACATTGTTTATTTGAGGTAAATTCACCCTAAATGATAGATGAACTTTTAAATAAAAGCTTAGATGGCTCTAATAACTCTTCTCTAAAGGAGTTCCTTCAAAGTAAATTAGAAGTTACAGGCCTAAGTAAAACTCAGTTTGAAAAATTAGCTAATCTTCAAAGGAGAAGTCTTGATGGAATTCTAGATAAGTCCTCTAAGCAAACGGATGTTATAAACCTTCTTAAACTTGGTGAATTCTTAGACTTGACACTGGAAGAACTGATTGTTTATCATCTAAAAGATCGCCCCTTCGAAGAGATCAAGGAATTACAGAATTCATCGGAAATTACTTTTATCAATAAATATTTTGATCTTAAAACTCTTGCCAGTTTAGGGTTCATAGATAAAAATGCCAGTGTTGAAGACTTAAGTAGTAGAATATGTAATTTCTTTCAGCTTGACGACCTTTTCGACTACGAACGCGAATTGAATGACGCTCTGTACAGTAGAACAAAGAGAAGTTTTCATGACAAAATGAGAGACTTCTGGATAAAATCTTCTTACAAGTATTTTGAGCTAATTGACAATCCAAATGAATATATAAGGGATGATTTGAAAAAATTAATTCCTAAAATTAAACCGTATACCCAAAATGTTGAGAAAGGACTTTTAACTGTTTTTCGGGCTCTTTTTAATATTGGAATCACAGTAGTATTTCAGCCAATGCTTCCAAAAACTCAAATTAGAGGGGCAACTTTTTTGATCAATGAAAAACCATGTATTATCATAACAGATTTGAATAAGAATTACTCTACAATTTGGTTTTCCCTTCTTCATGAATTGCATCATGTATTATTTGATATTGAACAGTTAAGTGAAATAAAATATCATTTAACAGGAGAGCCAGATCTGTTTTTAATGCAAGAGGATAAAGCGAATCAATTTGCCGAAGACTACTTAATTTCAAAGGAAAAAATGAAATTCATTGAACCGTTAATTCATAATCCATTAATGGTATCAAAATTTGCTAATGAACTTCAGGTACACCCTTCCATTATTTACTCTCAATTTCAATTTAGGCAGGCAGACAAGGGAAACAATTACTGGGGTGCATTTAAAGAACACTTCCCTGATGTAGAAATAGCAAAGAAAAATTTGAATGTATCAAATTGGGATGTCGATTCACTAGAAATGGCAGCAAAAAAAGTTAAGGAAATATTAACAGTTTAGGAAAATGGATTCAAATAAGAATATCAAAAAAGAGGGTCTGTCTAAGGAAGAGCTAGAAAGACTTGAAATTCTTCAACAGGCTGAGAGCGTCAAAGGTGAGCAACTAGCAATTAATTTAGACTCCGAACTGGTAGTTGAAAATGAGGCTGAAAAACTTATTGGACAAAAGATAGATGATCCAGTTGAAAAATTTCAACTCTATTATAAAGGCTTAAACAAACTACTCAAGGATAATCTTCCCAAGGGCAAACAAAACGAGGAAGCAAGAAGAATAGTCTATGATGAAAAGAATGTCTTGATTAACCGTGGAGCAAAAAAGAACGAAAAAGGCATTAGAGGTAGTGATGGTCGAATGGCATATGTCGAGGACTTAGAAGAAGCTATATATATAGTTGCCAAATGGATAACAACTAAAGGAAGTTACTACGACCTTTACAGAGCTTTTTGGGATAAAAATGAAGAGTTGGGTTATGGCCATCAAGAATAACAGCCCATTAACATCATCCATAAACCAGCATCTCCCCGGTGAGATTTTTCTATCAAATTAGAAGCCTAAACCATATAGGTCTTAAAAACCTACTCCGACCTCAACGCATTTACTGGATTGCTTTTTACTGTTTTCATGGAAATGAGTGTGATGGTAAAGCCAATCAAAAACAGCACCGCTATTGCGGTAAGCACATAAGCCAAAGGATCAATTCCAATCTGGTACGTGAAATTGCTGAGCCAGTCTTTCATAAAATAGACAGAAACAGGCACGGCAATCAGCAGCGAAACGCCAGCGATTAAGAGGTACTTAAGGTTCATCAGCCATAGAATTTGAGAAGCTGAAGCACCCATAATTTTACGGATACTGATTTCCTTTACGCGCTGCTTAATCACAATGGAGATAATGCCCAAAAGCCCACCGCAAGCAAGAAAAATAGAAATGGCCGAAAGCAGAGTGGTAATCTTAAGGGTTCTAGTTTCTTCAGAATAAAGCCGCTCAATCTGATCGTCCAAAAAACGATACGTGAATCCACCGTCAGGAAACACCGCTTTGAAATTTGATTCTACATTTAATATCGTCTCTTTTAAGTTTACAGGGCTCACCTTTGCCACCAAATAGTTATAACCAAATGAGGTTGGAACCATCATAATTATTGGTCTGACCGGAACGTGCAGAGAGTTATAATTAAAGTCTTTTACCACGCCAACAATGGTTCCTTTTACAAGCTTTTCATTATTCTCCCAATGAAGCTGTTTTCCTATTGGGTCAACCATATTCAGTTCTCTTATAGCCGTTTCATTCAGGACAAAGGCCGTTCCAGAAGAATCTGCGGAAAATTCCTTACTCAGCATCCTTCCCTCCAATAGGTTTAAACCCAAAGTTGCAGCCAGGTCATCATCAATAAACATTTCAGAGGCATCTACACGGAGGGAAGGATTAGTTTCGGCATAAATAGCATGTTGATTAAACTGACCTCCTGGAACATTAGAAACCAGAGAAACATCAAGTACACCTGCGCTTTTTTGAACCGATGTTTTCATTACTTCCATGTCGCCCTGAAAGTTATCTACTTCCACAACCAAAAGGTTTTCTTGCTTGAAACCAAGATCCTTGTTCTTTAAAAAAGTAATCTGATTTTTAATAATGATGCTTCCGCTAATCATTAGAATGGCAGCTACAAATTGAACAGCCAGCAAGCCATTTCGAATATTAGTTCCCCCTAGTCTCGTTGTTTTCAAACCCTTCAAAATTTGCCCTGCTTCAAAAGAATTGAGATAGAGCGAAGGATAAATGGCCGATATCGATGCGGTGACGATAGCAATTGAAAGTAGAAGCAAAATAATGTCCGTCTGAAACAGATTTGCAACCGAAATATTTCCATTGACCAACTGATTGAAAGGTGCTTCCAACAAATACATAGTCAAGAAGGAAAGCACAAGCGCCAAAAAAGTAGTGAATAATGCCTCGAAAATAAATTGCGAAAACACTTGAGATTTGTAAGCGCCTAAAGTTTTCTTTACCCCAACTTCCTTCAGTCTTTGCGCAGCTTTTGCCGTGTTGAGGTTCACGAAATTAATGATAGAGATCAGCAGAATGAACAAAGCGCTGATGCCATAAATAAGTAAGTAGCTATAACTACCATTGGCTTCCAGTTCCCAGCGAATATTCGAATGCAAATGAATACTCTGAACAGGCTGTAATTCAAACCTTAAATCCCCTGCTTTCAGGGAAGCCAAGCTTTCTTCTCCCCAGTCTAAATATTTTGGTGCCCAATCAGGAATTTTCGCTTCAAAAGCTTTTGCATCGGTTCCGGGGGCTAACTTCAAATAATTGAAGTGCCCAAAATCATCCCACGACATCCATGGATCGTTGAATTGTAAAGACTTGAGGGACACATAAGAAATGAGGAAATTAAAGCGGAAGTGGGAGTTCTTCGGAGTGTCTTCAACTACGGCAGCTACTTCCAGCATATCTTCCATTCCGTTGAACGAAAGCCTTTCACCTACAGGGTTTGCCTCTCCAAAATACTTTTCGGCTGTCGACTTAGTCAGAATGATTCCCCAAGTTGTTTGGAGTGCTTTTTTTACACTACCATGGATTGATTTAAAGCTAAATACATCGAAAAAAGTACTATCAACAAAATAGCCGTTAGGTTCATCAAATGTGATGTTTTCCTTTTCGTTTTTTAGTAGCACTGTAGCTTTAGTAAGTCCAGACCCATAAATTGGCGAAATACTGACGGCATCAATCACTTCAGGAAAATCGTTGACCAGCGCCTGCGCCATTGGGTGAGGCGTTCTGGTCTGTGGGTTTTCACTCATCCATGCCACACGATAAATGTCATCAGCGTTATCTAGAAAAGAATCGTATGACGACTCGTATTTGATGTGGGAGTAGATGAATCCGCAAACGCAAAAGGCTACAATAAGCCCGAGTAAATGGAAACTGGTTTGCAGCTTTTGGCGGAGCATTCCGCGCCAAGTAAATTTGAAATAGCTTCTGTACATGATGATTGTATTTGAGTTTTGGCCAAGTTTTTTGATGGCAAAGGGGCGTAAAAAATTGAGCATGTGAAACCAATAATAAAGATTCGCTACCCGTTTCGATTTCTCTTCCCTTTGGCCTTGATAGTATTCGTATAAATCACCCTCTATTTCTTCGAAAAGGTTGTTTTTGCACACCAGCGAGAGCAGCTTGACAGCCAGTTTAGGCGGTTCATATGTTGGTTGTAGACCCAATGGATTACACTATTTTTAAGGCCATTTCTGGTATTTGGTTGAAAAGAGAGTTTCTCAATTCGTGGTTCTTTTCCAAGGCTTGTTTGCCACTTGCGGTAATCTTGAAAAGGCGTTTTCTTCTTCCTCCGCGTTCATGTGTACCTTCTGCCAATTCCGACTCTAAAAAGCCCTTTTCATCGAGCCTGCTAAGGGCAGAATGCACTGCGCCAATCGCTACTTTTCGCTTGGTTTGGTTAATGATTTCCTCTCGGATGTTTAGGCCGTAAGCTTCTGGAAATAATACGCCCACCACCAACAATACCAGCTCTTCAAATTCACCTAATTGCGTTCCTTTCATTTTGCAAATTTCGTATTTGTAGAACAAACATAATCAAAATCTACAAATATGAAAATTGATTTAAGGAATTTGAAAAAGGAATAGCCGGGGCTGAAGAAGTAAAAGGAAGAAAATTGTAGCTAGAAAGCTAAGCCCTCTGAATGAATTCCAGATAGTTCTTTTTATTCACTGTGAGCAGTTCATGGTCTGGGTAGGCTTGTGTAAATGACTTACTAAACCGCCCCTTTTTCTTTTCATTCCATTTAAATTCATAAGCATGGAGTATTCCATCATAGTCTTCAATAAAGTCTATCTCTTGTTGCGCATTGGTTCTCCAGAAATAGTCATTGGAGTAAATGGAGTTATAGGCTTTATGTTTGAGTCGTTCCACAATCAAGAAGTTTTCCCAAAGACTACCTACATCTTGTCTTAAACTTACGGGGTTCCAGTTTTTTATTACTGCGTTGCGAATGCCTACATCATAAAAGTAAACCTTACGGCTCTTTTTCAACTCATTTCTAAGATTACGGCTTAATGAAGGAAGCCTAAAAACAATAAAGGCTCTTTCCAGCAATGAAATATATTTTTCTACTGTTTGATTGTCTAAGCCTGTGATTTGTCCAAGCTCATTATAGGAAACCTGCTGACCAATTTGAAAGGCTAGCGCTTGTACCAATAACTCCAGCTTTTGTGGTTTCTTGATATTTTCCCAAGTTAAAATATCCTTGTACAGATAGCTGTCTGAAAGCGTGTTTAGAATCTCTTTCTCATCGCCAGGGCTGTTGATTACATCAGGATACCAACCATAGACCAGTCTATGCTCTAATAAGCGTGTTTCTTCCAACAACGAATGATGATTGATCATTTCACCCGTACTAATTGGCCAAAGGTTAAACTCCCATTTTCGGCCAGTCAAGGGTTCATTAATTTTATTTGCTAATTCAAAAGAAGATGAACCGGTGGCGATCACCTTTACTTCAGGAATATTGTCATGAATTATTTTAAGCGTTAATCCGATATTTTCTATCCGCTGCGCTTCATCAATTATAACTCTATCATGTTTGGCTATCGTTTGTTTAAGCCAAGTGGTGGTTTGGTTGGAAAGCTGATTCCTTGTGTCCCAATCATCACCATTTAGCCACAGGGTATTTTGAGTTGAAAAGTGCTGTTTGAGTAGTGTTGTTTTTCCAACCTGACGAGGCCCTAACAGAATAATGACCTTTTTATCATTGATTCGTTTTTGAATGAGTTCGATGAGGTCTCTGTCAATCATAATTCTGCGATTATATTCGCAAATATAATACAAAATTTGCGATTGTATTCGCAATATACATACAGTTCTGGTAAAGTACTTTTACTTTAGATGGTTTTCTTTCCTTCTTCTTCTCATCAAAACCCCAAAAACATTAGCAAAAATGATAAGACCAGCACCTACAATTTTTTGCGTAGGCATCGCTTCATCTAGAAAAATAAAACTGGTAACCATGGCGATTGGGGTACCTAAATAGAAGATAAGGCTTGTGTTGGTTGGAGGCAAAATGGTGGAGGCACGTAGCCATAAAGTATGTGCGCCTACCGTACATACAGTGCCGAGAATTGCGAGGTAAACCCAGTCCTGTTGGGTCAAATCCCAATTAGATTCGAATGATATGGGTAGAAAAATAATAAGTGCGAAAGTGTATTGACCAAAGGCCCTTGTCAAGGAATCGATATGTTGGTTTTTACGTTGAATAAAAGGCAGAATGGCAAAAAAGGCGGCACTAACCAGACCGATCAAAATACCTGTTGTAAGGTTATTTTTCAGGTCGAATGCCGGTACAATTAAATAGATACCGAATAAGGCTATTAAGACTGCGGTAATTTCATAAGGCGATGGCTTTTTTTTGTTAATCGCCCAGTCCAAATAAATCATGTGTAGCCCAAAGGAAGAAACTGAGAGGATGGCCATAGATGGTGTCGCGAGTTTTACACTCATAAAGTAGGTAATCCAATGCGCTCCGAAAACAATACCAATGAGAACAAGTGCCTTCCAATCTTTTTTGGTAAGCTTTTTTAGGTTCTTATTTCCCGCCAAGAAAAACAAAAAACTTGCGCCAATCACTAACCGTACCAAGCCAATAGTCACTGCGTTGGCAGAAACTTCTTTGATGAAGATGGGAGTAATACCAAAGAGAAAAACAGCAATTAAGCCCTCAATGTAATAGCGTGATTTCAACTTTCTGAATTAGGCAGCAAATAACAAAAAAAGCACGGCTATTGATATAACCGTGCTTTTACAAAAGTATTAAACCTTAATTATTTCTCTACTTGTTCTTTTTTCCCTTTGATCAAGCCCTTACGTTTCATAATCGTTTCCACGAATTTTACTTCGTTTTGAGTTTTGAAAACGGTGTAAGGGAACATCATCATTTGGGCTTTGTTTACCACAAGCACAAACTGTTTTTTGTCCATCCAAGCATATTTAATTTGCTCCCATTTCATGGGCATGCCTTGCTTAGAATTCATTTTAATTAAAATCTGACGACTGTCAATTTCGTAAGAAAGTTTATCGAAAAGCATTTTGCTTTGCTCTAGTTGGGTTACGCCCGTAAACTGAATAAGCCAGAAAAGTAGATACAACACGTAGGCAATCAATGCGCCAATCCACCACCAGTTTGAAGGAATGACAAAAGCCATGGAAGAAATTCCGATAGCAATTAAAACCACCCACCATTGCTCTTTAAGGATGTTTTTCATCCCCGCACGGACGTATGCTTTCTTATCTAAAGCGTATTTTTTTGTTTTTACAATCATGATAATTTACCTGCTAACTCGCACAGTGTCGAAAAAGGAACACAAACATAAGGATCAAAACCAAGGCTTCAATCATTAAAACTAAAAAATTGCGTTTCTTAACTTTCAAATTATTCTGCTTTCAGACTTATGTCCAGGCTTTTGGCCGAATGGGTTAGTGCTCCAACGGAAATATAGTCTACTCCAGTCTCTGCCACCGCCCCAATGGTCGATTCGGTAATGCCACCGGAGGCCTCGGTTTCTAAACGGCCATTGATGAGCGCTAAAGCTTGGCTCATTAATGCTGGGCTCATATTATCGAGCATAATTCTATGCACTCCCTCCAAGCTCAGTACCTCTTTAACTTCTTCTAAGTTACGGGTTTCTACTTCAATTTTCAGATTACGGCCAGTACGTTTTAAATAGTCTTTGGTAGCTGAAACCGACTGAGTAATTCCACCAGCAAAATCGTTGTGGTTGTCTTTCAGCATTATCATGTCATACAAGCCAAACCTATGGTTTACTCCACCGCCAATAAAAACCGCCCATTTCTCCATCAGCCTAAAATTAGGAGTGGTTTTGCGTGTGTCTAAAAGTTTTGTTGAGGTATGAGAAATCAATGAGTTCAGTTTGTTGGTGTAAGTCGCAATGCCGCTCATACGTTGCATGCAGTTGAGCATTAAACGTTCACCAGAGAGAATGGCCCTTGAGCTGCCGTGGATCCGCATAATGATATCGCCTTTTTTAACCGCATCACCATCTTTTACCAAAGACTTTACTTTAATAGAGGGACTTAACTTTTTGAAAATGATTTCGGCCAATTCCACACCAGCAATAATGCCGCTGTCCTTCATCAGCAGATACGCTGAGTTTTCAGCATTTTCTGGAATAGAGGCTAGAGATGAATGATCGCCATCGCCAAGATCTTCGGCTAAAGCGCTTTCAATAAATAGATTGAGAGATTTTTCTGTAATGTATTTCGGCCACATGGCTCAAAAATACTAAATAGATTGCTAGGGCTTAACGGTCTTCAGTAAATTCAAGCCTATAGATTTTATAGTCTGTCTTAAATTGCTTAGCCCTTATCACAACACGGTATTTCTTATTGCCTGAAACATAAGAACCGATAGCGTAAACAATGCCTCCATCAGACTTAGAATCATGAATAAACTCTGTTGAGTCCGCTGGGTTTTTCTGAAAAAACTGCTTTAGAACAATTTCAGCCTGATTTGTACTGTAGTCTTTTTTCTCATTGTCGAGTTTTATTTCAACTCGTTCGTGCAAGTATTTAACGAGCTCTCTGGAACTAGAAGATTTTAATGACTCTTGCACCTTTTTTATCAAGGTTTCTTCTGGGGTTTGAGCAAAACCTGAAAACGAGCTCAATACCATGACAAGAGACATGAAAGTAATAATGATGTTTTTATTCCTCATTTTTAGTGACTTAGCCATTAGTTTAACGAAAATAATGCCAATTATTACTCTCCTTTAGGTTGTTCAAAATCAAATTAATACAATCGTTTTGGACTTACAAACCAGATCATAATAATATATATTTGCCCAATGGAAAAACGCGTTCTCTTAATGATCTTGGACGGTTGGGGTTTGGGTACCGATTCCAATGTTTCTGCCATTGATCATGCCAACACTCCCGTCATTGACTCTCTCTATCAAAAATATTCTCACAGCAAATTAGAAGCTTCTGGCTTAGCCGTGGGATTACCAGCTGGGCAAATGGGAAATTCAGAAGTAGGTCATATGAATATTGGTGCTGGCAGGGTTGTTTACCAAGATTTGGTAAAGGTAAACAAAGCGGTAGAAGAAAATACCCTGGCCGATAACCCAACTTTAAAGTCGGCTTTTAACTACGCAAAAGAGAACTCAAAAAAAGTGCACTTTCTGGGCTTATTGTCCGATGGTGGAGTTCATTCTCACATTGATCATTTGAAAGCGTTGCTCAGTATTGCTCACCAAGAAGGTTTAAAGGATGTTTTTGTGCATGCTTTTACTGATGGCCGTGATACTGACCCAAAAGGTGGTATAAAGTATATAGCTGATCTTGAAGCTCATATGGAAAAAACCATTGGAAAAGTCGCTTCTGTAATTGGTCGCTATTATGCCATGGACAGAGACAATCGTTGGGAAAGGATAAAGTTGGCTTATGATGCTATGGTTAAAGGCGCTGGCATCAATTCAGAAAATATTCCTGAAAGCATTGCCAACTCATATATTGAAGGGGTAACGGATGAGTTTATCATTCCTATTATTCATACCCAAAATGACAAGCCAATAGCCATTATTGAGGAGAATGATGTTGTAATATATTTCAACTTTAGAACTGATAGAGGAAGGGAAATTACGCAAGCGCTTACTCAACGTGACTTTCCCGAACAAGAAATGGAGGCAATGAAGCTTCATTTTGTAACCCTCACGAATTACGATGATTCTTTTAGTGGAGTAAAAGTGATGTTCGATAAGGACAACTTGAAGAACACGTTGGGTGAAGTACTTTCTGAGGCAGGTAAAAAACAGATTAGAATTGCTGAAACAGAGAAATATCCTCATGTGACCTTTTTCTTTAGTGGAGGCAGAGAAATTCCATTTAAAGATGAAAAGCGAATTCTATGCCCTTCCCCTAAAGTAGCTACTTATGATTTGCAGCCAGAAATGAGTGCGAATGATATTACTGAAGCCATTGTAAAAGAACTGGGTGAACAAGAGGTAGATTTCGTTTGTCTAAATTTTGCTAATCCAGATATGGTAGGGCATACTGGGGTTTTTGAAGCGGCAGTAAAGGCTTGCGAAACTGTAGATAAATGTGCTGGAGAAGTAATTGATGTGGCATTGAAAAATGGCTATACTACAATAGTAATTGCCGACCACGGTAATTCGGATATCATGTTAAATTCTGACGGTAGCCCAAATACTGCGCATACCACGAACTTGGTTCCTTGTATTCTCGTTGACAATGAATTGAAGCCTCAAATGAAAGATGGTAAACTTGGAGACTTAGCCCCTACTATTCTAACATTAATGGGGGTTGAGATTCCAAAAGAAATGAACGGAGACATACTTATATGAGGTTAAAAAAAATCGTACTCTTACTTTCTTTATGCTTGTTTGGCTGCACTGTAGGTCAAGAGTCTGAAGCAATTAGAACTGGAACCTATTTTGACTTAATAGAGCTATTAGACGAACAAATAGCCATGTTTGAAGTAGAGAAACCAGCACTCTACAAAGAGCTTAACGTAAATGGCGAAACGGAAAAAATCACTTTAAAATTTGATTCTGCTCAACAATGGAAAGATGAGCTTGGTCTTTTTTATCAAGCCGATATTAATAAGCTAGGGCTTGAAACAGCCTACATTACGGAAGAGCTTTCTGTAAGCAACGGCAATAAAAAAGTAATAGATTCTGCTAAAACGGAAAAACCAACGGTTCGCTCTATTGAATACAATTACATTGCAAATCGGCTAGAGAGTATCCGAATCTTGGTTCGGGATAAAAACCCCGTGTATAATTTTGAGAAAGAGCTCAATCTCTTTTTCGATGTTAAACAAGGAAAATCAATATTGAGCTCTTTTTCTATTTCTGGCGATCAGAGTATGATCTTAAAAGATGAACTAAATTATAGCTTAAAAGCCACAATTGGGCAATAACTATAAACGGAACAAAGCCTCGAGTAAGCTAAGATTCTCTTTTCCCTTCTTTACTAAGAATAAAGGTATATCTCCGCTTTCATATACAAGTTTTTCGGCCACGCTGCCAATTAAAAATGCAGCTGCACTTGTTCTACCCTTAGACCCTAAAATAATTAAGTCAGCTCCTTTTTCAGAGGCAGTTTTATAAATTTTATCCGCTGGATGAGGGTCATCGTCAAGCGCAAAAGTATGTTCAAATTTTGTGTCGCCAAGCTCCATTTTCTTAAAGAATTTCTCAGAATCCTTTTTGGTGTTTTCGAGCATAATATCAGCAAACTCGTCAAATGTTTTTCCAGATTTGTAGTATCCCTTCGGCACTCTATATATATGATTACTCATCAGCTTCGCACCTGTTTGCTTCTGAAGTGCCATGCCAATCTCAAATGCCATTTGGGAATGCTCTGAATAATCAATAGGAATCAAAATCTTATTCAACTCCATTTTTGGGTTTTCAGGAACATACATTACCGAAGATGGAGAGCTCTTAGCAATTTTGCTAGAATTTAAGCCAGCGTTAGAGCGGTGATGTCTTCTGCCCAAAATCATCAAATCAATCACCTTTACTTTGGCCATTTTAAGCACCTCTTCGGTTACTTGGCCTGTGGCTACCTTAATTTGAACATCACATCCGGCAGGAGTTTTGAAGTGTTTTTCTACGTTTCCTCGTATTTCATGCTCTAATGTTTCGTCTAGCGGAGCTACCAAATCGGGGTATTTCTCTTGTACTTCTGCAGGTAGCTCTAATGATTCGGCCACGTGTAAAAAGTAAACGGAGTCAACCTCCAAAATCTGCGCTATCATTGACGCATACTGGATAAGCCCTTTATCCATTTCGGTAAGGTCTAAGCAGACCATCACTCTCTGAAACTTGCTTAAATCGTACATTTTTTATCAGAAAATTTGTTGATGTAATTTATTGAAATAATTAGCCCGTACCCACCCAATGAAGGTTTTTTTGATAAGGTTTTATTTAAGGTTGGTGATTGGTATCAACATGCCTAACTTCGTGCGCTTTTAAAGTTAAAAGGTTTGGCAAATACGCAGTTTTTAGAAAAGATGAAAGAGCGATGGAATCTCAACTCGCTCATTCAGGTGGTTTTGGTGTTGGTTGTATTTTCACTTACTGGAATGACAGTTGTGTTTTTAAAGCCTTATGTTTTTAAGCTTTTTGGTATCGAAAGCCTAACAGGTATAAAAGGGGTTTTTCTTTATCTTCTTTTGATTCCGCCATTGTACCAAGTTCTACTTTTGTTTTATGGCACACTATTGGGCCAGTTCAGCTTTTTTTGGAAATGGGAGAAAAAGACCTTCAATTCAATAGCTAAGCTTTTCCGAAAAAAGAGAAAGTAAGGAAAAACCATTTGGCGAAGTATGGAACTTAAAAATTGAGTACAACATTCTTCTCTCGAATAACTATCTTTATTTCGTGGATAATCATATCAAAGTACTTTTAAAGGACCATGCGCTACGGCTTACTCAAGGAAGGGCAGATGTTATTGCGGTTTTCCTTAATCATGAAGTGGCTATTTCTCATGCCGACATTGAAACGGCTGTAGATGGAAAGTATGACCGAGTAACCATTTACCGAACTCTTAAATCTTTTTTAGACAAGGGTTTGATTCACAAAATACTGGATGACCGAGGAGGTATTCGTTACGCACTTTGTGCCGATGAGTGTTCTGAAGGAAGCCACCAACACAACCATATCCATTTCAAGTGCAACAAATGTGAACAAACTACTTGCTTAGAGCATGTGGAAATTCCTTCGGTAAAACTACCTCGGGGATTCACGGGAGAAGAAAGCAATTTTTTGATTACTGGTATTTGCGATAAATGTAAGCAGCGCTAATTAGTACACTTCTTCGGCTTTTGGCTTCCTAATTAAGGGGGAATCGGGCCAAACTACGCCTGGAGGCAAATCTATATTAGGCGGAGTAAAGTCCATAATTCCACCTTCATCATCATCTTTATTCTTATTCACCTTTCTACTTTTCATAAGCTGAAAAGTCAAATACGTTAGAATCACGTAAGTGAGACCGCTTAAAATAAGATCTAGGTAAATGCTATCCATTTTATTCCTTCAGGGAATTGAAGTTACAAAATGTTTCCACACAAAATCAACAAAGATGGAAGCTGATCTTCTTTACTACTAAATTAGAATGCAAAGAAGATAAGCCAGATAACAAAGAGTATAGGTAGCAAAATTGGAATGGAATACCTAAGTATATAACCAAAGAACGAAGGCATGTGAATTCCCATTTGCTCAGCAATAGACTTTACCATAAAATTTGGTCCGTTTCCAATATAGGTCATAGCACCAAAGAACACAGCACCAAGGGATATGGCGATAAGTTTAGATACTGAGTCATCGTAAACACCTCCCATGGCATAATCATGCACATTGCTAATTACAGCAATATCTCCTCCTTGAGAAGCCAGAGCTGCAGCCAAGAAGTTTAAGTAGGTAGGTGCGTTATCTAAAAAGCCCGAAAGAATTCCAGTGCCCCAATACAAAGTATTGTGTGTAATAAGCGCAGTACCCGTTTCAGATTGCGCAAATTCACTCACTAGTGCCAGTGCTGGCATCATAGTCCCAAAAATTCCTATAAATATAAAGGCCACTTCTCGTATGGGCTCGAAGTTGAATTCATTCCCTTTAATAGCACGTTTATCAGCAAACCGATAAGACAGAAAGCCTACCGAGAACATAATCAACTCACGAATAAACGAAAACTTCTGGCCGTGATAATGAATGGCAGGAATTCCTTCAATTACATTCGGATCAATAAAAACAGAAGCAATTATTATGGCCAACCAAATGAAATTTCTGGAACCAAGAATAGTTGTTTTGTTAGTGAAACTTGAAATTTCTTCCAAGTCTTCGTCTGTATTACGTTTGTCAAAAATATAGAACACCACTGATAACAAGCCCAAGCCCGTAAGCCATGGAACAAAATTATGCTCAAGGGTCCAAGCAAATGGCACTCCCTTTAAAAATCCTAAAAACAGTGGTGGATCACCAATTGGGGTTAAGGCTCCTCCAACGTTACTTACCATAAAAATAAAGAATATAATATGGTATGGCTGAATTCTACCCTTGTTCAACCTAACAAAAGGTCTGATTAAAAGCATAGATGCTCCTGTAGTTCCAATAAGATTAGAAATAACAGCACCGATAAGAAGCAAACCTACATTTGTTAGCGGAGTAGCTTTCTTATCCACCTCAATCATTATTCCACCAGAGGCTATATATAATGAGGACAATAAGGCTATAAATTGAACATACTCTGCCAAAGCATGTACTGGATGATTAACATCGCCTACACCGAATAGATAGTATAACACAACAATTGCCGCCAAAGAAACCGCAATAATTGGGTAATTCTTATGCCAGAAATGCTCATAGAATAATGGGCCTGTGGCAATCATTATCAGTAATAAGGCAAACGGAATTACTGACCAACCTGCCGGAGAAGTGTGCTCTTCGTCAGAAGAGGAAGCAGCAGAGTCATCAATTGATGATACTGGCAGCTCTTCAGAGGCCATAACCGTGGCTGAAACTGTAGGGTTAAACCCATTGACATTTTCAGCTTTGGCTATAAAAACCATAAACAACATGCACAATGTTAGTAGGAGTCTGTTTTTCATTAAAGTCGCTGTGTGTCGCTAAAGTATACTTCTGATTCGAGAATACAAATTCGCTTTGCAGATTTTGGGCTAAGATAAGCATTAGCGGTAAAACCAATGTTAATCAAAAATCAAATTCAATAGGTCAAGCGAAATGTTAAGTTCTCATTTAATTTTAAAATCTTCTGAACCAATATATTCTTCTTGATTCAGAAAATTCAAAGAACCGCTGTTTAATTTTATAAACCTCAATTTTAGACGATTGAGTGACTGACCAAAGGATATTTACTCGAAAGGCAAAAATTAAAATCAGTAGGCTAACCAATCCTGTAAGTACCAACTTCAACTGCCAATGGGTAAGCCTTACGAGATTAAGATATTATAAGTTGTAAAAATTCATCCAAGTTGAGAAAAGACCAGAGTTTAGAGTTTGAAAGCAATTCGATTTTTACTTGAGTTCACATTTGCGAAAAAATGGCCACATAAAATTGTATCCTAAATATTATCAACTAAATTTATAGTCGTTAATCAAACTTAGGCTTGAAGGAGCTCAATGTAAATTCAGTAATGGTGTAATACATTCTACTTTGTTATAGCAGGTGCAATCAAACTTTGTATTCCTGTTTGGCATTTGTCAATGTATTGAAGATTAAAATTGAGGGGTATTCTCACAATTTTGGTTAAAAATGTCTGATTTTAAGCCTATTATTCGATAGCCTTTTTTAGAAAGGTTTGAATCTAAAAGAAAAGCTGACATATTTGTAACCCTCAAATTAGTGCTCGTTGTACTGAACGCGTTTAGGTTAAGCAATGCTCAAAAATATCATCAAATATTCGGCCCTTTTAGGGGCATTTTTATTCTGTACCACTCTTAAGGCACAGTATACTCAAAGTTCTTATTCTGCTTTTGGAATTGGAGATGTGAACTGGGGAGGATATTCCCATAATGCGGGAATGGGAGGATTCGGGATAAGTTATAACAACAGACTTTTCTTTAATAATCTTAACCCAGCCCTCGTAGCCACAAACTATGACGCTATCTTCCAAATAGGTACTTCCTTTGATTCAAGAACCTATAATAATGGAGATAAGAGCTATAGCTCATTTACAGGTGGTTTCAAAGACTTTGCCTTTTCGTTACCAATAAAGTATGGAAAATGGAATATGGCTTTAGGCCTTAGCCCATACACCTCTGTTAATTATGGTATTCTGCAAACCTCAGATGGCCCGGATAACTCAACTTTATTGTCACAATTAAATGGAAACGGTGGTATAGATGAGGCTTTTATGACCCATGCTCTTAGGTTGGGCAATTTTCTTGTTGGCTTAAAGACCTCATATTTATTTGGGTCTATTGAAAGAGATACTGAATTCTTACTTACTGGCATTCCAGCCATTACATTCAGTAGCACTATTTACAATGAAAGAAGGAGTTTTTCAGATGTAACAGCCAATGTTGGTTTAGCATACAAAATAGAGCTTAAAGAAAATCATGCGCTCAATCTTGGCGCATTCTATAATCTAGAAGCAAATGTAAGGAGTAGAAACCTTACTAAGTTTGAAAGCCAAGACATTAATGGAAATACGTTTTCAAGCGACACTTTAAAGAATAATGTCGACTCTGAAATAAGCATTCCACAGCGTATCGGTTTCGGAATTTCCTATGAGAAATCTCAGCGATTTGCTGTTGGTATTGATGTACAGACACAAGCTTGGAGTCAGTATGTAGATGAATCTGGCCAAACCAGTTCAGATTTTGGAGATGCCTTTCGAATTGCCGTTGGTGGAGAATTATTACCAAACTACGAAGTTTCTAAGTCTGGCCCGAGAATAACTTATAGATTCGGACTTCATTACGAGAGAACTCCTTATTTAGTCAATTCACAGGAAGTAAATGACTTTGGTATAAATTTTGGAACATCCTTACCGTTAAACGCATTCTGGGGTGTTTCTAATTTAAATTTAGGAGTTACCTTTGGAAATAGAGGTAATGTAACCGATGGGTTAATTAGAGAAAACTACCTCAAGTTGAGCATTGGATTTAGCTTGCAAGACCAGACATGGTTTGCGAGACAAAAGTATAATTAAACTACAGTATTATGAGAATTAAATTTTTATTGACCTTGATCCTTATTACCTCTGGGTACTCTGCCATGGCTCAATTCAAATGGCCTGAAGACCCAGAAAAAAGAAGCGATGCCCAAACAAAATGGACTTTGTTTAGTGACACAGAAAAAGCCGGTAATTATGATGCCGCAAAAGGTCACTTAGAGTATATTTTAAAGAACTACCCTGACTTAAGTGAATCTACTTATATTAAAGGAATTGCTATTTGGGATGAATCTTGGGAAAACGGGAAAACGGAGGCTGAAAAAGTAAAAGCAGCAACTAAAGTGATGTCTTTATATGACTTGCGTTTTGAACTTTATCCTGATTCAAAAAAGGAAAACATCGGCCGTCAGGCTATTTCAGCATATAGGTATTACATAGCAGACTCAGAAAAAACTCAGTATTTGCTAGACTTATTTAAGCTCACTTATGAATTAGAAGGAAATGAAGCCTTCTATCCAGTAAGCCGTTATTACATGCAAACTGCAGTTTTGGGCTTCGCTCGTGATATCGGGCTCACTGATGAGCAAATTCTTGACATTTATAATAGATGTACTGAGCACATTGATTATCAAATCAAGAAAGCAAAAAGCCAAAATAAGAGTACAAAGGCTATGGATGCTGGAAAAGAGTTCATTGATAAAAAATTGGCTGATCTTAACTTAATCGATTGTGATTTCATAGTTGATAAACTAGTTCCTCAGTTTAAGGCAAACCCTAAAGATGAAGAGCTTGCAAATAAGATATTTGTTTATGCCTTCAATGGTGGATGTACAGACGCTGATTGGTTTTTAGAAGCTGCTAAAATGGTATTAGAAACAAAGCCTCAATATGGTGTTGCTAACTTGCTTGGCTCAACATACCTTAAAGAAAAAGACTATGTGAATGCCAAAATCTATTATAACAAAGCTGTAGAAATTGCGGAAGACAACACCGACAAAGGTAAGGCAATGAAGCAAATTGTATTAATGGAACGCTTAGACGGCAACAAAAGCGAAGCTAGAAAGTTAGCCATAGCTACAGTAGAAATCGACCCTACTTTGAAAGAAGAGATGTATACATTAATTGGCGACATGGTGATGCAAAGTGATGAGTGTAACCAAGAAAAAAGCCAAGTAAATGACAGAGCAAGGTTTATTGTTGCTTACGAGTATTACCTTAAAGCAGGTAACCAATTAAAAGCAAGTCAAGCTAAATCGTACTTCCCTAGTGGTGGAGAAATCTTTACCGAAGGAAAAGAACTAGGCGATAGTGTAACAGTAGGATGTTGGATACAGCAAACTGTTAAATTGCAAAAAAGACCGGAACAATAGTTGATTCCCAAATGAAAATAAAGACGGTCTTCTCTCATAGGGAAGACCGTTTTTCATACAATGAGATTGAAAAAGTTTATACCTCTTTTATTTGTACTGGTCCTTTCGGCCTGCTTTTCTGAGCCAAAAAAATTGGCTGAAATGGAAGAATACGATGGGCCCATTCTGGAATCAGAGAATGTTGAAATCATTATGACCGAAGGTTCCATTCGGAAATTGGGAATAAAGGGAAATAAACAATTAACTTTCTCTAATGGAGATTTGGAGTTTCCTGAAACCATCAGGATTGATTTCTTTGATAGCAATGGCGACACCACTTCAGTACTCACAGCAATGGAAGGCGTTTATGATGCCAAAACAAAACTGTATAGAGCCTTTGGCGATGTAGTAGTTCACAATTTTAAGAAAAATCAAACATTAAAAACTGAAGAGTTATTTTGGAACCCAAATACCGAGAGGATATATACAGATCTTTTCTTTATTGTAACCACCGAAACGGACTTGATTCAGGGCACGGGTTTAGACGCTCCTCAAGATTTTTCAGAGTACACCGTTAATAGCCCTGGGGGTAGCGAATTCGAAATTAAAGAGACAGATGAAAACAACTAGTGGCACCATAATCTTTTCACTTTGTGTAGTCACATTTGTGATTGGAGTTCATCAAACCATGACCTATGGAATCGCCTATTCCTATTTTATTTTTATGATATCAATAGGTCTGTTATTTTTATACAGATATAGGAAGTCTAAACACAAAGAACAGGAAGAACAAGCCAAACCAGCGCCTAAGCGGAAAAAGAAACATTAATGGACTATTACCAAATTACGGTTATCATTATTACCCTGATTTTTTCAGCATTTTTTTCTGGAACTGAAATCGCATTTGTAACCTCCAGCAAGCTCCAAATCGAACTTCAAAGCAAAAAGGGATCCCTTAGTGGCAAAATCTTAGTATTCTTTACTCAAAAACCCTCGAGGCTTATCAATACGGCTTTGGTGGGCAATACAATTGCCTTAGTTATTTACGGTTACTTCATGGCTTTAATTTTAGAACCTCTGATCATGCGGGTTTTGCCAGAGTACTTAAGTAACCCCGGTGCTGTTCTTCTTATTCAAACCGTATTGTCAACCCTTCTGGTTTTGTTTACGGCTGAATTCACACCAAAGAGTATATTTCTAATTAATCCCAACCGATTATTGAGCATACTTTCAGTACCAATTATGCTCATTTTCATTATCATGTTTCCGTTGGTATGGGTAATTGAGCAAATGTCTCGATTTATTATTGTTCATATTCTTCGACAAAAATTCTCTGAAGATCGTCCAGTTTTTGGACTTACAGATTTGCGTTCATACATCCAGCGCAATACTCATAAAGACATTAAAGAATCTAAAGTAGAATTGGATACCAAAATCTTCAACAATGCCCTTGAGTTCAAAACCGTTAAGGTAAGGGAATGTATGATTCCTCGAACAGATATCGCTGCGGTGGAATTAGAGGATTCTATTGAAGATTTGAAAAACGAATTCATCGAAAGTGGGCACTCTAAAGTTTTGGTTTATCGAAATAATATTGATGAGGTAATTGGATATTGCCATGCTCTGGCCCTGTTCAAAAAGCCTCAAGATATAGAGAGCATTCTTACCCCAATAATTATTGTACCCGAAACCATGTTGGTGAATGAACTCATGATCCAGTTTATTCAGGAAAGAAAGAGCTTAGCCCTGGTAGTTGATGAATTTGGAGGCACATCAGGTTTAGTTAGTTTAGAAGATGTAATCGAAGAGATTTTTGGTGAGATTCAAGATGAACACGATGATGAAGATTGGGTGGAACAAAAGCTTGACGACAACAATTATCTTTTCAGTGCTCGCCATGAGGTAGATTACCTGAATGAAAAATATCATTTCAACATTCCTGAAGGCGATTACGATACGCTAGGTGGCTTTATTCTATCAATAACAGAGAATATTCCTCAAGTAAATGAGACCATTTCTGTTCCTCCTTTCAAAATAAAAATAGTGGCAATGGAAGACGCTAGGATTGATACCGTAATGCTAAGCGTGGTTCCTGACAGAGAAGACTGATTAACAGGGCTTTTTGTCTGAATTTTCCTTTGCTAATAGGTCATAAATCAATTATGTTTGCGGCTATTTCAATTAATAAGTACAAATGGCAATAATTAACACGCTTCGTGAAAAGATGGGACGACTCCTAGTAGTCGTAGTAGGGGCATCGATTTTAGCTTTCGTTTTAACCGATGTATTAAGCAGCAGATCCTCCATTCTAGGTAGCAATAAGCAAGAAGTTGGAGAAATTTCAGGAGAATCCATCAGTCAGCAAGAATACGCTAACCTTGTAGAAAGCATCAAACAAAATTACATGGCTCAATACGGTGTTAATCCGAATGAGTTCTTAATGCAAACCATTAGAAATCAGGCATGGGAGCAGTTAATTGCTCAAATTGCTTACACCAAACGTTTCGACAAAGCTGGCATAGCAGTATCTGGTGATGAAAGAATCGATATGGTTCAAGGTAAAAACATTTCACCTCAAGTATTGCAGCAATTTGCCGACCCACAAACAGGCGAGTTAGACCGCCAATTCTTAAACCAAGTTTTAGTCAATAGTGATTTAGACCCTCAGTCTAGAATCAGATGGCAGATGTTCGAAAATAGTTTGGCTGAAAACAGGCGCATGATGAAATATCAGAACCTAATTCTGAAAACCAATTATGTGACTTTAGCTGAAGCGCAACAAGAATATATGGAGCAAGAAGGTGGAATCACTTTAGATTACCTTTACATTCCGTTCTTGGCTGTAAATGACGATCAAGTTTCTGAGGTTACTGATGCGGACTTGCAAGCTTATTTAGACGAACACAAAGAAGAGTATACTGTAGAAGAAAGTCGTTCAATAGATTATATCTCTTTCCCAGTTATTCCTTCAGCTGCTGATAGTGCTTACTATATGGAAGAACTAAACCTCCTTAGAACTCAACTTGAGGCTGGTGATAACGACTCAACTTTGGCAGTTATTAATACTGAGCAAGGAATAGGCTTTGGAACATTCGATCCATCAGCACTTCCTGATGACGTTGTTAACAACCTTTCTAATATTCAAAAGGGAGATATTATAGGCCCTAATTTGCAAAACGGAATTTATACGCTTTACAAACTTTCAGACATTGTTAAAAGCGAAGCTGAATTTGTAAGAGTAAGCCACATATTACTTAGAACTGAGGGTATGTCGGCTGCTGAAAAAGCCCAAGTAAAAACCAAAGCTGAAGGCATTTTACGTGAGGCTAGAAATGGAGCAGACTTTGCCCAATTGGCCATTGTAAATTCTGAAGATTCTTCTGGTCCTTCAGGAGGTGATTTAGGTTGGTATAGAAAAGGCGGAGACGCGCAAGGCCAGTGGGCTGAGCCATTCGAAAAAGCAGCTTTCTCTGTAAATAGAACTGGTGTGATTAACCGTTTGGTTGAAAGTGACTTCGGTTACCACATTATGAATGTTACTGGAGCACCAAGTAACAACAGATATAAAGTTGCCATTATTCTTAAAGAATTAACTCCATCTGACGAGACTATAGATGGAGCTTACCAAAAAGCAGGTCAGTTTGTATTGAACACTGATTCTTACGATGATTTTGTAAACAATGCATCAGCAGAAGGCTATTCAGTTTTCAGTGGAAACAACATCAACTCTAACAGCTCTAGCATTGGAAGATTAGAAAGTGCTCGTCAGATTGTAACTTGGTTATATGGAGAAGCTTCTATTGGAGATGTTAAAGACTTTGATCTTGCTGACGAATATGTAGTAGCTGTTTACAGAAACAAAGTGGAGGCAGGAACTGCCAAGCTAACTGACAGTGGAGTAAGAAGCCAAATCAAACTTAAAGTTGAAAACGCTAAGAAGGCAAAATACATCACTGATAAAATTGCCTCTGCATCAGGTTCACTATCTGATATGGCTGCTTCATTCGATGCCATTGCGCAGGTTTACACCGATACTCAGGTAAAACTAAACTCTAACTCTTTGCCAAATGTAGGAGTTGCTCCAGTGGCAGTAGGTACAGCGTTCGCTCTTAAAAATGTTGGTGATAGATCTAAAGCAATCACTACCGATGTTGGAGTAGTGATAATGGAATTGAAATCGAAAACCGATCCTGCTACAATCACGGATTACACTACTTATGTTAATCAAATTCAGCAAAGAGCATTAAGCAACTCGCAACTGAAAATGAATCAATCGGTAAGAGATAAAGCCGAAATTCTAGACAAACGATATAAATATTACTAAAAACATTAAATCGGCCTTCTGGCCGATTTTTTTTTGCCTCTTCCTACCTTAACTTAGCGTTATGCAAAAATTCACTTCAGAGGATTTTAAGGAAAAACTAGAGAGTACTCTTAATTTCCCAGCCCTGTATATGTTTAAGTTTATTGTTGAAGAAGAAAAACAAGACGAAGTAAAGAAGCTTTTTCCTGGACATGATGTAAAATCTAAAGCCTCTAGCAAAGGAAAGTATGTGAGTATTACAGCTCAAGTTATGATGCCTTCCAGTGATTCAATCATTAAAATCTATCTAGAAGCCTCAAAAATCGAAGGAATTATAGCCCTATAACTTTGAGATCGTTATTATTCATATTGCCCATTATCTTTCTCTGGTCCTGTTCAAGTAAACCTAAAGAAGAAGGTGTCGACACTTCAATAACACCTCAGGAAGAGCAAGCTCCTGAGGCGCCAAATGAAAGCGAGAAATCACCTGAACTACAAGAGGACGCTGGAAGAACTGAATGGCAAAACCCTGAATTTGTGCTCAACCTACTAGGCGATTTGACTGACAAAACTGTGGCCGATGTGGGAGCAGGTTCTGGTTATTTCACATTCAAAATAGCCCGAAAGGCAAAAAAGGTTATTGCGTTAGATATTGACCCCAATTCCCTAGAGTATATCCAAAATCAAAAATCAATTGTGGGGAGCTGGGCAGACAACATTGATACACGACTAACTCCAGCAGATGTACCTAACCTGCTCGATAATGAGGTTGATATTGTACTCATTGTAAATACATATGCTTACATTCCTAACAAGAGTCAATATTTAAACAGGCTTAAAAAAGGTATGAAGCATGGTGGATTGTTGGTCATCATAGATTTTAAAACTGGCGAAATTCCAGTGGGACCTTCAGATGAAGCTAAAGTTTCAAGCGAAACGTTAGAACAATCTTTAAAACAAGCTGGGTTTTCCAACACAAAAACTGACAATAAAAGCCTTCAGTATCAGTACATTATTACCGCTAAAAATTAAGTTATGTGGGAAGAAAAAGACAATAAGCTAGTTCGAAAATTTGAGTTTTCAGATTTTATAGAAGCCTTTGGTTTTATGACCAAAGTAGCCATATGTGCGGAAAAAATGAATCACCACCCAAACTGGTCTAATGTTTACAACTCAGTTACAATTGAACTAACAACTCACGATGCTGGCAATACTGTTACTGAAAAAGATCGGGAGCTTGCTAATAAAATTGATCAACTTATCTAATGTCAGAGGTTTCGCTTTTTCTTGTGCCCACCCCTATCGGCAATCTTGAAGACATTACTTTAAGGGCGCTGAGAGTATTGAGCGAAGTGGATGTAATATTGGCCGAAGATACCCGTACTTCTGGCAAGCTCTTAAAGCACCATAACATCACCAAGTCGCTTCAGAGCTATCACATTTTTAATGAACATAAAACTGTAGAGCAGTTAATTGGTAGAATGGAAGCAGGCGAAAAATTTGCGCTGATTTCTGATGCCGGAACGCCTTCAATTTCTGACCCCGGTTTTCTATTAGTCAGAGAACTGCTAAAAGCAGGCCTCGAAGTAAACTGTTTACCTGGAGCCACAGCCTTTGTTCCTGCTTTGGTAAATTCTGGCTTACCATCAGATCGTTTTGTGTTCGAAGGATTTCTTCCTCATAAAAAAGGCCGACAGACACGATTACTAAAATTGGCAGAAGAAGAACGAACTATAATCCTTTATGAATCGCCTCACCGATTGATTAAATGTTTGGAGCAGCTCAAAGAACACTTGGGTGACAGAAAGGCTTCCGTATCGAGAGAAATTTCTAAAATGTTTGAAGAAACAGTTAGAGGCTCGCTTTCTGAGCTTATTGCTCATTTTACAGCAAAAGGTGTAAAGGGTGAATTTGTAGTGTTGGTTGAAGGTAAAACCTAAAGCTCTAATTAACCACCACAGCCAATGTTCCTTTTAAATGGAATATTTTTAGGAATACCGCCAAAGTCAAAATCTTCGTTTTCTGTATTCTCAGCCTCTTTTTTCTGAGGTTTTGAATCCTTTTCTGACTCTGATTTCTTCTGCTTTGGAAGCTTAACCTTTTTTTCTTTCATGATTTTATAACGAAATGTTCCTGTTTAAAATTCCAAAATTGTATAGCTTAGAAATATGTTGAATTTCTTTTCCAAAATCATTCAAAAGCAATTCGATCCAGTGGACAACTCTCCACTTGTTCTATTTCGTATGATTTTTGGCTTTCTGATCTTCGCTGAAACATTTGGCGCTATACTCACAGGCTGGGTTAGACAGGTGCTTATTGAACCCGAGTTTACCTTTACACTTATTGGTCTAGAATGGCTTCAGCCTTTGCCAGGCAGTGGGATGTATGTCTATTTTGCATTTATGGTCATTTGTGGTTTATGCGTTATGGTAGGCTATAAATACAGGCTAAGCCTGAGTCTTTTTACCATTCTTTGGACTCTCGTTTATTGGATGCAAAAATCGTATTACAATAACCATTACTATCTACTTATTCTCCTTTGCCTTTTTATGTTGTGCGTACCAGCTCATGCCTATGCCTCTTTCGATGCCAAAAGATGGAGTTCGGTGGTAAGTATGACCTGCCCACGATGGTGCATTAACATCTTCATTATTCAGCTTTGGATTGTATTCACCTTTGCTGCTTTAAACAAAATTTACCCTGGTTGGATTGAGGGGCACTTTATTCAAGTAGCGTTAAGCTCTAAAAAACAATATTGGCTAATAGGAGACATTCTACAAAAACAGTGGCTTCAGAACCTTGTTATTTATGGAGGTATTGGTTTCGATTTACTCATTGTTTATTTCCTTTTATGGAAGAAGACAAGAGTGCTTGCCTTTATCGCCTCAATAATCTTCCATTTGTTCAATGCCGTAGTGTTCCAAATTGGAATCTTTCCTTTCATGATGATTGGGATGACGGTACTCTTTTTTAAACCAGAAACGATCAGAAAAACCTTCTTCCCTAAAAAGACTTTAATCGGCCTTTCAAATAATGAACAAACAAAACTTAAGGCTGGCAGATTAGCCTTGGCAGTAGTCTTTGCAGCCTATTTTGGTTTTCAGATTTACCTGCCGCTAAGGCATCACCTTTATAAAGGCGATGTGTTCTGGACAGAAGAAGGCCACCGACTTGCATGGAGAATGATGTTAAGGGTAAAGTATGGAAGCCTCGATTTTGAAGTAAAGCATCCAGAAACAGGTGAAAATTGGAGAGTAGACCCTCTGGACTTCTTTACAAGCAAACAAGTGGCAGCCGCAGCATCTAAACCGGATATGATTTGGCAAATGGCTAAATGGATGAAAAAACATTATTCGAAACAAGGAATTGAAGATGTGGAGATTTATGCCAACACAAGTGTTTCTTTAAATGGAAGCACACGACACCCGATAATTGACCCTGATACTGACCTTACAAAGGTAAAGTGGCAACCATTTAAACATTCTAAATGGATTCTGAGCCCCAAATAAATGTTTATTTCTCCCCTCTTAAAATAGATTAACCTTAAAGGCATCAGTATTTTGTTATGAGCATTGGCTCTAGTAAATTGCGGCTGTTTATAATTAATCTAAATAAGCATAGAGCCGTGAGAAGTCTAGCAGAACTGAAAAAAAACGAAAGAGGGATTATAAAAGGGTTTAATGATGATTCTCTTTCTGTAAAACTCATTGAAATGGGTTGCCTACCAGGAACAGAGGTTTCTGTAGATCTTATAGCTCCCTTTGGCGACCCAATTGCCATTGGTGTATCTGGTTATTGCTTATCGCTCCGAAAAAACGAAGCGGCCTGTATCATGATTGAAGATTAGGGCATGACAAAGGCGAACAGAATTAAAATTGCGCTTGTTGGGAATCCTAACTCTGGAAAAACCACACTTTTCAACTTACTTACTGGGCTAAATCAAAAAACAGGAAACTTTCCAGGTGTAACTGTAGATAAGAAATCGGGTTTCTCAAAACTACCCGATGGCTCGACTGCCGAAATTATTGACCTCCCTGGTACCTACAGTATCTATCCTAAAACATTGGATGAACAGATCGTTCAAGATATTCTACTTGATCCTGCCCATCCGCAATATCCTGACAAGGTAATTGTAGTTACCGATGCCTCAAACCTTAAAAGAAACCTTCTTCTCTTCACTCAAATCAGAGATTTAGGAATTCCGTTGGTTTTAGTGCTCAACATGATGGATGTAGCACAGCTTAAGAAACTTAATATCGACTTAAGAGGTCTCTCGATTGATTTAGGCGTAAAAATTATTCCTACCAATTCTCATTCTGGCGATGGTATTGCAGCTCTAAAAGAGGCCCTGAGCCAGCCCTTAGTAAAAAGCAAGCGACCCTTCTATGATATATATGACCTTGCTCCGAAAACAATAGATGTTATAAAAACGGAGTTTGATCTGACTGAAAATTACCGTGCCTATCAATATGCTCAGCAATCGGTAAGGTTGAATTTTCTAACGGAAGACGAGAAAGAAAGAATTGCGAAAATAAAAGATGAAAATGGGTTTTATGATGTACCCACGCAATCACAAGAAACTTTAGGCAGGTATCAGCTTATTTCTGACATAGTAGATAGAAATGTTAAGAACTCGCGAGATCCGCTTCATAAATCGGTAAGTCAAAAAATCGACAGAGTGGTTACTCACCCTGTTTTTGGTTACCTCATTTTCTTTACTGTATTAATGCTCATTTTCCAAGCCATATTCGCTTGGGCCGAAGGGCCAATGAACCTCATTGAGGGTTCAATAGCTGAATTTAGCGGATGGGTAAAAGACATACTTCCTGAAGGAATCATATCTGATTTAATTACCGATGGAGTTTTGGCCGGACTCGCTGGCGTGCTGGTATTTATACCCCAAATTGCTATTCTATTTGCTTTTATTGCTCTCTTAGAAGAGAGCGGATATATGTCTAGGGCCGTTTTTCTTATGGATAAACTCATGAGGAAAGTTGGGCTCAATGGAAAGTCTGTAGTTCCGCTAATCAGTGGAATGGCCTGCGCTATTCCAGCCATTATGGCTACCAGAAATATTGACAGCTGGAAGGATAGGCTCATCACGATATTTGTAACTCCATTTATGAGTTGCTCAGCCAGATTACCTGTTTATGCCATTCTAATTGGTTTAGTAGTTCCCGAACAACAAGTGCTTGGTGTATTTAACCTTCAAGGTTTGGTACTTCAGGCACTATACCTTTTGGGTTTTTTAGCAGCCATTGGTTCGGCTTATATAATGAAGCTTATTTTAAAGAGTACTCAGAAGTCCTATTTCATTATGGAATTGCCTGGCTACAAAATACCAAGCTGGAAAAACATAGGCCTTACTATTTATGACAAGTCTAAAACCTTTGTTCTCGAAGCGGGAAAAATAATCATTGCCATATCAATTGTATTATGGGTTTTGGCATCATACGGCTTTAATGAGAACTTCCGCAATGCAGAAGAAAATGTGAGGCAAAATATTGGAGCAAATGCGTCTCAAGAAGAATATGAAGTTGCCTTAAGTTCCTATAAACTTGAATACTCCGTTGCAGGATCGTTCGGTAAGATTATTGAGCCCGCCATTCGCCCACTTGGCTACGATTGGAAAATAGGGATAGCCCTAATCACTTCATTTGCTGCGCGAGAGGTTTTCGTAGGCACAATGTCCACTATATACAGTATTGGCGCTAGCGATGACGATGAAATAACTATTCGTGAAAGACTAAGGGAAGAAAAGAACCCTGAAACTGGTGAGCCAATGTATTCACCTGCAGTAGCATTTTCACTTATGGTGTTTTATGCATTTGCAATGCAATGTATGAGCACGTTGGCAATTGTTTATAGAGAAACCAAAGGGTGGAAATGGCCAATCATCCAAACCATTTATATGACTGCCGTTGCCTATATTTCAGCACTTATCACCTATAATATTTTCTCTTAGAAGGTCTGAATTGATTGTTGGATACGCATGGTTCTTTCCCTTTAGCCTTTGAAAGAACTATGCGGCCTAATTAATGACTAGGCTACTTTTGCTCTTGTTCGTTGGGTCTGAAGTTCAAAGGTAACTTTACTGAAAAGCCACCCCATGTCCACCAGCCTAAATATAAGGCTGCCCGCTTGCTACTAAAATAGCCTGGGAAAGCTACGAGCGGATCATCTTCCTGAAAAAGGATTACCGATTTTTGGAACAATGGAACATCACTAATGTCCATCCCCACTACTTGGTAACTGGTAAGGCTCTGATCGTTGCTCAAAGAAATTGTAGACCTAGACTTCTGATCTGTATACTTGTAGTTTCCGCTCTTTGATTTACTTCTGAAAAGCTTCTTGTATTCTTCGTCTTCAAACCCTTTTGTGTAGGTTATTTCTATATCTGAAGAAGCAATCAATTTATACTCCAAGTCTTTTTCGCCCGGCTCTAGCCTTACAATTTCAGATATCTTGGCTGGGTTCAGAGGGGTACTGTATTCTGAGGTAACAGAATCGAATTGTACTGTATTTACTAAAAACCCTTCCTCGGCAACTTTGCCCTGAATCAAGGAATTTAAAAAATGATTAACCGACCCATAATATGCCTTTCCTCTAGCCTCCTCCCATTTGGTATTTTGCTTTCTAGATTTAGGCTCAAGCTCTGAGAATTGTGCCTTTCCTATATAGGTTTTGGTACCATTAATAAAGGTAAATTCTTCTAAAATATAACTTACCGCGTAGCCTAGGGCATAGTTTTCAATATAAAGCTTATCGTTTGCTGTTACTTCATAATTGTTCAGAGAGTCCAACACAAAGAAATCAAGTACCTCAGGGTTAACAATCCTACAATCTTTGGCATTACTGTCTCTACCTAAAAAATCCTCTTCAAACCTTTTTAACAACCTTCGGTCACTCTTTCTCTGTTTTCTAGTCTTCTTAGCCGATACTTCAACGGGTTCCAAATCAACCTCGGCAACATTCATTTCAATAATAAACATGCTATTATCTAATGGTTGTTCGTAATTAAAAGGAACTGTTTTTGGTTGATACCCAACGTAAGAAATTACTAGGTTAAAAGCGATGTAAGGAATGTTCTTGATTTCAAAATAGCCTTCGCGATTTGTAGCTACACCAAAAGTACTATTATCAATAAACACATTGGCATAAGGAAGGGGGGCTTGAGTTTCAGCATCTAACACCTGCCCTTTTATTAACCTGTCGGTAGTTGGTTGTTTCAGAATTACAACCGTTCCATTCACCTCCTTAAAATAGAGGTTGGCTTTAGACAAAATATCTTCTAAGATTGATCTTAATGAAACACTATCGTACATCACCGAAAATTTATCCATCTTCGGAATGATCATAGTATTGTACGAAAAATTGATTTGCGTCTGCCGATTCAATTGGCGCAATGCGGCACTTAGCGTTACATTATCGAATTCAATAACATATTCCAAGTCCAAAATTGAATCGGACTTTTCTTGCGCCTGTGCGTTTATACACCAAAATGCGTAGATGGAAATCAGAAATCCCCTGAGCATGCAACAATTTAATGATCGCAGGCCTTTCCTTCTAATTTTATTCGGTTTTCTTTAAAGGAAATAAGTTTTATTTCTGGGAAAGTGGCATCAATCATTTTTATAACGTCCTCAATGGATGTTCCTTGAAAGGTAGTAGTAAGAGGACAAGCTCCAATGGCCTCGTTATAGTCAATTTTCACCCAATAGGTATCTTCTAAATCTTTGAATACTTCACTTAGAGGAGTAGCATCGTATTCTAGTTTTCTTGTCCACCAACCACTAAAGTTAGCGTCCTTCATTTCATTCTTTTGAAGAATTTTTCCCGATTTATCCAGTTTCGCGCTTTGCCCTTTAGCAACCTGCTCTTTTACTCCTGTAACTGTTGAAGAAAATTCAACCAAGCCTTCAGTAACGTCTAGCTCAACACCTTCATCTGAATCAGTAGTCAAATTAAAACTAGTGCCTAAAACCCTTACCGTACTGTTTCCAGCTTCAATAATAAAAGGCATATCCTCATTTCGAACTACATCAAAATTCGCCTCTCCTTTTAAAACTAAATTACGATTACTATCTCCGAAATGCTTAGACAAGGTGATTTTAGCATTGGCGTTTAATTTTACAACCGATCCATCGGGTAAAGTAAACTCTTTAATTCCGTGAGGTACCGAAGCCAGCTCAGTGCCGTCAACGCTCGATAAATTTGTAGAATTATAGATAAAATATCCGGCAACAGCTATTACCAGTAAAGAAGCAGCAATCTTTAAAAAGCTAAAATTACTTCTTTCGATTTTAACAACCTTTGTCTCTTTTGTAAGCCCGTTCACTTTATTCCATGCGGAATTAGTATCGAAAATATCATTGTTCTCGGTACTTGTTATATCGAGCACATTCGCATAAGCCTCTAAATCGAGTCTTAATTGCTCATTTTGAATCAATTGAGATTCAAAATCTGCTCGTTCGCTAGCGTTTAGTTCGTTGGCCAAATACTTGGCCATTAACTCTTCCATTATTTCCTTCTTTCTGTCAGTTAATGTAACAACCCTGACGATTTATTCCCTTATAAAAAAAAGACCAGTGGTAGAAAAAAGATCATGTAATCTTGAAGGTAACCTCTTAGTATCTTAAGTGCTTTACCCATATGTACCTCAACAGTCTTTTTAGAAATACCTAGTTCATCTGCAATTTCATGATATTTAAGCCCCTCTTCTCTACTCATTCTAAACACTTTCTGACACTGAGGAGGCAAGCTGTCCAAAGCATCTTCAATTCGTTTTTGTAATTCAAAATCGGGCTGGTGGCTTACATAGTTCTGCTTACTAATTTCAATAGATTCCTGTTTGTTGTTTACATACTTGTTAACAACCTTTTCATGCTTAATGTAATTGAGTGCAGTATTGTAAGCCGCTCTAAACAGGTAAGATTTAAAATTTATATCCTCTTTAATCATCTCCCGCTTTTCCCACAGGTTTACAAAAGTACTTTGCACAATTTCTTCACAGGTATCTTCATCACGAAGAATCCTGAAAACGTATCGACAAGCGCCCTTGTAATGCTCTTTAAATAAATGCTCAAAAGCGAGTCTATCGCCCTTAGCAAATGCAGCAAGAAGTTGATTTTCGTTTAACGACACTCGGTTAGAATTTCAGCAGCGTTGAAGATAAAAAGAAAAAACAAATTCTAATGAATTCACGTGTTCTCATACTAATTAATTGACATTTTTGGCCAAAGTATAAATTGTGCTGTCTATGTTTGAAACTAAATACGTCTTATTTGGTAAGAATGGTTCATTACGCTCTGCATCTTATCAAAAGCCTTAGTCAAATTATATAATCAACAAAATGGAAAAACTTTTTAAAGAAAGAGCAGAGCAGTTTAGCCTTACACTTAACACACTAAAAAAAAGGTCGCTTTCTTTAGCTTGGCTTAGGGTCTCTTCCTTTTTTGCGGTAATCATTCTAATTACAATTTTCGCAAATGCTAAAGTAACACAGGGAATAACCATAACGGCCATTGGGTTTCTTGTGCTCTTTTTTTATCTATTAAAAAAACATACTGCTGTTAAGAAACAACTTGACTTCACGGAAGCCTTACTCAAGGTAAATGAAGAAGAGCTCAATAGGTTAGAGATGAAACTTTCTTCCTTAGATGATGGAGCCGAATTTATTAACCCACTTCATGAATATCATATTGATCTTGATGTTTTTGGCAGGCACTCTCTATTTCAATTAATCAATAGAGCTTCTACAGCCTTTGGTCGAGTAACGATGGCAAATTGGCTAAGTACTCCGGCCAATAAAGATGAAATACTTTTAAGACAAGAAGCTGCTAAGGAAGTTGCTCCATTAATAGACTGGAGGCAGAATATTCAGGCGAGCGGAAGGGCTTTCAATGAAGAAAAGGCAAACATTGAGCCGTTACTTTCTTGGATAAAAGAGCCCAATGTCCTTTTAACAAAAACATTTTACAGGTTAGCTATTTTCTTCTTTCCACTACTTTCTGTTACCTCCGTAATTCTTGCATCTACAGGTGTAGTCGCCATTGGGCTTCCTATTTTGGTAGTGTTTATAAATATTGGCGTTTTAGCAACCGTGTTTAAGTATGCGGGAGACGTATTTCAGAAAACCATTTTCAGTAATAAAATACTCAAGGCCTACGAAGCTCAAATTGCTTGGATCGAAAAGCAAGAATTGACATCTCCATTGATGAAAGACCTAAAAAACAAGCTTCAAACAGATGGTCAAAACGCTTCAGTGGTAATCAACCAGCTACAGTTTATTTTGGATAACCTACATAACCGCGCTAACATGATGTATCATATCTTTAACATGTTTTTTGTTTTAGATATCTACTGGTTATTAAGAGCGGAAAAATGGAGAGAGAAAACAAAAGAAGATATTCAATCTTGGTTTGAGGCCATTGGCGAAATAGAAACGGTAAACAGCCTTGGTGCATTTTACTTTTCAAATCCAACGGCAGTTTTTCCTACCATTGAAACAGAACCATTTGTGATAAAAGCTACGCAGATGGGTCACCCTATGCTCAACGCAAAAAAGAGAGTGAGCAATGATTTTGATTTCTCTGGAAAGGGTGGAATCTGCCTGATTACAGGATCAAACATGAGTGGTAAAAGTACATTCTTAAGAACTGTGGGAGTGAATTCGATTATGGCACTAATGGGGGCGCCAGTTTGTGCCGAATCCATGAATATCTCTAAGCTTCAGGTGTTTACAAGTATGCGTACTCAGGATGACTTGGAAGAAAGTGTTTCTTCTTTTTATGCTGAACTGAAAAGATTAAAACAGCTTTTGGGCTCTATTAATCCTGAAGTACCAACACTTTTTATGATTGATGAGGTGTTAAAAGGAACCAACTCAGAAGACCGACATACTGGAGCTATTGCGCTGATAAGGCAACTGAATAAATCATACGCTTTTGGTTTTGTTTCTACACATGATTTAACCCTTGGGAGAATAACGACAGAGCTTCAAGGCATTAAGAATTATAGCTTTAATAGTGTAATTGAAAATGACGATATCATCTTTGATTATACCCTAACCCCAGGTCTTTGTAAAAGCTTTAATGCAACTAAGCTTATGCAAAAAATGGGAATAGAAATTATTGATTAAATTTGCCCGCATTCCATTAAAAACAAGCATGTCGGTATTTGATTCTAATTTTAAGATAGGGGTTTTAGGAGGAGGTCAGTTGGGTCGAATGATGATTCAATCGGCCATAGATTTTAACTTTAATGTGCATGTGTTAGACCCTGACGCAAACGCACCTTGTAAAGAGATTGCCGCTTCGTTTACTCACGGAAAACTCACCGATTTTGACACTGTTTACAATTTTGGTAAAGACAAAGATGTAATTACCATTGAGATTGAAAACGTAAATACCGAAGCCTTAAAACAACTGGCTAAAGAAGGGAAAAAAGTATTCCCGCAGCCTGAGGTCATTGAGTTGATTCAAAATAAGACACTTCAGAAAAAATTCTACAAGGAAAACGGTATCCCCACTGCCGACTTTATTGAAACCCAATCTAAAGCCGATGTTGCAAAGCATAAGGACTTTCTTCCTTTTGTAAACAAACTGGCCACTGGTGGTTATGATGGCCGAGGAGTGCAAGTTATTCGCTCCGAAGAGGTATTAGATAAAGCTTTTGATGCCCCCGGTTTTGTTGAAAAGCTTATTCCTTTCGAAAAAGAAATAGCCGTAATCGCAGCCAGAAATGAAAAAGGTGAGGTCACATGCTTTCCTATGGTAGAAATGGTTTTTCATCCAGAATTGAACCTTGTTGAATACCTATTTTCTCCGGCCATAGTGAGCCAAAGTATTGAAGACAAAGCTCAAGAAATTGCCAAAACATTAATCAGTAAGCTAAATATGGTAGGCTTATTGGCCATTGAAATGTTTTTGACAAAAGAAGGGGAAATATTGGTGAACGAAGTAGCACCAAGAACTCATAACAGTGGTCATCAAACCATTGAAGGCAACGAAACCTCTCAATTTGAACAACACCTAAGAGCCATTTTAAACTTGCCTTTGGGCAGCACCAAAATTGTACAGCCTGCCGCCATGGTTAATCTTTTGGGTGAAGCTGACTTTGAAGGGCCTGCCAAGTATGAAGGAATGGAAAATGTACTGGGTCAAGAAGGCATTCATGTACACCTTTATGGAAAAAGAATTACCAAACCTCACCGCAAAATGGGGCACGCCACGATTACAGCAAGCAACATAGAAGGTTTGAAGGAAAAAGTTAATTTCGTAAAAGCAGAACTAAAGATAAAAGCATGAGCAAGGCATTGGTAGGAATCATAATGGGTAGTCAGTCAGATTTACGTGTAATGTCTGATGCCGCCTCTGTGTTAGAAGAGTTGGGTGTGCCTTTCGAGGTAACCATTGTGTCCGCACATCGCACACCACATAGAATGGTTGACTATGCCGAAAAAGCTATTGAAAATGGTCTTAAGGTAATTATTGCTGGCGCTGGTGGTGCTGCTCATTTACCGGGAATGGTGGCTTCCTTAACCACTTTGCCTGTAATTGGCGTGCCCGTTAAATCAAGTAACTCTATTGATGGTTGGGACTCTGTTCTTTCCATTTTACAAATGCCAGGCGGTGTGCCTGTTGCAACTGTTGCGCTTGACGGAGCAAAAAATGCAGGTATTTTAGCCGCTCAAATCGTAGGTACTTTTAACGAAAATGTAGCTAAAAACTTGAAGTCGTACAAAACCGAAATGCGCAAAAAGGTAGAAGATAGTGTAGAAGAATTAGCTTCTAAAGGCTGGAAAAAATAAGCCAAATGGAATGGCTGATTTGAACCTATCCCATATAAAAGAAACCTGCCTTTATGTTTCTGACTTAAATAGGACAGCGCATTTTTACCATTCCAAACTTGGGTTGCCAGTTGTAGCCAAAGTTGATGGCAGACATATATTTTTTAAAGTAGGTAACTGTATGTTGCTTTGCTTTCTGCCCGAAGTAAGTAAAATGGAAGAAACCTTGCCTCCTCATTTTGCCAAAGGCAAGCAACATATGGCATTTGGAATTCCTCAAAAGGAATACGGAGATTGGAAAAAGAAGCTAATGGATTTGAGAATTTCCATTACCTATGAACATCATTGGAGAGATGATATATACTCCCTCTATTTTGAAGACCCAGATGGCAATGTTCTAGAAATTGTTCCGAACGAACTTTGGGATAATTAAATTTCGTACTCTAATTCGTGAGTTCTAGAATACTGGAAATCAAACCAATACTCATATTCTGAATATTGAACACAATCGTCTAAAACTTCATCCGCCATATTGAGCCTAACAAAGCTGGTTTGGGGAAGCCATTCGCGAAGTTTAAAAACTTGATCAAAGGGTAACTTAGAAACCTGAACATATCCAGTGCCTAAGTCTATGTGGGGGTATGCTTTCATCTGAATACAATTTTAAACAATTCCGACACACGCAACTTAATCTGCTGTTTATCAGATTATTAATTTTGTGTATCTAAAACAATAAGTCGCCCGTAGTTCAAGCGACTTATTGTTAAGATGATAGAATTGAGTAAAATGTTACAGTTGGCCTCAGAAATTATTCTTCATTGCCCCCGTTACCCTTCTTCTTTTTCAGTAAGCCTTTTAAAACGCTTTCGGCTTTCTTCTTAGCGTCTTCAAGTTTTTGATCTGTAGTATCTTTTTTAACGCCTAGTTTACCTGCTAGCTTCAAGGCCACACTATCTTTTTGGGCTTTCAATAATGAGTCTGCCTTAGATTTCAATTCGGTTTTCTTTGCATCCAAAACCAGATTGGCAGAATCTTTCGCCTGCTCTACCATGGCCTCCACTTCTTGCTTTGCCTCTTCCTTCTTTTCGTCCACTTTGGCTTTTACAGAAGCCGTTACTGCACTCTTCATGTCCGTGCCATCACCACTTCCCACGCCTCGCAAACCAAACTCAGGCTTAGCGTATGTTCCGCTCATACCAATGTTCAATCGCAGTGTGCTGCTCGTAGCTGCTGAACTACCTGTGATTTGAGAAACCAAACCATTGAGTTGTGTACCAATTTGTCCTGCTTGAACATCCATGGCCAGGGTATAATCAATCGAGCCATCAATACCTGTGCTGCCTGCAATTGTGGTTTTGTAATCACCAAGTTTCACATCAAACGGTTTCACGAACAGTCGACCGTCTTTAATTTCTGCCGACATCTTTACTCTGTCTAAAGTTGAAGTAGAGAGTTTTTGAAGTTTGGTGAGCGAGGTCAAGCCTGTAACTATTTTAGAATCTTGATCTAAGCTTGCTTGTAATAATTGTAATACACCACTGCCAGAAAGTGTGCTATAATCAGGCATCATGTCTGCACCTAAGGCTCCTGCCATTGAAAAATCCGTTGACAATAATCCTTGCATTTTCTCAGCAATTGGCGCTAATTTTTGGATCATCTCAATGCTTTGAAACGATTCAGGAATTGAAATTTCTTTTACTTTGAACCCAAAAGCAAAGAGTGGCTTTTCTGGTTTGCTATCATAAGAGCCTTGTAAACCAACCGTACCATTAAGGGTTTTCATGTTGGCGTTGTCAAGGGCTACTTTCCCATCCTTTACTACCAAGCCACTTTTTACCTCTTTAAGCTCAAGCTGGTTATACATTACTTTATTGACTGAGGCGTTCATGATGAATTCTACGTTTTCAGGAATTCTAACTACTTCCATTGGTTCACCCTCTTCATCTACCACCTCTTCTTCCGATTCGGACATCCATTCGTTTACATTCAGCACATCGGCCGAAGCATTCAAGTTTCCTTTTAACTTTCCTTCATTTAAGGCAAATCCCAAGTAATTCTCAATTTTACCCGTGGCACTAAAATTAGTTTCACCAGCCGAACCATTCAGTTCATTTAGGTTAATGCTACTTTTATCGAAAGTGGTATTGGCAGAAGCTACTTTAAATGTTTTGCCCATGGCTTCATCGGCATATACAAGGTTCTTCACGCTCAAAGCTCCTTTGGTATCTAAGTTCTGATAACGCTCGTTCTCTATGTCGCTCATTTTTCCTTTCGAGCTCAAATCAGCGGTGATAATACCAGAGGCTTGAACGCCTTCCATTGGATAGATTTTGAATATTTTCTCAAGGTCAATCGTTCCTTTCGCGGTAGCGTCCCATTCAAAGTTATCAGGGTTTTGCAGCATCAACTTGGCCTGAAAAGGTTGTCCGTCCATCATGAAATCCATATTGGAAACATTGATTTTGGTGTCCTTCATCTTGCCCGTTGGGTTGATCACTTCAGCCATTACATTGATTTTCTCGAGGGGAATAGGGAACTCGGTAGACTGGATTAAACCGTCTTTCAAGTTCATAGTAATATCTAGCGTAGGAATAATGGATTGTATGCTATCATATTTACCGCTGGCCTTAGCATTCAAAGTTAAAATTCCATCTAACATGAGCCCCTCTATTGGCAACATGCTATTAAGGTCTTTCAAATTCAAAGTACCTTTTACATCGGCATCAATAGGGTAATCCTTAAGATTGGCCACTTTCAATCGAGCATCAAACGGATTCTTTCCAAAGTCAACATGCATTTTCTTAAGGTCAACCACCGTGTTTTCTATTACCCCATCTGGGTTGTCTACATTTAAGGCTAACTGAATATTGTTTATTGCCTCTGGTAACTCTGGGTACTGAACCGACCCATCTTCAATGTTAAGGTTCAAGTTAAATGCTGGCATTTCGGTGTCAGAGTAACGGCCTTTTACCATTCCGCTAAATGACACATTACCAGCAGCTTTAACATCATCAAAACTTTCGGTATATGCTCCTGGAATTAACGAGAATATCTTTTTGAATTCAGATGAAGGAGAACTAAACGAAAGATCCATACCGTAGGCATCATCGAACATGGTAAATGAGCCATTGGCAGCTAAAGGGAATTCGTTGATCAAGAACTCATTCTCTTTGAAAGTAAATTTCATGTTCGGCAGGTCCATGCTCATCACCAAGTCCAAAGTCACCGATTTATTGGTCACATACTCAGTTTCATCATAAGCAAAAGTGGCTGCATCTATCTTTCCTTTGGCAACTAAATCGAAAATGTCTTCGGCAAAATCGCCTTTCCCAGAAATATTGATTCCATTAAGTTGCGTGAAGACTTGAGAAGACTGATCGAAGTAAATGAAATCACCGTTTGAAACGGAGAAGCTATTGATTCCAAAGTTTACCGAGGCTTCTGACTCTGTGGTCACAACCTCTTCAACATCTTCTGCTGCCTTCATTATATCATAGTTGGCAGTTCCATCCTCTAAAACAATAATGGTGATATCGGGTGATTCTAGGCTAACTCCTTTAATCGTTATGGCATCTCCAAAAAGCACTTCTTTCAGATTAATTTGAGCCTCAAGGTTTTCTACACTGGCAAGCGTATCGCCTTCAAAAACACCTTTGCCAATAATACCGAAGTCTCCTAAGCTGACTGTAAAATCAGGGAAGTTTCTAATGAGTGAAAGTCCAAACTTATCAATATCAAAGAACAAAGTGGCCTCTGTATTCTTATCAAATTCTGATACAATTTTATCCCTGATCTTATCTTTAAAAAAGACAGGAATGAGCAGTAACAATAAAAATATGGCTAGAAATATTCCGAGAACAATTTTAAAAAAGCGCTTCATACAACTTTAGTTTTTAATACTACAAAAGTAGATAATTAACTAAGAAGAAGCCTTGATGTTATAAAAATCGCTATTAATTAATATTGAAACTTTAGGATTTGAGTTTTCTGATTTTTCTTGGGCCATACCATAGCCAAATGCCTGATATAGAAAGAACTAAAAGACCAATACCTAAAACGTTCATAGAAATAACCTTAAATAGTTCGGAAATTATGCTGCCATCGTGAATCTGTTCGATCCAATCAGAATTTCTTTTCGCTACAGAATAGACTTCCAAAGTTTTAGCATCTACCTGAACTTCCCAACTTCCTGTATCGAAGATTACTTTTGCAATTCCTTTGGTGGGTCTGTATTCAATCCTATCGAAATTAGATGCATTTAGCCCCAAACTATCCACAGCCTGAAGCGAAACTTCGGCTAACCGATGAACAGGGTGCCATTCTGAAATATTGAGTGTTTCACCGCTCTGTGTTGGTGGCTGTAGAACATCGATATTTTTTTTCCAGCCCAATATCAAGCCTGTAATCGAACTTATGATTAGAAAAAGCACAATGAACAAGCCAAGCGTTTTGTGGATTTGACGATATGATCTTATGCTTTTTACAAGCTTAACAGGAGCCTTGGCCATAAATCTTCGGTTTTTTCTAAAAGTGCCAATAAGTGGAATTTAAGTGGAATCCACAACCATAATTATAACAACAAGGCTTTGATTGATGTGGCAAATTGGCCTACTAAAATTACTGTAACATAAATCATATGTTACGTAATTTGTATTTATGTTACCTCAATGTTAACTTAATGTTACCAAATGGCGTTACAAACTTGTAGCTTTACACTTACACAATGAAAATAAGAAGAGACATATGGTTAATAGTATTAGTGGGGTTTCTCCACTTTGGCCTATATGCTCAAACTCCTGTAAATAATAATTCGTTGACTGAAACGCTAGACAAAGCCAGCATGTTTCTAACGGATGTTGAGGGAGATCAAAAAGTAAAAGCCAATCAAAACTTAACCGAACTCATTGAGAGTTTGGAGGTTATAAGAAAGAAAGAAACGGATGATGATGCCTTTCTGCGCAAACTATTCTTAAAAACTAACAGAAAAACACTTCGAAGATATAGTCTATACGCAGACTTTTCTGAAACAATGCTCGATCACAATTATGGTTGTTTATCAGGTACCATTTTGTATTCGCTTTTGCTTTCTCATTTTGATTTCAATTTTGAAGCCATCGAACTTTCAGATCATATTTATTTATTAGTAGAAAACGAGAACTCAAAATTCATTTTTGAATCCACCTTAGGCTCAAGAGGTTTTATTGCTAATAAAACAGACATTGATAAAGCTTTGAGCGGTTATAACGAGAGATCAGTTGTGAACCAAAGTATGACGGCCGTAGCTTCATTAAACAGTAATGAGCAAACCTCTGTAATTAATAACCGAATAGGCTTAAAGGAACTGGCGGGTTTACAGTATTATAATAAAGCCATTGAAAGTTTTAAGAATACTGAATTAATTACTGCATTAAAACAGAGTGAGCAATCTCACGAATTATACCCTTCAGTAAGAATAAAACAACTTATGCAATTACTAGTTAACGAGATTCTTTATAGTGAAGGATTGACCAGAGAGGTAAAACAAAACGCCTTAAAAAACTACATTTCTCACATTCGAGAGAATAAGATCAGTCGAACCAAATAAACTGGCAGAAAGTACCTCGACCTAGTTTTCAGCCCCATTAACTTTACATTAATCGAGTTTCGCAAATCGTAAATAGAATGATTTTGTTAAGAGGCTAAATGCAATAAGAGAAAAGTTCTAGGCTTATCTCTACATACTTATAATGGTAAACTCAACGCGTCTGTTGAGTGCTCTACCCATTACGGTACGGTTAGTAGCAATTGGAACATCTTCTCCATGCCAAACAAACTGAAGTCTGTCTTCTTTAATTCCTAAAGTAGCAAGCGCCTTACGAACAGCCTCTACTCTTCTTCGCGACAGATCTATATTGTATTCAGGTGTACCATAATTATCGGTGTGGCCTGCCAACTCTACAATGGCTGTTGGGTAGTCATTCATGAACTTAGCAAGGTTCCGAATTTCTGTCCATGATTTGGGTTTGAGTAAGTCTTTGTCAAAATCGAAGAATACGTTTCGGATAATAAACGAGGCGCCTGGGGCTGCCTTCACTACTTGCGCATTTATATTTATTATTGGCACCTGAACGCCACTTACCAAAGCATTAGACTCGATCGGTGCTTGACCTAACTCCTTGCGCTGTGCATTTAAAAGCTCAAAAGTATCTCTCTTAATTTGTGGTAGAGCAAGGTCAATGGCCACAGCTTTCATAATATCGGTTGGAACACTAATCGGTTCGCCAGTAGCCAAATCGGCACTGTCAAGATCCAGTTTATCGAGCGTTACAGCATACACATTGATTTCCGAAATATCCAATAGGTCGATAGTAGCACCTACAGGGATAAAGCCAGGTATTTCAGCTCTATAACTATAAATTTCATCTGCTGGTAACTCAATACAGTAATTTCCAGCGGCATCTGTTCTTACTCGGCCTACTTCCACTCCATCTCTCAACCTAGAAAATACAACTTCGGCATCCAGCGGATCGCGTGTTTCGGGGTCTAGAATTGTTCCACAAAGGGTTACTAATCTTAGTTGGCGCGTTACTAGTGGCAATGTCAAAGAATGAATGTCCAAATCATTACCTTCTACTTCTCTACAGAAATAGGCGAACGATCCATCATGTGGAATGAACAAAAACATATCGTCTACTTCAGTATTAATTACTGGACCTAAATTCTCTGGCTCTGTCCAGCTTGTCCAAGAGTTATCCAAACGCCTTGTTACAAAAATATCTTTCTTACCATAGCCACTATGTCCTTCAGAAGTGAAAAACAAGGTTTTCTTATCTGGCATTAAAAATTGCCCTTCTTCTTCGCCAGCAGAGTTAATTACAGGTCCCATATGTAATGGCTCTGTCCATAAACCATCTTTTTGTAAAAAGCTTACATACAAATCCCTTCCTCCTTCTGTTCCTCTCCCTTCTTCAGATATAAGAAGAATTTCACTGTCTGGTGTTAGCCAGAAATTCACATTTCTATGAACGTTAATGTCATTGAAAATCTTAAGGTTTTCGGGTTTAGTCCATTCGGTTTTCGATACCCTTTGGCTTTTGGAAATACCATACTTCATACCACCAGGTAAGTACTTATTTCCAAGAATAATAAGCTCTTCATCTTCTTGCAAAAACGAACTTATAAAATTGGGATCAGGGTTATTGAGTACATCTCCAATGTTATTGGCTTGTCCCCAGTCTAGCGTGGTTGAGTCAAAGTCAGAGTACCAAATGTCTTCCAGATCATCCTCTCCTCCTACATTATCGGGGTGGCCTCTTCTACTAAAATAAAGGGTTTTCTTGTCTTTGGTCATCAAAGGCTTGATCTCTCTATTTGTGCTATTCACCAAATCATTCAGCCTATACACCATCAGTTTGGTATTAATATTAGGCATGAGGTTGATTTTTGCTTCTATTGGTTCTTGTGAGTTGGAAACACCAATACAGTCAATGGCCGTAAACCCGTCTACCGACCTTCCATCAATTACTATCTTAACTGCTTTGACATTGTAAGGCGTTTTATCTAGAAAAATCCTGAACATCCTATGCGGCTCACCCACAGGCCCCGGGGTTTGTTTGAATACAGAGTACTCATTGTCATCATCATCATACAAAAAAACTTCCCTTATGGCTCCAGGGTTAAAGGTTTCGCCAATAGCAATCTGCTCAACAGGCATTTCCAGATCGAATTGCACTTTAACAAATTCAACAGTATTGGGATTAAAGGGGGACCAGGAACTTGGGTTGTCGCCTCCTGCGGGTAATACATTGGGTTTGCCGAGCACTTGTTTTGCAGAACCCTGAAGTTCAGAGATTTCGGAAGAATAGTCAATCACGCGAGAAGCCCACTGGACTGTGGTTTGGGAATAGGTTGCCGAAAAGCACAATACCCAAAGAAGCGCACAAAAGACAATTCTCATAGAAGTGGAAACACACAAGTTAATTGAGGTTCAATTATAACCAATTATAACAAGTAAATGAATATTTACACAAAGCAAATAGCCATTTCACTACTCAATTGATCTTTGATTGAATATCATATACCCGAATGAAAGCGACAACCCTAAACTTGAAGTAGGGTTTTCTAAATAATTCACACGAAAGGTAAGCGGCCCTAAAACCGAATTATAGATTAAGCCTGTCATTCCTAAGAGGCGTATGTTATCAAAGCCTCTTTTGTCTTGTGCCTGTTGTCCCGCTATTTGCTGAGGCCTGTTGTATGCGCTAAACCCATATAGCTCGGCTCTTAAAAACAGACTATTGGCCAAACGAACGGAATGGATCATTCCAGCTCCTACATAGCTGTAGGCTCTATAATTTGGTAAAAAATAGGTTTCCGAATCGAACATAGGGTTAAACTGGGTGGAATATATTAGACTGGACTGATAATTCATAAAGTTGGGTTGGCTGCTATATACTGACTCGAATTTCCACCCAAAGCGGTAATCCTCAGATATTTTCTTGTATTCTTCAAAATACAGTTCCAAAGCAAGCCAATTCTTAGCTTCGGTATAAGTGGTTATTTCATTTGGCCTATGTAAAACAGAAGTAGTTCCTGGGGTGTAAGCAAGATGGCCCAACAGCACATTTGCTGATGTATAGAACCGTACTCCCGAGGTGGCAAACTGTTTTGCGTTGAGGCTATTCCGCTCATAACTGAATTTTCCTTTAAACGCCTCATATTTTGTATGGTCTAAGGTCTCGTTTATCGAAACATTAGAGATGTTGCTAAAATTATCTGAGTTTCTTACATAGGCTGCTTCAGCCGTAAATACGCTCCGTTGACCCGACCCTAAGCCAATTGTAGCGCCAAATTTTCTATCAATTCTATTTAAAATTGTTGGGTTGGCCTTTTCATCAAAAAAGTCATCTGTATTAACGTAATCCCATTGATTTAGCAAGAAAGAAGGTTCTACAAATAGCCTTGTACGTGGGTTTAGGTTAAAGCGAGTACCTACGTAAACAGATTCGTAAAACCGCCCTGTGGAAATTTTAAGTTTATAAGAATTTAGGAAGCGGTTAAAGGTATTGAGTGTTAAACCAAAGTGGAGTGTGCTTACACTTCTTGTAGACAGGTTCCCTCCAAAATCAACTGAAAGCCCATTTCGGGCTGTGGGTTTTAGATAAAATTCTAGTACGTAAAACTCATTTTCATAATCGTAATCAAAGTTGATATAGATGTTTCTGAAGTAGGGCTCCGAAAGTAGTTTAAAGTAAGCTTGCCTGATTTCAAGTAAGTCTAGAGGACCATCTTTAAATGAAACCAATGAGTTAATCAGTAACTCTTGTTTTGGCATAAAGCCAAATAGCTTAATCGCCCCAAACTCATACTCTTCAAATTTATCTCTGAATTCGGTTCGTTTTGATTCTACCTCGCTCTGTGTTACCCTTCTGGAAATTTTCTGCTTTATGCTTTCCATTTGGCTCATGGTTACATCGTATCCGGCCTTAATTAACTCTGGCACTTTATCGAACGACATGGCCGTAAAAGGCTTCATCTCTGGTTCTAAGTATATATCGGTACTGTCTAGCTGAGTAGGGTCAGATTTATTGAGGAAGAGAAAGAGCAATGCATCGGTCAGAATTTCTTCATCAGCATCAAACGGATAAGATTCTGTTTTCTTAGTCGCCACATTTGACCCAATGGTTACTTCAGGGCCAAAATCTTCCTTCATAATGTCCACAGGAAAATTATCATATACGCCTCCATCAAATATGTATTGATTCTGAAATTTGATTGGCCTGTAAAAGAACGGCACGGCCATTGAAGAGCGTGTGGCTTGCATCAGCGAACCCGTATCTAGTTTTACCACGCTTTCTGAAAATATATCGGCAGCTACTGCTTTAAAGGGAACAAAAAGATTATTGAAGTTATAATTGGCTGCACGTGCTGCTTGGCCTAAATACTCATTTAAAAGAAAATTGATAATGATATCATTGGCCAGAGGGGTACTAATGGAGGCCTTAAAATTCTTGTCTAGAAGAAGGTCAACGGTTAGCCATGAAGCATCGTCTTGCGATTTAGTATAGTTGTATTGATAGCGTTCTGAAGATACTCCATTGATCCAATTTTCGAAGTTAGGGTTCGTTACAATTGCCTCAATCTCTTCTGGACTAAAACCAGCAGCGTAAAGAGAACCCACCACTGCCCCCATTGAAGTTCCTACTACATAATCAATAGGAATGTCATTTTCTTCAAGGGCCTTCATTACTCCAATATGGGCAATGCCCTTTGCTGCCCCACCACTCAACACCAAGCCTACCTTCTGCGCTTGTAAAACAAAAGAGCTAACGAGCAGTAGGGTAATAATAAGAGACTTATTCGCAACTTTATTAGACATAAAAAAAGCAGGGATTAGCCTGCTTAAAAGTATAAATTCAATTTCATTTATCTACTACTAGCAGTAATAACATCTTCAACCCATTCCATAGGAATATCGTTGAGTTTTTTATCCATTAATACCTTCATTGCCTCAAATTTAACTATGTGTTCATCTGAAAGCGGTTTTTCTGCTGGTAAATCCTCTCTTAAGAAATCTACCTGTTGGCCTCTTTTCCAGAACCTAAAGCAAAGGTGATTTCCAGTAGCTAGGCCTGTACTTCCTACATAACCTATTACGTCTCCTTTTTTAACTTTCTGCCCATTTTTGTAGCTTCCAAATTTTGACATGTGTAAATACCCTGTGGTATAAGTGCCGTTATGTCTAATCTTCACATAATTGCCATTCCCTCCTGTATAACCTCGCGCAATGATTACCCCATCGGCAGCAGCTTTAATTGGAGTTCCTTTAGCGGCAGCAAAGTCGGTTCCTAAATGAGCTCTTCGGGTGTTCAATACAGGGTGAAGACGGCTTTTGCTATATCGGGAAGAGATTCGAGAAAATTCAACTGGATACCTCAAGAATGCCCTTTGAAGGCTCTCGCCCAAATCATCATAGTAATCAAAGCCATTTCCTTGGTCATAAGCATAAGCCATATAGTCATTTCGAATATGATTGAATTCGGCACCGAGTACTTTTCCTACTCCAATGGGCTGTCCATTTACCTGTCTTTCTTCATAAATCACCTTAAACCAATCACCAACTTGAAGAGAACGCATATCGATCTGCCAACCGAAAACATCGGCTACAGCACTTACCAAAGCAGCCGAACCGCCCTTTTCTCTTATAGAATGATCTAAAGAAACAGTAATTCTTCCTGCCATTGTTCTTTCAATGGTTTCAACTGCTCTTTCTTCTTTATATATAGAGATTGAGTCTTTAAGTTGATAAACCACATACTCTAAAGGGCTAGGCTCATAAACAAAATAAGCGGCTCGCTTTAGAGAGTCTTCTGTATAGAAAAGAGTGTAGTCGCGATTTGGAACAAAGTTTCGAACACTGAAAACGTCTTTAGAGAGACGGTCTATGCTGAAAATGTCTTGATTGCTGATGTTAAAGGGGAGAAGGATATCCGCAATTGTCTGATTACGTTTAATCTTTCCTTCAAGTATTTGATACTGATCTAATGGGATTCCAAACTTGTATATCGGCTCTGGAATAACCGTTACTTCTTCCAAGGGTATTTCTTCTTCAATATAGGAAGCACTTTCTCTGCTAAAATAGAAGTATAGAACTACCACAACAACTAAACCTACTACACTGGCAAGTCCTAAGTTTCTTTTCATTATCCGTTAGTTTTTACCTTTCAACGGCAAAGTACTAAAAATGTGGCCTTTTAGTAAATCTTTTTTTTAGACTATATTTTTGAACCCTTCAGCCTAAGGCTATTGAGCACAACAGATACGGACGAAAAGGCCATAGCAGCACCAGCCACCATAGGGTTTAGAAGAAAACCATTGATAGGAAAAAGTACTCCAGCTGCTAATGGAATAGCTACTACATTGTAAGCAAATGCCCAAAACAAGTTCTGTTTCATGGTTTTTGTGGTTTTTTCTGAAAGTAGAATTAGCTGGTGTAGTTTAGAAATGTCTCCATTGAGTAAAGTGACCGAAGCGCTTTCTAAAGCCACATCGGCACCTGTACTCATAGCAATGCCCAAATCGGCCTCGGCCATCGAAGGCGCATCGTTAATTCCATCACCGGCAAAAGCCACAATGTGCCCATCGGATTTGGCTTGTTTTACAATGGCGTGTTTATCTTCTGGCATCAGGCTGGCCTGAAACTTTTTGATACCTGTTTCACGAGCCACATTGGCACAAATTTGTTCGTTGTCGCCAGAGAGCATTTCGATCTCTATTCCGCGTTTTTGCAATTGAGCCACCAAGGCTGCGGAAGATTTACGGACGGTATCTTTTAAAGCAATTACTGCCAAAACCTTTTCGTCTCGAATAAAGAACACTTGGGTTCGTCCATCTTTATCATGCAACTTGATCAAACTTTCTACTTCATCTGAAAGTGTGATTCCCTTTAATCCGCCCTTTCCTACAATTCTATAATTATGCTGGTCCAATGTGGTGGCTAAACCAACTCCTGCAATCGTTTTGAGGTCTTTGATTTGTACAGGGAAAAGAGAATAATTTTCCTCTAGATAGTCCGTAACTGCTCCTGCAATTGGGTGGCTAGATGCGGCTTCCATTCCGTTGAGCACACTTAATAATTCTAAGTTGTTATCTTCGCTAAAGAAGGTTTTGAAATCTGTAACAGAAAGTTTCCCTTCTGATATTGTTCCTGTTTTATCTACAAACAGCTTGGTCACTTTCGATGCGTTTTCCAAAGCCACGGCATCTTTAACAAGGATTCCGTTTTTCGCTCCTTTGCCAATGCCTACCATAATGGCCATAGGTGTGGCCAAACCAAGTGCACATGGACAAGCAATGATTAACACAGAAAAGGTGTTTACGAAAGCATAAGTAAGCGCAGGGTCAGGACCAGCAAAGTACCATATTACAAAAGTGAGTGCTGCCAAGCCAAGCACTATCGGCACAAAAACACTTGCAATTTTATCCGCCAATTGCTGTGCAGGAGCTTTTGAACCTTGGGCTTCAGTAATCATCTGAATAATTTTACCCAAAACAGTATCCTCACCCAACTTTTCAGTTTTAACTTGTAGGCTACCATCGGTATTGATGGTGCCTGCTTTTACTTCATCACCTTCCGATTTTTCCACCAAAACAGATTCGCCAGAAATCATGGCTTCGTCTAAACTTGCGCGCCCAGAAACGATTCTTCCATCCACTGGTATTTTCTCTCCGGCTTTTACCAAGAGAATATCACCAAGTTTTACTTCTTCAAACAGAATCTCTTTCTGTTCTTCATTTTCAATCTTTATTACTTTTTTAACCTGAAGCTCATAAAGCTTTTCAATGGCTTTTGAGGTGGAAAACTTGGCCTTTTCTTCCAGGTATTTTCCAAGAAGTATAAAAGCAATAATCACTGCGGCCGACTCATAGTAGACATGCACCTGCAAACCTTGATTTCTAATTACTTCTGGGAAAATGGTGTTGAACATACTGAACAGAAAAGCCGAACCTGTTCCGAATGCAATGAGCGTATCCATATTAACTGCTGCTCGCTTAATTTGCGAAAAAGCACTTGTGAAAAACCTCCACCCAGAAATAAAGACTACAGGAAATGAAAGAACGAGTAAAACCCAATTTTTATAGGGGAAGTCACCCACAAACATGGACAGCACCATGACCACCACACCAAGAGAGATGGCCAGCGCCAATGCTCGTTTCGTTTTCTTTAGACCTTCTTCGCGTGACGCATCAACCGAGGCTTTGTCTTTTTTTGCTTGTAGTGTATAGCCCGCTCCTTTTACATATTTCTGGAGCAGCTTAAAGTCCACTTCGGCTTCGTTGTAGACCAAACTAACCGTATTGGTAGCATAGTTTACCGAAGCTTCTTCTACTCCTTTGCTGTTCTTGAGGGTTTTCTCAACGGTGGAAGCACAGCCTGCGCAGTGCATACCTTCAACTGGATATGTGTCTTTAATCATGGCTTCTTTCATTGCGTTCTGTCAACAACACCAACGCTGGAAAAGTTGCCACCGACATGTTTAGCGTTTGGCAAATTCAGCAAGCCCTTTGTCTAAGAACTCCACAAAGTTTGATACTTCAGCGTCATAAGCTTTTGGTCGAACCAAAGGCTCTTCATTGTTATCTAAAAGCACATAGTACGGTTGGGCATTGCCATTAAAACGGGTGATTTGAAAATCGAAGTTCTGCTTTCCGATGGTCTTCTTCACTTTGTTGTCGAACTCAGAAGTGTACCATTCTGACTCAGGTAGTTCCGTTTTATCATCTACATACAAGGCAACTACTACATAGTCTTCCTTCATTCTTTTAAGTACTTCTGGGTCTGACCAAACGTATTCTTCCATCTTACGGCAGTTTACACAGCCATGGCCTGTAAAGTCAATAAACAATGGTTTCTTTACCTTCTTGGCATAAGCGAGTGCTTGTTCGTAATCAAAGAAGCCTTTGATACCATGCGGTAAATGCAGAATGTCGGAATATTTTACTTTACTCGGAAAACCCGTTTCAGTAACTGAACCAGAAATCTTAGCGGCTTCAATTTCTTCTCTAATTATTTCCTTTACAGAAAAATCATGTGTGCTAAGTGGTGGCAAATAACCAGAAAGGCCTTTGAGCGGTGCACCAAACATACCAGGCAATAAATACACTGCAAACACAAAACTGATTATGGCCAATACCAAACGCGGTACCGAAGTTTTTTGAACTTCATCATCGTGGGGTAAGCGCAATTTCCCTAATAAATAGAAACCTAAAAGCACCGCAATCACCAACCAAATGGCAATGTAAATTTCACGGTCGAGTAAGCCCCAATGATAAGCCTGATCGGCTACGCTTAAGAATTTGAAACCCAAAGCCAATTCGATAAATCCTAAAACCACTTTTACTGAGTTTAACCAGCCACCAGATTTTGGAAGGCTTTTTAGCATACCAGGAAAAATTGCGAACAGGGTAAATGGAATAGCAAATGCTGAAGAAAAACCCAGCATGCCCACCACGGGCTTGGTTACTTGCCCTTGAAAAGACTCGATTAAGATTGTTCCTACAATTGGTCCCGTACACGAAAATGAAACAAGTACCAAAGTAAAAGCCATAAAGAAGGTACCAAACATTCCGCCCTTGTTGGCCTTTTTATCCATTTTATTCACAAAACCGCTTGGCAATACAATTTCGAAAAGGCCAAAAAAGGAAAGAGCAAAAATGACGAATACGGCAAAGAATATAATGTTTGGAATGGCTCCTGTAGCTAGTTCATTGGCAATTCCTACCCCAAATAGACTTGTGAAAAGCAGACCAATTAAGATATAGATAACAATAATTGAAACCCCGTAAATACTGGCTTTGGTAATGGCTTGAGCTCTCGACTGACTGCTGTTTGTAAAGAACGCGACCGTCATCGGGATCATTGGGAAAACGCATGGTGTTAATAATGCCGCCAATCCGAAAAGAAAAGCGGTAATAAAAAAGCCCCATAAGGAGCCATCATCTTCGGGTTTTAGTAAGTCTTCATAACTACTTTTACTTGCCTTACTGTTTATGCCCGTTACTACTCCAGTCGTTGTGGTAATTTTTTTAGCTCCATCTTCTAGGGCTGACAGGGCTACGTCAAAATCTTCAGTATCTCTAATGCAAAGTCCTTCTACATCGGAGCACGTTTGAAAACCTAACTCTCCCTTTATTTGAAAGTCGGGTTTCAATATTTTTATTCTCTGCTTAAACTCACCTTTTCCAGAAAAGTAGGTAACTTCTTCATTGAAAAAATTATCGAATTTCTTTTTTGGATTGGTTGGAATCAAATCACCAATTACCTCAAAACCATCTGTTTCTTCAAAAGTCACCTTGGCAGGGAATGGAGATGCATCTGGAGCCAGATCACTAGAATAGATATACCAATAGTCATCTACTTCTACATTGAAAACTAGATCAATTTCACCGCCTACTTCTGCAGTTCCTTCTTTGCTGAGTTTCCAAGAGGTTACTTTTCTTACCCCAGGCCCTTGGTTTAATAAATCCTGTGGCGCAGTTTGGGCTGGCGTTTCGGTTGGTTCTTTTTCTCCTCCTGCTATTTTTATAAAATCAATTACAAAGTCCTGCTCGCCTGGAACACACTGCCCTGTAATGTCCGTACAGGTTTGAAAATCAAGTGTGCCTGAAATCCTGAGGTTGCTGCTCAGTACTTTTATCTTCTGTCTAAACTCTCCCTTTGCACCAAAATACTCCACCGTATCGCCCCAAATTGAGTCAAACTTATACTTTGGATTAACACCATATAGCTTTCCAATCACTTCGAAAGAAGGATCTGCATTCAGTTCTACAGTGGCGGGTATGGCCATCACATCTTCCTTCTGATTTGAAGAATAGATGTACCAGTCCTTAATTACATTGACCTTGAAGATCAACTCGACCTCATCACCAACTTTTACTTCTTTTTGCGAAGCATCAAAGGTCCAATTGGTGGTTTGCTTGAATTGCGCAAAGGCGCTTAATGCAAAACCAATAAACATTAGTGACAGTAGATACTTTCTCATATGTAATCAGAATTTGTAAAAAATGAGTCTTAGTTATTAAGACTCATTGTAAATGTATTTTAGTCGTTCAGTTCAGCAAAATTTTTGAAGAACAATGGAATGGTTTCAATGCCTTTAAAGTAATTGAAAACGCCATAATGTTCGTTTGGTGAATGAATGGCATCTGAATCTAAGCCAAAACCCATCAATACAGTTTTTAAACCCAAGGTTTGTTCAAAAAGTGCCACAATAGGAATACTTCCTCCACCTCTAAACGGTACAGGTACTTTTCCAAAAGTAGTTTCCATGGCTTTTGCCGCAGCAATATAAGCCGGAGAGTCTGTTGGCGTAACCGCAGGTTGCCCACCGTGATGTGGAATTACTTTTACTTTTACAGAAGGTGGTGCAATTGAAGCAAAGTGGTCTTCAAACAGTTTGGTGATTTTATCAGGGTCTTGGTTTGGCACCAAACGCATAGAAATTTTTGCATAGGCCTTGGATGCAATTACGGTTTTGGCTCCTTCGCCAATGTAGCCGCCCCAAATTCCATTTACATCTAAAGTAGGTCGAATTGAAGAGCGCTCCATTGAGGTATACCCTGCTTCGCCTTCGGTAGCACTCAGCCCAATTGACTTTTTGTAGTCTTCTTCATCAAAAGGAGCTTCTGCCATAGCCGCTCTTTCTTCAGGAGAAAGCTCAATTACATCGGCATAGAAGCCTGGAATGTTGATTTTCTTGTTTTCGTCTTTTAAGGAAGCAATCATTTCGGCCAATACGTTGATTGGGTTTGGCACTGCTCCACCATACAAACCTGAGTGTAAATCTCTATTTGGACCAGTTACTTCTACCTGAACGTAGCTCAAACCTCTTAGCCCCACCGTAATGGAAGGTACATCGTTGGCAATAATTCCAGTGTCGGATACCAATACAATATCGGCCGCCAATTTTTCTTTATTCTCTTCAAGAAAAATACCTAAATGATCAGACCCAACTTCTTCTTCACCTTCAATTAAGAACTTTACGTTACAGGCAAGGTTGTCTGTGTTCATCATGGTTTCAAAAGCCTTGATGTGCATGTACACTTGGCCTTTGTCGTCACAAGCGCCACGGGCAAAAATTGCTCCTTCAGGGTGAATTTCTGTGGTTTTTATTACCGGTTCGAAGGGTGGAGAATCCCAAAGCTCATAAGGGTCGGCTGGTTGTACATCGTAATGACCGTAAACCAAAACGGTAGGCAATTTGGCATCAATAATTTTTTCTACGTACACAATTGGATGGCCTCCAGTTGGGCAAATTTCCACTATGTCGGCTCCGGCTTCTAATAGTTTCCCGTGTATAAATTCTGCTGCTTTTAGTACATCTCCTTTAAACTTACTATCGGCACTTACTGAAGGAATTCTAAGTAAATCGAGAAGCTCGTTTAAAAAGCGTTCTTTATTATTTTCAATGTAATCGTTGATGTTTGCCATAGGTCTTAAATTATGACTCGAAGATAATTGTTTTGAAATGAAACGCCCACGGGATTGAGCGACTTTTAGAAAGGTTAGAATCCGTCTCCTTCAACCACTTCTTTCTTTTTGAGCGATTGATTTGAATCTGCCGACATCAGCAGCTTATAAGGCTCATCTATTCCGTAGAATAGTTTTCGGTAGTTTCTAGACCAAGCAATAACTTCTTCTAAAGAATAAGCGAAAACATTGAAATCGCCCACTTTGGGTTTAGAAGATTTACCCTTGGCATCTAAAGGGTTTGCGATGGAAGCATTGAAGGCTTCATTAGAAGAGAAAGTACCTAGGCTAAATCCATCGTAGGTAAAGTAATACCAAGTGCCGTCTGTCATTTGAATCAAAACATTTACAATGTCGCCTTCAGGGGTTTTCTTGATTTCAACAAAACCATCCAGCTCCATATTGATGTCGATATTGTTGATGTTGCTGACACTGATTTTTCCTTCGCTATAAAAGGTTTTCAACTGTTTTGACCATCTGAGGTCTACATTTGAAATTACTAGGTTTTTCATCAGTTCACCATTTGCAGAAGCACTCACCAAAGGTATGGGCACCGACTGATAGGATCGATCCCATTTTTTGACGGCTTCATCACCAATAAATTCAGCGGCTTTATAAATCAAGTCAGAACGATCGTCATGAGCTCTTTTAATTCCCAGTTTTTCGCCCATGTCTTTTAAATTCTGAGACATTAATGGAACACTGGTTACTGGCAACCCAAAATCCATCACCAACATGGCATTGATTTTAAAGTCGGCAGAGTCTAGATTTCCAGATCCTTTTCCTGCTCCCTGAACCGTTAGGCCTTTACTTAGTGGGCTAACAAAGTTTAGTTTTCCTTCAAAAGAAACGTCTTGAGTCTCTTCATTATATGAGAACATATTGCCTTTATAGAAATTTGCTGGGTCTTCTAGCTTTTTAGGATTGGCAATATTGTAAGAGCCTGTATTTTGATCATAAAATAAGTTTCCTCCTTTAGGAATAAAGAAGTCGTCATCATCTAAACCTCGTTTTTCTGTTATAAATGAAAGGTAGATGTCGCCTTTATTAAAATGTAGACCAGCCGTGAGCGGTTCTCCAAACTCTGTTCTGGCTTCATCAAAATTGAACACTACCTCCGAAATATCGTCATTCGATTCATATTCAATCCACACGTTCTTCTCTTTGAGCTTCTGTAGATTAAGCTTTACGGAACCCCTCAATTCTAATGCTTTTCTGAAGGCATACATAAACACCGTGCCCTTAAAAATAAACCCAGGTGAAACAATTACTCCTGCATCGGCTTTAATCTGACCGCTCGACTTTGTATAAAGCCCACGAACCGGGTCTTCTTCAAAACCAAACTTATCAAACTTAATAGCAAAAGTGTCTTGCACGGTTACCAGTTCGTAGGTGCCTTCACCTCTAAAGCGATTGCGAGAAATGATTTCTATTTTGGCATCGTACAATCGGTGATTTGTATTGGCCGTATCGAATACAATGATCGCATTTTCCATTACTCCAAGCTCAGAGTTTTCTAGAATCAATACTTCATTATTTTCTGGGGTTATAAGTGCGTCTGCCACAACGATATACGGAATCCCCTCAACTTTCAGTTCTTGTTTTGCGATGTCGTAATTAGCATTGGTACCCATAAAAACCAAGGAGTCCATGCTCTTTTTGGTGGAATAGAAAAATGACTTTTCCAGCGCAACAGTGTCTGGCTTTGTCATGGTAATCATGTTATTGGCAATGTCCCATTCGGCTGTTGGAATAGAGGTTTTGTATTGCGCAAAAGGGAAGGCCAGTGCTGCGTTGCCTTGTACTTCGGGCTGAATGATGGCCTTATTATTAGCTAAATCGTAATTCACGCGCACATCGGCAGAACTCAATATTGGCTTCTGCGGATTTCCAGAGTCTAATTCAAAATCTGAATTTCTTGATTCAAATGAGGTTTCTTCTAAAGTATAATTTTCTGAATTTGTTTTAGAGCCTTGCATTTTCATTTCTCCGGTACCGTAAAGCCCTTTTGTAGATAGCGTAAGAATACCGCTAAATGCTCCTAAACTATCATACATTTTAAATGGTGCTTCCAAATTTCTTAGGTTCATGCTGTCCTTTTTGGCCAGCCAGTTTACTTCGTACCTAGAAAATTTAACCGCAGGGTACGAAACTCCATCAAGTGTTCCAGCATCAATTTTTCCTTCAATTCCCTTTTTCGAATACATAGAATCGAGGTAAAAAGTAACCGATTCGGTATTGAAATTACCTGTGAGAAAATCGATAGCTCCTGGTGATTGAAGGCCTGATTGATCCATTTTTATTTCGCCATAAAGCTTACCAGTAGTGCCGTAGAGGCTATAGCCAGAGTCTGGAATGGAGTGAATAAAACCAAAAGATTTATCGGGCATGGCCCTAAGGCTTTCTTTGAATTCAGGGAAAATTCCGTTTGAATAGAAGGTTCCTTCAAAAGCATAGGCCGAAGGGTCTGCCTTAGATGCGCTATCGAGTTTAAAAGGAGGTACATCGAAGTAAACGGTGCTGTCATAAGCGCCACCTAAAACTCCGTTTTTATCAAACATTACACTGGCACTTTCATTGGAGGTGAAAATGGGATATTCTGGTTTCGAAATTCTTGCCGATTTGTTATTTGGATCGTTGATATTTAACACGCCTGAGGTATTTACAAGCTGGTTATTCAGTGCTTCCTTTCTGCCTTCTTCTAATTCTACTTGTAATTTAATCGAATCAATTTGAGGCAGTTCCACCAAAAAGTTATTGTAATCAAACTTGAACTTTTGACCATTGAACTGGAAGTTTCCGGCCTCAAGGGCGCCATCAAATTCTATGGTTCTATTATTAGAAATTTTAACTACTCCGTTGGTGGGCGTAATCATTACATCGAGCGAATCGCTTACATAGAATTTCTCAACTCCCCGAACTGTTAAGGTATCGTTTACCAAATTGATGGTGGCGTTGGGTGAAGAGCTGATTACGGAAGGAATTACCAGATCGTCAAAGTCCGATTCGTCTCGTCCCGAATCATAGTAATGAAGGCCTTTTGGGGTAATGATGATTTTTCCTGTGTATTCGTTGTAGAGCACCAAGCCTTTCGACATTAAGTCGATCATGCTTCTTTTAAGAATCCCAAGGCTAATTTTTCGATCTTCTGCCAGTTCTGAAATGTAAAATTCATTTTTTGGCTCATACTTCTGAGCCTGTCGTACTGAAAGAATTAGAGGGTTGAAGTCATACAATTGAGAAAGGCTGTAAAACCTTGATGCGCTGAAAAAGTTCTTCGACTCTACAATCAAAGGAACTTCGCTTCGTGCCGAACCAATAGTGAGGTGTAAGGAATCGGATTTCAAATCCCAAATCAACCGATCGCCTGTAAGATCTACTGCATAAAATGAAGAACTAAAAGGTGTGCTTCCAAAATCGCCTTTATTAGGTTCCAAGTTCAAATGGTAATTTCCGTAGTTATACACCATTTCTACACTCGGATTGTAGATTGAGTCAGTACCATGAAAAATAGTCACTTTCGCTACTGTAGAGCTTACCGCTGAGTCTTTCTTGTTGAAAACAAAGTTGGGTGCCTCCGCTCTAAACTTCAGTTCTCCGTTTACAAAGCCTTCCACTCTAGAAAGTTCATTGAAGGCTGATTTGCTGTAAAAATCTCGTCCTTCATAACTTACTCCTCCACGGTAGGTCAGGTCATTGGTTCCTAAATCATTAATGGGTGCATCAGCGTAATCGGATATGAATTTAGGGTAGGAATCTACAGTGCTGCGCTGTGGTGTTAAAGTAATTTCAAGTGACCCAACTACGGGCTGGTCTAGTTTTCCTTGGTAATGAAAATAGGCTTCGTCAAACTTAATGTCTGTTTGGGTAACGGAAAAAAAGTAATTGCGCAGTTTGGCATAAGTAGTTGCAGCAGGTAAACCCACATTGGTCCAGTCTACAGCTCCATCTTGTCCTGTAAACTCAAGCGTTTCAAAAGAAAAGTTACCCTGGGTATTCTTGAGGTAAATTGTGTCTAAACGATTTACGAAAACTAAATCCAATTTTTTGAATTCAATTACTGGCCCCATTTGGGTGGGCATGGCTGGCAAAGGTGCTTCTACCTTTGGTTCATTGGTAACTATTTCATCCTCGCTAGAAATCAGACCTTGCTGTTTCATTAGTAAAAGCTCAATAGCATCGGGCCCTTTTTGTGATTCGGCCACGAAAGGCTCTTCTTCAGAAAAATCTTCGCTACCGTTGAATTGCAAAGTGTACTCCGCATTCTCTACATAAATGCCATAACTACGATCCTTAAAAAGCGCCATATCGGCCAAAAAGAATGCGGCATATTGGTGAAACTGCTCAATAACTTTCTTGTCGTAGTTTTCAGAAACTTTCAAACAAGCCTTCACTAAATCGTCAAGTTGGGCTTGACTGAAGTTCCGTTTTTCTTTGGCAAGTACTAAAATGTTAAAGATTCCTTTGAAATCGAATCGAGGTCTAAAACCCTTCTTTTCCATATTCAGCAAGGTTTGTCCTAGCTGATTTTTCTGAGCTTGAGTATAACTATTAGCCTGCCAAGCTTCTATAAATGGTTTGTAGTCGGTTCCAAAGCTGGCGGGGTTGGGCGTGGTAAGAATTCTGGCAATGTCTGGTGTATAGACAATAGAGTCCGTTTGAGTTGCCTCCTGCGCAAAAGAGTTTGGCAGAAACCACAACACAATCAGTAAACTATATAAAATTCTTTTGACCAGAAATTGCATATGACCCCTCAACTGACCCTTAATAACGATAAAAAGACAGAAATAATACCTTGAAACTACAGTTTCTTTAAAAGAATGGCTGCCCAGTTTTTTCTTTCTGTTGAATTTAACTTTTCGAAACCATTCGCAGCGGTACACTCCAGAATATCGGCCTCATCGTGGGTGTAAAAACCGCTTAAAAACAAGTGGCCGCCTGTTTTTGTGAGTTTCGAATAGTATTCCATTTCAGCCAAAAGCACGTTCTTATTGATGTTGGCGTAAAGAATATCGAAAGGCTCATCAAAAGTAAACTCATCTATAGTGCCCAATAATACGTCCTTAGGCTCAATGCCATTTAGCGCAAAATTCTCTTTCGCATTGTCAATGCACCAATCGTCAATATCAGTGGCAGATACTTCTGAAGCACCTAATTTAGAAGCCATAATGGCCAAAATTCCTGTTCCAGCGCCTACATCTAAAACCGTTTTCCCTTGATGGTCTAGTGTCATTTCGAGCGCCAGCATTTGGTGGGTGGTTTCGTGATGTCCTGTTCCGAAAGACATTTGCGGGTGGATGATAATTTCGTGCTTAAAGCCAGGCTTCGACTCATGAAAAGTAGCACGTACGAAAATATCTGTACCTACCTCAATCGGATCGTAGTTCTTTTCCCACTCCTCGTTCCAGTTCTGCTTTTCAATTTTTTTCAATTCATACCAAATACGGGTTTGCTTACGGTAATTATTGAAAAGCTGCTGCAAAGCAGGGTGGCTGAAAATATCTTCAGCAATATATGCGTCAAACCCCACCTCGGTTTCAACGAAGGTATCAAAGTCCAATTCGCCCATTTCGGCAATTAATATTTCGCCAAAAGGCTGATCGCAATGGACTTTGATTTCTATGTAATTCATTGGTTTCAATTAAAATGACTTGGCAATTTCTACAAAGTCTCTGGCTTTTAAAGATGCTCCGCCAATCAGGCCACCGTCAACATCGGGTTGAGAGAAAAGCTCCTTTGCGTTATCAGGCTTGGCACTTCCTCCATAAAGAATAGAAATTTCATCGGCCACTTCTTGTCCAAATTGGCCAGCCAAGAAATCACGTAAGGCTTTGTGCATATCCTGTGCTTGTTGCGATGATGCTGTTTTCCCTGTTCCAATTGCCCAAATAGGTTCATAGGCAATTACGACTTTCTGAATTTCGTCTTCTGTGAGGTGGAAAAGGCTTTCTGTAAGTTGATTACATACATAACTTACTTCTTTACCAGACTCTCTGATTTCAAGTGATTCACCACAACAGAAAATTGGAGTCAAGCCCATTTCTAAAGCTAAATCTACTCGCTTGGCCAATTGCTCATTGGTTTCATTGTGGTATTCTCTTCTTTCGCTATGGCCAAGAATTACATATTCGGCACCTACAGACTTAATCATTTCAGCAGAAATATCGCCAGTATAGGCGCCTGAAGTGTGTTCACTCATATTTTGAGCACCTACAAAAACCTTATCGCTTTCTTCGGCATTTTTTGCTACTTGGGCTAGGTGAATAAATGGAGAACACATGATTACGGTTACATCATCATTCAATTCATCGTTCACAATGTTTACCACCTCAGAGGCTAGTGTAAGGCCTTCGCTGAAGTTTTTATTCATTTTCCAGTTTCCTGCAACAATCTTTTTTCTCATTATCGGTTTGTCGTGTTTTGCCCAAAGATAATTCATTCTAACTTAGTTCGATGGCTTTTCAATACGAAGAACGTAAACCAAAGCGGCTAGACCCTAAAGTAGCCAAGCTTAAAGCGGCCGATTTCTGTGCTTATCAGGAGCGTTCGCAGCAAGAAGTACGTGATAAATTGTATGGTTATGGTCTTCATCAAGACGAAGTTGAAGAGATTTTATCGGATTTAATTACTGATAATTATATCAATGAAGAGCGTTTTGCAAAAGCTTATGTTGGGGGAAAGTTTAGAATAAAGGGCTGGGGCAAACGCAAAATTTTGCAAGGCTTAAAGCAGCACCACATTTCTGAATACTGCATAAAAAAAGGCTTTCAAGAAATTGACCCAGATGATTATTATGCTACACTCATGCGTCATGCCGAAAAAAAACTACCTACCATTAAAGCCGAAAATCAATATACGGTGCGTGGCAAACTGACTCAGCATTTGGTAATGAAAGGCTTTGAAGGTGATTTGATAAGGGATGTAATTGAGGAGCTGCTCAATTCAACAGCTCCATAATTATATGGTTAGTTAATTTCTTTCCCAGAAAAAAGGAGGCTCGATTCCTAAAGAGCGAAGGTATACATAGCCTTGGCCTCTGTGATGAATTTCATTATCAATGCAATAAAAAATCAAAGAGTGATTTGTGCCTTCATATTGACCAAAAGCTTTCTCTATTTCCTGAAAACGCTCAAGTTTGATTTGAGGAAATAACTCGTTTAACTTTTCTGTTGATTCGTCCCAAAGTTTAAGTAGCGCTGCTTTAGTAGTGGGTTTTTCTTCAGCCTCAGATTCGCCAAAGGTTTTCCATTTACCTGTGATAATACCTTCTACGCTAGGTACTGCCATGTGAATCATTTCAAGGGCCAGTTCAGAAAATGGACGCATTCCACCTATTGAATGGCTAAAAAGTTTGTCTTCTGGAAAAGCCTCAATCACTTTTCGGGTAAGACTTCGGTGTCCTTGCCACTGTGTTAACAAATCGTTTGGGCTAATGACTACTGGTGCTAATGTTTCGTTTTTCATATCGTGCGATTTAAGATTATGGTATAAACTTAAAGGGCACTTATGACAACCCTATGTCAGTAGGTTTTTGGGATCATGGGTTTTATTGAAATTATTTTGGTTGAGGGAGGTGAAGAGAAAGTGAAGCAATCGTTGCGATAGCTTCACCAAATCACAAACTACTTCATCACAAGCGCTTTAACTAACCCAATCAATTATTCGCTATTTCATCCAGCCTCTTTTGAATATCTGCCTTGGTCATCCATTTACCTCTTACCATTACCCCTAATTGGCTTCTGGTATTGTTAATGTTTTCTAGAGGATTTTCTTGAAGAAGAATGAGGTCAGCTGAGGCACCGGGTTTAATTACTCCGTATTCTCCTTCAGCGCTAAAGAAAATCGCGGGGTTTATAGTGCCTGATTGTATGGCTTCAAGTGGAGTAAATCCACTTCTGGTCATGGCTTCTAACTCTCTTTGGATAGAAAAGCCGGGCACGTTGAATACTTGAGGTGCATCTGACCCAAGAATAAACTTGGCTCCTCCATCATGAAGTTTCTTTATGATCTTTCTTCTGAGTTCATTGAATTGCTCTGCCTCTTCTGCACTGTAATTTGGCGCTTCAATTACCTGCTTCTTGGTTCTAATCCAGTTGTTTAAAGTATTTGGTGGCATGTATTTCATTTCAGGTTCTTGACCTAAAGCTTCTGGAGCTTCTGGTCCAACCCAACGTTCCATCATGACCTGTGTTGGCACTATCCAAACATCATTTTCAATGGTCATTTGTACCAACTCATCAATTAAGCTTTCATCTGCAAGTTTGGTGAAGCTAATGCCAAAGAAGCCGTTTGCATTTGGGTTTACTCCAGCCGATTCAGGAACAAGACCTTCTATATAGCCATCAACATGGTCGATACTCGCATATTTGGCTTGAAGCGACTTTCTCACTCCTACATCTATACTCACATGGCCAGCAAATGGCATTTCTACTTCTTTGGCCGTCTCCACTATTTTGTTGAAGTTTTCCAGACTCAACCCAGGATGCATTTTCATAAAATCATACCCTGCAGCTTTCTGATCACGAACAATTTGTTCTGCTCGTTCCAATGAAGTCACAGAATTGCCGTTGAGGCTTGGGCCTGAAGTATAGATTCTAGGGCCAAGAATTTCTCCTGAAAGCACTTTATCCTTCAACTCTATATGGTAAGGCTGACCAAGCATTCCTCTGATGGTTGTTACTCCATTAGAGAGGTAGAGAAAAAGTGTCTCTTCCAATAACTTCATGTTGTTGTTTCCAGGAATATGGGCATGCATTTCTGCTAGCCCTGGCATCAAGAATTGTCCATTACCCATGATGGTGTTCATAGTACCATCAAGATTGGCATCTTTGGAAGGTATGATTAAGGTGATTTTACCATCTTTTACAAAAACGGTTTGTTTTGGACGGATTTCACCTGTTTCTACATCAATCACCTGAACATTATCGAAGGCGTAATCGGCCTCGGGAGCTTTTTGGCAAGAAAGCGGGCTTAGTGCTAAAAATAAAAATGCGAGAAGGAGGAATGACTTTTTCATAAATCAATTTAGGCATTCACGAGGAAAGAAGATTGCCACTGGTCAATTTTGCCAAAGCTCAGAAGGGTCTTATTTCAAAAATATTAAGACTCTGTTCTTACCTCACAATCGTTCTGAAAGTCAAATTCACCCTAGGGGTATTTACTTTTTTGGTGGGTGGTAAGCGGTGAAGCCAATGGGTTTGGGTAGCATCTTTCATCACCAAGAGACTGCCGTGTTCTAAGAAAATATCAATCTTCTCTTTGGTTTCTTTATGTTTAAAGGCAAATTTTCTTTCTGCACCAAAACTTACAGAGGCAATCGCTCCATTTTTCTTCAAGTCTTTTTCGCCATCGCTGTGCCAGGCCATTCCTTCTTCTCCAGAATGGTATAAATTGAGCAAACAAGAATTGAATTTTTCACCCGTTTTTTCTTCTACCAAAACTTTTAGGCTAAGTAGTTCAGGCGTCCAAAGCAAGGCTTTTTTTGTCACGTTTGAGTAACTGTATTCGTAAGCTTGGTCTGCATACCAAGCTACTTTGCGTTTGGTAATAAAATGCTTACCAAAAATTACGGCTTCATCGTTTCGCCATTCAATAGAGTCGAAGAGTTTTCGAAAATAGAAGTTGGCTTCTTCTTCGGAAACTAGTTTCCCGTAATAGTTAACCGTCCCCTCTTTCGGTAGCCAGTTTTTGGTTTCATCTATTTCTTCTGGAAAGAGGTTCATTATTGAGTTATACTTTAAAGTTCTGGTTAATCTAAAACTTCCCATTTACCCCTTGTACCGCCTAATCGCCTTATTTTACCTTCATCTTTAAGCTTTTCTAAATGGTATTTAATTCCGTCTTCCGTAATGTTACCTATGGCCTTTGCCAATTTGCTCCTGCTTAACGTTGGCTCCTTTTTAAGCAAATCGAGAATGATTTGGGTAGTAATTTGGGTAGTGATTTGGGTAGTGATTTGGGTAGTTGCTTTTAAGGGAATCACTGTCCTAAAAACATCTTCTTCTATAAATTCAGGTATTGCTCCAGTATTATAAATACTGCAATACTTAAAGGTATTACGAACTCCTGAACCCAATTCATCAACCATTCCAATTTCTTTGAAGAATTTGGCGATTAGTGGGTTCTTAGGGTAAGGAGAAAAATGGAGTGGGTCAATAGCGCCATTATTATGAGGTCGATTCCAGTTCTCAACCACTACTCTATCTTTTTCGATAATCAATTTTGCAGGGAAAGGGTTAACATATTCTCTATGAATAATGAGGTTACCAATTACCTCACGAAAGATTCTATCTCTCAAACTTATTCGCTGTTCCCCTTCCTGAAAAAATTTATCTGGTAAATGCTTCCTAACAAAGTCCGTTAACCTATTGTAAGCATCTAAGAGGTTTGTCCGAATATCATCCCTGTCATCATAACGATCTGTATTTTCCACCCTCACCAAAGCGTCAATTCTAAAATGAGGCAAAACACTCTGAATCACCTCATCCTTACCAAATAGTAGTATGGCCGCCAAAGTAAATCCACTATTTCCTTTAAAGTGATCCACCCTAAATAGACCTGCTGAACGTAACAGGTTTTCATCTGTCATACTTTGCCAAGGATGGTTAGCTCTCTCGTTCCTTGCCAGCCTCCTTACTTTTTCAAGTAAGTCTGACCGAAAATCGCTAAGCTTAATAAATGGATAAATACGACTTTCAGAATAAGTGGTCTGCTTTCTAAGATAAAGCTGTGTTACCTGCTCGGTTTGTCGGGTAATATCAAAATCACCATCTCGGTTTCTATCAAAAATCTTTCCGTTGGTACTATGGACTTGAGAGCTTTCGGGCACAAAAACATAAATCACTTTTTTACCTTCCAATTCGAATAACTCGGTCGATAAGTAATACGGAGGATTAAGCTTTTGAGGGTTGTTAGCATTATTTACCAAGTTGTTAGCAATGTCTTCCAAGCAAGAATCAATTATGCCTTCAACAACACCATCGTTTCTAACCCCTAAAAACAGATGCCCTCCCTTTCGATTCAAGAAAGCACAAACAGACTCAAACACATCTCTATTAAGCTCAAATTGTGAGGTTTTGAACTCAACTTCAATGTTCTCTCCGTTTTTAAGAAACTCTTGAAGTCTTTCTGTCGTCATTGGGGCATCTATTCTCCTTAAAGTCTAAAGTACTGCTATTCATCTGAATTTGAAACAGGCCAAATACTGCTAATGAATTGAATAGAGAGAGTTTGGTTTATGCCTCTACTGAACAATCCTATTTTTCCAATTTAAATATTCCGTTCTCATGCAATGCCCGCAGGGGCGAAAGCCATTCAATTTAGCTTGATCTAGCGAATGGAAAAATACTCTGTTTTCCCTTTTCATTCTTTTTCCTGAAGCGCAGTTTAAGGCGCCATAAATTTTCAGTTTTCTATTGCCAGCCCAGCAAATTTCTCTTCGCCTTATTTTTCCATGCAATTCTGAATTGTCGATTTCACTATGATAAATCACCCCTCAACTTAATGCATCATGAAAAATAACTCCCAGCGTATGTCTTTCTCCGCTTTGTACTTCGCTCACTCCGTGTTTCATATTGACACGATAGTAGCCTTTACTACCTTTCACTGGTCGAAAGTTAGTCGTGAAGATCAATAGGTCTCCCTTATTTGGTTTTAGCACTATGGCCTTGGACTGCGCCCGTGGTGTTTGTTGTGTCAGTACAAACTCTCCTCCGGTAAAGTCTACCTCTGGCTGATTTAAAAACAACACGACTTGAATTGGAAAGTATACTTCGCCATACAAATCTTGATGCAGTGTGTTAAAACCACCCTTTCCATATTTCAAAATCAAGGGTGTAGGTTGAAGTTGACCATTTTGGTGACAAAGTGATTGTAAATCCTTAAACGAGTCAGGAAACTGTTTTTCGATATTCAGCACATTCATCCAAAGGTTGGCGATGGGCGCAAGTTTTCCATATAGTTTTTCTCGGATGCTTTGAATTACTGGCGGCAGAGGATAATCGAAATATTTGTATTCTCCCAATCCAAACCTATAACGTTCCATCACTACCGTTTTGCGGTAAATAGGCTCATTATAGCTCTCAATCAATTCGGAACAGGTATTCTCTGAAATGAAATTCGGAACAAGCGCAAAACCCGTAGCATGCATTTCTTCTGTTACAGTTGACCAATTGGTTCCTGCAATTTTTGCTTCTATGTTTTCCATGGGCTTTTAAACTGCGGTGTCCATTTTTGCTGCTTCCCAACCAATAATGGCTGTTTTTCGAGTGGGTCCCCACATATAACCGCCCACTGTTCCGCTGGCTTGAATTACCCTATGACAAGGAATAAGAAAGGCAACTGGGTTATTTCCTATTGCGGTACCTACTGCTCTCGAAGCATTCGGCTTCTCAATTTTAGCAGCTACATTTCCATAGGTAGAAAGCTTGCCCAAAGGAATATTTAAAAGGGCTTTCCATACTTTTAGTTGAAAGTCCGTTCCTTTAAGGTGAAGTTTGATTTTATCAAGTTGCTGCCAATCATGGGTGAAAATGTAGAGCGCATTTTGCTGAATCATATCTACTACCTGATTTAATTTGGCATTGGGAAAGTGACTTTTGAAAGCACTAAAACCTACTTTCTCATTTTCTGAAAAGGCCATATAACAAATGCCTTTTGGGGTAGAAGCCACTAAAATGTTTCCGAAAGGGCTTTCGGCATAACTATAGTTAATGGTTAAATTTTCACCTCCGTTTTTAAATTCACCCGGAGTCATTCCTTCAATTTGAATAAATAAATCGTGGAGGCGACCAGTGCCTGAAAGGCCTGTTTCATGCGCAGCATCAAAGAGTGTACTCTGCTTTTCTTTAAGTACCTGCTTGGCGTGCTCAACACTGATGTATTGTAAGAATTTTTTTGGACTAACGCCTGCCCATTCTGTAAACATGCGTTGAAAATGAAAAGGGCTCAGATTTACCTTTTCTGCTAATTCATCGAGGTTAGGCTGGGCCTTGAAATTCAGCTTCAAATAATCAATGGCCTGCGCCACTCGTTCGTAATTAATCTGGCTTTGTTCGTTCATGATTTTAGTATTTCAATTAGAACAAAGGTTGGGTAAAAGCCTAATGGGTAAAACCCGAAACTTGCGGAATTACCCTTCAATTTAAAGAACAAAACTTAACTCCTTCAGTCATTATCTTTATCACGATTGGGCGATTCATATACATTTCCGCTTTTTGATTTTACGCCTTCAATCTCAATTCCTTTATTCACAAAGTCGTAGGCAGAATGTACAAAAAAGACGGTACCGTTAAGCATAGCAATGGGAGTTTTCAATATTTCTGGATGTTGCCTTACAATCTTCAGCATTTCTTCATTGGAAAAGCTTTGGTCTTTAATTTCGTTCAAATAGGTGTCCGAAGTTTTATCAATCAAATCCAATACTTGTAAACCCATATCATTTGCTACTTTAATTAGCTGGGTTTCTGTCAGTGGATTTTTGTCTATGTTCCTTTCGTTCACCTTATACTTTTGAACAGAACTAGCGTACCCGAGCACTTTAGAGTCTTGGGCTTTTCTGCCATTATAAATAAGAAGTATTTCGTTTTCTTGAGGTTTCATAATCTTAAGCTAAAAAGTGGAAAAACTTAAGGACTGTAATTTAAAGCGGTCTCTGATTTCTCAGAAACCGCTCTATCTAATCTATATAAAGAGTATTGCTTATCGCCTAGTAGTGACCCCTCTAAAAAGAGATAAAATAAGCAATACTACGAAAATGAAGAATACGATTTTTGCTAGGTAAGCTGCACCAGCGGCAATACCTCCAAAACCTAAAATACCTGCCACTACGGCTATAATTAAGAATGTGATTGTCCAACGTAACATATCTGTGGGGTTTTAGTGATTAATTGATTTACCCCTTGAAGTAGGAAAACTGTGCCAACTCAGTTTTTCTCAGAAAACGCACTTTTGTAGGTGGCTTAATGAGATATTAAGACCCAGCCTGTAGAGTTGTTTCTACAAGTTGTCTGAAAATGAAGGATTTACGAAGAGTGATTGAGTTAAACCAAACCCTTCACCCATAAAAAAGCATAGCGAACTGCCAAAAGCAACATTATAGGGAGCAAGGCTATAGAAAATACCTGAAGTTGAAAAACCCAAATAAAACTCATGCCTATAAGCAAGATAAACAGGAAACGAACATAACTCCGTGTCCACGCTGGAGGGTTCTTCTTTGCTACATAAAAAGCAACAATGAAGTTAGGCGCAAACGCCCAAAGCAAGTTTAAGTTTTTAGCTGTTGCCGTATGGTCTGTCGCAAACCAAAGCAAGGCTACTAATACTCCCACCAAACCTGTAACAAATAGAATGGTGAAATCTAAGTACCTGGCCCGCATATTCTGTACGGTATCTCTATAAGTGAAAACCACCACGATAATCATGAGGAAAGAAAAGATCATCCAAGGCGAAAGCGTTTCTTTTGGTGTTTCATAGTAATCCGACTCGAAAAGCTTGTTCGTTGCCTTTACTGCCGAAACCTCTCTTCCATCGCGAGTAATCGTTGCGTTGGCATATGCCTGCATAATGTAATCAGGCAAAAACATATGCTCTTCTGGTGTAGCGTTTACATCTATTACGGCTCCTAAGGCAATGTCAATCCCAAAATCCCACCAAGGAAAATTGAAAGTGTTTTCTTGAATCAGGTCGCGAAATGTTTTTTCTTCTGTAAGGTGATCGTTATTAAAAGTAAGCTTGTCGCCTAGCACATCGCGTACTACATCGCGTAATTTAGTAGCACAGTTATCGTAGAAGAAATCGTACAAATAATAACTGTTTTCGGGAATAGCGTTGTTTTCCAAAAACTCAAAAATCTCTTGTCTCTCTGCTTGAGTCAAGTCTAAAACCTGTTCAGTAATCCAGCGATTTTGAGCTTGGTAGTTTCCCAAAAAGCGTTTATAGTCCTGAATTGCCAATCTATAATTTAACTTCCCTTGAGCAAACTTTACATAGAAACCATCTTGGAAAGAATCAAATGTTCCATAGTTGTACACTTTGTCAAAACTCAAATAAGGGTCTTGAATTCGAATAGCACCATGACCAAAGCTGTCATACAAATTTGCACCTGGCCCAATGGTAATAATACTGATTTCGGCTTGGCCAGAAAGTCGTGGAAACTGTGCCTTCGCACTGAAAACAAAAAGGAGCAAACTGAAAAAAAGTACAAACCGCTTCATTCGTAATAGCATTGAGTTGTACGAAGATAAAGAGACTTATTTGATTAAAAACCCATATCGGTTTTGAAAGTGAACTTTGCCAACCTAATTTGACGCTATGAACAGAAATTTCACCGATGGGCTAAATTATGCATCAAAACTGACGCCCCTTCGGATATGGAATATGTTCCAATTGGTGGGCAGTTATTGGCTTTCAAAAATCACCAAAATGGCCAATCATTCGGGAATGCCCACCAGCATTAGCTTAGAGCCTACCACCTCCTGCAACTTACGTTGCCCCGAATGCCCCAGTGGAATACGCAGTTTTTCTCGAGACACAGGAATGCTTACTGACGAAATTTTTCAAAAAACGATTGACGAACTGGCGCCTCGGCTTACCTATCTTATTTTCTATTTTCAAGGTGAGCCTTACTTAAACGCCAGTTTTTTAGATCATGTAAAATATGCTTCGCGAAAGAAAATCTATACGGCCACTTCTACCAACGCGCATTACCTCCACGATAAAAATGCGAAGGCGACAGTTGAATCAGGTTTAGACCGACTTATTATTTCCATTGATGGCACCACACAAGAAACCTATGAGCAATACCGAATTGGCGGAAAACTAGAAAAGGTAATTGAAGGCACAAAGAACATTATCCGCTGGAAAAAGGAGTTGAAGAGTAAAACTCCCCATGTGATTTTTCAATACTTGGTAGTAAAGCCAAATCAGCATCAGTTAGACGATGTCCAAAAACTGGCCAAAGAGTTGGGTGTCGATGAAGTAGCTTTTAAAACCGCACAGATCTATGATTACGAAAACGGTTCGGAGCTGATTCCCACTATCGAAGAGTATGCGCGCTACCGCCAAAAAGCCAATGGAAAATGGGAGATTAAAAACCGATTACTCAACCACTGTTGGAAAATGTGGCACTCATGCGTAATTACTTGGGACGGAAAAGTGGTACCCTGCTGTTTCGATAAGGATGCACATTATCAACTGGGCAGTATGCAAGCCGAGAGCTTTCAGCAAGTTTGGAAAGGGAAGGCATATCAGAGTTTCCGTCAGTCGCTTATTAAGTCCAGAAGTGAAATTGAAATGTGTAAGAATTGTTCTGAAGGAACAAGGGTTTGGGCTTAGGTATTTTCTATATTGATTGGTCTTTAACTGAAACCATTTTGAAAACAGCGCCTTATGGACAGAAGAAAATACATTAAAACCATGGCCCTAGGCAGTGTTTTGCCTAGTCTTTCTACTCAATTTATTTCTAGGGGAATCTTCTCATGGGGCAATGCAAAAAAGGTAAACTTTAAAAGCGACTGGCAAAATTGGCCAAACATGAAATGGATAGGAGCCAGCTACTGGGCAAATCCATTGCAGGATTGGGAGTTGATTGACGGAAAGGCCACATGCATGGTCAGTTCAAAAGATAGAAACCTCCATTTACTCACCATTCAAAAACAAGCCGAAATTGCTTCTTTCAATACTCAAATTACCATCAACTTATTGAATCCTGAACTGTCTGCTGAGAGCTGCTACGGATTGAGGTTAGGTGCGCAAGGTCCTTTTGAAGATTACCGCTCAGCTGCCGTTTTTGGTAAAGGTCTAGACATTGGTTTTAATGGAACAGGTGCTTTTGTTTTTGGGGAGAAAACCCTTGAAACTTCATTAATTAAAACTCCATCGGCCTTTATTCTCAAAGTAATAGCTACACCCGAAAAAGACGAGTACAAAGTTTCTGTAGAAGTGACTGACCCAGAAAACCAAGCGCTCATTTTCAGTCACGAAGAAAAGAATATTACCGCCAATCAGCTCACAGGAAATTTTGCTCTTTTGGCGAATGGAAAATCAAAAGGTATTGATAACTCTCCTTCAGTAGCCTTTTCGGACTGGAGTATTAATGCAGACGAACTGCTCGAAAATGAAAACAATACTTTTGGGCCTATTTGCTTTGCTCAGTATACACTGAACAAAAACAAACTAAAACTTACCGTTCAGTGCACTCCCGTTGAAGTGATTAATGACCATGCTTTGTTATTTCAAGTAAGAGACAAAGGTAAATGGACAACACTGAAAGAAGCAGCTTTAGAGCCCTCGGGCCGTGCCGTAAATTTCGAGATTGACCAATGGAACCGTACTGTAGCTACACCTTACCGAGTACTCCTGAAAATGACGGTAAATGGAAAAATGTTGGAATACGAATATGCTGGAACCATTGACAAAGAACCACTCGATAAGAATGAGATAAAAGCAGCAGTATTCAGTTGCAACTTCCATCACGGCTTTCCAGATAGCGACATCCCAGAAAATGTATCGAAACTTAATCCCGACATCATCCTCTTTTTGGGCGATCAATTCTATGAAGGTTCGGGCGGTTACGGCCCATTGTTTTCAGGTCCATTAGATAAGCTCTGCCTTGACTATTTAAGAAAATGGTACATGTTCGGTTGGTCTTATCGCGAATTGTTCAGGCATAAACCATGCGCCATCATTCCCGATGACCATGATGTTTACCACGGGAACGTTTGGGGGGAAGGCGGAAAAAATGCCGACATGTCGAACGGGGTGTATGCACCAGCACAAGATTCTGGCGGCTATAAAATGCCAGCCGAATGGGTGAATATGATTCAATTTACCCAAACCAGTCATTTGCCAGATGCCTTTGACCCACGCCCAGTAAAGCAGGGCATTGGCGTATATTATACCCATTGGAATTATGGAGGTATAAGTTTTGCCATTTTAGAAGATCGAAAGTTTAAATCGGCACCAAAAAATGTACTTCCACCCGAAGCCGATGTGTACAATGGGTGGATCAGAAACGAGAACTTCGACATCAAAAAGCATCGAGATATTAAGGCAGAATTATTAGGCGACCGTCAATATGATTTTCTAGACGAATGGGTCAAAGACTGGTCGAATCAAGCAGAAATTAAAGTGGTGCTTTCGCAAACCAATTTTGCTACGGTAGCCACACTACCAGCGAGCGCCAAAACAGATGATGTTGTGCCCTCGTTGCCACTTCCTAAAAAAGGAGAGTATGTACTAGGAGACAGAGCCACTGCCGATATGGATTCGAACGGTTGGCCAGCCAATCAGCGCGATCGGGCGGTGGAAATTATTCGAAAGGGTTTTGCCTTTCACATTGCTGGAGATCAGCACTTGCCCAGCTTTATTCAATATGGCGTGGATGGTCATCGCGACAGTGGTTTTGCCTTTGGAGGCCCAGCACTAAACAATATTTGGCCAAGGCGTTTTTGGCCAGAGGTGGATAGTTCAGAACACAGCTATGAAAAGCCCTCTTACTTGGGAGATCATATTGATGGCTTTGGAAATAAATTTTCGCTTGAGGCCGTGGCCAATCCTTACAATACTGGAAAAACTCCCGAAATTATTCACAACCGATCCACTGGTTTTGGCTTTGTTACTTTTAATAAAGAAGAACGAACCATAAAAACAGAGTGCTGGCCACGGTTTGTTGACCCCATTAAAGAACCCAATGGACAATATGGGGGATGGCCTATTACCGTAAATCAAGAAGATAATTACGGCAGAAAAGCAGCCGCTTGGTTACCAACACTGAAAGTAAAGGGAAGTCAGAATCCTTTGATTCAAGTTTTTGACCAGAATCATGAATTAGTATATGCGATTCGAATAAAGTCTGAAACCTTTGCTCCGAAAGTATTCCAAATGGGTAATTATAAAATTCGGTTGGCCAATACAGAAACGGGTAAGGAAAAATGGCTTTCAAACTTAAAAGCTAAAACCGAGAATAATGAAGTGATTGAATTGGAGTTATAAACTAGCGTTTAAGGTGCTCAGGAAGTTTCACTTCCATTTTATTTACTTCCTTGGAGATATCACAAGAGCCACAGCCTTTAGGACAGCCCTTATCTGATCTATATTGGTTGTAAAAATGTCTCCCAATAAAGAACACTGCAACCAAAAACACTATACCAACAACTACCTCTTGCATTCGCTAAACTTTTCAGGGGTTTAACTCAAAACTCGTTGGCGAAGTTCGGCTTTATTTAGAATTATTACAAATAAAGTCACCGCCTATTGATACCATCATTAGATCCTTCCTCCAAAACCTCGGAGTCAGGAAAAGAAAAGAGATTTCACTCTCTTAAAAATCCATCGATTTTAACCTTCAATACCAAACATTAATAATCAACCCTAAGTTGTAATTCCATCTGTAAATCCTGACCTTTGCCAATTGTCTGTTTTTGGCAGCCCATCCATGGAAAAACTCAAGGAAAACGTAAAAATCGATCTCGCTCCAATAGACCTCTCTGGTCACGAAAACATAGAAATTTTCGGGGCACGAGAACATAACCTCAAGAACATTGACACGGTAATTCCGCGAAATAAACTGGTCGTAATTACCGGTATTTCTGGTTCTGGAAAATCTTCCTTGGCTTTCGATACCATTTATGCTGAAGGCCAGCGCAGGTACATGGAAAGCTTTTCGGCCTATGCCCGTTCTTTTATTGGAGATATGGAAAGGCCCGATGTAGATAAAATCAACGGTCTGAGTCCGGTAATTTCCATCGAACAAAAAACCACTTCGAAAAACCCGCGATCTACCGTAGGTACACTTACTGAGATTTACGATTTTCTTCGCCTCTTTTATGCCCGGGCGGGCGAAGCCTATTCTTATAACACAGGCAAAAAAATGATTCGTCAGTCGGAGGATCAAGTGATTGACCACCTGATTGATAATTTCGAAGGAAAGAAACTGATCCTTCTGGCGCCTGTCGTCAAAGGTAGAAAAGGGCACTACCGCGAACTCTTCGTTCAGATTCGCAAAATGGGCTTCACCAAAGTGCGCATTGATGGTGTGGTGCTTGACATGGAACCGAAGATGCAAGTGGATCGTTACAAAACCCACGATATCGAAATTGTGGTCGATCGAATTATAGCCAAAAAAGAAGACCGTTACCGCATTGCACAAAGCGTAAAAACCGCTATGACCCATGGAAAAGGTGTCATTATGGTGAGTGATGAAAACGATCAAGTCCATCATTTCTCTAAGTATTTGATGGATCCGGAAAGCGGCTTGTCTTATGACGAACCAGCTCCAAATTCCTTTTCTTTCAATTCGCCTTACGGTGCTTGCCCAAGCTGCAACGGATTAGGGAAAGTAGAAGAAATCAGTCGTGAGGCCGTAATTCCAGACGACAAGTTGAGCATTAGCCGTGGGGGAATTGCACCACTTGGTGATTACCGCGACATCTGGATTTTCAAGAAAATTGAAGCCATCCTCAAACGTTATAAAGTCAGCCTGAGCACACCAATAAAGAACATTCCAGAAGAAGTAATGCACACGCTTTTGTATGGCGATGATGTGGCTGTGGCGGTAAGTTCTAAGAAGTATCCAGGCACGGAATGGAACACTAAATTCGAAGGCATAATTTCTTTTCTAGAGAAACAAAAAGACGAAGGAACGGAGAAAACCCGCAAGTGGATTGAAGACTTTATGTCGGTAAAAACCTGCCCTGAATGTAATGGAGCGAGGCTAAAGAAAGAATCACTGCATTTTAAAATTGCAGAAAAGAATATTTCAGAGCTGGCCCAAATGGACATTGACAGCCTTTGGGAATGGTTTGAAAACCTAGAAGAGCGACTGACGGATAAGCAGAAAATCATTGCTACGGAAGTACTCAAAGAAATCAGAAAACGCATCGGCTTCTTGCTTGATGTAGGTTTGAATTACCTGATGTTAGACAGACCCCTCAGAACCCTTTCTGGCGGTGAAGCGCAGCGAATTCGTTTAGCGACCCAAATTGGTACACAACTAGTCGGAGTGCTCTATATCATGGATGAGCCGAGTATTGGTTTGCATCAGAGAGACAATGTGAAGCTGATCAAAGCCCTTCAGGACTTACGTGATATCGGCAACACGATTATCGTGGTAGAACATGATAAAGACATGATGCTGGCTTCGGATTACATCATCGATATTGGGCCGGGCGCAGGTCGTCATGGGGGAAATGTGGTGGCGGCAGGAGAACCCGATTCGTTCTTGTCTCAAGGCAGTACCACAGCCGATTATTTAAAAGGCATAAAGAAAATTGAGGTTCCGAAAGAAAGAAGAGAAGGAAACGGAGAAAAGTTGGTGCTGAAAGGCGCGAAAGGAAATAACCTTAAAAATGTTACGCTCAAACTCGATTTGGGTAAAATGATTTGTATTACGGGCGTTTCTGGAAGTGGAAAATCAACCCTGATTCACGAAACACTTTTCCCAATTCTGAACCAGTATTTCTTCCGTTCCAGAAAAACACCAATGGAGTATGACAGCTTCGAGGGTATAAAAAATATTGACAAAGTAATTGAAGTAGATCAGTCGCCAATTGGTAGAACGCCACGTTCGAACCCCGCTACTTACACTGGCGTTTTCAGCGATATCCGTTCGTTGTTTACAGAATTACCAGAAGCGAAAATTAGAGGCTATAAACCGGGACGTTTCTCTTTCAATGTAAAGGGTGGCCGCTGCGAAACTTGTGAAGGTGCCGGAATGAAGTTGATTGAAATGGACTTTCTGCCCAACGTTCATGTGCCTTGCGAAACCTGTAAAGGAAAGCGCTATAACCGCGAAACTTTGGAGGTACGCTACAAAGGCAAATCGATTTCTGATGTACTCGACATGACGGTTGAACAAGCGGTAGAGTTCTTCGAGCACATGCCGAAAATCTTGCGTAAAATTCAAACTCTAAACGATGTTGGTTTGGGCTACATTTCGCTTGGCCAGCATGCCACCACGCTTTCGGGTGGTGAAGCGCAGCGCGTAAAACTGGCGACAGAACTTTCCAAAAAGGACACGGGAAAAACCCTCTATATTTTGGATGAACCAACCACGGGTCTCCACTTCCAAGACATTCAACATCTACTGGATGTACTCAACCGATTGGTAGACAAAGGCAATACGGTTTTGGTGATTGAGCACAATATGGATGTAGTGAAAGTCGCTGACCATGTAATTGACTTAGGGCCAGAAGGCGGAGACAAAGGAGGTATGATTATAGCCGAAGGCACGCCCGAAAAAGTAGCCAAAAGCACTAAGGGCTATACTGCTAAGTTTTTGAAAGAGGAATTGGGGTAGAGGTCAGGGATCAGGAAATCAGTTGATCGGTAACCAGTGCACGTCTTCATGCAACTGAGAGAATGTAAACTTTTAAGTCCACCCCTGCCCCGCCAGCGGGGGAGACTGACAGTTGTTGTTTGTTTTGGCCTAGGTTGTTTCTTTAATTCTGTAGTAATCCTTCAGTAGGAAAGATAAACTATTTTTGTTTGACATTATCTTCTGAGATTTCTGCACCTCTGCCGATGTCCTCCCATGGGGAGGTGGCCATGGCCGGAGGGGATTAGAGATGCCCCCGTTTAGTCAAACAGACCCTGAAACCTCCGAAGCTTTGGAGCAGGATAACTACATCTTAAACCTTAATTCCCAAACCCAGTTTATATGCTAAACTATAAACTATGTCTGTTTTCTCCAGCCTGCGCAAATTCGGTAAAGTATTTTCTCAAATCGATGTATCCGAAACCATCGATGCCCTAGGTAAACTCAATCAAACCGAGCTTTACCAAATCATGAAAATCATCAAGTCGAAGAATAAGGAATATGTTCCGCCAGAAATCAATGGCGACTATTACCATCTCAGCCGTTTTCTTACTCCAGAAGAAAGAGAAATTCAGCTGAAAGTGCGTGAATTTATGAACGAGCACGTAAAGCCCATTGCCAACGACTGCTGGAATAAAGCTCATTTTCCGATGGAGCTCATTCCAAAAATGGCCGAACTCAACATTGCTGGTTTAACCTATGAAGGTTACGATAGCCCTATGGGGAGTTATCTGCTTGAAGGTTTTATCACGATGGAAATGGCCCGAGTAGACACTTCCATTTCTACCTTTTTTGGAGTACAAAGTGGTTTGGCCATGGGCAGCATTTACTTCTGCGGAAGTGAAGAGCAAAAATGGAAATGGTTGCCTGCCATGCAAAAGATGGAGAAAATTGGCGCATTTGGATTGACCGAACCCAATGTAGGTTCGGCTGTAGCGGGTGGACTGGAAACGACCTGCAAAAGAGATGGAGATAGCTGGATTTTGAATGGTCAGAAGAAGTGGATCGGCAATGCCACTTTCGCTGACTTAACCATTATTTGGGCGAGAGATCTGGACGATAATCAGGTGAAAGGTTTTATTGTAGAAAAAGGAACCAATGGTTTTAAGGCCGAGAAACAAGAGGATAAAATGGCCTTAAGAACCGTTCAGAATGCACTGATTACCCTGACGAACTGTGAGATTTCTGAAGAAAATAGATTACAAGAATGTAATTCGTTTAAAGACACTTCTAAAGTATTAAAAGCTACCCGAGCTGGTGTGGCTTGGCAAGCGGTGGGTTGCGCCAGAGGTGCTTACGAATGTGCTTTAGAATATTCTACCCAACGTTACCAATTCGGAAAACCCATTGCGAGTTTCCAGCTGGTGCAAGATTTATTGGTGCAAATGCTTACGGATTTAACCGCCATTCAGAGCATGGCTTTTCACCTTTCAAAGTTACAAGATGAAGGCACCATGACCGACCAGCAGGCTTCATTGGCCAAGGTGGCCTGTACAAAACACACCCGAGAAATCGTGGGGCATGCACGTGAGATTTTTGGTGGAAATGGAATTTTATTGGAGCATAACATCGCCAGGTTTGTGGCCGATGCCGAAGCACTCTATACTTATGAAGGCACCAAAGAGGTCAATTCGCTGATTGTGGGCAGGGACATTACTGGAATTAGCGCCTTTGTTTAATGGAAGTGCCAAACAACTGATTTTCTGATCCTTGATCAACTCTTAACTAATTCCCTAATAACTGTTCAACTAATGGCCAAAGGCCACCTTGCTTTATAAGCCTTAATAGCGGAAGTTTGTAGCCAGATAGGAATACATGAAGAATTACGCGGAAGACATAGACGAACAAGACGAACTTTTTGAGCATCATAGAATTGTGGCCGACAAAGGCCAAGTGCCTTATCGCATCGATAAATTCTTGATGGACAGATTGCCTAATGTGACCCGAAATAAGGTGCAGCAAGGCATTAAAGATGGTTTTGTGTTGGTTAATGGTGAAGCGATAAAGCCTAATTACAAGGTACATCCGGGTGATGAAATTGTGGTGGCTTTACCCGAGCCCCCTCGTGAGACCGAAGTAGTTGCGGAAGATATTCCTCTCAATATTGTATTTGAAGACGATCACTTGATGATCGTAAATAAAGAAGCTGGAATGGTGGTGCATCCTGCTTATAACAATTGGTCGGGTACTTTGGTAAATGCGCTCACCTACCATTTTCAGAACCTGCCTACCATGCAAAACAATGAAGGCAGACCCGGCCTTGTACACCGCATTGATAAAGATACTTCTGGGCTTTTGGTGATTGCTAAAAGTGAAAAAGCCATGGCTGGTTTAGCTAAACAATTTTTCGATCATTCCATTGAGCGTACTTACTATGCTTTAGTTTGGGGCGAACCCAATGAAGAAATGGGTACTATTGATGTGAACCTTGGCCGTAGCGAAAAAGACCGCAGGGTTACCGTGGCCATTGAAGATGGAAGCCGTGGCCGCCATGCGGTAACGCACTATAAAATCTTAAAGAAATTGCGATACGTAACCCTAATCCAGTGTAACCTAGAAACAGGTCGTACGCACCAAATTCGAGCGCATTTGAAACACCTTGGGCATCCACTTTTTAATGATGCTACTTATGGTGGAGATAAAGTTTTGAAGGGAACACAATTTTCTAAGTACAAATCTTTTGTAGATAACTGCTTTAAAATTATGCCTAGACAAGCCCTTCACGCTAAATCGTTGGGTTTTGTTCATCCCGTAACGGGTCAGTTTGAGCAATTCAATTCAGAATTGCCCGAAGACTTTAAAGCGGTAATTGAAAAGTGGGAACACTATGTGCAACACAATTAATTCTTCAGGTCGCCAATCACTCCTGCAGGATTGATCAGGTTTACATAGTCTGTTAGTTTAAGTTCCAGCTCGGTGGGTCCCATAGAATAGGGTCCAATTTCATAGGCGTTATAATAGAACAAGAGACTTTTGTTCATAATCGCAAAATTGGTATTGAGCTGAAATTGACCATTTTCGAAGAAGTAACCTTGCTCATTTAATGGTTCACTAGGTGGAATTTTCTTGTCCATGCGAAATTCAATTTCCGCCAACTTATTGAGTTCCTCTTCATAACCTTCCACTAGGATATCGCTTAGTTCCAACACTTTTCCAGTGGTCAAATCATAGCTACGATACACCTGCATTGAGTTTGGGTGTGCACCACCTGTAAAGGTAAAAATGGTAGTGGCGGTACTGATAAAGCTTGAATCTTGATGAATAATGTCTGAGCTAATTTCTAAAAGCCAGCCAGAAGTATAATCTTCGTTTTCATCCAGTATTCTTTCATATTCTTGACTCATTTCTGCAATGAGTAATTTGAAATCATCTTTAGGCTCGCTAATAAAAGCATAATTTAAAATATCATGCTGAATCTGCTTGTTGATAGAATCAATGACTTTAGCAGAAGCACCACTATCAATTACAGGGTATTGAATTTCTATGCTCAAGCATTTCTCACCTTTTCCATCAGCAGCACAAGGCCCTTTTTGTTCATCAATTTTTTTAAGTTCGTAATTTACAAAAGTAGCCTTAGCAATAGGTTGAACTACTTCTGGAGTAGTTACACTTTCTTTTTTTCCAAACTCACAAGCAGTAAGTAAGAGTAGTATTGATAAAAAACCTAAAGGTTTCATTCTCCAAATTTAAAGGTGTGCGAAATTTCTTTTTTGTTGAGCTTATAGCTTTTCAGCTTGTTATTTGCTTTAATATGAACGATGTTTTCCTGCTCTGGAAAAGACTCGAAGAGCACAACGTTCGAAATATCTAACTCAGAAATGGCATTGATGTTTTTTGCTTCAATATAGCACCATCGGGCATCGCCTTCTAGTTCACTACCGATGTAATCTAGCTTGGCTTTTTTACCATCAATGGTAATAAAAATTTTGGCTTGAATATACTCGTTAATCAGGCTGTCAAGCTTTTGAGGGTCTTTAGGTTTATAGGTATCTATATAATCCATTTTATGGAATGCCTGAAGACCCGTGGCAAGATCGTCCATAAATATGCGTTGACTGATTTGAAGTGCCTTTACTTCCTTATTGTACTCCATATCGCAAACACTCACATGAAAAGGGTGCAAACTCCAAAAAAGGCCAATTATCACCGTATATAAAAGCTTAGTAGGCATGGCTTACGCTATTTGTATGTCCTTCAAGAATTAAGTTTTATTATTGCAAAGCTAAGTGAAATCTGTCAGCAAGTCACCAAAATACAAGAATGGATCAGTTTAAGCTTTACTTCCAATTGGGACACGAACACATCCTAGATATCTATGGTTTTGACCATATTCTTTTTGTAATCGCGCTTTGTGCTATTTACATGGCCCAAGATTGGAAAAAAGTGCTGATTCTTGTCACAGCATTTACCATTGGCCATTCGATTACACTCGCTTTAAGCACTTTCGAACTAGTCAATTTTCGTACCGATATTATAGAGTTTCTAATCCCGGTTACAATTTTCATTACCGCTTTCAGTAACATAATTAGAAAGCAAAATTCAGTAAAACCTTCGGTACTTAACCTCAATTACTTCTTTGCGCTGTTTTTTGGCCTGATCCACGGCTTAGGCTTTTCTAATTATTTGAAGAGTCTTTTAGGAAAAAATGAAAGCATTATCACCCAATTGTTAGCTTTCAACCTTGGCCTTGAATTAGGACAAATTTTAATTGTAGTCTTTTTCATGATTATTTCATTCGTTTTTACGGGGCTTTTTAGGGTTTCGCGAAGAGATTGGAATTTAGTGGTTTCTTCTGCCATAGCAGGTATTGCTATTACCATGATGATTGAAATGAAGTTTTGGTAAAGAGGGCCATGGTTTTGATCTATTAAAGAGAAGTAAACAATATCTATCAATTCTAGAATTCCTTTTATAAATTGAACCCCTATTTCTTCTATTTTTCAAGTAGGAGAATCGGCCTTTTGAGGAAAAGGGCACCGAATGAATTTAAAAAACAAACAAACCTATGAATATGAAACGATTACTTTTCGTAGCAGCAGCGGTTGTTTTCATTTCAGGCCAATCTTTGGCCCAAGTGATCAATAGCAACCACGGTAAACGTTTTGAGCAACTGGAGCGAATGCTTCGTGACCCAAGTGTGTACCGTACTGCATCTGGAGCCCCAGGCCATGAATACTGGCAGCAAAAAGCAGATTACGTTATTGAAGCAGAGTTAGACGATACCAACCAACGACTGACGGGTTCAGAAAAAATCACTTATTATAATAACTCGCCTGATCCCCTTCAATATCTGTGGATTTCATTGGACGAGAATGTAAGACAACCAGATAACCCCGTTTATAAGTGGGAAGAAAGCGCTATCAGAAGCAGAATGACCTACGATCAGATGGTAGCTTTAAATGGCCATGACAATGATTGGGGTTTTCATATTACTGAGGTTAAAGATGCAAAAGGTGCAGATATGACCTATACCATCAACCAAACTATGATGCGAATTGACCTGCCTTCACCTTTAAAACCAGGGGATAAAATGACATTCGGAATTAAGTGGTGGTACAATACAACGCCAAGAGATGTGTCGGGCGCCAGAGGAGGTTATGAGTATTTTCCTGAAGATGGAAATTACCTATATACCATTACAGGTTGGTACCCAAGAATGGCTGTATACTCTGATTTTCAAGGTTGGAACAACAAACAATTTACGGGCCGTGGTGAGTTTGCCTTGACATTTGGAGACTTTGACGTAAAAATGACAGTGCCAAACGACCACATTGTTGGGTCAACGGGTGTGCTACAAAATCCTAATGCTGTACTTACCGCAGAGCAAAGAAAAAGATGGGAGCAAGCAAAAAAATCAGAGGTTGAGCCAGTTGAAATTGTGACTTTAGAAGAAGCCAAGGCTGCTGAAAAAGGAAAACCAACGGGCAAGAAAACTTGGAACTTTAAGGCGGAAAACGTTCGTGATTTTGCATGGACATCGTCTAGAAAATTTGTTTGGGATGCGATGGCCGTAGATATTGAAGGCCGTAGCGAAAATCCAATGGCCATGTCGTATTATGCTAAGGAGGCTTATGGAATCTATGCGCGTTATTCAACCAAAGCCGTAGCCCATACCTTAAAAACTTACTCTAAATACACCATTCCTTATCCATACCCAGTAGCAATTTCTGTAGAAGCTTCTAACGGAATGGAGTACCCAATGATTTGCTTTAACTATGGTAGAACATTGCCTGATGGTACTTATCCAGAGTCGACTAAATGGGGTGCAATTGGTGTAATTATTCACGAAGTAGGTCATAACTTCTTTCCTATGATTGTAAACTCTGATGAGCGTCAGTGGACATGGATGGATGAAGGCTTGAATACTTTTATGCAGTACTTGACAGAACAAGAATTTGACGAGAACTATCCTTCAAGAAGAGGGCCAGCACATAAAATTGCTCCTTACATGGGATTGCCAAAGGATCAATTGGAGCCAATTATGACCAACTCAGAAAACATAATTGGTTTTGGAAACAACGCTTATGCTAAGGCTGCCACAGGCTTAAATATTTTGAGGGAAACCATTATGGGGCGTGAGCTTTTCGATTTTGCTTTTAAAGAGTATGCAAAGCGTTGGGCATTTAAGCACCCAACTCCAGACGATCTTTTTAGAACATTAGAAGATGCTTCAGCAGTAGATTTAGATTGGTTCATTAGAGGTTGGTACTTCACAATAGACCATACTGATATATCCATTGACAATGTGCAGTGGTACAAGCTAGATACTAAAAACCCAGCGGTTGAATTTCCTAGAATGAAAGCCGAAGCTACAGAAGCTGACTATGACATCAGAAAGGATAAGAATAAAGAAGAAGGCATGACCTATTATGCCGAGAAAGACAAAGGCCTTCAAGACTTCTACTATTCTTATGATGAATTTAAAGTGACTGAAGAAGCTAAAACCGCATATCAGAGGTTCAGTGCATCCTTAAGTGATGAAGAAAGAGCAATGTTGGGTAGCAACAAAAACTTCTATCAAATTGACTTCTCAAACCAAGGTGGCCTAGTAATGCCAATCATTATTGAATGGACTTATGCAGATGGAACTACCGAAATTGAGAAAATTCCCGCTTACATCTGGAGAAAGAACGAAGACAAAGTGACCAAGGCCTTTATGAAAGATAAGGAAGTGGTTCAGATTCGTATTGACCCTAAGCGCGAAACAGCAGATACTAATGAGGATAATAATTACTTCCCAAGAGTGAATAAGCCTTCTCGCTTCGAGATGTTTAGAGGGGGTGGCGGAGGTGCCAGAGGCCAAGCCACTGGTTCTAACCCAATGCAAAGAGCTAACGGAGGAAATTAAACTCCAAGCTTTCAGTTTGAAAAGCCCAGGGCACAATTTGTGTTCTGGGCTTTTCATTTTTCCGATGTTCAGGTTTGGTACTCGTGAAGATAATTGATTCGACTTACGTGTTCTTCCTTTTCTTTTTCCAAAGTAGAAACAAGAAAAGAAGTAAGGCCGATATTGAAACAATGATGACAATGTTTAACCAAACTGGATTGCTAGCTTCTATAGTGATAGGAGAGCCTAATGAAATAAATGCCGCCCAATAATAAGGATGTGCCGTGTAGTTATCTGATTTTTGAAGGTATTCTCGTTTGGTTTGAGCAATTGCCGTGTTAATGGGTACTTTTTCGTTAAGAAGCTTGTGAGTGTTTACCATTAACTCGGAAGTAACTTTATCATTTACACTCCAAAGACTCATTACTATAGAAGGAACACCAACAAGCGCAAAGCCTCTAGCAATACTAAAAGTACCTTCTCCTCTATTAATTTCTCCAACTCCGCTTTCGCACGCACTCAAAATGGCCAGCCTCGCTTGTAAACCAGCCAAATAAAGGTCACTTGTATTCAGCACGTTGTCCAAGCCGTTAAAAATTAGTTTCGATTCATACTTTCCAGTACTATCGGCCACACCATGAATAGCCAAATGAAGTACATCGTAATCCTTTGCCGTTTTTAGAAAGACACTTTTGGTACCTTCATTTCCAAGGTAATAATCACCTTCAATTTTTGATTGTAGAAATTTAATTTCCCTGTCCGTTCCTGGTAAGGCAGCAAATCCAGAGTCACTATCTCCTTGGCTGTAGCCAATTCCCATCAGGTTTTTGATGGCCTTTTTAGATGCCGCTTTGTTAAAATCGCGATTAGATGAAAGCTGATAATTAATAGTAAAATCGTTTATGAGGTAGGGTAAATCTTTAAATGACCTTGGGCTTTCAACTAAAGAAGTTATGAGGGTTTCAAACGGTAGTCTCGACAAATACTCATCTGGAATAATAGTGAGGTCATTTACTTTGCTATCTAACTGATCTACTATTGGCTTAAGTAGTAGATTATAGATATAGAAAGAGTTTATAGTAAACGCCTTGAGCTTATTATTATAGTCCGATAGATTGGGTCTGTTACCAACTTCCTTAATTAAGTCGCTAAATGACTTTTTAAATAGTTCGTCAATATCTACTCTCTCGAAAATCTGTTTATTGGCCGATTTCCCCAGTAGGAAGATTTGATCTTCTCCCACAAAAAACTCTATTATGGCTTTATTACTGGCCGCATTGTCTGTGGATTCACCTTTAAAAACTAGATTGCCATCATCCGATTGGTCAACTAGAAAGAGGGAAACACTATCCTTCAATTCTTTAAGCTTTACGCTGGCATTCAATAGTCTGTTATTGATTCTACCCACTGAATCGCTGGTGGGCGAAGATTTGTCGAGGATAGAGTAAAAAGTAGTATTTAATTTTTCTATTTCTGTTTTTAGCTGGTAGAATTCACTCCTTAAATACTGGGGCACATTTGAGTTCTGAATTTTTCCAAACTCACCAGATTGTTCTAAAAACAATACGGCCTTACTTAATCTGAAAAACTCGGCAGCGTTTTCGAAGCCCATTTTTGTGTTGCCAAGCTTAAACATTAAGTAGGAAGCCTCAATTCCTGCTTCGTATAACGATTTGAAATTTTCAGAAAGAAATAGCTTTCCTTCCGTCCTCATTAGCTCTTGTCTACTACTCATCAAAAGATTGTGCGTATTGCTGGCATAAGAGCTGGCTGCCAATAGCACACTTAAGCTGTCATGTAAACTCTGGTTATAATAGCTTATAAGCGATATGGCCTTGTCTCTCAAAGAGGTCATTGTGGCAATGGTGAGTTTTTGGGTTTTGATTTCCGGAAACTTCAGAATATCAGATTTGTAGTATTCAGGAATACTGTTCCTTACTGCCGAATCATAATAATCAAATGAAAGCTCGAGCTTATCTAGCCTATTGTAAAGCGACCCAGCAACACTAAATAAAGACTCGGCCTGTTTATTTGGGAAGCTTGGTCTTAATTCGATCAGAACATCTTCGATATAGGATTTCGCCTTTTCATAATCCCCTACACCCAAGAGCCCGTTAGCAATATTAATTTTTTGTTGAATGATGAACCTTGATTCTTGAGTGTTTGTATTAATAATTTCTTGGAGACTCTTGATTGCTTCTTCATATTCATTTAATCCCAATAGAATGGCTGCTCTAAGGGATTTCATTCCAATGATTTTATCTCTTACGCTTATAAGCTCATTTGCCGGTAATGGGCCAAAGAATTTAGTTATGTTTTTGGTTTCATTTATTAGTTCATCGCATACTTTTAGGCCTCTCTCAAAGTCCTTCATTCTATACAGTACGTTTCCCAGATTGAATCTAGAATCCACATATTTTGATTTAGATACAGAGTCGTATTTTTCCTTAGAGTAAGCTACTTCTTCAATCGCATAGGCCAGTGCTTGAGCGTAATCACCTTTTTGCATATACACCTTGGCGAAATCATTCATTACATAAAGAATTTCATCTGGGTTAGAGTTTTCCTTACCCAAACGAGTTTCCATGCGTTGCTCCAAATACTTTGTTAAAGTATCTAGGTTCATTTCGCCATAACTGTAAGCATAATATTTAAACTCAATCAAGGTCTCATAATAGGCGGAATCATAGTTGTTTGAAGACCTATAAACGGTTTGGGCAGAGTCTAAATCGGAGCCAGCACTATAAAAATTGTCCGTTTTATGTTCTATGTAGCCTCTTCTGAAATAAGCCCTAGAGAGCAAAAAATGATTTGATGGAAGGTGTTTTTTAGCGGTTTCAACTGACTTTGTTGCTGAAGCTAGGGCAAGAGAATCTCTTCTTAAAGACCATAGAATTAAGGCATTTCGCTCTAAAAGAAAAGTGAGTGATTCGTAGTCTTTGGCGGCTTCAACCTGAGGTAACACAGACCGAATGTATTCTAAGGTCCTAGCATTCTGGGAGGTAGGATCTTTCTTGTCCTCGTTGAACTTTTCGTTGAATTTATCAACCCAAGAATTTTTTAGCTCAAACGGTGTTTTTACTTTGTTAAAATCACTTTGCTGAGCTCTTAAGGGAGTACATAGAAATATCAGTAAAAGCCAGCTTAGAATAGTAGTGTTAGAATAATATCTCGATAGTAGAGACATTCCAATGGTTTGAGTAGAGTGAATATTATGAAAAATAGGAAGATTAGACTGGAGTTCCAAATAAGCAAAAAGTGCAAACTTCTACTCTAAATATTAGTTATTGGGGTATGAAAATCAAAATTTCTACAAAGGTAGAGCAAGACTTGGCGAATGTAAAGGATGGATTTAATGAAAGACTTTTTATTAACTTAAGCCCCGCCTATCCAAAAGTTGAGCTAAATCGATATGATGGATGTGAACAAGGTAATATTGTATCCCTTTCGCTAAATTTTGGTTTGTTTAAACAAGAGTGGGTGAGTGAAATTATTAGTCAAACCAACTCTGAAAATGTGTTCGAATTTATTGATGTTGGTAGAAAACTTCCCTTCTTCATAAAAAAATGGAAGCACAGACATATAATTAAGCGTGTAGGCTCAGGATCAATGATTGTTGATGATATTGAGTACTCAGCGCCATTTTTACTGTTAAACTATATTTTGTTTCCGTTATTCTATTTTCAATTTTTATATCGAAAACCAATATATAGAAAATGGTTTAGAAAGACGGGCAATTAAGTCATTAAACATATTGGTAAGGGTTTACATTTTTCAAAGTGTTATTTAATTGATTCATTCAAAACACAAGAGCCCCACTCATATGAAATATCTGCCAATCATACTCGCCTCTGCATTCTTCTTTAATCTTACAAATCTGAATGCTCAAAATTCAATTGGCTTTGGTTTAGAAAACGGAGCAGATCGAGTCTCTTTGTCCTTTAAGAGTGAGAGTAATCTCATGATTGTTCCAATCAAGATAAATGACCAAGGTCCCTTTAATTTTATTTTAGATACGGGTTCTGAGTCTGGGATGATCTTCGATAAGCTGATCATCGGAGAAAATAATTTGGTGAATGCTAGAACGATACCAATTTATGCCGCAGATGGAAACAAGGTAACTGACCTATGGGTGGCAAATGACATTAGGATAAATTTTGCTGGTGTGCATGGAAAGGATCAATCGATGTTGGTGCTACAAAGCAATTTTGTGGACATAGAAAATGTACTTGGAATAAAAGCGCACGGAATCCTTGGTTCAGAGATTTTCAATCGGTTTGTTGTAGACATTGATTATTCGGAAAGAAGGATTAACCTAACACATCCTGAAGATTTCAAGCGCCCAAAGAGCTACAAGAAAATTCCAATTATGATCGATAATTTTAGACCTTATGTAAATGTGGATGTAAAGCAAAAAGGTGAAAAATCGATCACTGTAAAACTGCTTATCGATACAGGGGCTAGCAGTGCCCTTTTTCTTGATGCGGAATCTAATGAGGACATTGTTTTACCAGAAAGAACAATTGAACATACGATTGGCAGAGGTTTAGCTGGTATTGTTAAAGGAAAAATTGGCAGAGTAAAGAAAGTAAAACTGGGCAAATATAAATTCAAGAAAGTATTGACTTCTTACCCCGATAATTGGGGTTTGTCTAAGCCAAATGTTGAGACAAAAAGAGAGGATATTAGATACGGGACAATTGGTTCAGATGTGCTTTCTAAATTCCATGTAATCTTTAATTACCATGAAGGGTATATGTACCTAAAGCCCAATAGGAATTTTGAAGAAAGGTTTCAGTTTAATACAATAGGAATGAATGTTATGGCTTTTGGAGAGAGACTTAATGAGTATTTTGTGAATGATATTATTCCTGACTCTCCAGCAGATAGGGCTGGTTTAGAAATAGGTGATGAGGTGATTGCTATGAACAACAATCCTGCATTTTTTTATAAGCTAGATGAAGTCGTTTCAGTTTTGAAACGGGCGCCTGGAGAAAGGCTTAAGTTGATAATTCGCAGAGATGGAAATTTGATGGAGTTCAACCTAAAGCATAAACGACTACTATAAAAAAATAGGGCTGCTTTAAAAGCAGCCCTATTTGTATCAGTTTGTTTTGGTTGAATTACTTTGGATCAAGAATATTATTTACTTTTTCCAATGCGTCTTCTAAATGTATTTTCGACATTCTATCAGAAGTTCTTGGAATAGCAGCTTTAATTCTAGCCTGTAAAGTTTTAAGTTCTGCTCTTGCTACTGAAGAAATATCCGACTGGCTAGTATCCTTCATTAAAGTTTCCATTCTGTCGATATAACCACTTTGCAAGTTTCTTCTGTAAGTATCAATTGTTTTACCAGCTGATAGTTCAGACCAGATACCGTCTCTTACATCGCTGAATAACTCAAGCATTCCGTAAGCAGCCTTTCCATTAAGTGCTTCGTTTTCAATAACTCTACCTAGTTTTCTTGGCTCTAAAACAGAGTTTAAAGTTCTTACTTGCATAGACTTCATTGCAGTTACCGCACCGTCATCTTGAAGTCTGTTCAAAATCTCGTTGTCAAGAATCCATTTTGGAGTATTGAACAATTGATCGTTTAAGAACTTAACAGCTTCTTTCTGCTTGGCTTTTGGAGCATGAGTATACACAGCACCTTCTTGGTCAACTGTTTTGTAATCCTCTTTTACACCACCTACATAACGGCCAACATGACCCATATAACGATTGAACTGAGACTGAACCTCTCCATACATTTCTTCTAATTCAGTATAATCAGAGCCTGGCACGTAAGTCCATTTCTTGAGGTTGTTCATGATTATTTTCAGGTTTCTGATTCCGTAATCACTTGCCTTCATGGCATCGTCACCTAAATCTTCACTTTGAGCAGTATAATCATTGCTATTACCTTGACGTCCGTATCTATAAAGTGGGTCACCATTTTTATCTTCGATCCACTTTCTTAAAGTTGGTAATTCAGCTTCTGGGCTATTTGCATCTAATATTGGTCTATAGCCCCATGCAATTGAGTATTTATCATACACTCCCACTTCTGGCATTAAAGCAACACCTTCGTCTTCTGGTTGAGCTATGTAGTTAAAACGAGCGTAATCCATAAGAGATGGCGCTGTACCCATTTTTTTAGTAAACTCAGCAGATCTTAAAGAGTCAACAGGGTAAGCATTACTTGAACCGAAGTTATGCGGTAAACCTAAAGTATGGCCTACTTCATGAGAAGATACAAAGCGAATCAAACGAGACATTACTTCATCATCAAACTCTGGGCTTTGAGCGTCAGGGTTGATGGCAGAAGTTTGAACAAAGAACCATCTTCTCAATAGTGTCATTACGTTGTGGTACCAGTTGATATCACTTTCCAAGATTTCACCAGAACGTGGATCACTTACGTGAGGCCCGTTTGCGTTTGGAATTGGAGAAGCCAAATATCTAACAACAGAATATCTAACATCTTCAGGGCTCCAATCTGGGTCTTCTTCTGGAGTTGGAGGTGTTTTAGCAATAATGGCATCTTTGAAACCTGCAGCTTCAAAAGCAACTTGCCAATCCTCGATACCATCTTTAATTGCTTTTACCCACTTTTCAGGAGTTGCTCTATCGATGTAATAAACGATTTGTTTTTTCGGAACAACTAACTCTCCTCTACGGAATTTAGCCATGTCCTCATCTCTTACTTCAAGTCTCCATCTGTCTAAGTATCTAACATCTTTAGACTGCTGAACATCCAAACCATAGTCAGTTGTTCCTCTTGCAAACCAACCAACTCTTTCGTCATAAAGCCTTCTTTGCATTGGCACTGCCGGCAAAAGAATCATTGAGTTACTCATTTCAATTGTAATGGCTCCGTCTTCTCTAGAAGATGGAGAATCACCAGCTAAATAAGTTTTAACATGTCTAAGCTCGATGTTTTCAGGGTAACTGCTCACTCTAGTTACGTAGGAACGGTCGTTATCCATTCTAGAAACTTTGTATTGAGTTCTGTTACGTTGCGGCAAGCCAAGAGGCTTAATGTCACTAGTCAATAATGAAGAAGCATCAATCACTACTCCATTACCATCTTTCGATAAAGCTTCAACTTGAAAAGACGCCAAGATTGGGTCTAAATTTGAATTTTTTACCGCTTCGCTAATTGGAAGAGAGTCATCCGCTGTTACTTGAGTTGAGATAATTTTGAGTAGAATTTTATTCTCATAACGCTCCCATCTTAGCATTAATGTGCTTGTTTTTCCACCACCAAAACCAATGCCTGAAGCGGTTTTAGCGATTCTTGAAACCATAAGCATATCTCTTCCTAAAAGATCATTAGGGATCTCAAAAAAGTACTTATCGTCAATTTTGTGAACCTGAAAAAGGCCATCATCTGAAACGGCATCTTTTGTAATTACCTCATTGTAAGGCTTTGGTTCACCTTTTTTAAGTTTAGGCTTTGGATCTTGTTTTGGTGCAGCTGCCGCTGCCGCAGCTTTTTCAGCAGCCTCTCTTTTCTCTTTCCTAGTTTGCCCAAAAGAGTTATCTGCGAACCCTGTGAGCAAAAATAAGACGGCCACAGCAACCAATAATGGCCTTTGTGCAATCGTTTTAATCTTTTTCATTCCTTTAGTGGTTTAATAATTGTCGCTTAAGCTAATTGCTTATGTTATACTGTTGAGCCTATATTACTTGAAAGGCGTGTTGGAATTATAAAAGGGGAATGTAAAATTGAAAAAAATTGCAATAATAGGTGGAGGTTTAGCAGGCTTAGTGAGTGCTATACGACTTTCTCGAATAGGTTTTGAGGTAGTCCTCTTTGAAAAAAAGCAATATCCCTTCCATAAAGTCTGTGGCGAATACCTTTCAAATGAAGTATTAGACTTCATGCAAAGAGAGAGGCTTCTGCCTGATAATCATGACTTTCCGCAAATCAATAAGTTTCAAATCAGTGCTTTAAATGGTCAGTTCTTAACTATGCCGCTTGATCTAGGTGGCTTTGGCATCAGCCGTTTTGTTCTTGACAACTTTTTGGCTCAACAAGCAACAATAGAGGGTACGCAGATTCTAGAGAATATATCAATAAATAACATTGAATTTGGTGATAACCGGTTTAAACTCGAAACCGCTAATAATGAAATTTACTATGCTGATTTGGTGATTGGCGCCTATGGAAAAAATGGAGTGCTGGATAAAAAACTTGAGCGAGATTATTTGAAATATGAAGCTCCTTTTATTGGCGTAAAACATCACATCAAAACAGGCTTTCCTAGAGATGTGGTGGCCTTGCATAATTTTGAAGGAGGATACTGCGGTATAGTAGCCATTGAAAATGATCAATTTAACCTCTGCTATTTGGGTAGAAGAAAAGACTTGAAAAAGGCAGGTTCTGTAGAGGCAATGGAAGAACAAGTACTTAAAGCAAACCCATTTCTAAAATCCATTTTTGATAACGCTGAATTTGTTTATGAAAAGCCAGTAGTGATTAATGCCTTTTCTTTTCGTCCCAAAAAACTGATTGAAAATCATATTCTGATGTCTGGTGATACTGCCGGCCTCATTACTCCTTTGTGCGGTAATGGAATGGCCATGGCCATTCACTCCGCTAAAATTCTTTCGGATAGTATTGCTGAACACGCCAGTTCAGAGCAATGGGATAGAGGAAAGCTGGAAAGTGCCTACAAAGAAAAGTGGAATGCAACTTTCAAAAGGCGGCTTTTGGTAGGCAGAAAAACGCAGTCCTTTTTTGGTTCAAAATGGAGCAGTAATGCAGCCCTTTCTATAATGAAAAGCTCACCTTGGCTAGCGAAAAAGATTATGAAAAACACACACGGAAAGCCGTTTTAATATTGACCTACTGCCGTTAAAATGTTGGTAGAATCCAGAAAAAAGTAGAGAAAGAATCCACCCAAACAGGTGGCCGAAATGAAATTGAGCCACATTGTGTTTTTGTAATTCGCTTTGTCTTCATTTTTAAGCACCGCTAAAAACCAGCCTACAAAAAAGAGAACAATAGGGATCATTGCGAGAATAAATGTCCACCCATATTTGGTTTGGTGGTAGATGTCAAAATAAAAGAAATAGAGCACCGATGCCATCACAAAAAAGAAAGCGGTGAACAGGAAAGTGCCTTTGATTCCCAACTTTATACTGAGTGTTTTATCATCTCTTTTGGTATCTTCTTCATGTTGATAAATTTGGGTCATGGGATAAGCTCCCCATAGAATTACAGAGGCCAGAAGCCCAGGGATAAGTACATGAGGTTTTAGGATATGGCTGAATTCGAAATTATTGAGGCCAATGTAAATGATCCAAACTACCCAAGCGCCTTGAAAAAGCCCAGCGATAAACCAGCTCAAGAAAGCGTACTTTTTTAATCGAATGGTGGGGTGACTATAAGCCCTTGACACCAAAATATAGACAAGTAGCATAAGCGTCAACGTCCAGTTGTTTTTGAACTGCCATATGGAAAGTGCAATTCCGATAATATCGAAAAGCCAAGCCATGTAAAGCAGGTTTCTATCAACTGGAGGCGGGTTTTTCAGGCCACCAATGCTCTTTTCATCCTTATCGAAATAACTGTTGAATGCATTGCTAGCAGGGTAAATTAAAAGGTGAAGAATGACAAAAATCCAGAGCAGACTAGGCTCGCTTAGGTTGGGGCTAATGGAAATCCCAAAGAAATAAATCGGGAGTAGAAAGTAGCTAAATGGAATTCTTAAATGTAACCAAGTTGACTTTTTAAACATATGTGGAAGTTATGCTGAACAATTTAGCGGAAAAAAGGATAATATAGAACGTGAGATCAGTCATATCAGCCATAGGCACCGCAGTTCCGGAAAACAAAATTCCTCAGAAGGATATTCTAGAGTTTATGGCGAATGCGCATGGATTTGAAGGTAAGAATAAAACCCGACTGAAAGCGCTATATCGTGCCAGTGGTATTCAAACCCGTCATTCTGTAGTTTCTGATTATGGGAGTCTGGATATGGAAGACTGGACTTTCTACCCCAAAAGTAAAGACCTGAGCCCTTTTCCAACGACTCAGCAACGATCGCTTTTATACAAAAAGACAGCACCAGATTTGGCCATGCAGGCAGTGAAAAACTGCATTCAGAAATCGGATATTAAACTGGACGAAGTTACCCATTTGATCACCATCAGTTGCACTGGAATGTATGCGCCTGGTTTAGATATTGACTTGGTTAATGGACTGAAGCTAAGACCAGATGTTCAGCGTACTTGCATCAACTTTATGGGTTGTTATGCAGCTATAACGGGTATTCGCACAGCCGATGCTTTTTGCAAAGCCGACCCAAAGGCTAAAGTTTTAGTGGTTTCAACTGAGCTCTGCACCATTCATTTTCAGAATAAAACAGACGAGGATAATTTATTGGCCAATGCGCTTTTCAGCGATGGAGCTGCCGCCCTTTTAGTGACTTCTTCGGAACAAGGAGATAAAGGACTCTCGCCTGTCGCTTTCCATAATCAAATTCTGAATGATGGAGGCGAGAACATGGCTTGGGACATTGGTGATTTCGGTTTCGAAATGAAGCTTTCATCTTATGTGCCCAATCTTATTGAGTCGGGTATTGCAGGAATGATTGACCAACTGAAAAGGAAAATGGGCAAAAGTGCTATTCAGCAATACGCCATACACCCGGGTGGAAAGCGGATTTTAGAAGTGATTGAGCAAGAGCTGAATCTTGACAAAAATGATAATCGTCATGCCTATGAGGTACTCCAGAACTATGGAAATATGTCGTCCGCTACTTTAATCTTCGTTTTAGAAAAACTGATGCAAGAAAAACCTCATAAAGGAGAGCATTGTCTTTCTGTCGCCTTTGGCCCAGGGCTTACACTAGAGTCCATGGTGTTAGAGGTTTGTTAACCACTCACGGCCTCTATTTTTCTCTTTATTACCAATTGCAAAAAAAGGGGACGTTAATATCTACCGGTTTGCCTCTCAATAGCTACATCCTGAAAATCACAGAACTAAAATTCACTACTGTTTTCGAAAATAATTGAAAATATTTCAATTTGAAGGGTGACTTTTAATCTATTAAATCATTAATAGTATAAGGTTAATGCTAAATAGTGACAATTATGATCAAGCAACTTCAAAGAATCGAACGACTGCATGGACTGATCAGATTAAAAGCTACAGGAAATCCAAAGGAATGCGCTAGAAAGCTTAAAATAAGCGAGAGGCAACTCTATCGTTTAATTGACTTGATGAAAGAACTAAATGCGCCAGTCTACTACAATATTTTCGTTAATAGCTACTGTTATGAGCATGAAGTTGAATGGACTTATGGCTTCAAGAGATTCAATATCATACATAAACATGATAAATTAAAAAAATAGTTGCTAATTAAATTATATACTGTCATTTTATGTCACTTATAGAGATTAAGTTTATAAACAAGTAGCGAATTTATAATTCTAGACAATAGGTTGGCTATGAGTTTTAATTTTTATCAAAACAATTTAAATTATGAAAGCAAGAATATTTAGTGCTTTATTCATCGTGATGTTTATGTTTACTTTCAGTGGCGCTGCATTGGCATCGGACGAAACTTGTGCGGCAGGAGGGCCTGGTGCCTCGGAATGTCAATTTGAAAGGAGTCTTACCATTTTGGGCATTCCCATTATTGACCAAACAGGGCCAAGTGTAACTTGTACGGGAGACACATATGCATGTTGCGGGCCAAACACCGCGGTTTGTATCCCAAATGGAGGAGTACTTTAACCTATGAAAAAGCTTAAGGTTTTAACATTTCATTATCTGGTACTGCTTTTAGCAGTATCAGGTACTTCTTCATGTGAAAGCGATAAGTCAATAAAATCAGACGGCTTAATTATAGACTACAAAGAATTCAGGGATGTTGAATTGCGTAATTTCTTTAAGGATATCACTTATGTAATTCTAGAAAATCATGAGGAAAGTATCATTAACAACGTAGGCCGAATAGTCGTTTTGGACACCTCCATACTTGTTGAGTCAGGTGATCAACTTACAGAGTTTTCTAAACAAGGAAAATTTTTAAGACGGTTAAACGAGCAAGGTTTTGGGCCTTCAGAATATCAAAGAATTGCCGATTTTCAGCTAGTCGACAACCGTCTGGCAATTCTGGATAACAAAAGTGATCGGCTTTTATTCTATAATCTAGAAGACTTCTCTTTTGACTCATACATACCTTTGCAGTTCAGGGGTGGGTCTTCCTTTGAATATGACAATGAAGAGTTCTATTTTCATAAGAGCAACAGGTTAAATCCACTTTTAAACGGAATCGATAAGTATGAGATAATCACCACTGATAAGGAAGGAAATATAATAGGAGGCTACTTGCCATATGAGGGTGAGGTTAAATCTGGAGTTGTAGAAAACCTGATTGGCTTAGACAGGCCTTTTGGACTTAATGGCTCATCTTTATTTTACAGCAATGGGTTTAGAAATGACTCACTTTATATTTTGCGCAATGGGAAGTTAACAGGTGTGAATGTTGAGTTCCCATCGCGCCCTTCTCTACTAAATGACTCAAATAAATCTCATTATCAATCGTCTCCAGAAGAACTATTGTCAAGGAATTCAGAAATTCATCTAGGCCCCTTCTTTAATTTCTTAACTCCCAAGTCTCAGTCCTTTGTAATTCTGCACGATATGAATTTTCGATGGGTTTATTTGAAAGATAACAAAATTGAATTCATGAGTAAAAACATAGTTGACTCCCAAATCAAAATAGATATTATAGCTCCTAACAACTATTCAAATGGGTATTTCGTTTCAGTTCTCACTAGTGAATGGATTGAAACACAAGAGCAAAAGATCATCAATGGTTTGAATGATAATGAGTTCTTAAAAACAGCCCACCAAGTTTTAAACGAAGATTTGAATCCTATATTAATCTTATACAAAGAGAAATGAAAAACGTTGAAAAAACTCTAGCATTTACACTTCTTTTATTCTTATGTCATTCGCTCACAGGTCAAAACATTGATATAGACCAGATGCCCGTTGCAGAAATGAGCCTAATTCTGAACCACAAGGAAGAAGGCTATGAACTCAAACTATATAAATTCGATCAAAAAGGAGTTCAGAATACCAGCATGAGCAAAGGCAATAATTTACTCAAGGTAGGTGGTGATATTTCTAAAATTCTGACTGAATTAAACCCTGGTAAATTTATCAAGACTAAGGCTTTTCGCTCTAAGGATGTATATTTTTTAGAATTGAAAACCTCTGAAATGACGGATATGAATGACATTGGCCTAGGTGTTTCTAAGCAATTAATGAAGAAATTGGGGTATGTATTGAAAGAAGAAAAGGTTCCAGCAGAAGTGTGGGAGATTACGATCGTAAATGAAAGTATAGTCACTTCTTTAATTGGCGTAAATGTTCCTATTGGTGTAGTGAAAAGTGTATCAATGGACAAAGAAACCTTACATATTATTGGTGACATTAACTACCTCGGACTTGTATTGGCTAAACACTATTTAAGCGATTATGTGTTTGCAGAACCATTTGAGGGAGTTTTTGCCATTAGTATACCAAAAGGACTATCAAGCGAAAAGCTTAATGATTTCTTACAGCAACATTATGGTGTCGCATTAAAAAAGGGAACTAAGGAGCTGGATTACCTTGTCATAAGTAAGTGATTTGTCTAATAGCATTTGAAGGATAAATTTAAAGCGCTGAATTAACACACCTTTCAAGCTAAGAAAATGGTGTGAATGAATCTGTTCAACACTCATTTAAACACTCCACATGATTTTAATGATTATGTTTATGATGATTAAAATCAAGTAAAATTGTTGAAAAACCGATCATACGAAGAAGAATTAATGGACGATCTTGAGGCGTCTGGCGAAGTGATTTCACAGACGTTGAAGGAGTTAGAAACCATTAATAAATGGTTGGGGGGAAACCATGTAACCACCAATGGATTGGATCAACTGATAGGCGAAAAGCCCAAACATAAGTTGATCATGGCAGATTTAGGCTGTGGTGGTGGAGATATTCTGAAACTCGTGGCGCAATGGGCTAAACGGAGAAAACTGGAAGTTGAATTGATAGGCTTTGACGCCAATCCTGCCATTGTGGAATACGCGATTGATAACTGTGAAGCCTACCCTAATATCCGTTTCGAAGTGTGTGATATTTTTTCAGAAGCATTTAAAGAAAGGCAATTCGATGTCATTCTTTGCACCCTTTTTACCCACCACTTTACCGATGAACAACTCATCAATATTTTCAATCAGTTTAAAACCCAAGCGAAAAAAGGGACGGTAATTAATGATTTACATCGCCATGGCTTGGCTGAGTTTTTAATCAAATGGCTGACTCACTTTTTTTCCAAATCTGAAATGGTAAAAAACGATGCTCCGCTTTCGGTAAGGCGGGCCTTCAAAAAAGCAGAGCTAGAGAAAATCATGAGCGAAGCCGAAATTCCTTTTTTCAAGTTGCGCTGGATGTGGGCTTTCAGGTGGCAGTTGATTTTTTAGTTTTCGAAGTGAAAGAACCCTCCAAGGGTTTCAAACCCTTGGAGGGTTGAAATATTTAACCTTCCACCCAACTCACTTTTTCTTCAATTGGCCCGCGCTTTCCTGCTGGCCATTTATCTGTTTTTAGGTTTCCTACATAAAGAAAGCCCAACAGTTTATCTTCGGCACCTAAGCCAAAAAAGCTTTTGGCTTCTTCTTTATAAGTAATTCCGCCCGAGCCCCAATAACAGCCAACTCCATAAGCAGTAGCCGTTAAATACATGTTTTGCACGGCACAGGCCACAGCCGAAATTTCTTCAATTTCTGGGACGAGTGCTTTCGGGTCGCGCTTCATGCCAATGGCAATAATATGAGAAGCTAACAATGGCTTTGCCGCTAGCTTCTCAAATTTCGATGTATCAAAATTGCCTGCTTTGGTAGAAAGCGTTTTGTATAGTTCTGATTGAAAAGCAGCGAGTTTTTTCAAGCCTTCCCCCTTGAAAACTACAAAGCGCCAAGGCTCGGTAAGTTTATGGGTAGGTGCCCAATTGGCATTCTCAAGCATGTCATTAATGATGGCGTCATCCACGGGCACATCAGAATACATGGCTGGATATATTGATCTGCGGTTTCGGAGCAGTTTATTAGTTTCTTCTATCGAAAATTTCATATCGTTCTAACTTAAAAAAAGCGACTAAAATAGTTGTTCAGGTTGCGTTTGCTTCTGTCCATAACAGTGGCTCTTCTTCATAAATTCCCTGTGCAAAGTGACTTTTTATTATGGCTTCGTCAAAGGAGTATTAAAGGTAGAAAAATACATGATCGTTTTAGATAAAGCATGGTTTGGTATTGATATGCTTCCGCAGCCAACGGACTCCACTTGTGGACCCACTTGTTTGCAAGCGGTTTATCAATATTACGGAGACTACATCTCTTTGCCTGATATAATTGGTGAAGTAAAGCAGCTGAAAAGTGGAGGAACGTTAGCGGTAAACTTAGGCAATCACGCCTTAAAACGTGGTTACAAAGCAACGCTATACACCTATAACCTCAACTTGTTCGATCCATCGTGGTTTGAAGAAGAAACACCTGACTTGCTCCTTAAACTAGGGTTACAGAAAAGGTACAAACCACAGCGTAGAATTCAGTTCGCATCTGTGGCTTATATGAAGTTTTTAAAACAGGGAGGAGAAATCAAATTTGAAGACTTGAGTCCAGAATTAATCAAGAAATTCCTCTTCGCGAAGCAACCAATTTTAACAGGCTTAAGCGCTACTTATTTGTATGGCAGCAAACGTGAAATTGGAGATACAGTAACCGAATATGATGATTTGAGAGGTCTGCCTGTAGGTCACTTTGTGGTACTCAACGGTTATTCTGAGGCAACAGGAATGGTATCCATTGCCGACCCATTGAAGAACAACCCCATGAACAACGGTGAGCAACACTACAAAGTGGATATTAACCGCCTGATTAATGCGATTATGTTGGGCATTGTAACCTACGATGCCAATTTATTAATTATTGAACCAAGAGATAAAAACCAGTAATGTCGAAACTAATAGTTACAGAGAACCCAAAGAAATGGAATTTTGATATTCCTGGCGTAGAGGTTATTTCCGCCAGAGAATACTTTGCAAACGAAGGTCTAAGACACCTGAACAAGGTTAAAGTGATTAACCTCTGCAAATCATACCAATACCAAAGCACGGGATATTATGTGTCGCTTTTGGCGGAAGCCAGAGGCCATAAAGTATTGCCAGAAGCTTCTACCATTCAAGACTTCCGTTACCCGGCCATGATCAAGGACGATGCGCAAGATTTTGATGAAGTGATTCAAAAAACCTTTAAAGGAAGTAAAGAAACTAAAGTTGAACTGAGAATATATTTTGGTTTTACGGGCAGTGCACACACCACTAAACTGGGCCTTTTGCTCTTCAACCTTTTTCAAACCCCTATTTTAAAAGTGGTTTTTGTAAAGAAAGAAAAATGGGCGCTGGAACAATTGAAACCACTTAACATTCATGATTTAAGTGAAGAAGAACGCACTACTTTGAGTGATCAACTGGGGCTTTTCCTCACTAAAAAAATGGTGGTGAGAACCAGCAACCCAAGAAGAAAATTCGACTTGGCGATTTTGGTAAACCCAGAAGATGACAACCCGCCATCTGACGCCAAGGCGTTACAAAAGTTTGTAAAGGCAGCCGAAAAAACGGGCTTCAATACGGAGATAATTACCAAAAACGATTATGCCAGGCTTACCCAGTTCGATGCGCTTTTTATAAGGGAAACCACGAACGTAAACAACCACACTTTCCGTTTCGCTAAAAAAGCAGAAGCCGAAGGCTTGGTAGTCTTTGATGACCCAATGTCGATTTTGAGATGCACCAACAAAGTGTATTTGAATGAATTGATGACCAGCAACAAAATTCCTGTTCCTAAATCAACCATCATTTCAAAAGACAAGGCTACACCCGATACTGAAAAGCTAGAGTTCCCTTTTATTCTGAAAGAGCCCGATGGCGCTTTTTCAAGAGGCGTGAAAAAGGTAAAAAACGAAGAAGAATTGAAAGCTCTTTTGAAAGGCTTTTTCAAAGGGTCGGAATTGCTGATTGCACAAGAGTTTATGCCAACTCCTTTCGATTGGCGAGTGGGAATTATCAATAACGAACCGCTTTATGTGTGTCGCTATTACATGGCCCGCGACCATTGGCAAATTGTAAACTGGAAAGAAGGCGACAAACATGTAGAGGGTAATGCCGACACTTTGGCGGTAGAACAAGCTCCGGTGGGCTTATTACAAACCGCTTTAAAGGCCACAAAACTGATTGGTAACGGACTTTACGGAGTGGACATCAAAGAAGTGAATGGCAAATTCTATGTAATAGAAGTAAACGACAACCCGAACATTGATTCGGGTGTGGAAGATAAGATTATCAAGAACAAGCTCTACGAACGCATCATGGAAATTATGCTGGAGCGGATTAAAATGAAATAAAAAGAATGAGTAATACCAACCGCCTGCATCTGTTCGAAGCATTTGGAATAGAGCTGGAATACATGATTGTGGATATAGAAACCCTCAATGTGAAGCCAATCGCAGACGAGGTGTTTAAATCTTTGACCGGAGAATATATCGGAGAAATAAATATGGGGCCAGTAACTTGGTCCAACGAACTGGCTTTACACGTGCTTGAACTTAAATGCTCGCATCCAACCAAAGATTTAGTGCAATTGGGTGTGGATTTTCAAGAAGCCATCGAGCAAATGAACGAGCTTTTGAGCACTTTCAATGCTCGATTAATGCCAACGGCTGCGCATCCTTGGATGAACCCTGAAACGGAGTCTTTCCGTTGGACGCACGACAGTGGAGAAATCTATGCGGCTTACGACAGAATTTTCAACTGCAAAGGTCATGGCTGGAGCAACTTGCAAAGCACGCACATTAACTTGCCGTTTTATGACGATGAAGAGTTCTCAAAACTTCATGGTGCCATTCGTTTGATTCTGCCTTTATTACCAGCATTATCTGCCAGTTCGCCCATTATCGGAGGTAAGTTTACCAACTTTCTAGACAAGCGTTTAGATTATTATCAGAACAACCAAAAGATCATTCCTTCCCTTACGGGGAAGGTGATTCCAGAAGCTATTTTCTCGAAAAGGACGTATAGAAAGTACATTTATAGCCAGATAGAAGAAGACATTGCTCCGCACGATCCGGATGGAATTTTAGATCCGATTTGGTTAAACTCACGTGGTGCCATTGCTCGTTTCGACCGTGGTGCCATTGAAATCAGAATCATTGATATTCAGGAATGTCCTTCTGCAGATTTGGCCATTGCCAACTTGGTTATTGCCTTTTTGCAAATGCTTACGGAAGAGAAAATAATGACTACTGAAGCGCAGCATGAGTTTAAAACCACTGATTTACAGGCCATTTTTAAGGGAGTAATTAGGCATGGTGAAAACACGATAATCAACGATAAGGAATATTTGAAAGCCTTTGGTTTTAATCCTTATGAGGAAGTTACTGCTGGTGATTTCTGGAGAAAGATGCTGATTAATCTGCACATCATGTATCCTGAAAGGCTTGAGCCTTGGTACGACCAAATTCATAAAATTTTAGATCAGGGTACTTTGGCCAGCAGAATTTTGGCCAGCACCAATGAGAATTACGAGCACAGCAATTTAAAAATGGTGTATCGCGAATTGACCGACTGTTTGGAAAACAACCAAATGTTTGATCCATGCTTGGAAGGCGCATTCTAATTACCTGCGAGCATGCAGGTAATGAATTGCCTGAGAGTTATAAATATTTATTTAAAAGAGGGAAAGAGGCGTTGGAGTCGCACCGGGGTTGGGACCCTGGTGCTGCTATTCTTGCCAGTTACCTTGGGGTAGAATTGGCCGTTCCGGTTTTTATGCATCCTACTTCGCGACTTTTAGTGGAGGTAAACCGGTCTTTAAGCCATCCCCATCTCTTTAGTGAATTCACCATTGATCTTGAACCTTCGGTTAGGCAGTTTCTTTTGAATAAATACTATCGCCCTTACCGAAATGCAGTAACCGATTGGATTAAAAGAGAAACAGAAGCCAAAAGCGAAGTAGCTCATTTTTCTATACATTCCTTTACACCAGTTTGGGAAGGCAAAAAACGCCCCACCGACATCGGTATTCTCTTCGACCCAAAAAGAAGATTGGAAAACAAGATTGCCCTGGAATTGACCGAGAAACTTCGGGACTTAGCGCCTTTACTTACCATCGATCTGAATGAGCCTTATAAAGGCACGGATGATGGTTTTACCACCACTTTACGCAAGAAGTTTGGTGTAAAAAGTTACTCGGGCATCGAAATAGAAGTCAACCAAAAATTCTTCTTTAATAAGGAATTGGACTTTGTGAAAAGCGTCCTTTCACCAGCAATAAAGAGTTTGGAGAGGTAAGAAATAGTTTGTTTGGGTTCCGAGTTGTAAATGAAAAACTCTCTCGATACTTTCATAATGTCTGCGTTTTGAAACTCCTATATTTGTAAGGTTAAGAAAACAGACCATGCAGCAACTACTTCAAGACGTTATCGTGCTTGCCAAAGAAACGGGAGAATTCATTCGGCAGGAATCAAGAAAATTTGATCATTCTAAAATTGAATACAAAGGAAAGAATGACCTTGTTTCTTATGTAGATAAAGAGGCGGAAAAGCGAATTGTTGCTGGTTTGAGTAAAATATTGCCAGGCTCTGGCTTTATAGCCGAAGAAGGCACCTCCACTAAAAAATCTGATACCTATAATTGGATCGTTGATCCACTAGATGGCACCACTAATTTTGCACACGGCATTCCTGCTTTTGCAGTGTCCATTGCTTTGATGAAGCGCAACGAATTGACTTTAGGAGTTGTATATGAAATCAACCGCGATGAGTGTTTTCATGCCGTAAAAGGGCAAGGAGCATTCTTAAACCACTTTCCTATTACAGTTTCGCCTGTTAAGACCTTAGACAAATCATTATTGGCTACAGGCTTCCCCTATTACAACTTTGAGCAGATGTCGCAGTATTTGGTGATTCTAGATGAGTTTATGAAATCTACCCACGGTTTGCGCAGAATGGGCAGTGCGGCAGTAGATTTGGCCTACACCGCTTGTGGTCGTTTCGAAGGGTTTTTTGAGTACAACTTACAACCTTGGGATGTAGCAGCAGGCGCGTTAATTGTAAAAGAAGCTGGAGGAATGGTGAGCGATTTCAATGGTGGTGATAACTACATTTTCGGAAGGCAAATTATTGCCGGAAATGAAGTACAACCTGCCATGCAGCAGTTAATTCAAGAGCATTGGTTTTAGCAAATGAGCGGCCAAGGTTTAGATTACAATTAGATGTTTGATTTTACTGAAATAATAGACTTGAAGTGACAAGGCTTTTTTTCCTGACTCCGAGGCTTTGGAGTCAGGATGAAAAGCAGGGTGCGTAGAATTGCCTAACACTCTTAATTATGACTATTGAATTAAGAGGAAATGAAAATTGATCAACTCAAACTCACTTAATAACAACGGCTATTGAAAGAGAAACTGCCCGTTTTCTTTTCCTGAGGCACGAAGGATCTAAGGCTATTTATGCAAATCCTCTCTATGGAACGGATCAACTGGAGGCCATTCCATGATTTCATCGTTTAGAAATTTCCATTCGGGATTAAACTCTGAAATCAATTCTTCTTTCCTCGTTCTTAACCATCCTTTAATTTCCTTTTCTCTGGCAATGGAGTTGTTTACGTATTTAGAATGCTCAAAGTAAACCAAGTTGAAGCAGTGATATCTCCCGGCAAAAGTATCTTCCAACCCACGTTTTAACCAATGCTCAGTTATTCGTTGTGGCAGGTTGTCTGTTCTTCCAGTGTAAAGAACAGATTTACTCTCGTTAGTGGTGATGTACACATAAAACGACCAGTTTGACATAAATGAAATTAGTCAAAAAACTCGAATCCTCCGATTTCGTTTCTAGATTCTTCGTTCCTCAGAATGAAAAGCGGTGTGCATACAATCACAGTTGAGCTTAACTTTAGCAGTATAAGGTTTAATCTATTGGGTAGTGAGAATTGCGCTTACTTCATTACCAATAACTATGTGGAGGTAAGCTGTCTCCTTTCTTTTCCTGAGGCACGAAGGATCTAAACTCTCGACTGCTATATAACTTCTAGTTCCTTCGTGCCTCAGGATGAAAAGCGGTGTGCATACAATTACAGTTGAGCCTAGTTTTCGGCATACGCAAATGAACTTAACTATTGATAAATGGATAGACTCTGGCTTACTTCACATCTGATAATCGATTGAAAATTAACGGCCTCCTTTCCTGAGACACGAAGGATCTAAGGCTATTTATGCAAATCCTCTCTATGGAATGGATCAATTGGCGGCCATTCCATGATTTCATCGTTTAGAAATTTCCATTCGGGATTAAACTCTGAAATCAATTCTTCTTTCTTGGTTCTCAACCACCCCTTGATTTCCTTTTCTCTGGCAATAGAGTTGTTTACGTATTTAGAATGCTCAAAGTAAACCAAGTTGAAGCAGTGATACTTTCCCGCAAAAGTATCTTCAGACCCTCTTTTTAACCAGTGTTCCGCTATTCGTTGTGGCAGGTTGTCTGTTCTTCCAGTGTAGAGAACAGACCTACTTTCGTTAGTGGTGATGTACACATAAAACGACCAATTCGACATAAATGAAATTAGTGAAAAAAATTCAGATCCTCCGATTTACGATTTCGTTTCTAGATCCTTCGTTCCTCAGGATGAAAAGCAGTGTGCATAGAATAACAGGTCAGGTTAATCTTTATCATACCAGCTTTATTCATTAGTGGACAGGTTAGCGTTTACTTAACCTCCAATAATTGATTGAAATAAAACTGCCCGTTTTCCTTTCCTGAGGCACGAAGGATCTAAATTCTCGACTGCTATACAACTCCTAGTTCCTTCGTTCCCACTCAGGATGAAAAGCGGTGTGGACAGAATGGGAGTTGTGCAGTTTATTTGCGGGAAAAGTTTTAATAGAAAACTATTGTTCTAACACCAAAATTTGATTGAAACGAAACTGCCCACTTTCTTTTCCTGAGGAACGAAGGATCTAATTTCTCGGTTTGCTGTGCCGTTTCTAGTTCCTTCGCTGCCACTCAGAATGAAAAGCGGTGTGCATAAAACTGCCTAACACTGTTAATTATGACTGTTGAAGTAAGAAAAATTAATCAAATCACATCCCCCTCAACTCATAAGTGCCCAGAATTGCTAAGTGATCTGACGTGATTTTAACGGAGTCCAAAGAACGACAACCAATGCCTTTGGAATGGAAGATATAGTCGATTGGAATTTGGGCCAAGTAAGGATTCCAAGCTGGGAAAGTTGGGGTCAACTTTTTACGGCTGTCCTGTAACTCGGTTGTCGATTTGAAGTTCTTCAATCGGTTGTCCCAAGGCACAGTGTTGAAGTCGCCTAGTACCAGAAACTCGCCTTTCTTTTCACTGATGTATTCCTTAGCTATATTCAAGTGTTCGTTGCGGGTATTCCATTTTAATCGAGTGGTTGGCGAACGGGTATGCAAGGCCAAAAAGTTAATTTCCTCTTCATGCATTTTCACCTTTCCGATAATATTGGTCGTGCCTGCCCAATCCACGATTTCAGTATCGATTAATGGATGTTTACTGAACACTGCAATGCCTTGGCTTGCATCGTCATTACTCACTACTTTGGAAAATGGGTAATCATGAGCTAAACCTTCTTTTAATGCGGTGGCCCATTCGGCACTTACTTCTTGAAAGGAAACGAAATCGGGTGATAGCTGGATAACCCGATCAATCGTGCTTTCATAGGCTTGATTGGTTGCCAACACATTAAATTGAAGCACTGTCATCTGCTCCTTTCCTTGAGTAATTTGATAACCCAGACCAATGGGGCTGTTGATCTTTATCAGTAGCAAGAGGTAAATAGAAAAGTTGATGCCCGCCAAGCGGTAATGGTGTTTAATAATCCAGAAGATACTCAAAAGTCCATAGACCAACATGGCCTGAAACAAAAAGGATTGAAACAGAGTGAGTGTAAAGGTATATGTTGGAATCAGCAGCAAAAGCGCAGGCAACAACAGCACAGCCGCCAAAGCCCTTTCTTTATTCTTGGGCTGCCGCATGAGGCAGTACATTCTGAACAAGAAAAGCCCGATACGGATTAATATTTTGAGTTTTAACTTATGACGCATGGCTAATGATTTCTTTAGATTTGATATTATACCAGTCTACTTTTCTAGATAAATACATGCAGAAGCCGAGCACTAAAACGAGGCCAAAACTGCCTACTAAAAGGGCAAAATCTTCGAGTTGAAGGATGATGAAAATGAAGGAATAGATGAGGGTGAAGAAGCCAAACATGACCATTGCCAATTTCGAGCTTTGCAATATTGATTTAGCGTAGAGCGAAACCATACCCACTATAATAGTCGATGCGATTAAGTAAGCATTGTTAAACCCAACTTGTTCAGAAAGGGAAAGCAACAGAGTGTAGAAAACGGTCAAAGCCAACCCAACAAGAATGTATTGAATAGGATGAATCCGCTTTTTATTCAGAATTTCAACAAAGAAGAAGGTTATGAAAGTGAGAAACAGAATGAGGATGGCATATTTAGCCGACCGTGTGTTGCGCTGGTAATTATCGACTGGCTGATAAAGGTCAACGCCAAAGCTAGAATTGCTGATCTGGTGCGCTCGTCCTTCCCATTGTTGTGGGTAATTTCTGTTCAAATCGAAGACCGACCATTCCGCGGTAAAACCATTGTCGGTAATGTTATAACTATCGGGTAAAAACTGTCCCCCAAAACTTGGGTGCGGCCAAGTAGAAGCCAAACTAATATTCGTGGTTTTGCCAATTGGATTGAAGGAAAGCGACTCGGTCCCGTTGATATTTAAATCGAAGGAAAAGGGAATTGACTTGCTCTCCGAATTAATTGCGACTTTACTATTAACACCCGAGCTCAATAAATCTTGAACAGGAATTCCCGAACCCGCACGATAGGTGTTTTCTCCAAATTGAATCTGAATATCAGATTGGATGCCCGCCATGTCGGGAATGCCGATAGACACAAAAGCTTCTGACCAAAGAATGCTTTCCTCTTCCACTTGAAAATTACTGAAGTCCAAGGCCTCAAATTGACCTTCGGCACTAAGTTCAGAATTGTAAACGATGACTTCGTAAATACCACGTTTCCGCTTTTCAGGATTCAACTTTCCTTTAACATCTAGCTGCGAGGGAAGAAAATGAGCGTAGTGCTTCGTGGTATAAGGGCCATCAACTCCTTTATGAGTTCTGTTAAACGGAATGGTGAGAATTGGCCCAGTAATTTCAACTGGGGCACCCCATTTTTGAGAAACCTCTTCCACCGCTTCAATCTGATTGATTTTCCTTTCGCTGATCAACGATTTGATCATTGAATTGGGGATTAGTAATACGGCAATTAGAAAACCAATGGACAGCAACTTTATGCTTACTGAGGTTTTAATGTTGTTGTTAATTTTTTCGAAAATTGACTCTTGTTTTTCTTCCATGATAATTGAGTTTAAAAGTACTTTGTGTTTCAAAGCATAAGGATAAAAAAATATTACCCTCTCCCTGTTTGTTCTTTAATTAAAGCCTCCAACGCATCGATATGCGCCATAAAGGCCACCTTGCCAGCTTTCGTGGCCACGTATTTCGTATTGGGTTTTCTACCCACAAATGATTTTTGCACTTCTATATATTCTTCTTTTTCCAAGGCCTTTAAATGGCTGGCCAAGTTACCGTCCGTTACTTCAAGTATTTCCTTCAGGCGGTTAAAGTCCATCTCTTCGCCTGCAATCAATGCGCTCATGATGCCCAACCTCACCCTGTTTTCAAAGGCCTTATTTAATGTATGTATGTTAACTTTCAACGTTCGTATTTAAAGTACATTACCGCACCGTATACAATGTGCATTACGCCAAAACCCAAGGCCCAAATAAGCAAGCCATAACCAGGGCTAAGACAAGCCAAAAGCCCAAGACCCGCTTGAATAATGCCCAAATAGCGAATATCTCTAAAGGTATATTTGCTGGCGTTAATCAATGCCATACCGTAAAAGATAAGCGTGGCTGGAGCCATAAGCGAAATAAAGCCACGAGTATACAGAATCATCACGAAAAGGCCACCGATTACCAGCGGAATCATAAGATTTAGAATTACTCTTTTTGCACTATCGTCCCAAGTTTTAACACCGTGCTTCTTTGCTTTTTTAGTAGTGAAATACACCCCTGTGCCCACAGCCAAAACAAACACGGCCACTAAATCTACAATTAGCCATGTCAGGTTTTCTGACACTTGGCGCTGACTGAGCATGTCGTGGTAGAGAATGGTACTGCTGTTGTAAATCAGCTTGTTGGCAATGAATGCCCCTATCAGCGCATAAATTCCGGCCAAAACCCCCGTTAACCCACTCAACGAAATAAACCGAGAGGATTTCTCCATAATAGAGCGAATCTCAGAGATGTCTTTCAAGTAATCCTTTTCCATATTAAAAGTACTTTGAGATGCAAAGTAAATGATTTGTTTTGATGGTGCAATATTATCCTCAAAAAAAAATGTTCTAGTTTTGCCGCTGGAAGTGAATGCGAGATTTTGCAAAGACTTCTGAGGTTCAATCATTCAGGCGCTTAATGTATAAGCATTTTTAACCGAGCATATTTTGACCGATAAAGCATTAATTGACCAAATCAAAAACGGAGACGAGCGTGCTTTCGAAAGCCTATTTCGAGAGTACTTCAAAGTACTTTCTGTTTTCGCGAAGAAATTCCTGAATGATCTGGATGCTGCGCAAGACATTGTGCAGGAAGTCTTTGTCAAATTTTATGAGCAAAGAGATAAGCTAGAAGTACATACTTCGCTCAAGGCGCTGCTGTACCAATCGGTGCGCAATCGATGCTTGGACCAGATCCGCAGCACACAAACCCGTAGCGGCCACCACGAGAATATTCTAGCGGCTTCTTTCGGAGCTGATATCGATACTTCTGACTTTATGGAGCAGGCGGAACTGGAACAAATGATTTACAATTCCATCGCCCAGTTGCCCGAACAATGTCAGCTCATTTTTAAGATGAGCCGATTAGAAGGAAAGAAGAACCAAGATATAGCCGATGAGCTCGGTATTTCCAAACGCACGGTGGAAACCCAGATCAGCAATGCGCTCAAACGCCTTCGCCTCGATCTTTTTGAATACTTAAAAGCATTGATAATCATTGCTTTAGAAATTCTTTCATAAAATTTTCAATTTGGCCTACGTGTGTTCTAGCATCGGGCCGTCATAATACTGAACTCAATGAAAAACAGAAGCACCATAGATGAACACCTGCTGCTTCCCTACTTAAAGGGAGAGGCCACTGAGGCTGAACTTCAGCAAGTGGAAGCTTGGTTGGCGCTCGATAAGGGAAATGCTGCTTTACTCGATAAATGGAAACAGGCTTGGAAACATGCTGATGCCATGGCTGATTTTGCTGCGATTGATGTAGACAAAAATTGGTTGCAAGTTCAAAGCAAGATTCAACCTAAAAAAGCCAAGCAGGTGTTCTTATTGCCAAAAATTTGGCGCGTGGCAGCTGCTATTTTGCTGATTGCTACGGTAGCGTTTTTAGGAAGAGAATTTATGAATAGCTCTGCTGGAGAAATGCAAACCCTAATGGCGGCCAGCTTAAACGGTGAAGCCGCTGTACTCCCAGATGGTTCGCAGGTTTGGCTAAAAGAAGGCTCTTCAATCACTTTTCCAGAAGAATTTTCTTCCGCGGAAAGAGAAGTAACCTTAAAAGGAGAAGGCTTTTTTGAGGTGGCACATAATCCTGAACAGCCTTTTATAGTAAAGGCCAAACAGACGGAAACACGCGTATTGGGTACTTCTTTCAACTTAAATGCTTCGCAAGAAGGGGAAAGAATAGAGCTGGTTTTAATGACCGGGAAAGTGAGATTTTCTACTCAAGAAGAGGTGGTGGTATTAGCACCTGGCGATCAGGTGGTGATTGATGAAGGCGGAAAACTTTCCAAAAAGGAAAATTCAAACGGAAATTTCTTGGCTTGGAAAACAGGCACTTTGGTTTTCGAAAACACGCCAATGAAACAAGTAATGGAAGACATTGCAAATGCTTATGGGATTGGCTATGAATTTGAAAATATAGCCTTTATGAATTGCCCACTGACGACAAGATTCGAAAATGAATCAATAGAAAATGTATTGCAAGCCATTGAAGCTCTCTTTGATATAGAAATAGAAGAAAATAACGGAACCTATATAATTAAAGGAAACGGATGTTAACGTAGAATCAATAATCAAAACAACATATACACTTTGCTTTTCAAGAATTGGTCGTTCGCGGAAGCAAAGTGAAAAGGTCTAAAACTCAAAAAACAATTCAACAACAGTCAAAAACAAAAATTATGAAAACAACAGTTTTAACAATCGCACTACTATTTATTGGCTTTGGTGCATTTGCCCAAGAGCCCGATCAAGAATTCAGAACAATTTTCAACAACAACGGTATTCGCAGCAATGGCGGTTACGGAGCCGTAACTACTGGCTACTCCAAAATTGCTGATCGGCATGCCATTTTAATGGGCGGCCATGGCGCTTGGCTAATCAACCAGCAGTTTGGCTTGGGCTTTGGCGGAACGGGCTTTGTTACCGAACGCAAAACAGACACACAATTAAATAACAGATATTCTGTAGCAGGCGGATATGGAGGTCTTAGAATGGAGTTTATCGCGCTACCAAATAGCCCAGTCCACCTTTCGTTTCCCGTACTAATTGGCGCTGGTGGAGTTACCTATGTTGAATCTGGCAGAGATTATGAATTTGCGAGAGAAGAAGACAGCCAAGCCTTTTTTGTAACCGAAGCTGGAGCAGAAATTGAAATAAACGTGATCAAGTTTATGCGAGTTTCATTTGGCGCACACTACCGCTATACTTCAGATATTAGCTTAACCTATTTGAGTACAGGCGCTCCTATTATGGATAAAGATGCGCTTCGCGGCCTTAGCGGCACGGTAAGTCTCAAATTCGGTAAGTTTTAAGAAATTGTTAAACCCAACTATATTTTAAACTAAACTACAGACCTTTGGTCCAGTAATTATACTGGGCCTTTGGCTTTTTAAACTGATATCAATTTAAACAATATGTTCTCTAGAGTTGTCCTCATTTGTTTATTCATGTCTTTTGGCCTTTTGGTCATGGGGCAAAGAGGAAATGATGTGCTGGCACGAAAGGTAACTTTGAATATTCGTGATACTTCAATTGAAGATATTCTGAAATCGATTGAAACTGAAGATTTTGCTTTCACTTATTCGGCCGAAGTATTTGATGTGAAAAAAAGGGTTTCCATCAATGTGAAGGATGAAACCATTGGCAATGTTCTAGAAATATTGTTTCGTGGTCAAGGAATGGAATGCCAGCAACTGGGAAACAAATTATTGATTAGGAAGAAAAGGGTTCCGAAGGAAACTGTACCAAAATCAGACACTACTCAAAAAGAAAAGGTCATAACACCACCTATTAAGCCTTCTGTTCCGAAAGAAACTAAATATACCACTGAGAAAGAGAGCAAAGAGGCTGAGGTAAAAGAGGTAAAATCTGATGAGGTAAACTCTAACAATGAGAAGCAAGAGGCTGACTCGGCCATGGGGAGCTCAACCCCTTCTTTTGAAGACTCAGCGTTAGAATCAGAAAACGGTAGGGTCGAATATTACAAAGAGAAAAGAAGGCAGACAGAAGCGATTGTGAATACATACAAAAACTATGAACTAGCCCCATTACTTTTTGTGCCTATTTATGAGGTTCATCCAAGAGCTTTACTTCCTGTTGAATTCAAAGGCGAAATTGCTGCTGAAGAAGTACCTAAAAAGGAGAAAGAGCCTAAACCAGAAAAGCCCGCAAGGGATAATAAGTTTAGGATCAATTTAGCACCAACGGTTGGCTATACCGAAATTGGTAACCGTGATGCCATTGCTATTGGAGGTCATTTGGTTTACAACCCCACAAAGAATTTTGGTATTGGGGTAGCTGGAAAAGGATTTCTTACCCGAAACGAACCTGATGTACGATTAGGAGCTGATTATTCATATTCTGGGGGGTACGGAGGCTTACTCTTAGAGGCTACGCTTTTCCCTAATCAGCCTTTCCATCTTTCATTTCCTGTAATTTTTGGACTTGGATCTGTAATGTACAATAGCCTTGAACCTCTGACTGGTTTGAATACTATTGAGGATGAAAGAACCATTTTTGTGTTTGAACCGGGCGCCTATCTAGAAATGAATGTGATTAAATACTTTCGTATTGGTTTTGGAGCAACTTATCGCGATGCCTCAAGTGCCAACCTAAAATACCAATCTGACGATCAACCTATATTGAATAAAAATGGCTTAGATGGCCTAAGTATTAATATTATGTTGAAGTTCGGGCTTTTCTAATTTTAGACTGAGGAAACTTCAAGTTCAAACGAATCCTCCAAGGGTTTCAAACTCTTGGAGGGTTCTTGTTAATTATTAGCTAACAAGGCCAGCTTCTTGGCCAGTTCTTCATGGCTACTAGCCACATCAAAAACACCCAACTGTTTTAGTTTTTCACCATGCCCCGGCTGAATGTGGCTTCCACCTAAAAAACCCAGCACCTTAAGCCCAGCTGCTAAAGCAGCCTGAACTCCCGTTTGGCTGTCTTCCACCACAATAATTTCTTCTTTGGGAATCCCAATGGTGCTAACGGCCAACTCATATACCAAAGGGCTTGGTTTAGCATGTGCTACCATTTCTGCAGAGAAAATCCTGTTCTCAAAATGGTGTGCAGCCTCTATTTTATTAAGGGCTTGGGCCACATAACTCGTAGCGCTATTTGAAACTACTGACTTAGAAACAGAAATGCTATTGAGTAAATCCGACACTCCCAAAATTGGTCGTACCCTTGCTTTCACTTTATCGTCAAGCAAGTGTACAATTGTATCTGTTTTCAAACTTGCTTTAAGAAAACCTTCGGCCTTGAGTCCATTAATAATATTGGAATAGGTTTTCCCTGTGTGCTGAAGAATAAACTCCTCCACGGAAATATTCACCTTCTCACTATTCAACCAAGCTACAGTTACTTCAGCGGCTACTATTTCGGTATCGATTAATACTCCATCGCAGTCAAAAATAATGTGCTTCACAAATTAGAAGTTCGGAGTAAGCAGATATTTAGAATAGAAATCGTCAATTACCTTTACCGCTTCTTCTGGTGTATCTACTAAATTGATAAGGTCTAAATCAGGAGAACTGATGTTTCCTTCATTCAGCATTACATCTTTAACCCAATCGAATAAGCCAGCCCAAAATTTTCTACCCACCAAAACAATCGGAAACCTTCCAATTTTATTCGTCTGAATTAAAGTAATGGCTTCAAACATTTCATCTAGGGTACCAAAACCGCCCGGCATTACCACAAAGCCCTGAGAGTATTTAACGAACATCACCTTTCTTACAAAAAAGTAATCAAAAGAAATGAGCTTGTCTGGGTCAATGTAGATGTTACTTCCTTGCTCATGTGGCAATTCAATATTTAGCCCAACCGACTTACCGTTTTCAGACTTTGCTCCTTTATTACCAGCTTCCATAATTCCAGGGCCTCCACCTGTAATTACTCCATAGCCGTGGCGCACTAATTTGGCAGCAATATCTTCCGCCATTTTATAATAAGGATGGCCTGGTTTTGTACGGGCCGAGCCAAACACTGACACACAAGGTCCAATTTTAGCCAGTTTCTCAAAGCCTTCTACAAACTCGGCCATTACTTTAAAAATTACCCATGAGTCATGGGTTTTAATCTCGTTCCAATCTCTGTCTTGAAACGCTTGCTTAATTTTATCTTCGTTTATCATTTTCTTTAATTTTTATCGCGCAGCAAATTAACGGGCTTTTCCCAATCTAGCGGTCTTAAATTCTTGATTATACTTGTTGCGATCAAGCAAATCCCTCTATCGATTAAAAATGGAAGAAGGCTCTTCCATGGTACAAAAGGATGACCGTTCTACAACTTACTTGTTTTTTGCCAAATCTTCCAAAGCATTTTGAAGCTTAGCATATTTAAAATCAAAGCCAGTTTTACTTATTTTGTAAGCACTCACCTTATTTCCTCCAGTTACCACTTGCGCCATTTCACCTAAAAAAAGGTTCAGTACAAATTTAGGAACCGGAATTGGTAAGTACAGTTTTCCAAACGCCTTGGCTGCCCTTTTTGTAAACTGTCTGTTAGTCAATGGCTCTGGAGCTACTCCATTGTATGAGCCAATCATACTTTCTTCTTCCACAGATTTACATAAAACTCTAACCAAGTCGGTAATATGAATCCAGCTCATGAACTGCTTACCACTGGCAAGAGGGGCAGCAACTGGCGGAGCTAACAGCTTTGGTAAAGCACCTCCTTCATTACTTAACACTACCCCAATTCTGATTTGAACCACACGAATACCAAGTTCGGTAAAGCGACTGGTTGAATCTTCCCAAGCCTTAACAACCTCAGCCAAAAAATCGTGCCCAGCTGGAGATTTTTCTCTCAAATTAGTATCCCCAGTGTCCATACCGTAGTAACCAACAGCCGATGCAGCCACCAAAGTTCTCACATTGTGATCTGTACTTTTCAGTTTTTCATACAGTAAATTAGAAGTTTGGGTTCGACTTTTCAGTATTTCCTCTTTACGGTCCTTCGTCCATCTTTTATCGGCTACCCCAGCGCCTGCCAAATGCACTAATGTATCGACTCCCTCAAAAGCTCCTTCTTCTATATATTCTTTTTTATAGTCCCACTGAAAAACGGGAGGTGTTTCTCCCTTTCCCTTTGAACGACTTAGTAGGCGTACTTCATGACCATTTTTCTGAAGTAGTTTAACAAGTTCGGAACCCACCAAGCCAGTTCCTCCAGATATTAAAACGGATTTAGACATATTCATAACTACGGGCTTTTAGACTGGGGACGATACTGAAGTAATATATAAAGTAACCCCATGAATAACATAATGGTTTTGTATTAACGCATTTGATGTTATCCAGTTATTTTTTGACTAGCTGCCTTAACATTAAAATAATATATATAACCCTTTAGTAATCGAAATGTCAACTATTCTTAACAGCGTTTTTGACTCTTTCTAGACTCCATTGAGTTGCTTTGCACTTAAATAAAAAACCTAATCAGAATCATGAAAAAATCTTTTAACAAACTCGTTAGTCTATTCGCTGTAATGGCAATAGTATTCACTGTTGCTTCCTGTGGCGATGATGATACTTTACCGATGACTCCAAGTATTTCTAACCCAGATACGCAAAGCGTAGAAGTAGGTAGCACTATTCAAGTGCAATTTGATGTAACAACTGCTGGTGGATTTACTTCATCTACTGCAACTGCAGTAAATGGAAATGCAACAATTAGCAGTAACATGAACGCAGGAGATCTTTCTGGTTCTATCACAGTTGACTTTACGGGTTCAGCTGCAGGAGCAGGAGCAATTACTCTTTCTGTAACTGATGCAAGTGGCCAGTCTAAAGAAGTTACTGTAGTTATTACGGTAGCTGCAGAAATTAAAACTATTACAGTAAGCAGTAACATTACTGGCGAAGTAACTTGGGAAACTGGTAAAACATACATTCTAGCAGGTAGAATTACTGTTTTAGACCAAGCAATTCTTACTATTGAGCCTGGAACTGTAGTAAAAGGTCAAGCGGGTGCTGGAGCTAACGCTACTGCTCTTTTAGTTGCTAGAGGTGGTAAATTAAATGCTGTTGGAACAGCTGCTTTGCCAATTATTTTCACATCAATCGCTGATGAGATTACTCCTGAAGATGTTGCCGCTGGTAACCTAGCTAGCCCTAATTTGACTGAAGAAGTAGCTGGCCTTTGGGGTGGAGTTATTGTTCTTGGTAAAGCTAAAATCTCCGCTTCTAACACATCAGGTGACGTAAGTGAAGTTCAAATTGAAGGTATTCCTACTAGTGATCCAAATGGTTTATATGGTGGATCTGATGACGCTGACAATTCAGGAACGATATCTTATGTTTCAATTCGTCACGGAGGAACTAACATTGGTAATGGTAACGAAATCAACGGCCTAACTTTAGGTGGTGTTGGAAATGGTACTACAATCAGCAATATCGAAATCGTTTCAAATCAAGATGATGGTGTTGAATTCTTCGGTGGCTCAGTTAACGTTTCTAACGTTGTAGTTTGGAACATTAACGATGACGGAATTGATACTGACCAATCATGGTCTGGTACTTTAACCAACTTTGTAGTTATCGCTCCAAATACTGCTGGTGCTCACGCATTCGAATTAGATGGCCCTGAAGGAACATTTAAGGCAGGACATACAATCAAAAATGGTACTGTACTAGCTTCATTCGGATCTAGAGCTGCTGAAAACCTGATTGATGTTGATTTGAACTCAGTAGTTACCTTGGAAAACATTTTCATTACAGGTATCAAAGCAGGACAGGATATTAACAAAACAGGAGCTGAAGCCCCTGAGGTTGTTTATACCAAAATAGAATTAAACGTTGCCTCTGCTGACCTACAAAACTATGTTACTGGAACTATTCCTGCAGGAATTACAGCAGCAAATACTGCTAGCACAGGAGTTGGAGCAGATTTAACAAAATTCAGTTGGACTTGGGCTTCAAAATCAACAGCCTGGGGTTCACTATAATAATAAACAATACACAAAAAGCTTGTTCGCTTATGCGGGCAAGCTTTTGTGTTTACTACTAGTTCGCAATTGTTCTCGGGTTTTTGCGGCTACTGAAATTATCACTAATAACTGTACATATGAACAAGATATCTTTATCTTATTTAGTCTTCTTTTTGTTTACAACATTCAACCTCATTGGTCAAGAAGGTATAATTCGAGGAACCGTCTATGAGGAAGCAAGTGGAGAAACACTGATCGGTGCAACTGTAGCTGTAAAAGGAACCAGCAAAGGCTCAATCACAGATTTCGATGGAAAATTTGAAATCAAAGTTCCAGCAGGCACCTATGAACTCCAAGTTTCTTTTGTTTCGTTGAAAACAATCACAATCTCTGAGGTTGTAGTTACAACCGACAAACCAGTAATCATTAATAATATTTTTCTTAAAGAGGAAATCTCAGAACTAGCAGAAGTTGTAATTACAGCTGAACTAGAACGTGATTCTGAAATAGCGGTGAATATTATCAAAATGAATGCTCCAAACTTATTGGATGGAATAGCCGCTGCTAGCTTCAGAAAAATAGGAGATTCAGATGCTTCAAGTGCTGTAAAGCGAATTACTGGTGTTTCCGTAGAAGGCGGTAAATATGTATATGTACGAGGTTTAGGAGACAGGTACACAAAGACTACATTAAACAATGTAGATATTCCAGGCTTAGACCCCGATAGAAACAGTCTTCAAATGGATATCTTTCCTACAAGCTTGATTGATAACATGATGGTGTATAAGTCGGCTACGGCAGAATTACCAGCAGACTTTACAGGAGGAGTAGTAAACATAGAAACTAAAGATTTACCAGATGAGAAAATTTTCGATATCTCTTTTGGTCTTACTTATAACCCTTCTATGCACTTCAATAAAAACTTTATTAAGGGCAACTCAGGCAACACTGACTTTCTAGGTTTTGATGATGGCACCAGAAAGCTACCAGAAGAGGCAAGGAACGAAAACATACCAAGCCCAGTAAGCGGAAACAGTAGCCAAGAAGTAAACCAATTCTTAAAGAAATTTAATCCAACACTAGGGGCTACAGAGCAAACTAGCTTTATGGATTACAGTGTTTCACTTACTTCTGCTAATCAATTCGGCCTATTCAATGGAAACAAACTAGGGTATATTTTTTCTGCAAACTACAAGAGCTCGACAGCTTTTTATGATGATGTATCGTATGGAGAATATCAAAAATATATAGATCCCTCACAAAACGAGCTACGTTATGCTACTGTTCAGAACGGTATCAAATCTGAAAACAACGTACTTGTAGGCCTGTTAGGTGGTTTAGCTTACAAAACAGATAACGCTAAAATTAGATTAACTGCGCTACACCTTCAGAATGGCGTAAGTACAGCTGGTCAATTCTATATCGACAACGATGGACAAGCAGTAGGTCAATCTGGCTACAAAGCATTTTCTAATAACATAGAATATAACCAAAGAGCCCTCACCAATATACTTTTAAGTGGCGAGCATCATATTCAAGAGAATAACTGGGAAGTTAAATGGGCATTATCTCCAACTTTCTCAAGCATTGACGACCCAGATGTAAGAAAGACTGCTTTTACCTATAGCAATACCGATACTACTTTCTCCGCAGGTGCTGGAGGAAACCCAAGCAGAATTTGGAGAGAGTTACAAGAAGTAAACTTAGTTAGCAAAGTTGATATTATTAAAAACAGCTTACTTTTCACAAGAGCAGCCAAGGTGAAATTTGGTGCTAGCCATGTTTATAAAGACAGAGATTATGAAATTTTAAGTTATGACCTTCAGTTTTTTGGAGCCCAACCAGATTTTGGAATCGATCCTAACAATGTATTGACAAACGAAAACCTTTACCCTAATGGTACATTGTATTACTCATCGGGTAATAACAACCCTAACCCTAATGCTTACAACTCAAATGTAACCAACATAGCGTTTTACGGTGCCGCTGAATTTAACCCTTCGAATAGCCTAAAAGCAATTGTTGGTTTAAGAGCAGAACAGTTTACACAAAAGCATACTGGTAGAGATGTTGCCTATGCAAGCTTAGGAAACGGCAATAACTTAGTTGACGAAAAGGTACTTGATGCGCTAGACCTATTCCCTTCATTGAATTTAGTTTACAGTCTAAAAGAGGATGTTAACCTTCGATTTTCTTATTCTAAAACAATTGCTAGACCTTCATTCAAAGAGCTTTCTTTTGCTCAAATAATTGACCCACTAACCAATAGAATTTTCAATGGTGGACTATTTGAGTATGGCGATTGGGATGGTAACCTTACTGAAACTAGAATTGACAACTTAGATTTAAGATGGGAAGCCTTTATGTCGAGAGGAGAAAGCTTAACCGTAAGCACTTTTTATAAGGGTTTCGATAAGCCAATTGAATTGGTTAGAATTCAGGAGCAACAAACAAGTACAGAATACCAACCTAGAAACGTAGGTGACGGAACTGTGTTAGGGCTTGAAATTGAGTTTAAAAAGAACCTAGGTTTCATATTTGAGTCTGCGGAGAACTTTAGCCTTGGTGGAAACCTTACTTTTGTTGACTCCAAAATAGAAATGACGGATCGCGAATTTAACGCAAGACGCCAATACCAAAAAGAAGGAGAACGTTTAGGCAAGAATCGTGATATGGCAGGCCAAGCCCCATACATTCTTAACTTTAGCTTAGGGTACGACAACTATGAAACAGGATTTGATGCAGGTTTATTCTACAATGTAAAAGGCTCAACTCTTTATATCGTTGGGGGTGGATTGTTCCCTGACGTGTACACAGAGCCATTCCAAAGCCTAAACTTCAACCTGAACAAGAGCTTTGGTAAAAATCAGAATACCTCTTTTAGTTTTAATGTTTCGAATATTCTAAACGACAAAAGAGAAGAGGTTTATAGAGGTTATAAAGCACAAGACCAAACCTTTACAAGCTTCAGTCCAGGCAGATCATTCAGCTTAGGTTTAAAGTATTCATTCTAAGAACGAACAACATTATATTTAAAAAGACGCTCAGCAATGGGCGTCTTTTTTGGTTTAGGGCTATCGGGGAATAAGTAGGTTACACACTGATTTATAGCGTATTATAGAATAACATTAAACAATCAATTTAAAAAAATCAATAGAGGGAAGTTAAAAAAACAAGCATATAAAGTGCAAAAGGCGTGTGTATAAACAAAGTGTAAAAGTAGTGGGTAAGTTCTGGGGTTTTTACTTGACAAGACCGAAATTAAGTCAGTACATTTATAGCGGGACGCGATTTGAGGTTTTAATAGACTGAAAATCAGTCCCTTTTTTGTTGCTTATTCCTGAGTTCTTCTCAAAAGTATACTTGAAAGGAAATTGAAAACACTTTACAGCGTAGGCAATGGAATGGATAGTATCAATAGAGATAACAAGTTGGGGTTGGGGTCTGATCATACTTACATTGATTAGTTGGTTTGGAGGAATTACCCTTTCCAAAATCAATAACAAGCACAAATCGGAGCAGCTTGATAAGGTTTTAAAATATAAAGGGTCAATTCAAATTGAAGAAGGCAATCAAAAAGATTCGCTTAGAATCAATAAGCTCAAATAAGATGAATATTGTAGACCTTTTTGCTGGCTCTGTTGGATTGGTGTAAGAATAACCAACTCTCCATATTCTGCGCAAAAAAGGCCACAATTCTCATTGCAGCCTTTTCAAATTCTTATGCTAGAAAGCTGATTAATGATTAATCGGAATCTTCTTAAGAAGCTTTTCAATAATGTGCTCGGTAGTGATACCATCAGCTTCAGCCTCATAGTTGAGGATAATCCTGTGGTTCAATACATCCATTCCAATTGCCTTAATATCTTCAGGTAAAACATAATCTCGGCCATTCATAAAGGCATGTGCTTTAGACGCCAAGTTGAGGTTAATACTCGCCCTTGGTGAAGCACCAAACTGCATATAGTAAGCCTCTTCAGTTAAGCCAAAATCTTTAGGGTTTCTTGTGGCAAAAACTAGCTCAATAATATATTTCTCAAGTGATTCAGAAATAGAAACTTGGTTTACCTCATTTCTAATGCTGAAAATATCCTCTTTGGTCAATAGCGTTTCAAGCTCAGGCTTAAAAGCCATATTGGCCATTCTACGCATTACTTCTAACTCTTCGTCCTTCGTTGGGTAGTCTACTTTTACCTTCAACATAAAACGGTCAATCTGCGCTTCTGGCAAGCTGTAAGTTCCTTCTTGGTCTACTGGGTTTTGAGTAGCGAGTACCAAGAATGGTCTATCCAGCTTAAAACTTGTTTCACCAATCGTCACCGTTTTTTCCTGCATGGCCTCAAGCAATGCCGACTGTACCTTGGCTGGTGCACGGTTAATTTCATCGGCCAATACCACGTTAGTAAAAATAGGGCCCTTTTTTACTTCAAATTCAGCCTTCTTCTGATTGTAAATCATGGTACCGATCAAATCGGCAGGAAGAAGATCTGGTGTAAACTGAACTCTTTGGAAATCCAAATGAAGTACTTCTGCAAGTGTATTTACAGTTAGCGTTTTTGCAATACCTGGAACCCCCTCTAAAAGAATATGTCCGTTGGTAAATAAGCCAATCATCAGTCGGTTTACCATATATTCCTGGCCGACTACGATCTTACTTACTTCCGATGCTACTCTGCTTATTTTTTCTTGGTGTATTTTAGCCAATTCTGCTGATACCGCTTCCATTGTCAACTTATTTGTTAAAGGGCTCTAAATTAGAAATTTTGATCAATTACTGGGGTCAATACTCAAACGAGATGCTAAAGTTTTCCAGTGTTGGTAGAATAAGGCGAATATCGGTCTTTTCTCACTTTATAAAAGGAGTTTCGCATTCCTTTTAACAATTATTAACCTGAGTGAAAAAAAGTTTTCCATCAAAACCCTTTTCTCTACAAAATTACCCTCCTTTTCTGCTAAGCAATTCAAATACGCGTTTATGTCATTGACAGTTCTTCAAACGTTAGTCAACTTAGGATAATTATATTTCATCGAAAAAAGAAGCTCCAAAACAACTCTTGCAATTGCATTATTCTAACATACCCTGAACATCCAACCAATTGGAAATAAGCATTTAACACTATAAATTGGCCTTCAGAAGACTCTATTTCACCTATCACTCTGGACACAACTAAAATGCTGATCACCGACAGTAAAAAGTGGTTCATTAGAATAATTATATTATTTGCAGCCATTTTTGGTCTTGCAAAAAGTGCCTATTCCCAAGGTCCAGTTATTTCTAGTGTTACTATTAATAGCTGTGTTGGCGAAATTAGAATTAGTGTTACCAACGGTGTTTTGCCTTACACTTTCGCTTGGGAAGACTCAGGCGGAAACCCTGTAGGTGGAAACTCTTTTCTTTTAAATGGCATAGGTGCGGACGATTATAGGGTTACGGTTACCGATGGAGCTTCTAACACGACAACAGCCATATATACCGTAACCGACCCTCCCGACTTAGTGGGTACAGTGGTGGTAAACGATGTAAGCTGTAAAGGAGATTCTGACGCACAAGTGGTGGTAACCATGGCCAACGGAAACCCAGATTATGCTTGGGTGCTTACCAATAGTGCCAGTGATGTTGTAGGAACTGGAAATGTTGGCGGAACAATAATCACAATTGGCGGACTGGGTGTAGATACTTACCAACTGATTGTAACAGATGAAGACGGATGCGCGGGAGCCATTAGCTTTTCCGTAACTGAGCCCGCTAATTTTTTGGGGGCGTCTTTAGTTGATCAAACAGATGCCACTTGTAGCGATTCTGCTGACGGAAGCCTTGAAGTAACTGGAACGGGTGGTTGGGGAAACTATACCTACGCTTGGTATACCGAGCCAGGCGGTGCTCTTTTAGGTACTGGAGCCACAATTAACAGTTTACTTCCTGGAACTTACCGCGTTTATATTACCGATAACAATAATTGTGTAATAGACAGAACTTATACCATTGATTCTCCCGACCCAATTGCTGTTACACCTACAGTTAGCGATGTGTCTTGTAACGCTGGCAATGATGGAGCAATTGACATTACGGTTATTGGCGGAAATGGGGGCTACACTTATAGCTGGAGTAACGGGGCTACTTCTAAAGACATTTCAGGTTTAACAGCTGGAAATTATACGATAACCGTTACCGACAGCAAGGGTTGCTCTTTCATCGATACATTCACTGTAGACGAGCCCAATCCGTTGGTTAATAATCCTACCATCACAGATGTAAAATGCTTTGGCGATAATTCAGGTAGAATCAGAGCAAACCCTTCTGGTGGAACAGCGCCTTATACTTATTTGTGGTCAACAGGCCATACTGGGAGAAACCTAAACAACCAAACAGCAGGCAGCTATAGCGTAACAATCACAGATAAAAATGGCTGTACTGTATCTGGTACTTATACCATCAATGAGCCAGCAGCTGCACTTTCGGTACAGTCCGTTGCAAATAATTCTCCTTCATGCTTTGGGGAAAATGACGGAAGCTTAAACATAGTAATGCAAGGCGGAACCGCTCCTTATAGTTACTCTTGGTCCAACGGAGCGAGCACAGCCAACCCGACTGGCTTAACCTCTGGAACTTATACATTAACCGTAACAGACAACAATGGCTGTACATTCACGGACAGCTACACGGTAACCGATCCTCCACAAATTATTGTTACACCTACAGTGCTCACCGAACCCACTTGTAATGGAGGCGCCAACGGAAGCATCACCGTAATTGCCAGCAACGGAACTGGCCCATATACATACGATTGGGGCGGAGGAAATACTGGGTCAACATTAAGCAACATACCTGCTGGAACATATACCGTAACGGTTACAGACAATGGTACCACCTGTTCTACAACCCAAAATGTAACATTAGGCGAACCCGATCTGATTCTTGCAAATGCCATAGTGGAAGACATTAGCTGTAATGGCCAAGTAGATGGAAGCATAACTTTGTCCCCTACTGGCGGAACAGGGGCATATACCTACCTGTGGAACACAGGAGCAACAACCGACAATATTTCAGGACTTACGGCAGGCAGTTATTCAGTAACCATTACCGATGCCAGCTTATGTTCCGTTTTCGAATCTTTCACCATCGTAGAACCCGATCCGCTCACTTCTACAGTAATAAAGCAAGATGTTTTGTGCAAAGGCCAATCTACAGGGTCAATTCACCTTAGCCCAGCAGATGGAACAGCTCCTTACTCTTTCCTTTGGTCGAATGGGGCTACTTCTCAAGATTTAACAAACGTAGCAGCAGGAAATTATTCCGTCACCATTACCGATGCCTCAGGCTGTTTTATTGTTAAAGCCATTACCATCGATGAACCAGCTGAGGTTCTTGTATTAAGCGGAACAGCCACCAATGTAACCTGCAATGGCTCGGCCAATGGAATTATTGACTTTGAGGTAACTGGTGGCGTTGCGCCTTATTCTTACTCTTGGAATACTGGAGCCGTTACTCAAGACTTAAGTAATCTTTCCCCAGGTGTTTATACTGTGCAAGTAACCGATGCCAATGGCTGTATCAAATTCGATTCGTTTACCATCACCCAACCAGCGGCTTTGGCTGTAAATCCATCAAAAGCCGACATTACTTGCAATGGCGCGAACGATGGAATTATTAATCTGAATGTTAGCGGAGGAACTGCTCCTTACACTTATTTATGGAATGATGGAAACACAGAACAAAACAGAACAAGACTTTCAGCCGCAAATTATACAGTAACCGTAACCGATGCCAATGGCTGCCAAAACATTCAAAACATTACTGTTTCTGAACCACTTGTTTTGAGTGTTACCAGCGTAAAGCAAGATGTTTTATGCTTTGGTGATGCTTCAGGAGTAGCCAATATCACAGTTTCTGGCGGAACCTTACCTTACTCCTATTCTTGGTCAAATGGTGACATTACAGAAGACTTGAATGGCGTAGTAGCCGGTAATTACACAGTTACTATTACCGATGCAAAAGGCTGTATTACCACAGAAACCGTTCAAATTAATCAACCTGCTTCAGCCCTTTCCTTTACCCCAACGGTAGGGCAAATTACCTGTAATGGTGCAGCGGATGGTGCCATCAGTCTAAACGTATCAGGCGGAACAGCGCCTTATACTTATAACTGGTCGAACGGAAGTACGAGCCAAAACCTAAGTGGTCTTTCGCCCGGAACCTATAGCGTTATTATCCGAGATGCAAACAACTGCCAAGTAACGGACTCATACGACATCACCGATCCGCCAATCCTTAACCTTTCTGGTACAGAAACCGATATTACTTGCTTTGGCGCGAATGATGGCGAGATCGACATTACAGTAAGCGGTGGCGAAGCACCTTATACTTTCGTTTGGTCGAATGGAGATAATACGGAAGATGTGAGTGGTTTGGCTCCTGGAGCTTACACTGTTCAGGTAATAGATAACCGTGGTTGCTCAATTTCCCAAAACTTCAACCTAAGTCAGCCTACCGCGCTTAATATTGCCTATACCAAATCAGATGTAAACTGTTTTGGGGGAAATGACGGTAGCATCGACCTGACCGTTACAGGCGGAACGGCCCCTTATTCCTATATCTGGGATAGCGGCCAAGCGCAAGCCGATATTACCGATTTAACAGCAGGAACTTATACCGTTACCGTAACCGATGGAAATGGCTGTCAATCCATGGAAAGCATTGTTATTGATGAACCTGCAGCAGCTTTGGCCATCACCAATACAGTTACCGACCTAAGTTGTTTTGGGTCGAATAATGGTTCGATTGCCTTGGTCACTTCTGGCGGAACTGCACCCTACACTTACGCTTGGAGCAATGGAAAAACCACCCGTGATATTTTTGGGCTTACCCCCGGAGCATATCAAGTTACCGTAACCGATGCCAATGGCTGCTCGCTTCAAGAAACCTTCAACATCACCATGCCAACAGCTCTTGATGTTACGGCCTCCACATCCAATCTAAGCTGTAACGGAACGATGAACGGAGCAATTGACCTGACCGTAACAGGCGGAACAGCACCTTATACCTATGGATGGAACAATGGAGAAACCACCGAAGACCTGACCAATATTTCGGGTGGTACTTACCAAGTATTTATTACTGATGCCAATGGCTGTTCGCTGACCAGAACTTATACTATTACCGAACCGCTCGCTTTAGTGGCCAGCATTACAAAGCAAGATGTGACCTGTTTTGGGCAAGGTGATGGAGATATTGATGTAACGATTTCTGGAGGAATTGCCCCATACACATACTCATGGAGCAATGGCGCCATTACAAAAGATTTGGCCAACATTTCTGGTGGAACTTATACCTTAACCGTTACCGATAATAATGGCTGTCAAACGATAGAAACTGTGGTTATAGACGAACCGCTTTCTGCTTTAGCGGCCAGCGGAACCTCCACCGATGTTTCATGTTTTGGGGGAAATGATGGAACGGTAGATTTAACCGTTTCGGGAGGAACTGCTCCTTATACTTACGCTTGGAACAATGGCCGAACCACCGAAGATGTGGCGGGTCTTACTGCTGGAAATTACCAAGTAGTCGTTACCGATGCCAGAGGATGTACTGTTGTCCTTCCGTTTACTATTGGAACTCCTACCTTAATGCAAGCCAATGCTTCCATTTCTAACATTACCTGTAACGGTGCTGACGATGGAGCAATCGATTTGACAGTTTCAGGCGGAACGGCACCTTATACTTTCCTATGGTCGAATGGGGCTACTTCAGAAGACCTTTCAGCACAAACACCTGGCAATTATTCGGTACAAATCACCGATGCTAATGGATGCGCCATTTCTAGAAGCTTCCAAATTACGGAGCCAGCCGCTATGCAATTGACCTATAGTCAAACCGATGTACTCTGCTTCGGAAATTCTACAGGTGCAATTGACATTACAGTCACAGGTGGCGTTGGCGGTTATACTTATACTTGGAGCAATGGGGCTACTTCGGAAGACCTTTCGAACCTCACGGCTGGAAATTATTCTGTTACCGTAACCGATGTAAATGGTTGCTCTGTTTCACAGAACATTCAAATCACACAGCCGCTTGCTGCACTTGCGGTTTCAGAAACTAAAACTAATCTCACCTGCTTTGGAGCAAATGATGGAGCGATTGACTTAACCGTTACGGGTGGAACAGCGCCTTACACCTACAATTGGAGTAATGGCAAAACCACAGAAGATAATTTCAATGTTGCTGCGGGAGTTTATGATGTCACCATCACCGATGCCAACGGTTGTTCAATCCAAAAAAGCTATACCATTACAAGTCCAGATGAACTGACTTTAAGCGGAACCACAACCAACATTAGTTGCTTCGGTGCTGCCGATGGGGCTATCAACATTACTGCTACGGGCGGAACCGCTCCTTATACTTTTGTGTGGTCAAATGGCGCTGGAACTGAAGATGTTTCTGGCTTAGTACCCGGCAATTATTCAGTACAAATTACCGATGCCAATGGCTGCACTAAAGCCGAAAGCTTTACCATTACTCAGCCAGCTCTTCTACAACTCACTTACATCCAAACCGATGTGCTTTGCTTTGGTAATTCTACTGGCGCAATCGACATCACTGTAACTGGGGGAACTGGCGCATACACTTATGCATGGTCGAATGGGGCTACTTCGGAAGACCTTTCGAGCCTAGCCGTTGGAAATTACTCTGTTGTAGTAACGGACGTTAATGGTTGTTCAGTTTCAGAAAGCATTCAAATCACTCAACCGCTTGCTGCGCTTTCCGCTACAGAAACCACAACCAATTTAACCTGCTTTGGAGCAAATGATGGAGCCATCGACTTAACAGTTACAGGTGGAACAGCACCTTATACTTACGCTTGGAACAATGGTAAAACCACGCAGGATAATCTCAATGTTGCTGCGGGAGTTTATGATGTGACCATTACAGATGCCAATGGCTGTTCAATCCAAAAAAGCTATACCATTACCAGCCCAGATGAACTCACTTTAAGCGGAACCACAACCAACATTAGTTGCTTCGGTGCTGCCGATGGGGCTATCAATATTACTGCTACGGGCGGAACCGCTCCTTATACTTTTGTATGGTCCAATGGCGCTGGAACTGAAGATGTTTCTGGCTTAGTACCCGGCAATTATTCCGTACAAATTACCGATGCCAACGGATGTTCTAAAACTGAAAGCTTTACGATTACGGAGCCAACAGTTCTCGCTTTTTCTCATTCCAAAGTAGACGTTTCCTGCTTTGGGGGTAGTGATGCATCTATCAACATCAGCATTGTGGGTGGTACTGCGCCTTACACTTACGCTTGGTCAAATGGGGCTACTTCGGAAGATCTTTCGGGGCTGAGTGCCGGAGATTATACGGTAGTGGTTACAGACGTTAACGGCTGTCAAATTTCTCAGACTATTAATGTTGTAGAGCCAGTAGCGGCCTTAACCGTAGTTGAATCAATCACCAACCTTACTTGCTTTGGTGCAAACGATGGTTCAATAGAACTTTTAGTAACCGGTGGAACGGCTCCTTATACCTACAATTGGAATAACGGTTCGAGCACAGAAGACATTTACGCACAAGCGGCAGGCGCTTATCAAGTCACCATTACCGATGCCAACGGCTGCTCGATTCAAGGCAATTATAGTATCACCACACCTGATCCTTTAACCTCAATCGGCACTTCCCAAAACATCAGTTGCAATGGGCTTACTGATGGTTCTATCGACTTGACCGTAACAGGTGGAACTGCGCCCTATGTTTATTCATGGAGCAACGGTGAAACCACCGAAGACCTTTCCAGTTTAGCAGTTGGCAGCTACCAAGTGCAAGTAACCGATGCGCAGGGATGCAGCATTTCACGAAGCTTTAACATTACCCAGCCTTTGCCGCTTACGCTGAATTACGTTTCCAATAACGTATCCTGTTTTCAGGCAGATGATGGCAACATTACTACCCAAGTATCGGGCGGAACAGCACCCTACACTTATGCCTGGAGCAACGGAGAAACTACCAAAAACATTTCGGCCTTAACGGGAGGCAATTATGAGTTAACCGTCACCGATGCCAACGGATGCCAAACCACCAAAAACATCACCATCACCGAACCATCTTCGGCACTAGCTGCAGTAGCCACCATCACTGATGCAGGTTGTAACGGACTACCAAATGCACGAATTGATTTAACTGTAACGGGAGGCACAGCACCCTACAATTACCTTTGGAGTAATGGTTCGGTACAAAGGGATTTGGTGAATGTTTTTGCTGGAAATTATCAGGTAACAGTGACAGATCGAAACGGCTGTACCTTCTCAGCTTCATATGCCATTGACCAGCCAAATGCTATCACCGCAGATTTGGCAGTTACCAATACCACCTGTTTTGGAGATACCGATGGAAGCATTATTGTAACTCCAAGTGGTGGAACAGCACCTTACACCTATATATGGAGCAATGGCGCTACAAGTAAAGATTTAATCAATGTGGCAGGGGGAACTTACAACCTCACCATCACCGATGCCAATAACTGCTCAAGCACTTCTTCAGTAGAAATTGGTGATTCGAGAAACTTGAATGTGAGCATTCAGAAAACAGACGTATTGTGTAAAGGAGAATCTAATGGAGCCATTGTGCTCAATGTTACAGGAGGTAGTGGAGCGTACACCTATGTGTGGGACAACGGCTCGGAAGGAAAGGTGCTCACCAACCTTTCCGCTGGTGTATATCGTGTGTTAATATCCGATGCCGCAGGTTGCGCGACCACTGCTTCTATTGTTATTTCAGAGCCTGCCCTTGCCTTAGGCGTAATTGTTGATCGAACTCAAGAATTTGCTTGCTTTGGTGATAACACAGGTTTTGCCAATGCAATCCCTTCAGGCGGAGTTGCTCCTTACACCTATTTATGGAGTAATGGCGCTCGTACAAGGCAAATCAACAACCTTAGCGCAGGCAACTACACCGTTAGCGTTACCGATGCCAACGGATGTTTAGTTCAACAAAGCTTTAGCATTCAACAGCCAGCAAAGCCTGTAAGTGTAAGCGCCAAAGGTGGCCTTCAATTATCATGTGCTGGTGATGGAAACGGAGCTATTGAACTGAATGTAGAAGGAGGTACAGCACCTTATACTTACCTCTGGAGCACAGGAAGTACAGCTTCTAAAATTGAAAATTTAACCGCTGGAGATTACACCGTTCGAGTTTCAGATGCCAAGGGCTGTATTACTGAAAAAGTATTCTCGGTAGAAGAACCAAGTCCGTTGGTAATTGCCGATGCCAGAGTAAACGAAAGTCAGTGTTTTGACGATAGAAATGGTTCTATTAGTCTAGACGTTAGCGGTGGCGTTTTTCCTTATACCTATCAATGGAGCAATGGCGCAACCACCAAAAACCTAGTGGGTATTACGGCCGGAACTTTCACGGTTGAAATCACCGATGCCAATGGCTGCTCTGTACAAGGTGTCTATACCCTCAGTACCCCTGAGCGTTTTGTTTCCGCACCTTCTATTTCAGAAATAAGTTGCGTTGGAGCGAATGATGCTTCCATTTCCCTCAATATTGAAGGTGGTATTGACCCCGTTTCCATTCAATGGAATACAGGAGCCAATTCAGAAGTAATAACCGATTTAGCTCCTGGCCAATACAATGTGCTGATCACCGATAAGAAAGGCTGCACCATCCAAAAACTGTTCAACATTATTGAACCATTGCCACTTACTTTAGATGCCTATATTGAAGATGCCGCCCGTTGTAACGATCCTAAAAGCGGAAGGGTAAATGTGATTGTTTCGGGAGGAAGAGAACCCTACACTTACCGTTGGAACAATGGAGAAACAGGCTCTGAGTTGGTCGATGTTTTACCAGGAACCTATGTGGTGACTGTATCAGATCGATACGGTTGCGAAGCGCAAGGCACCTATATTGTACAGCAGCCAGAACCTTTACGCATAGGCCTAACCTCCGTTCGCGAAGTGGACTGCGAAAACCGAGTAGCAGGTGTAAGGGTAAAAGCCAATGTAACGGGCGGTTTCGGAAATTATACCTACAACTGGAGTTTAGGCAGTAGCAGCAATAATGAAATTTTCCTTACTCAACCGGGAAGACTGAACCTAGAAATCTTAGACGACCGCGGTTGTGTTCAATCCAAAGCCATAGATATTTCCATTCCTGAATTTGGCGAGGCTGAATTCTCCTACAACGCAGAATCACTTAAGGAGCTAGGGGATTTAGCCGCCAACGATCCCGTGAATTTCTATGATGAATCCGTAGGAAACATTATTGACTGGGACTGGGATTTTGGCGATGGTTTCGACTCAGATGAAATTGACCCGATTCATACTTATGATGCCCCAGGTACTTACACGGTTACGCTAATTACTACAGACGATATTGGTTGCACTTCTTCTAAAACCACTGTTTTGGAAATTACGGAGGGCTACCGAATTATGGCACCAACCGCGTTTACCCCAAATGGAGATGGTAATAACGACTACTTCCGCCCACAATTCTTAGGCTTGACCACCATGCAGTTTTCGGTTTTCAATACTTGGGGCGAGTTGGTTTTCAGCACCAGCGATTTAGAAACCAAAGGTTGGGATGGAGTAGTAAAAGGGCTGCCTGCCGAAAACGGAAACTATGTTTATAAGATTTCTGGCTTTACCCAAAACGGATTGAAAGTAGAGCGAAACGGAGTTTTTGCACTGATTAAATAAACACTTTAAACACCAACCTTATGAAAAGATTTCTACCCCTCGTTTTGTGTTTAATAGGTTTCTTATCAGCCGAAAAAGTGCTGGCGCAGGACCCACAGTTTTCGCAGTTTTATGCCTCGCCCATGTACCTCAATCCAGCCTTGGTTGGCTCCACCGACCGCGGTAGAGTAGGCATAAATTACCGAAACCAATGGCCATCACTTGCTCATTCTTTCACCACCATTTCGGCCTATGCCGATTTCTTTTCAAAGGCCATTGAAAGTGGGGTAGGCATTATCGTAAACCAACACAAAGAGAGCTTTTTAGATTACCAGTCTACTGAAATAGGAGGTGCATATTCATACAAACTAAGAATTTCAGATGGACTAGTGATGCGATCTGGCATTCAGCTTTCCTACTTTAGTAAAGACCTCAACTTTGAAAAGTTGGTTTTCGGAAATCAGATTGACATTGACAATGGTCAGGTCATTGGGCCTTCGGGCGAAACCTTTGAGCGAGGCGAAAAAGTAGATTTTATCAGCGCTTCTGCTGGCGGTTTGTTTTATACCAACGCATTATGGATTGGCGCGGCAGTCCATCACATCAACGAACCTAATCAGTCCTTTTTAAATGACGAAAGCAAATTGGCCAGAAAATTCTCGTTACATGCTGGCTATAAACTCAATTTAGGGGATGGAAGAAGGCTCCGTACAATATCCTATGACTTTCAGGAAAGGTCCGTCACTTTTGCTGTAAACTATAAAAAGCAGGCAGGTTTTAATCAATTAGATGCGGGCATGCAGTTCTATTTTCAGCCTTTGGTGATTGGCGGCTGGTACCGTGGTATTCCTGTGCAAACGGTAGACAAAGTGGTCAAAAACGAATCTATCATTGCCCTTTTGGGTTTGGAAATCACCTCAGACATGTCCATTGGTTATAGCTATGACTTTACCGTTTCCAGTCTAGCCGGCTCCACCGGTGGCGCTCATGAATTTTCCCTTACCCTCAACTTTGGCCAAATTGTAAAACGCACCCGCAGAGATACTATACTGCCTTGTTTTAAGTATTGATAGCAACTGATCTTCTGGTTTGCAACGAGAAGTAACTTCTAAAACATTTTGGTTTCATCATTGTGCAGCATACTCGTTACAAACTAGGATGAGTGGAGTTTGATTCCTGAAGGGATCACTAAAAACCACATTCTATATACCGTAGACCACGTCCTAATCTATAAGAATTCCAATTACTAGCTTCAGATCATGAAAATAGTAATAGAAAAATACGGTCAAAAACTGGGTGTTAGACACATCAGTGACCAAGAGACTTTTATTGAATGCCCGGTCTGTAACTTTATTAACAACATAAGTGAAGGAGGTATGTGCAAAGGTGACGAATTAATCACCAGAAACTATCGTAAAAAGTGTATGGTGACCTTTAGAAAGGAAACCTCATAAATCTAGAAGAGTGTTGCCAAAAATTGACATACTCACTATTATCCCATTGCTTCATTCAGCAAACAGGTACTCACCAAAGGTGAGCACCTGTTTAGAAAGAATTCATAAATTGAAATCAAAATTTACTTAATGGATTAGCAAGCAATGAAGAGTTTTAGCTCCTTCCTTTTTTTAATCGTTATTCTGTTTCCTTCCTGTCAACAGGAAAGAGCAAAAACCAATACTTCTATTGTAGAAGAAAAGCCAATCTCTCCACAGCCAAAAGTCAATGGTCCAGACGACTTTCTCGGGAAATGGAAGTTCAGTCATCCAGACGCCAGTGAGGAGCTTAAGGAGCATCATTATATGATTTTGGAACAAACAAACGATGATTTTATTGGGTGGTATTTTGGTACTACAGATGACTTTGATCAGGCAAGAGAAGGGTATTTTCCTGGTTTTTTTGTGGCAAAAATGGAGAACCTGTCTCTTGTTGGCGATACAATAAAATTTAGCCTTAAAGTTCAAGAAGATCAGTTATATGAAAAGCCCATTCCATTAGACAAGAGACCTGAGGATGAGATTAACCTTGCCAAGTGGGAATACGGTATTACTTATAGCGAAAGAGAGTATGTTGGTATTCTAGGTAAGAAGGGTATAGAGTTCGACATATACTTGAGTTATGAGAGGATCTTTGTTAAACAATAGATTAGGCACTTACTCATCCTCGTTAGAAACAAGGATGAGTTGGAAAGTCTTGGAAGTCGTTACATGATTGAGTTTTTGGTAAGAAAGGTGATTAATGAAGAAATTAGTTATGAATAGTAAAATGATAATTAATATCTTTTTTCTTTTGTCAATATTTAGTTGTGAGAATAAAAACTCAAATGCATTTGAACAACTAATAGAAGAGTTTGGTAAGGAGTATCCTTTGATAAAAAAGAATCAGTGGAAACTAAACGACTCTTTCGGATATATTTTTGAGGATGATGCTTTAGTCAAGGTGAGTAGAAATGCCAATGATACTATAACGACACTTGAATTAATGAAGGTGGTAATTGGAAAAGGAAGGGAGGCGAAAACATCGCTGGAAATACTAAAATATTACAATGCGTTTAACGTAGAGGGTTGGATTCATTCACTTCATTTTAATAAAAATGAAGACACGCTTTATTATTTCAGAATGCCTAAAGATGATTTTAGCGAGGTGGACTTCTTTTTTGGAGAGTACGAATTTCATTATGAACAAGGAGATTTAAACGGTTTACAAAAAAAGTATTTTCTTGCTCATCGCGATTCATTGCGAAGAGTAAAGGGCAGTAATTTACCACCCCTACCTGAAATAGATAATTAAATCCCCCTGGCGCTCACTTGCCCACAGCGGTAACTGGTGCTTGCCTTTGGCGAGCACCTATTTTGTAATGTACTTCCAGTGCATAATTTAGAATATAACAGAAAACCAGCTTTGAAACAAGGCTGGTTTTTTCAGTACACCTGTTTCTCCCCTCCTGCTCGTTTGCAACGAGCAGGAACTACTATAGAATTTTAGTTTTATCATTTGTGCAGCATACTCGTTTGTAACGAGTATGAGTGAAGAGTTGAAGATGAGTCAGTCTTCTATATAACTTCCAGCCTTTAGTTGCTAATCTTGTGCTGTAATTAGCTTCACCTGATCATCCACTCCTGTCATTTGCCAATGGCCTAGCGATATAGGAATAGAGCCAATGCTATTCAATTCGTCAAAGAAATTCTTGATTTGAAAAGTTTCTCCTTTGCCTTCAGTCACCCGTGCATAATCTGCCATGGCGCCTTCTAAAAGATACTTACCCGTAATATAACTGGTGCCGTAACCCGGTTGCCTTAAATAAAGATGCTGTTCAAAAAGAAGCAATTCCTTTTCGGTTTTCATCCAACCACGAGGTGTAAATTCTGAATGTATACCTCCCGCTTCTTCGCTGTTCATTTCGTTGGCATGGGCATAGAGAGAGCCCAATCCTCGCGCTGCCCTTTGCGCAATCATAATGTATACGATTTCGCGAACCCTCGGATCATCATCATACAATCCAGCATCCATAAACATTTCTTCCACAGCGGTGGCGGTGCCTTCATTTCGCGAATCGAAAATATTGTAGAGCAAAGCACCTCGTCTAATTTCACTTTCATGCGGTTCATTGTCCATTCTTGCCAATTCGAACCAATGGTAAAAATGAGAGTAAAGGGGGCGGGCATCAAAGTGCTGACCAATGGAGAAGAAGTTCCTTTTTTCACGTGGCACAAATTCACCCAAGTGGGCGTACAAAGCGGTGTCGAAGTAATCTTTTACAGTGACTATTTCCTGCTCATACAAAAAGGTGAGCAAGCCTTTGGCAGATCGATCTGCCATGGCATCGTATTCCTCTGGCGAATTGGCATCTTCAAGCTCCGATAAATAGCGGTTGCGATGTTCTTCCAATTTCAAGGCCGTCCAAGCACGGGCCAGTTCTCTTTTGAGAATCATTACTTCATCTTCCCAAGTAAGCGGTACCAAATGAACGTTTTGCTGATACCAAGTATAATTCTCTTTACCAATCCCCGATGGACCCGTTTTACTTTTTCCCTCACTTTCTAGCCAAGAAACCAAGTCGTTAGTGGAGTTGATTGCCTTATCAATCGCGCTGGTCATTTCATTATCACTGGCTATGCTTTCCCATTTTTTAATGGTGTTTAAATCATTCGTTTGGTTTCGAATGTCTCTGATCCCCGCAATCCACAGGTCTTTTGCATTGCCCGTGAGGTTCATTTTGGCTTGCTCATTAAAAGCGGGTATGGACTCAAACCCACTTAAAAGCTTTACTCTATCTTCCGTATTTAAAGGTAAATCGTATTTCCAGATATCAATGGCGCCATGGTTCGTTGGCCCTTCGTGTGCGGGAACATCACTGCGCTCCATCCAAATGGTTTTATAAAAAGCAGGGTCTCTTTGCCAAGGTTTTAGAATCCGGTCATTAAAATCATAGCCGTTCATTTCTGCCCAAACAATGTGATAATCCACCTGCTCGGCTACCGACCAACCAGCGGTATCCATCGCCAATAACTTTGCTTGAAGTTGCTTAAAGGCTGGAAACCGTTCTTTGAAAGTAGCTTCTCTGTAATCAGGCGCACCATCAAGAAGTGGAGGGTTTTCAAATGTTCTCCAATCTTTAAAAAGATCGACCAAATCGGAATATTCTCTGGTAACAGCAGCCGTTGGCTCACTTGACTGATTTTTACAGCCTAACATTACGAAGAGCAGCAAAAAGGGAAGGTACTTGTGCATAAGATTGAATTGTGGTTGGAGGCTTAATTTAGTCAATTTGAAAAAGATTAATACCGATTGGGTTGGCGAAATAAGTTGGTGCTGCTATAGCTCATTTTCTGAGGCTAGCATTTAGCGCTTACTTATCAACTGAAGTAACTGGTGCTTGCCTTTGGCGAGTACCTGTTTTGTTATGTACTTTTAGTGTGGCTTTAATAGAGATAAATGAAGAGACTCTTTAAAATATTGGTTTCTGTAGTGGCTATCTTGTTAGTCGTAATAATTTTTTTCCCAAACACATTTATTGACACCGTTTCCTTTTTTGACATTGAACTAAGAAATAGTTCAAAATACTATTCCTCAATAGATGGCAAAAAAGGATGGAAAAGGCTTGATATGGGGCCTTTTACAGTTGATATACCTGATGATTTTAGGTATATCAAAAGGAATAGCCCTGAGGGAGTTATTGGAGATATTAAAGGAAGGGGAACCAGAATCTATTTTAATCACGGTTCTTTTATTGGCTATGTAACTAATTTACAAGAGAGCGATATAAATCAAAATATCTATTCATTTAGCTCAGACACGGTTAATAACACCATTAGGTTATTAGCGATACCAAAAAACGGTGGTTCGATGAGCATACAGGTGGAAGATTATACCCAGGAGAAGTTTGAAGATGAATGGAGAACATTCTACGGGGTAGAAATGATAACATCGTCAAAAACCTATGATGAAGACCTTGTTCTCAATATTTTTAAAACAATAAGGTTGAGGAATTAACCCCATACAGTAGAAGGATATGGAAAATGCCATCCTGACTCAAATACTAGAGCTTATTCCAGAATCTTTATTGCCAGACGATAAAGGAAACCTTTCTGAACTTAGGTTGGAAGAGGATCTATCAATATATGGCGATGATGCCGTTGATTTCATTGAGAAATTTAGCGCCAAATTTAAGGTAGATATTGAAGGTTTAGATTTCAGTAAATATTTTTCTAAAGAGACCAGTTTTCATTTTTTTAAAAAACATTTCAAACCTAAAAACAAGAGACCACTTACCCTAGGTGATTTAGAAAGGGCTGTGATAAACAGAAAGTTGGAGTAGTATTTTTTCTGAGGCTTACTTGGCTGCTTAGTGGTAAGCAGGCCTTTGGTGAGTACCTCAACTGGTCTTAGGCCTCGCTGAGACCACATCTGATCATATTCACTTCAAACGCTCATGAATCAACCTTAAACCATCAAGCGTAAGGTGGCGGTTTACTTCGTCAAAGCGATCGTGGAGCGGGGTAAGCACGGAAGAAAGACCTCCTGTGGCTACTACTTTGAAATTTCTACCCATCTCTTTTTGAATTCTATCGAGCATTCCCTCCACCATGCTTACATAGCCCCAAAGCACACCTGCTTGTATGGCATGCACCGTGTTTTTCCCTATCACGGAGGTGGGTAATTCCAAAGGCACATCTGGCAATTGTGCCGTATTTCCAACCAAAGCTTTAATGGCTGTTTTTAAGCCCGGAGCAATATTTACCCCGTGAATATTACCCGAAGCCTCCACCACCGTAAAGGTGAGGGCAGTGCCAAAATCCACCACAATACAATCGGTTTTATAAAGGCAATGGGCCGCCATAGCATTGGCCATTAAGTCCGTGCCAATGCTGTGGGGGTTGCTGGTAATAATGGGCAATTGATCGTAATATTTCGGCCCAATAAATACATGCTCGCATTCAATTAAATTCGACCAGAACTCAGCCAAAATGCCATTCATTTGTGGCACTACGGATGAAATAATGATGCCGTCAACATCGCTCAATTTGAGGTCGTTTTCCAGAAAATTAAGACGCAAAAACACCTCATATTCGATCTGATTTTTTATAGGGAGCGTATTAAATCGCCACTCGTGAATCCACGCGTTTCCATCATGAATTCCGAAAACAATATTGGTATTCCCTGCATCAATGGCTAAGAGCATTTTCTCAATTTTTAAGCATCAAATTATAAACCCAAATAACTCTCTACTTTTTCACAAACAGAGGTGGGTTCTCTTCATCAAAACCCGTGGCTTCTTGATAAGCCCGAGCCACTGCTAAAATCGTGGCTTCGTCATACAAGTTCCCAATAAACGAAATACTGGTTGGACTTCCGTTTTGGTTATAGCCATTTTTCATCACCACAGCCGGATGCCCCGTGAGGTTGGTTGTCGAAAGCTGGTTATTCCCTGAACTCGGGCTGATAATCACATCATAATCCTTCATCAGTTCATTCACTTTTTGCATCACTTCATAGCGCACACGATTGGCGTTAATGTAATCTACCGCAGTAATAAAACGCGCTTCGCGGAAGGAGTTTGGCCATGCGCCTGAGTTCTGTCGTACCAAAAGGCTGTCTCGGTTAGAGCGTGTCAGTTCATCAAAAGCGGCAGCAGCCTCGGCCGAAAGAATGTTCAACATTCCTCCAAAAGGCAGGTCAGAAACCCATTCTACGGGTTTTAAATCTGCGCCCAACTTTGTCAACTCGTCCAGCACCTGCTGATCGTTTTTCTTCTGAGTTTCGTTTCGGGTATTATCGAAATAAGACTTGAGGTAGCCCACTCTTAGTTTCGATAAATCCGCTTTTCCATTATAATTGAAAGGGGCATCTTGTACCGAAAGGTCAATTCCATCCGAGCCTCGAATGACCTCAAAAACCAAAGCGCAATCGAAGGCATTTCGGGCAATTGGACCAATCTTGTCCATGCTCCAGCTAAGTGCCATCGCACCGGCTTTGCTCACTCGACCAAAAGTAGGTCGAAGGCCAGTCACTCCATTTCGGGTAGAAGGCGAAACAATAGAACCCAGGGTTTCTGTACCCAAAGCAAAAGGCACCAACCCAGCCGAAGTTGCCGAAGCCGAGCCGGCTGAAGATCCGCTTGCACCTTGTTCTAAATTCCAAGGGTTTTTGGTAGTTCCCCCATACCAAACATCGCCCATGGCCAAAGCGCCTAGAGTAAGTTTAGCGACTAAAACTGCTCCAGCATCATCCAATTTTTTAATTACGGTGGCCAATTCATCGCCACGATCTTGGTCCTTATAAGGCCCAGCTCCCCAAGTAGTTTTATAACCCGGAACAGCAAGTAAATCCTTCGCTCCGTAAGGAATGCCGTGCAACGGACCCAAATAAGTGCCTTTCGCCAATAAATCATCCGCCTTTTTGGCCTGCGCTAAAGCGCGGTCTTTGGTAATGGTAATAACGGCCTCTAGCGTTCCACCATGTTTTTCTAATCTATCGAGAAAGAATTCAGTAAGTTCAACTGAACTGATTTTCTTGTTTTTAATCAGAGAGGAAAGTTGCGCCACGGTATAAAAAGCCAAGTCGTTTTTATCCTTTGGCATTTCTACCTTATTCGGCAAAAGCCATTCAATTTTCTTTTGAGCCGGAAAATTCGTTTTCCCAATATTTGGGTTGAATAAAACGGCTGGTGGAGTGGCATTATCTAGTGGATATTCGTGCAGTTCGCGCACATCTGCCAAACCCCTGTTCAGGTTAGGAAGTAGCTGTTCAATTTCAGCATCAGTCAGTTGCAGGTCAATTATTTTTTGAGCCGACTGAACATCGGCCTTTTCGATTTTGATTTCTTGAGCTACTTTGTAGCCCATTACAAAACCAGAAGAAACCAATAGTACCGCCAATAAAGCGGCAATCGGAATTCTGAACTTACGGGGATTTGGCTGTTTCATAGGTTTAATTTAAATGTTTTGCCGTCCTTTGCAGAACAATAACAAAGCTAACAATCTGCTAAGGTTTTAAGTTATGAAAACGATGGAAACACAACAAGCTCTATTCCCTAACTGGATGCGCGGATTTCTACTGATCGCCTGCGTTTACAATATGTTTTGGGGCATTTTCATTGCCTGGTTTCCCGAAAGCTTTTACCATTGGGTAACGGAAAGCCAAAATTCCACACCAGAAATTCTTATTTGGCAGGGTCGAGCAGTGTTAGTTTTGGGCTTCGTTTATTTCGCAACAGCACTTCACCCTGGAAGGCTTTGGTACTTAGCCCTTGTTGGAGCACTTACTAAAATTGGGGGTGCCATATGGTTTTATACTGTGATTTTAGAAGGAAAAGTTGGCGACCAAGGCTTGTTTCATTTAATAATGAATGATGGAATTTGGATTCCTTTCCTTATTGCGATTGCCATAAAAGGCAAGGCTTACAAGGCCAGTAAGTAGCTGAATTTTAATTGTTTCTGTTGTGAGTTTTAAATTTGAAAAACATGAAAGAACGTTTTACCAGACTTTTCGAATACAACATTTGGGCGAATAATCTTTTTGCCGATGTGATCAAATCAAACACCTATGAAAACGATAAAATCACTAAGCTTTTCCACCACATTGGAAACGCCCAACTGATTTGGCTCAACAGAATTACGCACACTGAAGAAAACGTTCCAGAAGTTTGGACTGAAGGAAGCTCAATTGAGGCCATTGAACTGGTAAAACGAAGCAGCCAAAGGTGGTTAGATTTCATCTATTCTCAAGAAGAATATGAAGATGTAATTGAGTACAAAAACTCAAAAGGTGATGCTTACGAAACTCGTATTTCTGATATTCTGACCCATGTAGCAAACCACGGAACACACCACAGAGGCCAGTTGGCTACTTTGCTTCGCCAAGAAGATATCGACCCTCCAGTAAGTGATTTTATTTTTTACGTAAGGGCTTAAAAGAAAATCCACTTCTTCCTTTTATAAATCGGAGTGCGCTTGGTGTTGGTCATTGAAGTTCCGCGAGATGGCCCAAAGCAATAAGGTTTTTTGGCATTGGCTTTAAGCTGATTGATATTGATGCTGAAGAAGAAGCTGCCTGTATTAGGCTCACTGCTCAAAAGCGAACCCAGACTTTGAGTCCCCAATGTAATTGGCCCATAACGAGCCGCCAACCCCAAATGAAAAGCGCCTTGTTGATTGATGTACAATGGTGCATAAATAGCTTTCTTTTCCTTTTCCCAACGAGGGGAAATGGTAAGGCTATGTTGGTAATTAAGTCGATAATCGGCTTTAGAAAGACTGGTTAGATCAATTCTGGCGAAAGCGCCCAAGTAATAGTCGTTTCCGAAATTGTAGTCATAACCAAGGTTGAGTGTGGTGGGTAAACTCACGGTATACTCTCCATTTAGGGAAGAAGTTTGGGCTACGGTTGCCAAGCTATCGGCAACTCCTCTAAAACTGGCGATTCCGCTAAAAAGCGTGTCTAAATTCTCTGCATTCACATTGCCCAGTAAGCCCGTACTTTGTGTTGAAGCGCTTCCATATTGAAACTTCATCATTCCAATATCCGTGATGCTGGCGCTCAGTTTAAATTCATAATCAATATCCCTGTTTCGGTTTGTACCATTCTCATCTTTTGACGCTTCCCAATATGACACTCTTTCGTACACTACGCCAAAGTCAAACCCAAAATGGTTGCCTATTAAATCAGGCAAACGATCCAGTTTTTCAGTACCATCAAATTGCTCAAAGCTGTTGAGGTTAGCAGAATAACCGAAGGCCAATTCGGCATTCGTCAAATCAGTATTGCCGGAGTTATCGGTAGAGTAACTAATGTCTTGAATATCCAAAAAAGCACTTCCTCTTGGGTTGATCAGCTTAAAGGTAGCTCCAGCTTTCCAGCGATGAAAACCATCATCCTTTAAAATTTTGGCGTAAGTAAGTCCATATTCTCTCCAAAGGGCTGTCGCAAATTTTCCTGATTGATTGGTGGCTTGACTGTTCAAAAACTGAGGTTGCGTAAACCTTCCCATTTGGGTGATAAACTCTGGGCTGAAATCAATGGCACTTCCATGTGCGCGCATCCGATAGGTAAAACCTACCGACTCGTCACCTCGTAAGGTGGCCATTCCTGAGATTCCCCCTAAAGCAATATTTGAGTGTAAAAACCTTTGGCCATCATTCAAGTACCGAACAAAACCACGACTGGTTTCTGTACTTTTTATGTAGGCAATGTTATTGGTGAGAAAGTAATTGGCATTCACCAAACTGATGTCATACTTGTATGGAGAACCCGCCAAGTTTGCAGGCTGAAGCTGCGCTCCAATAATCCCAGAAAAATCGGAATGCATGTATCCATTAAAGCTTTGACCCATAATAAGTTGGGGCAACAAAAGCGTCAGAAAAGCAAGTGTAAATCGCAAAATGGAACCAAAATTTCTTTGAAGCACTGAAATTACGCCAATTTCTAAGAAATATTTTAACCATTCTGTGTTTTCCGTAAAAACCACAAAATCAGCCACATATACGAGTCAAACACCACTATTGCCAAATAATCTATCTAACAACTCAACATGTGCAAAACAATAATATGTGTCTGTACATTTTAATTATCTGTGAAATCCGTAAAATTGTATTCAAACAACATCATTAATTGTATGAAAAGCATTTTTCTGTATATTTGTATTACTTTCAACAAGCACCTCGCGGTAATTCTCCGCTTATTACATTCCCCAGATTACTGAACCAAACATCAATCGAACTAACGTAATACGTTTTTCAACCAATCCGTATTGCTCATTCCTATCCCCTGCTACACAGGGTGTGTTAGGTGTTACACCTAGTTTCTAGAGGTAATGCCGAAATATTGGAATTCGTAAATCGCCAAAAGAGCCGATAAGGCTTAAGCCGATCTTCAATTCGTTAAGCATCAAGGTGCTAGAATTGATTTCCAATCATTCATCCTGATGGCCAAAACAGGAACGAATGATAAGAAATACGGCAATAAAGGTTCTAAAAAGCACATTCGCGATTATCGCTCTGATGATCTTGAGTCTGTCTGCCTTTGCCAACAATGGTTTCGATCATGTCTTTTCTAAACAACAAGCTACCCAAGACCTTTCTTTCTATTTTAAACTAATTGACGAGCAACACGGAAATCCGTACGCCTACATTTCAAGAGCAGAGTTCAAGCAGCTTGTAGATGCAAATATCAACAGCCTACCAGAAAGCATTACTTACCAACACTTCTCAAGCTTAGTTGTTGAGCTGAACCAAAAACTGAGATGTGGCCATACTGCAGTATCCATAGACACTCAAATTTTGAAAACGGCTACTGAAAAGAGTGACTTCTTCCCATATCCTGTTTCGATAATTGATAATGAAATTTATATCGACTTCGAAGGAGGAACATTACCATTAGGCAGTAAAATAGTTTCTATTAACGGAATTACTTCCCAACAACTGGTGAAAGAACTCACTGCCCTAACTGTAACTGACGGATACATTGAAACTAAAAAGTACAGAGAAGTAGAACAGAAATTCGGTTACTATTTCTTCCTTAAATATGGTGCTTCACCTGAGTTCAATGTTGATTCTAATTTAAATGGAAAAACAAGCACCACCGCTGTTCAAGGCATTCCTGGTAATCAAATGATGGCGAACAACTACATGCGCCCTGTTTACCAAACAAACGAAAGATACATTCACTTTACTCATGTGGATGCAATTGACTCCCTTCAAACCTTAGTTCTTACCCTAAACACTTTCCAAGCCAGTCCGGAATGGTTTTTCCAGAAAATTTATGATCAATACTCTGCTGCCTCTAAGGGCGCAGGCGTCAAAAATTTGGTGCTCGACCTTAGAAATAATGAAGGTGGCGACCGTAGACTTTTGAATTTTCTTTACAAAATGATCGCTGGTACTGACTTGGTAGACCCATCTTCAACTTCTACGAGAAGCCTTAAAATCACACACGAAGATCAGTTAATGGGCATCAATGGCGCTGTAGGTTCCGAAGAAGTGGTTGCAAATGCAGAACAATACTTAGAAAAGTATTTTACCTCTAACGCCAAAGGTGAATTTGTAAACGATACGCAAAACTGGCACGAAGAATTTGAACTAGGGTTCGATTTAAAAGATCTCAAATTCGAAGGTCAAGTGTATGTGCTTACTTCAGGAAAGACTTTTTCTGCCGCTGCCGATTTCGCTAGAATTTTAGGTCAATTAGACAATGTTATTCTTGTTGGGGAAGAAACTGGAGGTGCAAACGCTGGCAGAACAGCCAATATGCTTTTGAATTATAGCTTACCAAATTCAGCCTTAATGGTTCAAGTGCCTGTAATCTCAGAAACCTTCCAGAATAAAGGAGACAAAAATGAAAAAGGTCGTGGGGTGTTTCCTGATTTCACGGTTAAGAAAACCTATGCAGACTTAATCAATAAGCAAGATGCGGTTTTCAATTTCACGCTCGACCTAATTGCTCATAAACCTAATTTGGTGGCCAGCACTTCTTTAGGTCAGTAAATTGTTCACCCAGCTTTTTAGCACATAATTAATCAAAATTCTGTTTCCCTAAGTACTCGGATTACTTACCTTTATTGAATGAGTAAACCCGAAAAAACACTCTTCCTTCTGGACGCCATGGCATTGATTTATCGTGCCCACTTTGCCTTCAGTAAAAACCCAAGAATTAGTTCAAAAGGATTAAACACAGGAGCCGCTTTTGGTTTCACCAATAGTCTTTTCGAAATTATTGATAAGAAAAAGCCCTCGCACATTGCAGTGGCCTTCGATACCCCAGCCCCAACTTTTAGGCATGTGGATTACCCTCTCTACAAAGCCAACCGCGATGCACAACCTGAGGATATCCGTGTTGCTATTCCTTTGGTAAAAGACATCGTTCGCGCTTTCAATATTCCTGTTTTGGAACTGGATGGTTATGAGGCCGATGATGTAATTGGCACTTTTGCTAAAAAAGCTTCTACCGAAGGTTTTGAAGTTTTTATGATGACCCCAGACAAGGATTATGGGCAATTGGTGGAAGAACATGTTTACCTCTACAAACCTGCTTTTATGGGCAACGGGGTAGATATTATGGGAATTCCAGAAGTGTTGGCCAAATGGGATGTGGAACGAATTGATCAAGTAATAGACATGCTTGGTCTGCAAGGAGATTCGGTAGATAACATTCCTGGAATACCAGGCGTAGGCCCAAAAACGGCTTCAAAACTATTGAAGGATTATGATACGGTTGAGGGTATTATAGCGCATTCGCATGAGCTAAAAGGAAAACTAAAAGAAAGAGTTGAAGAGTTTGCCGCCCAAGGCTTGCAATCGAAAGAACTGGCCAGAATTTGCACCACGGTGCCCATTGATTTTGATTCCTCTACCATGGAATATCAAGGGCCAAACAAGGAAAAACTAACAGAGATTTTTGAAGAGCTAGAATTCCGTACCACTTTGAAACGGATTTTGGGAGAAACCACTGCTACTCCAACGGCTTCAAAGCCCAAAGCTTCTGCCTCCTCTTCTCAAATGGGGCTTTTTGGTGATACCATGCCTACCCTTTCAAACGGACCTGATGCGCCTGCCGCATCAGAGAAAGGCAACTTAGCCAACACCGAGCACGATTACCATTTGATTGATACGCCTCAAAAAAGAAAGCGACTGATCAAGTATTTGATGGTGCAAAAAGAGCTTTGCTTCGATACGGAAACTGACAATTTAGAACCGATTGAAGCCAATATGGTTGGGCTGGCCTTTTCATACAAAAAAGGGGAAGCTTATTACGTGCCTACCCCACAAGACCGCGAAGAGGCGAAAGCCATTATTGAGGAATTCAGACCTGTTTTTGAAAATGAAACTATTCTGAAGATTGCTCAAAACGCGAAATACGATATTCAGATCTTGAAGAATTACGGTGTAGAAGTCAAAGGGCCAATCTTCGATACCATGATTGCCCATTATTTGATCGACCCAGACACGCGCCATAATATGGATGTGCTGGCTGAAAATTACCTTAGTTACAGCCCTGTTTCAATTACCGAGCTTATTGGTAAAAAAGGAGTAAAGCAAGGCAACATGAAAGATGTTGATATTCACAAAGTAGCCGAATACGCGGGTGAAGATGCCGACATCACCTTCCAGCTAAAACAGGTTTTTGCTCCGATGATGGAAGAAAACAAAGTGACCAAGCTTTTTGATGAAGTGGAAATTCCTTTGGTAAACGTATTGGCCGACATTGAATACAATGGCGTAAAAATCGATACAGATGCCTTAGCCGCTATGTCGAAAGAACTGGAAGAAGAAAGCCTAAAAGCCCAAACTCAAATCTTTGAATTGGCAGGTGTCGAGTTCAATATTGCATCACCAAAACAGTTGGGCGAAATACTTTTCGATCAGATGAAGCTGATTGAAAAACCGAAGAAAACTAAAACGGGTCAGTATGCTACGGGCGAAGATATACTTTCGAAACTGGCGGTAGAGCATGACATTGCGCGCATCATTTTGGAGTTCAGGGAGTACCAAAAACTGAAATCCACTTATGTAGATGCGCTTCCAAAAATGATCAGTCCGATTGATGGTTTGGTGCACACCGATTACCGTCAGGCGGTGGCGGCTACAGGGCGTTTGAGCTCCAATAACCCCAACCTCCAAAACATTCCAATCCGAACTGAAAAAGGACGTGAAATCAGAAAGGCATTTATTCCTCGTTCCGAAGATCATATCCTTTTGGCTGCGGATTACTCGCAAATAGAACTGCGCATTGTAGCGGCTTTTGCCGAAGATGAAAGTATGATGGATGCCTTTAAAAATGGGCGAGACATTCACTCCACTACCGCCTCCAAAGTATTTGGCGTTTCCTTGGAAGAAGTGGATCGCGACATGAGGCGAAAAGCCAAAGAAGTAAACTTCGGTTTGATCTATGGTATTTCAGCTTTTGGCTTAGCGCAGAACATTGGCATTTCCCGTACGGAAGCCCAGCAGATTATCACGGCTTATTTCAACGAATTTCCTGGCGTGAAAAAATACATGGATGCCCAAGTGAACAAAGCGCGCGAGTTTACTTACGTAGAAACCATTTTAGGCCGAAGAAGGTACTTGCGCGACATTCACTCTAAAAACATGGTGGGCCGTGGTCATGCAGAGCGAAACGCTATTAATGCCCCCATTCAGGGCAGTGCTGCGGACATGATCAAAGTGGCCATGATCAGCATCCACGATTGGATGAAGAAAGAAAAGCTTCAGTCAAAAATGATTATGCAGGTGCATGATGAACTCGTTTTCGATGTGTACAAACCCGAGCTTGAGCTGATGAAAGAGCGAATTCCTGCTTTAATGAAATCGGCCATTGAGCTTTCTGTGCCTATGGAAGTAGAAATAGGTGTGGGCGACAACTGGCTGAAAGCGCACTAATAGTCTGAGTTGAGTCTGTTTATTTTACTCAACCCTCCAAAAGTTCAGATACAGAGGTCAGCTGTTTTTAATAAATTATGAGCATATCAAAGCATCAACTTTTGGAGGGTTTTTACCATATTTAAAACCACTATGGAATTACCAATCAGTTTAGCACAGCTTCACGAAGCACACGAACGCATCAAGCCGTTCATTCATCGCACACCGATTCTTACCTCAGAAAGCATCAATGCCATTGTGGGTTGCGAGGTGTATTTCAAATGCGAAAACCTTCAAAAGATTGGAGCCTTTAAAGCGCGTGGAGGATTGAATGCTGTGCTTTCTCTTTCCGAAGAACAAAGGGCCAAAGGTGTGGTAACGCATAGTTCGGGAAACCACGCACAGGCCATGGCCATGGCAGCCAAAACCTGCGGTATTCCTGCTTACATTGTAATGCCCAACACCGCACCAGAGGTAAAGAAGAAAGCAGTGGCGGGCTATGGTGCAGAAATTACCTTTTCTGAACCCACCCAAGCCGCTCGTGAAGCAGCCGCCAATACCATTATGGAAGCAACAGGAGCTACTTATGTTTCTCCTTATAACGATAATAAAGTCATCGAAGGGCAAGGCACTGCAGCCATAGAGTTGATGGAAGACCAGCCTGATTTGGAAGTTTTGATGACGCCCGTGGGTGGTGGTGGCCTCTTGGCTGGAACCGCCTTGGCCGCTCATTATTTAAAGCCAGCACTCAAAATTTATGCTGGCGAACCCGAGGGCGCCATGGACACTTTTCTTTCCATGCAAAAAGGTGAAATTGTGCCCAATACAACCACAAACACCATTGCCGATGGACTTTTGGTGACCGTAGGCGATAAAAATTTTGCCATTATTCAGAAATTGGTGGACGGTATTTTAGTGGTGAACGACCAAGAAATAGCCCATGCCATGGGCTTGATTTGGGAACGAATGAAAATTGTGGTGGAGCCTTCTGGGGCTGTGCCTTTTGCCGCCCTATTAAAGTACAAAGCCCAGTTTGCTGGCCAAAAAGTAGGCATCATTATCAGTGGTGGAAATGTTGATTTAGGGAAGTTGCCTTTTTAACTACCATTAAGAAATAGCCTCCACCAACAATTGATAGTAAATGGAGCTAATGGGAATCACTTCCTTGCCGATGCTTAACTGGTGCTTTTCTATTTTATTGATAAAGGCCCTATTGACCAAAAAGGAACGATGGGTTTTTAAAAAACCCTGCGGTAGAAGGACGTCTTCAGCTTGCTGCATTGTCATTCGGCTGAGGACTTGTTCGCTTTCCGTCACAAACTTTACATAGTTGCCTTCCGCCTTGGCATATTTGATTTGCGCTATTTCAAGTCGCACGTATTCATAACCCGTTTTCAGAAAAAGATGCTGATCGTTCTTTTGTTCCAGTCGGTCGCTGGCCTTGTTCACCGCCTTTAAAAACCTTCCAAAATCGAAGGGTTTAAGCAGGTAATCTACGGTTTGAAAATCATAACTCTCTAGCGCATATTCCTGGTATGCCGTGGTGAAAATGACCAAAGGTGCTTTTGAAAGGCTTTTCAGAAAATCCATTCCAGAGATGTCCGGCATTTTTACATCCAAAAACAGCAAGTCAACCGAATTGGTTTTTAGGAATTCAAGGGCTTGATAGGCATTGGTAAAGCTCGCTTTCAATTCCAAAAACGGAATTTTATTGGCGTGGCTTTCGATAATGTCCAGCGCAATCGGTTCGTCATCTATGGCAATGGCTCTGATCATATCAAGGTGATTTTAATGTTGGCCTCAAAGCTGTCTTCCGTTTCATAAATTTGAAATAAGTGTTTTTCAGGATAAAGAATGCCCAAACGCTTTCTCACATTCTCCAGCCCAATTCCCGACTTCCCTTTTTCAGGATCTTCCGCATGTTTGTGAACACTGTTTTGCACATTCAAATGCACCTCTTCCGCATTACAAGTTAGTTTAATTTTTACCCAAGAGGGTTTTTGAAAACTGACCCCATGTTTAAAAGCATTTTCAACAAAAGGAATGAGTACCATAGGAGTAATTTCTCCTTCGCAACCTTCCGATACATCTACTTCCAATTGAAAATGATCCTTCTGTGAAATCCTCAAAGTTTGAAGTTCGATGTAATTACGGAGGTAGTCAATTTCCTTCTGCAAAGGAATTTTCTCAGCGTGGTTTTCGTGGAGCATAAAACGCATCATCTCACTAAGCTGCTGCACCGCATGGGCCGTTTTTGGGCTATCCTCTTTCAGCGCCAAACCATACACCGTATTTAAAGAGTTAAACAAAAAGTGCGGGTTGATTTGAGATTTAAGGAGGGAGAGTTCGGATGTTTTTTCTTCTATGTTCCCATGCAACTTCAGGGCAGCTTTCACCTTTTTTGCATTCAATTGAAAATAAGCCAAAGTCGTAAGTATTACGATTAAGAGTGCTGCGAGAAAAAAAAGGAGTGAGGGGGCAATTGCACTCTCCAGCCATATTTGCGCAAAAGACAGATTAAGCTCGAATGAAAAATAGAATAAACCAAAAATGCCATATGATGCAATCAATGATCTAGAAACCTTGTCTAGCAAATTATCAGAGCGTATTCTCCCATTTTCTACAAAAGCATCAATTATGACGCGTGAAGTCAGTGTAAGAAGTGCGGATATAAGGAGAAGTCTAGGGGATAAATAGAGAAAATCACTGCTCAAGTTTAGCGTATACTGTAATATTGCAATTGTAATAATAAGATGAAGTGCAAATAAAGTAATCCAAAACCTCTCGTCTAAAGCTTTTAAACTAGGAGTTTTAGACTTTGGATCTATTATTTTCTCTACCTCTCCAATTAAACAGGATAAACAGATTGCCAAAAAGCTATTAACAGATAACCGTATAAACAAGAGCTTGAAAAGAGATATAGAAGAGGTGCTTATAATTTTGAGATAATAATTAGGGTCAAATGTATTTACTAAAAAGGCTATTAATAGACCAATAATGATGGAGGCAGTTATTGAAATGGGTAGTGATAAATACCAGATGTTTCTTCTATTTATCATGTCGAAGAAGAACCTCCGAGAACAAAGAATAATCAATAAGTAAAAAACGTATTCGACAATTTTTTGGATTTTGAAATTTAGAAGTTGTGCGTTCGCGGCCTCCTCGCTTCCTAACACCTCCAACGCTTTCGTATAAAGTTGGCCATGATAAATAAGGTTGAGTTGCCCAATTTTAGTAGCGAAAAAAGCTGTTAGTACAACCAACATAAACACTCTAAAAATATAAATCCTGTTCATCTTTTTTCTTCAATGATACTAGCCTGTGCCCTCCTCAAAAAATAAATGTGACCAAAGCCCAAAACAATGTGACGGAATATAATCTATTCTTGCAAGCCAATAGATAATTAAGCATTTTGCTGTAAATATTAATACTATGAACACTCCTTTTCATTTGGCCTTTCCCGTAAAGGACATCGAATCTACCCGATCTTTCTTTGGCGACTTGCTGGGTTGCGAAATTGGTCGCTCTACGGATAAATGGATCGACTTTAATTTCTTTGGCCATCAATTGAGTGCACATGTAAAGCCCGAAGAACTGGCCCAAGTGCATGCTAATATTGTAGATGGTAAAAATGTACCTGTCCGCCACTTCGGAGCTATTTTAGAATGGAGCCAATGGCACACATTAGCCGACAAGCTTAAAGCCCACGGAATAGAATTTGTGATTGAACCTTACATCCGTTTCGAAGGTCAAGTAGGCGAACAAGCCACGATGTTCTTTCTCGACCCCAGTGGAAATGCTTTAGAATTCAAGGCCTTTAAAGACACAAGCCAAATTTTTGCTAAATGAGAAAACTCACTGGCTTACTTTCGGCAGCACTCATTTCTCTTTCAGTTTTCAGCCTTAAAGCGCAAGACGACTTTCTTTTCAAACCCAAACAGGTTTTTGATGGAAAAGAAACCCATTCCAATTGGGTGGTGGCAGTAAAAGGCAACCGAATTACTTACGTTGGAGCCAAGTACGCTGGCCAAGCCAACGAGGTGATTGAGTTGAAAAACCAAACCCTATTGCCAGGCTTAATCGAAGGGCACTCACATATTTTATTGCACCCTTATAATGAAGTGTCTTGGAACGACCAAGTGCTTAAAGAATCCATTGCAGAACGTTCAGCCAGGGCGGTAAACCATTTGAAGGCTTCATTAATGGCTGGTATTACCACCATGCGCGATTTAGGTTCTGAAGGAGCGGGTTATGCCGATGTAGGCATGAAACAGGCTGTAGAAAAAGGAGTCATTCCTGGGCCACGACTTTTAGTGGCAGGCAAGGCCATTGTGGCGACAGGCAGTTACGGCCCAAAGGGTTTTCATGAAGGAGTAGAAGTGCCGCTCGGTGCCGAAACTGCCGATGGTTTTGATGACCTCATTCGGGTTACGCGTGATCAAATAGGGCATGGAGCCGATTTTATTAAGGTATATGCCGATTACCGTTGGGGGCCAAACGGCACGGCCGAGGCTACCTTTACTGTAACTGAGTTAAAAACCATTGTAGAAATTGCTGAATCCAGCGGACGCTATGTGGTAGCACATGCTTCTTCGGAAGAAGGGATGCGCAGGGCCGTTGAAGCAGGAGTAGAAACTATTGAGCATGGCGATGGCGCCACTCCAGAAATTTTTAAAATGATGAAGGCAAAGGGTGTAGCCTTCTGCCCAACGCTAGCTGCTGGCGATGCCATTACTGAATATGGCGGTTGGAAAAGGGGTGTTGACCCAGAACCCGCCCGCATAACAGCCAAAAGGAAAAGCTTTAAAATGGCATTAGATTCAGGGGTAAAAATGGTTTTTGGTGGCGATGTGGGGGTTTTTTCGCATGGCGAAAACGTTAGAGAGTTGGAGATGATGGTAGAGTACGGTATGAATACCGAAGCGGCTCTCATTTCCGCCACTTCGGCCAATGCTGAACAATTTCACCTCAACCAACTTGGCCAAATTAAGGCAGGGTTTCTGGCCGATATTATAGCCGTTCAAGGCGATCCCTCCACAGACATTACTTCACTTAGAAAAGTGAGTTTGGTAATGAAGGATGGGAAAATTTATAAAAACGAAAATTAATGAAAAAGCTACTTTCTGTACTCTGTATTATCCTCATGGTGGCCTGTCAAGCACCACAAGAAACCCAACAAGTTGCACAGACAACTAAAGAGGTTTTCAAACCAGAGAACAAACCCACCAAAGAACTGAATGTAGCTTTTCTGGCTATCAACGGAGTGTATAATTCCGAGCTGATGGCACCTTTCGATATTTTTCAGCATACCATTTTTCATACAGAAAAAGGAATGAAGCCCTTTATCGTCTCTCCCACCAAAGAAGTGATTACAACTTTTGAAGGCATTCGTATTTTACCCGATTACGATTTTGATGATGTACCCAATATTGACATTCTCGTGGTTCCCAGTGCCGAAAACAACATGGGCTCAGATTTGGAAGACGAACGCCTGATCAACTTTGTGAAGGAAAAAGGGGGGAACGCCATGTACATTATGTCCTTATGCGATGGTGCATTTATTCTGGCCAAAGCGGGTCTTTTAGATGAAGTAAAGTCTACCACCTTCCCTAGCGACATTGACCAATTCAGACAGACCTTTCCTGATTTAGATATTTATGAAAACGTCAGCTTTGTACATGACGGAAAAGCAATTACCTCATCGGGTGGCGCCAAGTCTTACGACCCAGCCTTGTACTTAGTAGAATTTTTATACGGCAAAAAAGCAGCCGATGGCGTAGCAGGCGGCTTGGTTATCGATTGGAATGTAGGTGAAGTTAAATCCATTACCCCAGAAAAATGAATGAAGCAATCTTGGCCCAGCAGCGTTTAATGCAGGCCATTCAAAATTATCAAACTGGCGATTTAGATGCTGCCGAAAAAGAGCTTCGCGCACTGCAAAGTAAATTTCCAAAGTCAGATCAGATTTTGAGCCTTTTAGGCACAGTACTTTATGCCAAAAAGAAATATAAGGATTCGTTCCGTTCTTATCAGGAAGCCTTAAAGATCAATCCCAATAATGAGGATGCGCTGATTAATATTGGAACGGTTGAAAAAGCAAGAGGTAAGCTCGATATCGCGATTGAATTAATGAATACCGCTCTAAAAAAACTACCTACTAGGGCCGACATCTATTATAACCTTGGCACTGTCTATTTAGAGAAAAAGGATTTGATTAAGGCAGAGGCTACTTTTAAAAAGTGTGTTCAAATAGATTCACGTATTTTTCAAGCGGAAATTCAGCTTGTAAGTATCTACAAAGAGCAAAATGAACTTGAAAAAGCTGAAGCAACCCTTAGAAGTGTTCTTGAAAAACAATACTCACCTGAGTTAGAAGAAAGTTTAAAGGAGATTGTGGAATTAAGGGGTGGACAGTTTACAGTGCAACCAAAACCTACCAAATCAGAAGAGAAAATGGTTGTCGCAGAACAGCCCTACACTAAAGAATCTAGTCCAGAAGAAGCACTAGGCATAAATGATAATGATATTCAAGGGTTAATGGACATGGCTGGCTACCTTCAGGAAAGGTATAAGTTTGCCGAAGCCGAAAAATATTTTATTAAAGTTTTAAACAAGGTTCCGAACCATAAAGAAGCCCAAAAAAGCCTTCGAAAACTACGCTCATATAAAATCCCTGGCTGGCATTTCGATATGTTGGAAGATACTGCTCGGAATGATGCTTATCAGGTAGCTATTGAAAGCGCACTGAAGAAAAAGCCCAATGCGCGCGTACTCGACATTGGAACTGGCTCTGGCTTACTGGCCATGATGGCCGCCAGAGCAGGGGCTGCGGAGGTGGTAGCTTGTGAAATGCACACCGAATTAGCGGGAGTGGCCAAAGAAATTGTTAAAGCCAATGGCTATGCCGATAAAATCAAAGTCATTAATAAAAAGTCCAGTGACTTAGTGAAGGGTGTAGATTTCACTGAGAAATTTGACCTCGTAGTTTCTGAAATTTTGGATTGTGGTGGTTTGGGCGAAGGTGTCGTGCCAACGCTTCGACATGCAAAAAAAGCATTGATAAAAACCAGTGGTATCATGCTTCCGGCTGGTATCAAGCTTTATGGTCAATTGATTGAAATTCCCAAAAGGTATTTGGTTAATCCTATCAAACAAATCTCAGGTTTCGACCTAAGTGCTTTTGATCAGTTTAGACCTTTAGAGGAGTACAGCCGCATTTTCTTAGGCAGAGAAGAACATACCGCCCTAACCGAACCTTTCTTTATTCGTCAATATGATTTTCTTGATTTACCTGAAATGGGGCCTTCGCAAGAAGATACGGATAGAAAAGAGGTGAAAATTACTTCGAACGGAAACATTCAGGCCATTGCTTTTTGGTTCGACCTTAAAATGGATGATGAAGAAACATATTCCTCTGGCCCTAAAGGCGAAATGGTACACTGGGGACAAGCAATTTATTTCTTTGGAGAACAAAAAGCCGTAAGCTCTGGTGATAGCCAATCGTTACAAGTAATTGCCTCTGACAGTATGCTTAAATTTAGGTTAGATGATTAAGCCGTAAAGTAGTCTTCCAAATCCTTTAAAGTAGTTTCGCTGGTTTGAATATCCTTCTGAACCTTGCCCTTTTCAAGCAAAACAATGCGTTCGCAAACTTCTGTAACGTGGTTTAAGTCGTGGCTAGAAATGAGTAAGGTTACATCCTTTTCTTCTTTCAGCTTTTTGAGAATTACCTTTAAGCGAATTTGAGTAGTAGGGTCAAGGTTAGCAAAAGGCTCATCCAATAAAATGATTTCAGGATTTCCCATTAGCGCAGCCACAATGCCTACTTTCTTTTGGTTTCCCTTAGAGAGGTCGCGGATGTACTTTTTCTTCCCTCTGATTTCATCGTTAAATAAATCATCAAACTGGTTTAAGAACTCTTGTAAATCGCCTTTGGAGTAATTGTGCAATGAGGCAATAAATTCGAAATATTCATCCGGAGTTAAGTAGTCAATCAGAAAGGACTCATCTAAAAATGAACCTGTATAGTATTTCCAATCTTCGTTATTCTGAACGTTTTCGCCCTTAGAAAGTACTTCACCTGTGGTAGGCCTAATCAGGTCTAAAATCATTCTGAAGAAGGTAGTTTTGCCCGCTCCGTTATTCCCAACCAAGCCATAGCTTTCGCCTTTGGTAATGTGCATTTCAGGAATATTGACAACCTCAACTCCTTTATAACTTTTTGAAAGTGTTTTTACGTCAATCATCTTAATGGTTTATTGGGATCTAAAACTGGCAGCAAACTTATGTCTTCGGCTAATGAAAAATTGGGTAAGGGCATTCAGCATTTTATCGCGGAACAGGAAGCCAATAAGGCCCGCCAAACCTGTTAGAAACAGCCCTAAATTTTCGTAACCGAGTATTAAAAATGGAGCGTAAAGTATGTAAGGCAAAATCATCATGGGAATCATAATGAGGAATTGTGCAGCGCCCACTCCTTCATAATTAAAGGCAGCTCCTTTATTCAAATCAATCTTTTTGGGGTTGAACATGGCCAACCGCATTACAGCAAATACATTTAAACCAATGTTAAACAGATAAGCAGCAAGGTTGATCAAAACTATTTTCCAACCGAAATAACCATAGGCCAGCGACACCACAAACGCGATAGTGGAAGTAGCCACAAACAACCAGTATTTTGATTCTATAAATTGTCTGAAACTGACCCTTCTGGTCAGGATAAAATCGAAGTAGCCACTTTCCCAACTCAGTAAAAACTGCCCATGATTGATAAAGAAAATTCCTGTAATAAATACCCCCGCAAACATGAAGATAAACTGCATTTCTTGGTAGGCATCGTTAGTATAAAAAAAGAGACCATAGAGCAACAAAAAACCGCTCATGATCAATGTGTTTCTTGGGCGTTTGTGTCGTAAAATCAATTTTAATTCAAGCTGAATTAGCTCACCAATTCTTCCGTATTGTTTTAAGAAACCGAAATCTCCAGTAACCTTTTCTTTCTTCCTTATGGCCAACTCTTCTGGGTAGGTATTCTTTACCAAAAAGCTGTAGTTGAGCCTGTAAAACACAAAGGCCAATACTACAGGAATAGCGCCCAAGGCTGGCTCTTCTACAATAAAACCAAAAACAGCAGAGGATAAACTTGAGAATGAAACAACATTGAAGTAATCGAGTGCTGCAAGAGCCGCTAGAAAAACAATCAGACCAATGAAGAGATTGGGTATATCGTTCATCTTCTTTTTAAAGAGGATGACCACAAAATGCAGCGTAATGGAAAGACCTACAATTGAAGCCAACCAACCCAATGCACTTACAGCACCATAATCGGCACCAACGCGCATCAGCGAAAATGGTAGAAAAAGCAAAACAGCCAAAAGGTTGAAAGCGCTGAAAAGGCTCTTTCTGAACATAAAATGGATGATCTTACCCTTTTTAATAGGTAAATGCAGGTAAGGTTGAATTTCTAAAACAGGCACGTTCTGTAAAAAGAACCTGAGCATAAACTCAACCAGAAAATAGTAAAGAATAAAGCCGTTGATGAATACTAGCGGGTCATTGTCTGGAAAAAACTCCCTCACCAGCTTGTCCATGGCCACACCTGCAATCAATACATAGCCCAGCATCATTAGGGCAGCAAAGCCCAAGAAAATGTTAGTCAGTAAGCTCTTTGCCCAAACGGGCGAACGAAATTCCTTTTTCCAAATGTGCGAAATAAGCTGACTGATCATTGACTTAGTTTAGGTTTTTATCTAGTTCGATAATGGAATAAAGTACTGCATGAGCCGCTTTGATATAGAAGGCTTTGTTCACATTCTCAAATTCATCAGAACCTTTATGGTAGTGTTCGTGATCTTCTACTCCAAAATAGAGGAAGGGAATATTGTTCTTATGAAAAACCCCATGATCGGACTGCATGGTCCAATCGTCTTTACCCAAATCTGGAGAATCATGACCAAAAAGTAATTTCAAAGGTGGCACCTCTACCTTCTCTAAAATGGATTTGAATTTAGGGTAGAAGTGTGTTCCTGCTACATAAAGCTCATTTTTATCATTGATACTGATCATATCCATATTAATGTTCAGTATAATATTATCGATAGGAATGGTTGGGTCATTGAAAATGGCCTTGGCTCCTTGAAGCCCCATTTCTTCACCGTCTAAAGCGGCAAAAACTAAGGTGTGTCTTGGTTTATTGCTTTTAAAGTACTCCATCATGGCAAGCATGGCCGCTACTCCAGATGCGTTATCGTCTGCACCATTAAATACTTCGCCATTAATTACCCCAACGTGGTCATAATGTGCAGTAATTATAAAAGCAGAATCAGACTCTCCTTTAATATAACTAATGATGTTTTCGCCTTTTACGGTGTCGCCTCGGCTAATAAATGTAAATGGATGGCGGTAGCCTTTCACTAAGCTTTTTGGGTTTACGGCATCCATTTGTTTAATAATAAACTGGCGGGCTGCCTCAGCTCCCTTGGTTCCTGTCTTTCTACCTTCAGCGGCATCGTGAGAAAGTTTTCTCAAATCTTCCAGCATAAATTCGGTATCCAAATCATTTTGGGAATAGGCGCTAATTGGCGCACCAACAAATAAGACAATAAGGGCAAGGTTGAGGATATGCTTTTTCATTTTTATTTGGTTAAGTTCGAACGAAAATGAATCGAACATTCAATATTTCGGCTCTTTTCATGTTAAACTTAGTGAATTGAATAGTAAGTTTTGAAGGTCATAATATATAATTTTCTTTTCCTGCTTTTACTTAGCGTTTCACCACTGAATGCTCAGGGTACGAATGCTTCTCTATTTGAACTGCTTCATATGAACGAAGCATATGATCCACCTCAAGATATTCTAAGTACTAAATCAATTGTGCTAATGGATGTACCAAAGGGCATGTTGGTGGAGGAAAGGTTAAAAATAGCGGATGAGTTACAAATGTTTTTTGCCGAAGTAGGGATTGATGCCTCTGCGTATTTTCAAACGAACAGTTTTAGCTCGGTAAGCGGAATGCAGGAACAAATTCCAGATTTTATTCTAAAGCGTGATATTAAAAATCTCATCTTCCTTACCGTTCTTAACCCCGAGAATGACTTTATATTAGGAATGGGGCCATTTAATGGTAAAAATCATTTCTACGATAAAGGAGCTACATTTTGGGTAAGAAGAACGAGTGATTTAAAAACTGTTTTTAGCGAATTGACTACAAGGCTAAAAAGCGATGCATTTCCAAAAGAAAACCTACTTCTGAGTAATTCAGCAGAGTTTTTTGAGCCTACCGTTTCTGGCTTTAAGCAAGCGTATGTTACTTTACCAAAAGATTTTGAAGGAAAGAAAATTGCCATTCCTACAATCAATACCAACCCTTTTTCTCAACCAGGTCCACAAGCCTTAAACATAGAAGCCATTCTATCGGCCACTTCGTATAAAAATGAGCTCACTAACAGAATGAGTGCATTTACAGCTTTGGCAGCAAAAGACTCCACCCTATTTCAAATCATAAACGTAGAGAACAAAACGGATGCGGATTTAAGACGCGCTAGAGTAGATTATGTGCTTCACTATATTGAGGCCAACGCCCAAAATGTTTACACTTTTTTACCCTTCGAAAAGCGTGAAGAAAACAAGAAAGGAGTTTTAGTAAAGTTCTTTTTACGCGATACCCGAACCAATATTGCTTACTTAGGAAGTGAGTGGGATGCTAAAGAAAATTGGAATGAAGCTTTAAATTCATTTATGGCTCAGATTAACAATATGACGGGTAAATAACCCGATTGAACACATTATTGTCCACCAGTATATTTTCGAAAGATTTTAAAACTGCGATTGGCTACCTTCCTACCCAATTAAAAACTTAAAAAATGAGGATATCAGCAGTATTAGGGTTTCTATTTTTAGGGCTGCAAGCACTAGCTCAGAACACCCAAGTAGATTATGAATCAATCTACAAAATCAAAGACGAAGGATTCAACAACAGCCAAGTAATGGACATTGCTTGGAATTTAACAGACAGAATTGGCCCAAGACTTACTGGTTCTGAAGGCTTGAAAAAGGCTTACGACTGGACGTCTCAAATGTATAAAGACTGGGGTTTAACCAATGTTAAGGTTGAAGCATGGGGCGATTTCGGTCCAGGATGGGAAGTAGACAAAAACTACATTGCCATGACTGTTCCTTACTACCAAGCCATGATTGCAATTCCAAAAGCATGGACTCCTGGTACTGGAAAAGAAATTACCGCAGAAGTAGTTTATGTTGAAGTAAATTCTGAGGAAGATTTAGCCAAATACAAAGGCAACCTAAAAGGTAAAGTGGTATTAATGCCAACTACAATTAATGCTGAAAACGGTTATGAAGCCGATGCACGTAGACATACTGAGGAAGATTTAGAAGGACTCACCAAAGTTACTGTAAGAGGTGGCGGAGGAGGAGGAAACTTCAGCGCAAGTAGAATGTCTGAATTCCGTAGAGCTTCTAACCTAAGAAGAGCAGCCTATACTATGTTGAAAGAAGAAGGTGTTTCAATGATCTTGAACACTAGCCGTGGAGGCGGACAAGGTACTTTCTTCACTTCAAACGGATCTAGAAATGATGACAGCGCCCTTCCAGAAATGGAAATGGCTCCTGAGCATTATAACAGAATGGTTCGTTTGCTTCAGAAAGGCGAAAAAGTAATGATTGAAGCAGAAACCAAAACTCGCTTCTTAAAGAATGACACCAAAGGATACAATGTATTGGGTGAAATTCAAGGCTCAGATGCCAAGTTGAAAAATGAAGTGGTTATGATTGGTGCTCACCTTGATTCTTGGTTTGCTGGAACGGGTGCTACTGATAACGCTGCTGGTTCTGCAGTTATGATGGAAGCCATGAGAATCTTAAAAACCTCAGGTGTAAAACTAAAAAGAACAGTAAGAATTGGTCTTTGGAGTGGTGAAGAGCAAGGTATTTTCGGATCAAGAAACTATGCTCAAAATACTTTCATGACTGATAAAAAGCCGAACAGTGCTCACCAAAACTTCTCAGCTTATTATAACATGGACAACGGAACTGGTGCTATTAGAGGAATTTACCTACAAGGTAACGAAGCTACTAAAGGCCTTTTCGAAGAATGGTTCAAGCCTTTCCATGATATAGGAGCAAGCACTATTACAGTTAACAACACAGGAGGTACTGACCACCTTGCGTTTGACGGTATTGGCTTACCTGGTTTCCAGTTTATTCAAGACCCAATCGCTTATAGCACAAGAACTCACCATACCAATATGGATGTGTTTGAGGCTTTAGAAGAGGTTGACTTGAAAAAGAACGCAGTAATTATTGCCGCTTTGGTAATGCAAACTGCTAACATGGATGCTAAAATGCCTAGAAAACCGAAAGAGTTTAAATAAGCGGTATTAGATTTAGAGATAGTAAAAGGCCTTGTCTGTAATAGATAGGGCCTTTTACTTTGGAGTTCTGTCAGTAAAGTTGGGGATTAATGAAAGGAATAAGCGCCAATATTATGGCCGGCCTATAATATTCCGCTCTGTCAATCAGGTCATGTGTAAGAATGCCTACCGCACCGTTAGACTGCTTTGAGTTAGATCGCTTAAACACCAAATCGTCTGCCACTCCCAATTCTATTCCTTGATGAATGAGCTCCGAAATTTTTGGTGGTAATGTAAAAGTGGCTGTTCTTGCTTCTCCTTGTCTATGTCTAGAAATGATACTAATCCATGCAAATGCGAGCATTTCTCCTTCTTCTGTTTCTGCAATTCCTCCTTCTATTCCTACCCAGTAATCTGCTTTGGAACTGGCAAGCTTTGCATTCTTAGCTCTATTTCTCGCTCCTTCAAGGGTTTCTGAATCGGTCATTGGTTGATCCGACACATTGGAGGGAACGCTTATTCCCGTAAAGGCAATTGATTCATTTTTGAATACTTCTGTAAATGCCAGCTCTGTGCATTTAATTTTTACTGGGTTTTGAGAAGCTATAACAACGTTAATCATTCTTAATTATCCCTTTCCGTTCAGCTCAGCAAGTTTATCGGTCATTTTAAGGCGTTCGTAAAAAACCTTTAATGCCCTAATCGTCCCTGGGTCATCTGGTTTAATTTTTCTACACATTTCCATATAAGGCAATGCCTTCCGTGTCCAGTTATGGCCTATTTCTTCCGTATTTTTTCCGCTAATTACGTACTCATCTTCACTCATCAAGTTCACTCTATCATACACTCGATTGGCCTGCTCATTAATCATTACTGCATAATTATAATTGGCCGTAAAATCCTGTGGGTAAGTGTTTAGGTAGATTTCATAATCTTCAGATGCCATTTCGAAGTATTTCTCAGAGCGTTCGGGCAGCCCATTTGAAAAAGCTTCTTTAAAAATCCGATCAAAGAGATCGGCCCGCCTTAATCTCAGTTCAAAATTATTTGGAGATCTCTTTAGAACCGTGTTTAGTCTAGATTCGGCCTCCACAAATTTATTCAGCTTAATCAAAGCCCTTACCTCCTCGGCAATGTATGGTAGGTGATCTGGGTATTCAAAAAGGGCTTCTTCAATCATATCAAGCCTTTCTTCAAGTGGGGCATTCATGGCTTGTTTACAAATAATCAGTCGATTATAAACAAGTTTACTCAGCCTAGTAAAAGACTTCATTGCCAAGTAATAATCAATCGCTTGTTTGTAGTTCTGGGCATTCTGGGCACTCAACCCAGCATACAAATAAGCAGTGGTATCTTGCGGCTTAACGGCCTGCGACATTTCAAAATACTTAATTGCCGATTCAAACTTTAGTTCTTGGTAGTCTTTGTAGCCCTTGTTAATTCCATCTGTCCAAAGAATTTCTAATTGATTGTTTGCAAGACGAAAAAGATTGTTTCCAGGGTCTGTTAATGCTTTTGTTTTGTTATAACATAATGCTACCTCACCAGTAAAATCCTTAAGGTTCGATTTAAACTTATTAAACTCAGGAGCATCGCTTTTTAAGATTTCGTGGTAAATACGACCTTTCGTATACCAAGCTCGAGCACTTTTATCTCCATCAGGTTTTTCGAAAACTTCATCTATTGTCTCCTTAGCTTCTATATACTTATTGTCATTCAAAAAAGTGCTGGCCACAGTCACTAAGTCCTGAGAAAACGCAGGGCTTGTAATTAGTGTGAATAGTATGGTAATAGCTAGCCTCAAATTGGTCAAATAGAACGACACGTGAAAATATGAAATATTGTTATAGTGGACATTATATTTTCAACAAGCGTATAAAATCAAATTATGAGCAAAAATACTTTCATAGTATAATTAAGGTTGTTCACATATAGAAATAAGCATTTTAATTCCATAGATTAAAAATTAGAAGCAAACTTTTAAGGCCTCAAAACCATGAGGTCAAATTTAGATTTCGGCTACAGTATAGAAAGCCATCTCAAAAACAAATGAAAATGGAGAGGGTGTGAGGTTAAGGAGTTTGCTCTAAAAAATTAGAACAACCAAATATATGAAATATAGTATAGGGGTCATATTAAGTATGACCCCTAATAAGAATTGTCTATTGTTTTTTCCAGTTAGGGAGTCTACCTGATGTAAGTGGCGCTCCTAATTGATCTAGCTTTCCATCCATTCTGGTAAACTCACTTACAAGTGATTTCACTTTTGGCAAAATTGGAGCAAACTCATCGGCCGCGATATCATAGTTAGTAATGGCTGTACCCGTTACATTAGAGGTTGACCCAAAAATATCATAAACCGCATTTTGCGCTCGCTGGCCTGTAGCATACTCGCCATCCATATCTAGTTGATTGTAATCAGAATCACCATTCAGTTCGATATTGAGGGCTTTTACCTTGTTCTCCAAAACCATAATTTCCTTCATAAGCTCATTGCTTTCTCTGGCAGGAAAACCCTTAGCTGCTGCTTTATAACTAGCGATTTTTCCATTCATTTCTCCCAGTACCGAGCGCGTTGAATTAACTGCCTGCATTAAGGCCATCGCCTTCTTTTTGAAATTTGCCATGGCCAACCAATCAGCTGCCGGAATGGTTTTATTATCGATGTCTTTCACTTTAAAGCTCACTGGACCAGTTAACTCACTGATTTCACCTTTAATATTCTGTGATAAGCTGACGGTATAACTGCCCGGAACTACATAAACATTAGAAGAAGGTAAGCTACTGGTTACCGAAGCTTGTCTTTCATTTACTGGACCGAAACCCGCATATGTCATGTCCCATGTAATTTCACTAATACCTTTTCTTAATGGGCTTCTCAGCTCACTTACAATATCGCCTGTTTGATCTTTTATGGTGAAAATTAAGAATGAAGGAAGCTCACTCTCTTCGGCTTTTAGCTCTTCTAAAGTTGGGTAAGGAATAGCTTTTCCATTTTTAAAGGCTTCTGCATCTCTTTTCGACCTTTCTGCTTTCAAAGAGCTCACGCCCTCTTTCACATAATAAGTAAAAGTTGCTCCTCTAGTTGGATTATCTGCCGAATAGAACATTTCGCCCTGAAAACCCTTATCTGCACTACCCAAGCTGCCAAGTGGCTGCCAAGTATTATACATCAAACCATCTTTAATTTTGAAAATATGACCGTCCTTGGCCAGCAGGTCTTGTGTCATTTCGCGAAGTGGGGCATAATTGTCTAACACGTAAAAGCCTCTTCCGAAAGTACCCAGTACCAAATCGTTCTCTCTTTCTTGAATGGCAATATCACGTACATTCACTGCGGCAGGCAACCCCGCAGATAATTTGGTCCAGCTTCCACCTTCATTCATCGAAACAAAAACTCCATATTCAGTTCCAGCAAATAAAATATTCGCATTAACATGGTCTTGTTCTAAGGCATAAACAGCGCCCTTCGGCAAGTTTGAAGAAATGCTCGACCAGGTTCTTCCCTTATCGTTACTCTTGTATACATAAGGGTTGAAATCGCCACTTTTATGGTTGTTGAAAGCTGCGTAAACCGTATTTACATCATGCTTCGAAGCGATTAAATCATACACATAAGTGTTTTCTGGAACTCCACCAAAGCGATTGATTTTTCTCCAGTTCTTTCCGCCATCTTCGGTAATATTGATTTGACCATCGTCAGTACCTGCATAAAGTAATCCTTCTTGCAAACGTGATTCATCCAGAGAAACCGCAGCACCATATCGTGAGGTAGAACCGTTTTTAGCAACGGCATCCATAGGCCAAATTTTGCCCATAATTGGTAATAAGTTTCTGTCAATATCTTGGTCAAGCTCACCGCTTATTACTTCCCAAGAGTCGCCTCGATCTGTACTTTTAAATAGCTTATTCCCACCAAAATATACTGTTTTATGATCGTGTGGGCTGATCATCAAAGGAGAATCCCAGTTAAAGTTATACTGTCTTTCGTCCTTTCTTGGTTTAGGCTGAATGCTTACAGATTCGCCACTTTTTCTATCGAAACGAACGATTCCGCCATTTTGCGACTGAGAGTAAACAATGTTAGGATCTTGAGGGTCTGGAACTGATTCGAAACCATCACCCCCTTGGGTTACAATCCAATCGGAACTTACAATGCCATGACGACTTAGCGTCTGTGAAGGGCCGTGCAAGCTGTAGTTATCTTGAGTTCCGCCCATGATGTTATAGAAAGGGTACTCATTATCTACAGAAACTTTATAGAATTGAGTAACTGGTAAATTGCTAAAGAACTTCCAGTTTTGGCCTCTATCGAACGATTCGTAAACACCACCATCGCAGCCTTGCAATAAGTGATCTGTATTGTTCGGGTCAATCCACAGGGCGTGGTTGTCCCAGTGCTTGCTTTTTTCACCTAAGCCAGAAAATGTCTTTCCACCGTCTTCTGTAATCTGAGTGAAGGTATCTAAAAGGTAAACACGCCCTACGTGCACAGGGTCGGCCACAATTTCTTGATAGTAATTTCCGCTAGAAGAAGTGCTACTCATTTTCTGCCAAGAGGCTCCTCTGTTAGTACTTTTGAAAAAGCCACCTTGACCACTTTGCGCTTCAACTACGGCATATAAAACTTCTGGGTCGGCTGGAGAAATGGCCATACCAATTCGGCCTTTGTCGCCACCTGGCAAACCACGGTTAATTTTTTCCCAAGATTTACCTGCATCCATCGATCTGTAAATGCCAGACTCTGGGCCTCCACCTAAATAAGTCCATTGTCTTCTTCGTCTTTGGTGGGCTGTGGCATAGAGTATATCCGGATTTCGTGGGTCGAAGTGAACTTCGTTTACTCCTGTGTGCTCACTGATTTCTAAAACTTTCTGCCAGTTGTCACCACCATCTGTGGTTTTATAAAGGCCACGATCTCCGCCTGCACTCCATACTGGGCCATAAGCGGCTACATAAACTACCTCTGAGTTTCTTGGGTCAATGGCGATCATTCCAATATGCTCTGAGTTTTTCAAACCCATGTTTTTCCATGAGCTGCCACCATCTTCTGATTTATAAATACCATCGCCATAAGAAACAGAACGCTGGTTGTTGTTCTCGCCAGTACCTACCCAAACTACACTATGGTTATTCGGGTCAATTTCTACTGCTCCAATAGAATAAGAGCCTTGTCCATCGAAAATTGGCGTAAAAGTGGTGCCCGCATTGGTGGTCTTCCATACACCGCCAGCTGCTGCCCCCACATAAAATTCGCTATGATTTGAAGGGTTTACCGCTATGTCGGCAATTCTACCTGAAGTAAGTGCAGGGCCAACGCTTCTAAATTTTAGTGTACCAAGAGAAATTCCTTTTAATGGGTCATTAACCTCGGCCTTGACTGGTTCTTTTTTATTACGCTGCGCAAAGCTGCTTACAGAAATAAAAAGGAAGGCCATAGAAAAGCAAATGGCCTTGAAAAAATTGAGATGTTTCATTCTAGTGTGTTTTGTGGTGGAAGAAATATAGGTTTTATTTCAAACAGTACATAACCGATCCTCTAAAATGCTACTATTGAGGGCATAACAAAAACGGCCTGATTTTCAGAATGGATATCCAAGTGAAAATCAGGCCGCAATAAACTCAGCCAGTAAAGGAATTACGCTTACAGCTTTCTAAGTAGGTTATTGATTGAAGTAACCTCGGTGAGTTTTGCCCTCAACTCTTCCACAGAGATTCTGATTTGACTTAAATCATCTCTATCACGAATTGTAACGGTATTGTCTTCTAAAGTTTGGTGGTCAATAGTCACACAATATGGTGTTCCAATCGCATCTTGCCTTCTGTAGCGTTTACCAATGGCATCTTTTTCATCGTATTGGCAGTTGAAATCAAACTGAAGTTCTGCCAACACCTCTCTTGCTTTTTGTGGCAATCCTGAATCTTCCTTTTTAAGCAATGGCAATATGGCCACTTGATAAGGCGCTAAAGCTGCAGGTATCTTCAACACTGTTCTTTCACTACCATCCGCTAAGGTTTCTTCTGTATAGGCTGCACTTAATACCGCCAAAAACATTCTATCCAAACCAATGGATGTTTCTACTACATAGGGCACAAATGATTCGTTTTCTGCTGCATCGAAGAATTGAAGTTTCTTTCCAGAATATTCTTCGTGTGCTTTTAAATCGAAGTCGGTTCTAGAGTGAATTCCTTCCAGTTCTTTAAAACCCATTGGGAAATCGAACTGAATATCAGCTGCAGCATTGGCGTAGTGCGCCAAGTTAATATGATCGTGGAAACGGTAATTTTCTTCTCCTAAACCAAGTGCTTTGTGCCATTTGATTCGTTTTTCTTTCCAGCTTTCGTACCAGGTCAATTCTTCTCCTGGTTTTACAAAAAACTGCATTTCCATTTGTTCGAACTCACGCATTCTAAAAATAAACTGACGAGCGATAATTTCATTTCTGAAAGCCTTTCCGATTTGAGCAATACCAAAAGGCACCTTCATTCTACCGGATTTCTGAACGTTCAAGAAGTTGACGAAAATTCCTTGGGCCGTTTCAGGACGTAAATATATTTTACTGGCGCCTTCAGCCACAGAGCCCATTTCGGTAGAGAACATTAGGTTGAACTGACGAACGTCTGTCCAGTTTTTAGAACCAGAAACTGGATCGGCAATACCCAATTCTTCAATCAATGCTTTTACATCGGCCAAGTTTTCTGTTTCTAAGCTATTGCCCAAACGTTGGCTGATTTCATCCATTTTAGCCTGATTTCTCAGTACATTAGGATTGGTAGCCATAAACTGATCCTTATCGAAAGCATCGCCAAAACGCTTTTCAGCCTTCTCTACTTCCTTGGTGATTTTTGCCTCAATCTTATCGAGGTATTCCTCAACCAAAACATCGGCACGGTATCTTTTTTTCGAATCCTTATTGTCGATCATCGGATCATTAAAGGCATCTACATGGCCAGAAGCTTTCCAGGTAGTGGGGTGCATGAAAATTGAGGAGTCAATGCCCACAATGTTTTCATTCATTTGCACCATGGCTTTCCACCAATACTGCTTAATGTTATTTTTTAACTCCACTCCATTTTGGCCGTAGTCATAAGCGGCAGAAAGGCCGTCATAGATTTCACTGGATTGAAAGATAAAACCGTATTCCTTTGCATGCCCAGCTATTTTTTTGAGCAAATTATCGTCATTTTGTGCCATGCGGCAAAGATATGGAAAAGGCTTTCAACATCTGCAATGCATTGCTGAAAAAGGAAATTTCCGTTTATCAAGTCTCGGCATAATCCTTGAGGCTTTTTATGAGTCTTAGAAATCAGAATCCCTATATTTGTTTGGTATGAAAAGAAAGCTTTCCACAGCAGTACTCATTTTAGCCGTCATTGTTGGTGGTATTGTTGGTGTACAACAGTATCAGCTTTATCAAACTAAAAAGTACAGCCCTGCTCAAATTGCTTCTTATAACAACAATGCAATAAGCATTGAAGTAACCTACAGTGGGCCTTTTAAAAAAGGAAGAGCAATTTTTGGTGATCTTGTTCCCTACGGAGAATGGTGGAGAACAGGCGCCAATGAAGCTACCACTATTCGCCTTTCAAGAGATGTTTCCTTTTCAGGCAAAACCTTAAAAGCGGGTTACTATTCTTTGGTAACTATTCCTGGTGAAACAGAATGGCAAATCGTTTTCAATAATAAAATTCATGACTGGGGCACTGACTATACTCCAGAAGATGATGTGTTAAGGGTTAGTGCTAAAGTGGAAAAGTTACCGGAGGTAGTAGAGCAGTTTACCATTGATTTTTCTGAAGAAAACGGAAGCCCTGTACTCATTATGGCTTGGGACAAAATCAAAGTCTCTACTCCCTTTAAAGTGCTTTAGTAATCTCTCTTTATTTCTTCCTAATTACCTATTGTAGTACAGGTTACCCCTGCCTGTTAATTTTTTTTGCACTCTATTAATACCCTACCATTTCTTTTCAAATCAGTCTAGTACAGATTTTCATACCTCATTAAACCTTGATGTCACTTTTTAATCCAAGGGACATAACAAACGAAAAGTAAAATGAGGTCAATAATTAAAATCATAATGGTAAGCCTGATCGGAGTATCAGCCAACCAAATGTTAGCTCAAGACAACAATAAAACATTATTGCAAACTGAGCGCGTTGCAGCCAAACTTGGTTTGAATGAGGAACAAAAACTAGCATTAGATAAAGAATTCAAAGAAGGACAGTTGGAGCGAAAGGCTACCATGGAAAAGATGAGGGCACTGAGGGAAGAAATGAGAAGGGATGCTTTTGTTGAAAGGCAAGCAAAAGAGGAACGTCTTAAGGAAATTCTAACTGAAGAGCAATATGCAAAGTTAAAGGAGTCGTCAAAAAATGTTCAAAGAGCTCGGGTACAAGGTCAAAGAAATAGAGCTGAAGTGAGGGGAAAAACGAATAGGAATGAAGCTCGTTTTTCGCCACAAAAGGACAGAAAAAAAATAGGCAGACGCATGATGATAAAAAAACGCGTTGCTGAAATAAAAGAAAAGGCCAAAGAGAAAAATGAGCCTAAAAAAGACGGAGGAAACTAAAAATCTACAAGAGTTGTAATATGTGGTTGTTTTGTAAAGAGGGGTCGATCGAAAGGTTGGCTCCTTTTTCGTTTAAAGCCAAGCCACACTTTAAATCTGAAATCATTTTATTTCAGCTCTTTCAATTTCGTATTAATGGTTAAACCTTTTGTAAGGGTTTTGTGTACAGGACATTTATCTGCAATCTGTAAAATTCGTTCTCGCTGCTCTTCCGTCAAATCTCCAGTTAACTCAACCTCTCTGTCAATAAACTCCATTTGAGCTGCTGAGCCATTCATTGCATCTTCTGCATGGCGTTTATCAAAGGTCAAGTGTACTTTTACATCACTAAGGGCTATCTTTTTATGATTTGCGTAAAGTCTAATCGTCATGGCCGTACAAGCCCCCAGGGCTGAAACAAGCAAATCATAGGGTGTTCCCCCTAGATTTGTTCCACCCACATCTTTTGGCTCGTCAGCAATCAAGTAATGCTTGTTGGCCATTATTTCGGAGAGTAGCCCATCTTCTTTCTCGTTTCTCACTACCACTTGGTGTGTGGTTTCCAACCCTTCTTCATTCACTTCTAAATTCACATAGCGCTTGGCCCAAGTGGCAATTGTTTCGCCTACGTAGAGTGAATCTTCTTTAGAGGTTAGAAGATGGTCTGCTCGGTCTAACGAAACATAGCTTTTTGGATGATGAGCAGCCACATAGATCTTTTCAGCATTCTTAATATCCACTGTTTCGTCTTGAGGAGAATGAAAAATAAGCAATGGTTTCCTCAGTTCACTTATTACTGAGGTAAGCTCCGTTTTATCTAAATCATCTATAAACTGCTTTTTAATGGTAAAGGGTCTTCCACCCAATGAAACCACCGCTTTTCCATTTTCTTCAATTTCTTCCAACGAACTTTCAAAAAGATTTTTCAGATGAGGAGTATCCGCAGGAGCGCCTATAGTAACCACAGATTTTACAAAGTCCAATTGGCTAGCTGCCATTAGCACCGCGGCACCTCCCAGTGAGTGCCCCACTAAAATACTTGGAGCTTCATAATTTTCTTCCAAGTACTCCGCAGCCACAATTAGGTCCTGAATATTTCTAGAAAAATTAGTGTCGGCAAAGTCGCCTTCGCTTTCTCCCAAGCCAGTAAAGTCAAAACGCAAAACGGCAATTCCTTTAGAGGTTAGTGCCCTGCTTATGTTAGTTACAGCTATAAGGTTTTTTGAACAGGTAAAACAGTGTGCAAAAAGTGCATAAGCCACTGGCTTTTTATCTATGGGTTGTTCAAGCCTTGCCGAAAGCAAGAGACCTTCGGCATTCTTAAATTGAAGTTTAACTGTTTTCATAACTGAATCGTTTGAGTTTAAAACAAGCTTGCTAATTACTTGTTTGTATTGATCGTTAATTAGCGATTTTTTTTCAGAGCAGAGGTAAGGGTAATTACTTAAAAGCTTGTTTTTATATTGATCTACCTATAAATAGCGTTGTTCAATCGCAATTTCTAGAAGCTGAGGAACTTACTAGTTGAACATTACAACCACGGTTGGACAACAATATAGATCAAGCGCTATCTGAATAAGGTGGCGCTTTTTTATTGTCTATTGAAAAGATCAATTGGCCTAGCAGCTTAAAACAAATATCTTTGCAAACGGTTTATCAAGGCTAAATTCCAACCATGCAAAAAGAAAAAATAGGTGTCTTACTTATCAACTTAGGTACCCCAGACAGCCCATCTACTTCAGACGTTCGCAAATACTTACGCCAGTTTTTAATGGACGGAAGAGTTATTGACATTCCCTTCCTTTCTAGGTTTTTCTTGGTTCAGGGAATTATAGCACCCTTAAGGGCACCAAAATCGGCAAAAGAGTATGCCAAGCTTTGGGCTGAAAGGGGAAGTCCACTAAAGTTTTACGGCTATGATGTTCGTGATTCTTTGCAAGAGCTCTTAGGTTCAGAGTACAAAGTGGCTCTGGGCATGCGTTATCAAAACCCAAGTATTGAAGAGGCATTAAACGAATTAAAAGCAGCTAGCGTAAGCCGAATTATTGTGATTTCGCTGTTCCCTCAGTATGCATCGGCCTCCACAGGCTCTGCTGTGCAAGAGGTAAATGATGTAGTAAACAAATGGCAGGTCATTCCTTCAATGAGCTATATCAACCAGTTTATGGATCATCCTAAGTTTGTTCAGGCTTTTGCTGAAAACGGACTTAAGTTGATGGAAACCACTAATTATGACCATGTGGTTTTTAGTTACCATGGCTTGCCGGAACGCCAAATCAAAAAAGCATCTGACGGAAATCAATGTCAATTGGGCAGCTGCTGCAATAAGTTTCATGAAAAAAACCGCTATTGCTACAGAGCACAGTGCTTTTATACTTCGCGCCTTTTGGCTGAAAAACTGGGGTTAACGGAAGACCAGTATACCATTAGTTTTCAATCAAGACTGGGCAAAGATCCTTGGATCAAGCCTTATACAGATGAAATCCTGAAAGATCTTCCGAAAAAAGGAATTAAGAAAGTGTTGGCCTATTCTCCCGCCTTTATTGCCGATTGCCTTGAAACTACTGTTGAAGTAGGCGGACAGTTTAAAGAGGAATTTATGGAAGCGGGCGGAGAAGTTTGGGATTTAGTACCAAGCCTTAATAACTCACCAACTTGGATTGAAGGGTTAAAGGAAATGGTTGAGAACGCCTAAACTTTTAATTCGCTGTGCTAATTTGCTCTATTCGAATAAATGCTCCGTCACCAATTAGGTTAGCACAATCAGAAAGTTCATCTAGAATTTCTCCCTTAATAAATACCAAAGCTCCATTTTGCTTGTATTGAGCAGGTAAGAATGTGGGAACGAAGTATCTCCCACCATCGGTTTGGAAAATGTATTCACAACTGAGACTTACCGTAGCGCCTTCTACAATTGTTCCCCTGAGTTCAGCAATATCAATGTCCTCATCAGAGCAGCCAAAAAGGAATATAGTGAACAAGGCCAACTGATAAATTGGCCTTGTTGTGATTTTATGTAATATGGAACGAAGTTCGTTCATCAATTTTAAGCGTGTACTGGGTTTAGAATCTCAACGAGTTTTTCAACGGTATAGTCTACTTCTTCCGCAGTAGAGTATTTTCCAAAAGAAAAACGAATGCCTTGTCTTTCTGGATCCGCTTTTATTCCAGTTAGCACATGTGAGCCTGTATTTGCTCCACTAGAACAGGCACTTCCGCCAGAAGCCGAAATTCCATTAATATCTAAATTGAAAAGCAGCATATCGTTGTCTTCGTGCGCAGGAAAGCTTGCGTTCAAAACCGTATAAAGACTGTGGCCTTCTCTGATATCTCCGTTGAACTCGATGCCCGAAACATTACTTTTCAAACTTTCAATCATTCGGGTTTTTAGGCCTTGAATGTGCTTAGCATGACTTTCCATATCGCGATAAGCAATTTCTAGCGCCTTGGCCAAACCAACAATGCCGTAAACGTTTTCTGTTCCGCCCCTATGGTTTCGCTCTTGGCCTCCGCCTTCTACAAAACGACCTATTTTTTTACTCTTACACACCCTTAAAAAGCCAACACCTTTTGGGCCGTTGAATTTGTGCCCAGCCCCAACAATAAAGTGACAAGCCAATGCCTGCAAATCATGCTTGAAATGCCCCATGGTTTGCACCGTATCGGAATGGAAAACGGCATCGTACTCTTGACAAACCTCGCCAATTCTAGCAATATCATTCAGCGTTCCAATTTCATTATTGGCGTGCATTATCGACACCATTGATCTTGAATTGTTCTTTAAGAGACTATTCAGGTGGTCGTAATCAATATGGCCTTGGCTATCTACATCAACAAAGCTCAGTTTCACTTTGCCTTGTGCTTCAAGCTTTTCGGCTGTTTGCAAAACTGCTTTATGCTCAATTTTAGAAGTGATTAGATGCTTCAAGTCATAGGCTTCTACACTGCAAGTAATGGCAGTATTATCGGCCTCAGTTCCACCAGAAGTAAAGAATATTTCAGATGGAGTAGTATTTAGCAATTCAGCTACTGTTTTTCTGGCCCTTTCTATCTTAGTTCTTACCTCTCGGCCATGAGAATGGGTAGATGATGGGTTACCATACATTTCCAGCATCATTGGTTTCATGGCTTCAAAAACCTCTGGATCCAATGGTGTTGTAGCAGCGTTGTCTAAATATATCTTCTTCATTCTATCAAGATTTTGACGAAACGATTTCTTTAATATCTGTAATAATTTTATTGGCCAAATACTCGGCAGTTGCCTGCGATTCTGACTCCGAATAAATACGAATAATTGGCTCAGTGTTCGACTTTCGCAAATGTACCCATTCTTTGTCAAACTCTATTTTTACTCCATCAATGGTGTTTACTGGCTGCTTAGCATAGCGCTTTTGCATTCCTTCCAGTACTTTATCTACATCGATATCTGGCGATAAATCAATCTTGTTCTTAGAAATATGGTAATTAGGATAGCTGGCCCTTAATTGAGACATTTTCTTTCCATATTTTGCCAAATGCGTTAAGAAAAGAGCAATGCCAACCAGAGCATCTCTACCGTAATGTAACTCAGGATAAATGATTCCTCCATTTCCTTCACCACCAATTACGGCATTTGTTTCTTTCATTTTGGTTACCACGTTCACTTCGCCTACTGCAGCGGCTTCATAAGTACCTCCTCTTCTTTCTGTTACATCTCTCAATGCTCGGGTTGAAGAAAGGTTTGACACGGTATTGCCTTTGGTTTGGGAAAGCACATAATCGGCAACGGCCACCAAAGTATATTCTTCACCAAAAGGATCTCCATTTTCAGAAACCATGGCCAAACGATCTACATCTGGATCTACCACAATGCCAAGGTCATAAATACCTTTCTGCATAATTCTGGTAATGTCTCCTAAATGCTCTGGAAGCGGCTCAGGATTATGAGGAAAATGACCGTTAGGTTCGCAATAAAGTTCTTCTATTTGGGCTACACCCAAGGCTTTTAATAAAGGGGGAAGCGAAATTCCGCCTGTGGAATTAACGCAGTCGATGGCAATTTTAAACTTTGCTGCTTTAATTGCCTCTACGTCTACTAAAGGCAACTTCAGAATGGCATCAATATGTTTCTGAATATAAGTATCGTCTGTTCTGTATTTTCCTAAAGTCTTTACAGGAGCAAACTCGTAAGCGTCATTCTTTGCTATTTCAAGTACTGCCTTCCCATCATCACCGCTAATAAATTCGCCTTTGGCATTTAAAAGCTTGAGTGCATTCCATTGTACGGGGTTATGGCTGGCGGTTAGAATAATTCCTCCACAGGCATTCTCTGCGGTAACAGCCATTTCTACTGTTGGGGTGGTAGACAAGCCAAGGTCTACTACATTCAAACCTAAACCTCTTAGAGTAGCGCTAACCAAGGCCGAAATCATTTCGCCTGATGGTCTAGCGTCACGACCAATTACAATCGTGTTTTGATCAGAGTTTTGTTTTGCCCAGGTACCAAAGGCGGCAGAGAATTTAACAACATCTATTGGTGTAAGTGCTTCATCTACTTTACCACCAATTGTTCCTCTTATTCCTGAAATAGATTTTATTAAGGTCACGTATATATTGGGTTGATTGTATTTACAAAGCTAGCAAAAACAGAATATGACTGTCATTTTATAATGACTTTTGAAATACGAAAAGCAGTGGGTTCTACTTAAACTTAGCAAGTACTTTATCTACCTCATTATCAGGATTTCCGCAGCTTTCGCCTGCTTGTATAGTTTTGCCACAATATCCGCAAGGAGCTCCGGTCTTATTTAAGAAAGGGTTTTGTGAAGCACAGGTACCCTTAAACTCTCCATTCTTTAAGAAAATCAAGCGAACAGACATAAACACGAAAAACAATCCTACAAGTCCTAAGGTCAAATATAAAGTTGTCATGGTAGACTAATTTTTTGCAAATTTAAGATAGTTGTGCGTAGAACGCTACCTTTGGACAGTAAGTTTCCCAAAAAGCCTTTATCTCCATGCTTGAACCTCAAAAAGACCTTCGAAGAAAAGAAAAACTAGAAGCTTTTGACCGTCTGCTTACCATTATGGACGAGTTACGCCTGAACTGCCCTTGGGATAAAAAGCAAACGCTAGAAAGCCTTAGACACTTAACCATTGAAGAAACTTATGAGCTTTCAGAAGCTATTCTTGAAAACAATCTCGATGAAGTAAAAAAAGAAATCGGGGATGTAATGCTCCACTTAGTTTTCTATTCCAAAATAGCCGATGAGCAAAAGGCTTTCGATGTGGCTGATAGCATAAACTCCATTTGTGATAAACTGATCCATCGCCACCCTCATATTTATAGTGATTTTGAGGCCAAAGATGAACAAGCTGTTAAAGAAAACTGGGAGAAAATTAAGCTTAAGGAAAAAGGAAACACCTCCGTTTTAGGTGGAGTGCCTAAGGGGCTTCCGGCCATGGTAAAAGCCATAAGGATTCAAGATAAGGCAAGGGGCGTTGGGTTTGATTGGGAAAAGAAAGAACAAGTTTGGGAAAAGGTTGAAGAGGAAATGCAAGAGTTCAAAGATGAGTTCAACATTGCCGACACCGATAAAATTGATAAAGAAAAGGCTTCTGGAGAGTTTGGCGATATGCTTTTCTCACTAATTAATTACTCCCGCTTTATAGATATTGACCCAGAAGAGGCTTTGGAGCGAACAAATCTTAAGTTTATAAAGCGATTCCAGTTTTTAGAAACCGAATCGAAAAAAGACGGAAAGAATATAGCCGAAATGAGCCTTCAGGAAATGGATAAATATTGGGAAAGGGCTAAGAATCTTTAGAGATTTGCACTCAGGTATTTATGAAGTTTAACAAGACCCTTTCAAAGTTTTTAATATGGAGAATACGCCACGTTAGTACGCGTAATTTCCTGATGATTCTTAGTGGAGTAATAGGTCTTGCAGGTGGTATTGCGGCTGTAATTTTAAAAAGCACTGTTCACTATATTCAAACTACCCTTAGCGATTTTAGAGAAGATGTGGCCCATTACCTCTTTTTGATCTATCCGCTTATCGGGATTGTTATTACTTCTATTGTTGCCGATAAGCTTTTGAAAGAAAAACTTGGCCACGGAATCACGAGTATTCTTTATACCATCTCCAAAAAATCAAGCATTATAACTAGAATAAAAACCTATAGTAGCATGATTACCTCTGCGCTTACTGTAGGTTTTGGAGGCTCTGTTGGGCTAGAGGCTCCCATTGTAGTAACAGGCTCTGCATTAGGCTCAAACATTGGTCAACTAATGCACCTTAGCTATAAGCAACGCACACTCATGATTGGCTGTGGAGCTGCTGCTGCAATATCTGGAATTTTCAATTCTCCCGTAGCTGGTGTTATTTTTAGTATTGAAGTTATTCTAACCGATGTAACCATCGCAGCCTTTATTCCGCTGCTCATTGCCTCTGTAATTGGCTCATTGGTTTCTATGCTTACTTTGGGCTCAGATGTTCTCTTTTCTTTTAATCTTACAGATCCCTTTCTAGCATCTGATTTTCCGTACTTTTTGGTTTTAGGCGCTTTATGCGGTTTGGTGTCGGTGTACTTTACCCGACTTACGCAGTTCACAGAATCGGTAGCTGTTAAAATTAAAAACAAAACAGGTAGGGCTATTTTTGGCGGATTAGCGCTGGGGATCATCATCTTTGTTTTTCACCCAATTTATGGTGAAGGTTACGACTCTATCACCACCATTCTTAACGGAAATCCTGAAGCGCTTTTAAAGGAGAGTTTCTTCTTAAAGAATGAAGACAGTACTCTTTACCTTATCCTCTTCTGCTTAGGAATTTTATTGATCAAACCTGTGGCCACAGGTCTTACCCTAGGAGCTGGTGGTAGTGGAGGTATTTTTGCACCTTCTCTTTTTATTGGCGCCATTACTGGATACATATATTCTCAAACCATTAATTTTTTAGGAATCGGAAAAACACTTTCCATCAGTAATTTCACTTTGGTGGGCATGTGTGGCGTAATGAGCGGTGTATTGCACGCCCCTCTAACAGCTATATTCCTTATTGCTGAAATTACCAGTGGCTATACTCTCTTTTTACCTTTAATGTTGGTATCTGCTATTGGCTTAAGTACCTCGCGCTATTTTGAACAGTATTCATTTTACACTGGCCGATTAATCAAGGCTGGTGATCTCATTCCGCATGACAAAGACCGACAGGTATTGAGCTTGATAAAAATGGAGAAGTTGATTGAGAACGACCTACTCACTATTCATCCGCAAAAGACATTGGGAGACTTAGTAGCTCTTGTAAGGAAGTCCAAAAGAAATATTTTTCCTGTTGTAAATGAAAAGAATGAACTCCAGGGCATTATCACTCTGGATGATATTCGAGAAATTATGTTCGATCCAGCCTCTCAAAAAAATATAATTGTTGCTGCATTAATGCATAAGCCCCCTGCCACGGTTTCTACAAACGATAAGATGGAGGAAGTAATGACAAAATTTGAAAAAACAGGCGCATGGAACCTCCCCGTAATTAAGGACAACAAGTATTTGGGAATTGTATCAAAGTCTCGTATTTTCAATGCTTATCGTACTAAACTAAAGCGTCAGAATAAAGAATAATTGCTGAAGAAATAAGCTCTTATTTTTTAGCCCTTAGTTTTTCTCCGAATTACCAATATATCCCTTCAGAATGCCCTAGGGCAATTTTTTAAATACTTATCAACAAAAATCAAATTACACTTGCTTATTTCAATTTATTGATAGTCAGCTGATTATAATAGTTCGCTTAAAAAATGTGGACAACTTTCTCATTTTGTGGAAAAGATTATTTGATTTTGACCAATCTTTGTTTTGTATAAAAATGCTCTAAACAATAGTTTTTTTAAAGCCCATTTTTGAACCAGAAACGGGCATTTCCAAACCAGCCCTAATTGTATTTTCAGGAGCAATAGTTGACTCAAACTAAAATGCAAATAGTTTAAGCTCGAATCACCAGAATGTTAACCCAATATTACGCCCATATGGGCATGTTACTCTTTTGCAATTGGCATCAATAAAAACCTAATTCAAAACAATTTGACCAACCCCTTCCTTCATTAGAATAATCATATTTTTAAAATTCAATGAGCGAGGTGAAAGTAATCAACTCGAAGCAAGCCTTCTTAAACAACAGTCACATAAAATGTGTTGAATGAGAAATGTATAATGACGAGCTTCAAGAATTAAAATGAAATTGCCAATAAAGGCCAATGATTATGGTTTATACAAAAGCACTTGTAATCTCATTTCTTATATTTCTCATAGGGGGAAGCCAAACCCCAGAGGGGGTTAAAATAGGAGATAATGCTCCAGATTTTAACCTCAAGAATGTGGATGGAAAAATGGTATCGCTCAATGCTAATAAAGATGCGAAGGGCTACATCATTGTCTTTACCTGTAACTCTTGTCCTTATTCAGAAATCTATGAAGATAGAATTATTGCTTTACATCAAAAATACGCCAGTAGAGGATATCCCGTAATTGCAATTCAGCCCAACAATCCGAAAATTTCTACTGGAGACTCTTATTTAAAGATGAAAGAAAGGGCCAATAACAAGGAGTTTCCCTTTGCTTATTTGATTGATACGGACAACCAAGAAACTACTAAGGCTTATGGCGCCACCAATACCCCCCAAGTGTATATAATAAATAAGGAAGCCACAGGCTTTAGAGTAGCGTATATTGGGGCAATTGACAATAACAGTCGTAATCCAGAAGCTGCCACCACCAAGCGATATGTAGAAAACGCAGTGGATGCGCTTTTAAATGGTCAGAGTATAGAAACTAATAGCACCAAGGCCATAGGCTGTACAATTAAATAAGAAGAGGGTTATGAATAATAACTGAAGCTTTGTTAAACCTGTGTATGGTTTGTTCCTAGCATCGTCAAGATGTCATCAAGGTATTCTCGTGTGTTAGAAAGCCTTGGTACTTTATTTTGGCCACCGAGCTTTCCTCTTCCTTTCATCCATTTATAAAAAGTGCCTACTTCCGCTTTATGAACAATAGGGCTGGTAAGTGCCATGTCTTTATAACGCTTAGCGTCATAGTCTGAATTGATTTCACGAAGTGTGTCGTCCAAAAATCTTGTAAAGTCTTCAAGGCTATCTGGTTCCTTTTCAAACTCAACAACCCATTCGTGAGCTGCTTTTTCATCGTGGCTAAAATACTTTGGAGCTGCAGTAAAGTTATTGATTAAAGCACCTGTTTTTTCAGCAGCCACAGCAATACCTCTTTCAGCATTTTCAACTACCAGCTCTTCTCCAAAAGCGTTGATATAATGCTTTGTTCTACCAGAAATTCGAATTCTATATGGTGAAACCGAGGTAAACTGAACGGTATCTCCAATTTTGTATCTCCATAAACCAGCATTGGTAGAAATGAGTAATGCATAATTTTCACCTTCCTCTACTTCTTCAAGCCCAATTACCTTGGGTGACTCTTTATGAATTTCTGCAAAAGGAATGAATTCATAGAAAATACCATAATCCAACATGAGCAACATGTCGTCAGAGCCCATTTGGTCTTGAATACCAAAAAATCCTTCAGATGCATTATAGGTTTCCATGTAGTGCATTCCACTAAAAGGAATCATCTTCTGGAATATGTTTTTGTAAGGGCCAAAGGCAACTGCTCCATGAAAAAACACTTCTAAATTTGGCCAAACGTCATGAATATTATCCGTCCCTTTAAGCTCCATTATTTTTTGGAGTAAAATAATCGTCCATGTAGGTACACCAGAAATGCTGGTTACGTTTTCGTCCATGGTCGTTTTTGCCATCAGCTCAATCTTAGCCTCCCATTCATCCATTAGGGCAATGTCTAAAGCGGGTGTGCGTACAAACCTAGTCCAGTAAGGCAGGTTAGACATAATAACCGCTGAAACATCTCCATAAAACGACTCTTGACTGGTGTCAAACTGATTCACCTGCTGGCTTCCGCCAATGGTGAGCCCTTTGCCATCAAACATTCGAGTTTCAGGGTTGTTATTGCAATAAATGGAAAGCATGTCCTTGCCTCCTTTAAAGTGACACTCTTCTAACGCCTCATATGAAACAGGTATAAATTTACTTCTGGCATTGGTAGTGCCCGATGATTTTGCAAACCACTTTACATCTGATGGCCAGAGCAAGTTTTGCTCGCCCATCATATTTCTTTCTATATATGGGTTAATATCTTCATAAGAAAAGATGGGGATTTCTCTTCTAAATTGTTCTTGATTCTGAATATCGGCAAAGCCATGGGTGCGCCCAAACTCGGTGTTTCTTGCTGTGGTGATAAGTCTTTTAAATAATTCGTCTTGTACTTCTAAAGGGTATTTCATGAAAAGACCGATTTGATACATCCGTTTTTTCATTACCCATGTCAGTATTGAATTAATGATTGCCACTTATACTTTCCGCTTCAGTTCGAAATTTTTACCTAGATACACTCGTCTCACTTGCTCATCGGCCGCCAACTCTTCAGCAGTTCCTGCTTTTAAAAGTTTTCCTTCAAACATAAGGTATGCCCTATCGGTGATTGAAAGGGTTTCATTCACATTATGGTCTGTAATTAGAATGCCTATATTCTTTTGCTTCAGTTTAAAAACAATGGACTGAATTTCTTCCACTGCAATGGGATCTACTCCTGCAAAAGGTTCGTCTAGCAAAACGAATTTAGGGTCTACAGATAATGCTCTGGCAATTTCTGTTCTTCGTCTTTCACCACCAGAAAGCACTTGCCCTTTGTTCTTTCTTACATGGGTAAGGCTAAACTCTTCTAATAGAGACTCCATTTTTTCTTTCTGAAGCTTCTTTGGCAGCTTTGTCATTTCAAGCACCGCCATAATGTTTTCCTCTACCGTAAGCTTTCTGAAAACGCTAGGCTCTTGGGCTAAATATCCAATGCCCAGTTTGGCTCTTTTAAACATCGGTAAAGGCGTGATGTTTTCGTCTTCAAGATAGATATTTCCCTCATTTGGCTTAATCAAGCCCACAATCATATAAAATGTAGTTGTTTTTCCTGCGCCATTAGGGCCAAGCAAGCCAACAATTTCTCCTTGCTCTACCTGCACGGAAACATCGTTAACTACTTTTCTTTTTTTATATGTCTTTACAAGATTGTCGGCTCTTAACTTCATGATGGAATGGCAAAAATAGAATAATCATTCAAACTTAATATCCTTAATGAAGAGTTGAAGACTTTTACGTCCTCTAAAGTCGTTCTCTTCAATGGTGTAGGCCATGTGAAATTTCATGCCAGAATTTACCAAATCGTAATATTCTCCCAAACCAAAACCAATAGCGTCAATTGAGCCACTAATTCCTTCTTGTTTTACTGTAAACTTAAGGTGCTGTTCTTTCAGTACTTTAACATTTTCAGCGTGTACGTTTTCCGAAACAAACAGGGGCTGCATATTTTGTGGTCCAAATGGACCCATTTGCCTAATGGTTTCATAAAACTTAAAGTTGATATCATCTAAAAAAATAACAACATCGATTTTAATGGCAGGTACTAACTGTTCTTCGGTAATGGTGCTGGCCACCACGCTTTCAAATTTTGCCTGAAAAGCCTCCACATTTGCAATTTCCATGGTCACACCAGCAGCATACATGTGTCCACCATACTGATCGAGTAGATCAGAACATTCCGTAATGGCATTATAAACATCGAAACCCATTACAGACCTAGCAGAGCCTGTTACTTTGCCGTTCGATTCAGTTAAAATAACGGTAGGGCGATAGTGCTTTTCAATACAGCGAGAAGCCACAATGCCAATCACTCCTTTGTGCCAATCTTCTTTATACAGAACCGTGGCCTTGGCGTTGAGCAAGACTTCATCTGATTGAATCATCTGCAATGCCTCTTCCGTAATTGAGTTATCGAAATCTCTACGGGCGTCATTCTTATCATTAATAAGTGATGCTTTGGCGTCTGCATCCTCTTCGGTTTTTGCCAGAAGTAGCTTTACCGATGCTCTAGCATGATCCATTCGGCCAGCAGCATTTATTCTTGGGCCAATACCAAAAACAATGCTCGAAACCGTAAAGTCATTTCTGTTCTTACAAAGGTCTACCAACGCTTTTAATCCTGGCCTTGGGTCTTGATTCAGTTTTTTGAGCCCAAAATAGGTGAGCACTCTGTTTTCCCCAGTAATAGGAACAATGTCGGAAGCAATACTTACTGCCAATAAATCTAAGTATTGGAAGAGACGATCTTGCTCAATTTCATTTTGTTGACAATAAGCCTGCAAAAGCTTAAAGCCTACTCCGCAACCCGACAGTTCTTTATATGGGTATTCGCAGTCTACTCGTTTTGGGTCGAGCACCGCATAAGCTGGGGGTAACTCATCGCCCGGAGTATGGTGGTCACAAATGATTACATCAATACCTGCTGCTTGGGCTTCTTGTACTCTATCGTGCGCCTTAATACCGCAATCCAAAGTAACAATCAATTGAAAACCATTTTCTACGGCATATTCTATTCCTGTTTTAGAAACTCCATAACCTTCTTTATATCTGTCTGGAATATAAAATTCAAGTGTGTCGTGGGTTTCAGAAAGAAAGCCGTAAAAAGTAGCTACTGAAGTGGTGCCGTCTACATCGTAATCTCCGTAAACGAGAATCTTCTCTCCGTTATCTAGTGCTGCGGATAGTCTATCTACTGCGCGATCCATATCTTTCATCAGAAAGGGGTCGTGCAGCTGATCTAATTGAGGTCTAAAATAAGCTTTGGCTTCTTCGTAATTTCTAATTCCTTTTTGAGCAAAAAGAAATGCCAAATTTTCACTTATTCCGAGGTTTTCCTGAAGCGACTGTACCAGCGCTCCATCTGCTTCTTCATTAAATAGCCACCTCTTTTGCATGTATAAAAATAGTAAATATTGAACCTAAAAGGGATATAAAAAAGCAGTGCTTTATTGATTAAAGCACTGCTAAGTTTCTAATGTGATAAGAGCTTACTTCGTTTTTTCCGCAGTAGGGAGAACATCTTTAAGTGGAACCCTTTTACCATCTCTGTAAGGCACGATCCAAGCATCTTCAACACCCATTTCTCTCAGATATCTTTTAAGTACGTTGGCATCTTCATAATTTCTGAAGTTACCAATTACATATTTTCTAAGCTCTTCTCCTTCTTCTCCAAAATCCTTTGCTGTATCAGCATATTTTTTTAAATCCACCTTACGGAAAGCTCCTACTTGGACTTTAAAAACAACGCCCATACTAAAATCTTCTCCATTGATGATTTCAGGATTGTAAGCAGGGCGATTATCAATTTGGGCTTTCAGGTTTTCTACTTCCTTTTGAGAAGCTTGATAGGCAGCTTGCATTCTTGTTACCTGCTTCTGCAAATCACCAATCTGGCCGTCTTTTCCACTCAATTGAGTTTCAAGGGTTTCAATATCGCTCAATGCACCTGCGTTAGAGGCTTTCAGTTTAAGATGTTCTTCAGAAAGTGCCTTGAAGTCTTCTGGAGACATGGCCTTTTTCTTTTTCTTCCAAACTTTCATTTCTTGCTTGAAAGCTCTCTTTTCGGCCTTGGTCATTTCTTGACCAATGGCGGCTGTGGCAATAAAAATGCCCAGCAAAAGCGTGAAAAATACTTTAGAAGTTTTCATCTTATCTTTGATTTATTTGAGTGAAACCCATTAAATGACAAATTATAACTTTAATGTCAGCTTTTCAAACTTCCGATCATATCTTCTGGCCTTACCCATTCGTCAAACTCTTCGGCTGTTAGGTAGCCTAAATTGACAGCTTCTTGCTTTAAGGTAGTTCCATTTTCATGGGCGGTTTTGGCAATTTTAGCAGCCTTTTCGTACCCAATCTTGGTATTTAAAGCGGTAACTAACATTAGTGAGTTATTCAAATGCTGTTGAATACTCTTATAGTTAGGCTCAATACCTATAGCACAATTTTCATCAAAAGAAACGCAGGCATCGCCAATTAAACGTGCAGATTGCAATACATTGTATGCCATCATTGGTTTGAAAACATTCAATTCATAGTGGCCTTGTGCACCACCTACTGAAACCGCCACATCATTACCCATTACTTGAGCACAAACCATGGTCATGGCCTCGCACTGTGTTGGGTTTACTTTGCCGGGCATAATAGAAGAGCCGGGCTCGTTTGATGGTATTATGATTTCACCAATTCCCGAACGAGGGCCTGAGGCCAACATTCTGATGTCATTAGCAATTTTGTTTAATGAAACTGCCATTTGCTTTAATGCTCCGTGGGTTTCTACCAAGGCATCGTGGGCTGCAAGTGCTTCAAATTTATTTTCGGCAGTAATAAAAGGATGACCCGTAAACTCAGCAATTTTTTCGGCCACCAATTCTGAATATCCTGCAGGCGTATTGATCCCTGTTCCTACAGCGGTACCGCCCAAAGCTAATTCTGAAAGGTGATCTAATGTATTTCTTAATGCTTTTAAGCCATGGTTCAATTGAGAAACATAACCCGAAAATTCTTGACCTAAAGTAAGCGGTGTGGCGTCCATTAAGTGTGTACGACCAATTTTTACCACCTTCATAAACTCTTGAGACTTTGCCTGAAGTGTATCTCTTAATCTTTCTACTCCAGGAATGGTAGTTTCTACGATCATTTTGTAGGCCGCTATGTGCATGCCTGTTGGGTAAGTATCGTTAGATGATTGCGACTTGTTCACATCATCATTTGGGTGAACTTCTGTTTTGCCTTCGCCTAGTTTATTACCTGCAATTACATGTGCTCGATTGGCCACAACCTCGTTCACATTCATATTTGACTGTGTACCCGAACCTGTTTGCCAAATCACCAAAGGAAATTGGTCATCATGCTTTCCTTCTAAAATTTCATCACAAACTTTTGAAATAAGGTCGCGCTTTTCTACCGCCAAAACGCCTAAAGCGTGGTTGGTGTGGGCAGCGGCTTTTTTAAGGTAGGCAAAACCATAAACCACTTCTAAGGGCATACTGGCTTCTGGTCCAATTTTAAAGTTGTTTCTTGAGCGTTCAGTTTGGGCTCCCCAATACTTGTCTGCGGGAACTTTCACTTCCCCCATGGTATCCTTTTCTATTCTATATTCCATGTGATGAGATTTTATTCGATTCAAAATTAGGCAATGAAGCACTAGTTAGAAAGTAATTCGGACTTGTTATTCACCGATTATTTTAAAACTACTGAATGTGATGGTCGAAAACATTGTGCGTTTACCGAGGTCTGGCGTTCGTTCACCGAATTCAGCCAACAAGAATGGCCTAAGTCCACGTACATTTGAATGTGTTTCAAGCCCAAAGGTCAAAAAACATCGGTCAAACAAACAACAACAATTACTCAAAACAACAACCACAGCAGGCAGAAAATTTTCTGCCTGCATTTAACTAAAAAAATCATGTCACAGTCAGCTAGTAAAAGGTACATAGTCGGAGCGCTATTTCTTATTGTCGGGTCTCTTTGGACTTTAGATAACATTGGTGTCCTCAACATTCATCTTCCTTGGTACTTTACCGAATGGTATTCCATTATGATTCTTATCGGTATTTTAATTGCCACTGTAAGAGAAAAAGTAGGGCTTGGTTTAACCTTCGTAGCCATTGGTGCTGCCTTCTTAATAAGAGATGTGTACTATCTAGACTTTAGAGACATCTTTGAATTCTGGCCTGTCATCTTCATCATTATAGGCGGATCGCTTCTTTTCAGAAGGGGAATGGACAAAGAGGCTTCTAGTGAAAAAAAAAATACTGAGTCAGAAATAGATGGTGTAGATGAAATCGCGATTTTCTGTGGAGCAGAAAGAAAAGTTACCTCGAAACAGTTTAGAGGAGGAAAGTTGACTACCATTTTTGGTGGAACCGAACTGAACCTTCTAAATGCAGAGCTTGCCAGCGGCACGAATATTTTGGATGTATTTGTATTGTTTGGCGGAACTGAAATTAGAGTTCCGTCCGACATGAATGTGAAAGTACAGGTAACTGCAATTTTTGGTGGCTTTTCAGACGAAAGAAAAATAATCACCGAAAATGAAGCCAACAACGGAAAAGAACTAGTAGTAAAAGGCTTAGTACTTTTTGGTGGTGGCGAAGTAAGGTAAAACGGTAGCTTAAATCTAGAGTATTGAGTTAGAGTTGGTCGCTCTTGATTCAATACTCTTTTTCTTTTTTATCAAAGCCTTAAAAGAAATCACTAATTTTCGTTTCGTTTAGATTTCTATGAACCACCCTTTTTTAAAGAATAAAGGCATCATTTTTTATACCGCAGCGTGGTTGTTTATTGCCATTCTGTTTGGGCTGGCCCTAAGGTATTTTTACGATTTCAGTACTAAAGAAGCCAACATTGATAGCTTCATTTTTAATGGAACCTTCTATGGATTAGGTCTGGCCTTTTGGTTTGTAGTACGTTATAATTCTTTCGATTCTTCCCAAATACTCAACCTAGTTGTTAGTCATTTGGCAGCTGCTGCACTTTCCGTAGCCGCTGGTGTTTTCATTACACTTACCATCCTAAAAAACATTTTGCCTCAAACCGAAGAGTCATTGATTTACCTGAACAGCTCTGTGGCTTGGCGCTCTGGCTTAGGTTTACTTTACTATGCCGTGCTCATTTTGGTATACCACCTTATAAAATATTATGACGATTTAAGGGATAGAGGTCAGCAGCAAGCGCAATTAGAAACCATGCTTAAGGAGTCGGAACTGGAAATGCTAAAATCACAGATCAATCCGCACTTTATTTTTAATAGCCTCAATTCTATTGCATCGCTTACCATTACAGCGCCAAACCAAGCAAGAGAAATGGTAGTTAAGCTTTCTGATTTTCTTCGTTATTCTTTAGGTAAGGAAAATCATCAACTGAATACTCTGGAAGAAGAAATCGCCAACCTGATGCTCTATTTAGAAATAGAAAAAGTTCGTTTTGGTGATCGACTTCAGGTAGAAACTCAAATTGACATTGAGGCTTTAAACCTCACTTTGCCTAACCTTATTCTTCAGCCTTTAATTGAAAATGCGGTTAAGCATGGCATATACGAAAGTCTGGAAGATGTAACCATTCGGGTAACAGCAAAAACCGAAAACGGTATTCTTCGCCTTTTCATGACCAACGAGTTCGACCCGAAAGCCGTGAGCAAAAAGGGCAAGGGCATTGGGCTTAAAAATGTGCGCGAACGTTTGCGCGTCATTTATGGTGTGCCGAAATTGGTGTTTACTGAAACCAACGAAAACCTATTTACCGTCCGTTTAGACATTCCTCAACCCAACGAAAAATGATCAAAGCCATAATTGTTGACGATGAAAAATTAGCCCGCGATATCATCAAGGCTTATTTGCAAAACTTTGCTCAAGTGGAAGTAATTGCGGAATGTGGTGATGGTTTTCAAGGCTTAAAGGCTATTCAGGAACACGAACCAGATTTGCTTTTTCTGGACATTCAAATGCCCAAAATCACGGGTTTCGAAATGCTAGAGTTAATAGAAAACCCTCCTGTGGTCATCTTCAGCACTGCTTTCGATCAATACGCAATCAAAGCCTTTGAACTTAACGCCACCGATTATTTGCTAAAGCCTTATGCCGAAGAGCGTTTTAAAGGAGCGGTGCAAAAAGCGATCGATAAAATTCAAACCAAAGCTTCGGCACAAAAAGAGATTGAGACTTTAACGGAAAAGCGCGAAGAACTTTCGGAAGGTATTGAACGGTTAGTGGTAAAAACTGGAAACAAAATCCATATCCTTGGCTTGGACCAAATTGCGCATTTTGAGGCGCAGGATGATTACGTGGCCATTCATTCAGACCAAGGTAAATTTTTGAAATTGATGCGAATGAAACACCTAGAAGACAACCTTCCTTCTGACGACTTTATTCGCGTGCATCGTTCTCACATCGTCTCTATTAAGCACATAGAAAAGTTAGAACTCTACGAAAAGGACTCGTATTTACTCAGCTTAAAAACAGGTTCACAACTGCCAGTAAGCCGCAGCGGGCATAGTAAGCTAAAAGAGGTTTTGAAGTATTGAAGGGATTGAGTATTGAAGTGTTGATTTCAAACTTGAGCCAATACCTGGTGTACCTACTTATGATGTACGCACTTTCAGATACTTTATGCTCTGAATTAAGTTTCCTCAAAACCTCAATCTTTTGTATGTTTAAAGCGTAAGAACTAACGTTTCTAAAACTCAAGCTTATGGCAACTCCTGAAGAAATGGTACAAACCATGATCAATAACCTTCCTGAAAAAACGGGCAAATCTTTAACTGAATGGCAAGCTTTGCTCACAGCAGCGGGACTACAAAAACATGGCGAAATCATGAAGTTGCTGAAAGGGGAGTATAACGTTACACATGGTTTTGCTAATCTTTTAGCGCAAGTACACCTTAAACCAGAGTTGCTCGAAAATAAAGTAGCTGAAAATCCTGATGAAGATTTGCTAGCTGGAAAAGAGGCCATTGCAGAGGTATACAAAAAAGCCAAAGCACTTTTTGAAAACGTAAATGGAGAGGTTGAATTTGCCTACAAGAAAACCTATATCAGTCTTCGGACACCCAAAAAGCAGTTTGCTTTATTGCAGCCTAGTACCAAAACTAGGGTAGATATTGGTCTCAATTTAAAAGGCGTTGAGCCCGAAGGAATTGTTGAAGCAGCAGGCAGTTGGAACAGCATGGTAACCCATAGAATCAAGCTTTCTTCGGTTGAAGAAGTGGATGCGTCATTGGCCACTTGGGTGCAAAAGGCCTACGATGCCAACAGCTAATGAATAAGTTTCAGCCTGTCGATTTTCAGGATTTAGATGATCTTTTCGCCTATCTTCCAGAAAATGAACTCAAGATTGTTCAGGCTTTAAGAGGCTTGGTCTATGAGTGTATTCCTCAAGTAAAAGAAAAGCTTTCTTACAATGTCCCATTTTTTCGCCTACGTAAAACCGTTTGCTTTATCTGGCCTGGAGCTGTGCCTTGGGGTGGCACTTTCGAAGGCGTTCAATTCGGTTTTACTTATGGTCATTTGCTCACCGATGAAAATGGGTATTTGGCTGCTGGAAAAAGGAAGTACGTCCGCACCAAAACTTTCAAGTCTTTAAAAGACATTAATTTCGACCAGTTAAGAACCTTGCTTTTTGAGGCCATAGAAATTGACGCCCAAAAAAGATAATTCCATAGATTTTTTTGAGAAAGGTGGGATAGAATCAGTTGGCATTGATTAAACTTATAGTCTGAATCCGGTTAAAGTAGAGAAACCCTCCAAAAGTTGAATTAGATCTTCCGTGGTAAATTATTCCACCTAAAGTTGAAGCAAGGACTTTTGGAGGGTTATGTCAATCGAGACTGTCCCAAAAAATAACCGGAATTTTATTTCAAACCCAAAAACAGCAAACCATGTCGAACCAAGGTTTAATTATTGAAGAACGCAGCCGAGATATTGGCGATTTTATAGTAGGCCGACTGATTCCTTTTAGGAAAAAGCGCATGGTAGGCCCCTTTATTTTTATTGACCACATGGGGCCAGTAACGATTAAACCCGGCCATTATATGGACGTTGGGCAGCATCCGCACATTGGTCTTTCTACCCTCACTTATTTGTTGGAAGGCGAGATTACTCACCGCGATACCTTGGGCACTGAGCAATTGGTCACTCCAGGTTCTGTGGGCTGGATGACGGCCGGAAAAGGAATTGTGCATACCGAACGTACGCCCCAAAACAGACGAGACGGAAGTGAATTCACCGCCCACGGTTATCAAATTTGGGTCGCTCTTCCGAAGGAATTAGAGTTTATGGAACCGCAGTTTTCTTATACTCCAAAAGAAGATTTACCTACCTGGGAAGAAAACGGTTTGCAATTTAGGCTAGTAGCTGGCCAAGGTTTTGGACATCAATCGCCTGTGCCCGTTCATTCCGAATTGTTTATGGTGGAAGTAAAATCTACTGCGGAAACACTACTTCATATTGATGGTCAGCTTTCTGGCGAAATCGGAATTTGTATTGTGGAAGGACATATTATGGCTTGCGATGAACGCGTAAACAAAGGCAATATGTTGGTTTCTAAAGAAGAAGATCTTTGTAAGATTACGCTTGGAGAAAATACACATTTATTGATCTTTGGTGGGCAGCCTTTTCCTGAAGAAAGACATATCTACTGGAATTTTGTAGCCTCAGAAAAGGCCACCCTTGAAGCCGCCAAAGAACGCTGGAAGACCAAAGCCTTTGACATGGTACCCGGTGAAACGGGTTATATTCCGTTGCCTAACTAAAACTGTCAAAATGAAAAAGCGACACTGCCTTCTGCTAATTATTATTGTTCTTATTAAATCTAATGGTCTTTATGGTCAAAATAGATATGCTCTAATCAACTATGCAAACTCCCTATTAGAAGAAAAAAATTACAATAAACTAATTGAAGTCTCAAAAGATATTATCTCTAGCGACTCATTGGTATTTCAAGCCCTTGGATACCAAATTATGGCTTCAGCCTACGGATATCTAGAAATGGATAGTTTAGCTTTAGAGTACTTTCAAAAATCAGAATTTGCAGTTAAGGAAAACTCAAACCTCTATGGTGCAAAAGGGCAGTTTTTTCTCAATAGAAACGAATTAGATAGTGCCCTTAGTAATTACGGTAAGGCTCTCCTATATCTACAAGAATATCATGATTCTTCATATGTCGCTGACATTTTACTAGATGCCGGCATCATTTTAAAAACAAAAATTAGATATGAAGAAGCCATCGAAGCATTGAGAGTTTCAATTGATTACGACCCCGCGGATTGGAAGGCTTTCTATCATTTATCAGAGACATACCTGTTTTCTGATTCCTTAAACAAAGCGCTTGAGTTTAGTAAAAAGGCTCGTGACCTCAACAATACTAATAGTTTAGAGCCTCAATATATTGAAGCAAGTGCCATGTTCTTATTGGGAGATACAGAGAGTTCTTTATCACTAGCAAAAGAGGTATTGAATGACCCATTGCTCATTTACGAAGCAAACTACTTATTGTCTGATATTCACAGAAGTCTAGGTAACCATAACCTCGCAATAGAACATTTGAGAGAGTGTCTAAAGATAGACTCAGAGTCCGTGCCGGTTTTAAACAACATTGCCTTTATCAATATGTCTTCTGGTGATTATACAGAGGCAATTTCTTACTTCGATAAATGTATAGCACTAGACCCAGATTTTGCCTACGCCTATAACAACAAAGCCTGGTGTCTTTATCAGCAAGGCTTTCACCAAGAGGCGCTAACGAATTGCGATAAGTCAATTTCTTTGGATCCAGAAAACTCATGGGCTTATGCAAATCGAGCGAAAATATACTTCGCCTTAAACATGAATACAAAAGGTTGTGAAGATGTGAACAAAGCTGAGAAATTAAAATATCCAGAGACAGAAGACCTTAAGACTCTAAAATCTAAATGTGGTTAAAGATTATGCCCACCTACGACTCCCTTATTTCTCGGCTTCAAGAAAAGCTTCAAGATGAAAAGCACTTGACCTGCCACAAAATCATTAGGCAGCTGATTCATCTTTTTGAGCAGTTAAAAACGCGTGAAATTCCGATTGAAGCACTGGGTGAGCCGATAGATAGGCTTGACAAGTTTTTGGAAATAGAGACTTTACGTTTTGGGCAACTAAGAACACTTAAAGGTAATATCCATAGTGTATTGAAGAAGAAATTCGAAATACTACCTCCACACTTCTATAGAGGTCAGTGGATGACTTTGGGTATGGTAATTTTTGGGATACCATTGGGAACCGCCTTAGGCAATATTGCTTTTATGGGTGTGGGCATTCCTATTGGGCTCGCTATTGGTGTTGCCAAAGACAAAAAAGCCCAAGAGGAGGGTAAAATGCTAACGGACATTTAACCCTTCAAAGCCTCTTTAATTCCATTGTAAGTTGCTTCTATTTCGGCAATACGAACACTGAGTTCATCAAAGGTTTCTTTGCCAGCTTTCATTTGTAAAGTTTCTAAAGCCTTTACTAAATCAGTAGCTCCAAGATGGCGGGCAGGAGGAAGCATTTTATGCGCTTCGTTTTTCAAGCTATCTCTAATTTTTAGCTTAATTGCCTTCTTCAAATTCTCTATACTTCGGGCAGAACTCGACTTAAATATATCGACCATCTCGTTCACAAAGTCGTCATCTCCCATTTCGCGCAAGCCTGTTAAGTCAAACTTTGGTATTTCTGCCACAACTTTTGCAGGCGATGATTTTTTCATGTTTGTTTTCATAGTCTCCATTCTAATGAGTTCAAGCAATTCATTTTCATCAAAGGGCTTACGGAGAATTTGATCAAAGCCTGAATCTAAACTCTCCTTCATTTCTTGTTCAGAAACGGTGGCTGTAAGGGCTACCATCGGAATTTGACTGTTATTACCTTTTGCTTTTCGGATTTGCTTCACTACTTCCAAGCCACTCATTCCGGGCATTTTCACATCCAATATGGCAATATCAAATACCTGATTTTGAAGTGCGGCAAGGGCTTCGGTTCCGTCTTGCGCCTGTACCAGCTTTATATCATGGGTCTTAAAAATGGTTTCTAAAAGTTTTAGGTTGAAGGGCTCGTCATCGGCTACTAAAACCGAAATTCCCGACAAATGAATTAGTTTCTTATCCTTTTCTTTGGCTTCTTCTTTCAAACCTTCACCAATCGTAAATGGTAGAATCAGAATCATTTCTGTGCCTTGACCAAGCTCACTTTCAATCAAAAATTCTCCTTTATGAAGCTTTACCAGCATGGCAGAAATAGCCAAACCGAGTCCTGTGCCCTTGGCTTCATCGGTTACAGATGCTTGCTCAAACTCTTCAAAAATTCTCGCTTGCTTCTCTTTTGGAATTCCTACTCCGCTATCCTTTACCGCTATTCTCAAACTTACGTTTTCTCCTGTTTTAGACTGAACCGAAACACTCAATTGAACATAACCTTTATCGGTAAACTTGATGGCATTATGCAGTAGGTTCAAAACAATTTGACGTAGGCGGTGCTCATCGCCAAGTACAAATTGAGGAATGCTGTCAAACTCTGTCTTCAGTTTCAACCCCTTTTCATCTGCCATTTCTTCAAAAATGCGCAAGGTTTCATGCATCAAAAGCTTAAGATCGAATGGAGCTTGATTTAACTTTACTTTGTTGGCCTGCAGCTTAGAGAAATCAAGAATATCGTTCAGTAAATGAAGTAAATGGTCTGACGAGCTTTTAATAATCTGGAGTTGTTCTTTTTGTTCTCCTGGTTGAGCCGTTTTTAATAGTTGGTTGGTAAAGCCTGAAATGGCATTCATTGGAGTACGAATTTCATGACTCATATTGGCCAAGAACTTCTCTTTGGCATCGGCCAGTTCTTCTGCGTTCTTCTTAGCTTCGCGAAGAATAGCTTGGTACTTTCTGTTTCGACCTACATAGTTCAGCTGGCTAATAAGCGTAATGAGTAAAAGCGCACTAGACAATGCCGAAAAAATAACAACCTCTCGGTTGGTATCATTGGCCAAGCCCTGAATATCCTTTACATGATCTCTTCCTTCTTTGAGTTCATGAGATTCAAGCGTATTGATCAAGTCAATAATTTTATTCTGAAATACCTGCGATTCCTTTTCCAAAGTGGACAGCTGATACCGTAGTTCAGAGCCTTTTTCCTTACTCTCTTCTTTCGCTTTGGCCAGTTCTGACATAATTTCAGTTTGGAGTATCTCCGATTGAGGAGGTTTCACCACAGTGTCTGCTTTTATTTTATTCTCTTTTTTTCTAAATAAATTGGTAAACTTTGTTCCAAAACCAATTTTTCTCGCGGTAAGAGTATCCGCCTCTGATATTGCTTTTGGCAACGCCTCTATTTTTTGCGTCAGGTCTTCCAAAGTATTTTCAAGCAAGTCAGAATTAATGGCCGTCAATTTGGTTTGTACTTTAGCTCTCTCCTTAATCAAATAAGAAAGAGAATCGCAAAGCCCAATCATTTCTTCTCTTTCATAGTTTGTTTTGAGTGAATCAATCAGGTATTGGCTATTATCTAAAGAGGCATTAAAATTCCGGATATAGTCTGACTTGGGATTATTTCGGTAAGCATCAATTTGTGTTTCCATTTCATTTACATAGAAGGATACATCCTTCAGGATCAATAAATTATAGTTCTGCTCTGCGTTTTGCTGCAGTTCACTTACCATATTGTCTAGTCTCTGATAGGCTTTATATCCTGCTACCAAAATAATAATGGTAAGCACGATCAAAGCCAGGTTTACCAACCAGGCCCAGGTAAGTCTATTATTGAGTTTGAAACGGGTCATCTATCGCCTAACGTAAAAAAAATAAAATATTGAAAAAATACTTTCTCAATATACGCTAGATAACTTCTCTATTGACAATATGTTCAACTCAAAAAAGGAGAAAGGCACCCAACTGAAAGTATTCAGCGGGCGCCTTTCGATAATCAATTACTGAAATAAGTTGATTAGTAAATTGGTTACTACTTTTGCTTGTACTTCAATAACTGATGTGGTTGTTCCTCCTATTGAAACTTCAACTTTAGTGGCAGTTTCAAATTCGAAAGTACCTTCAAGTTCATTTTTGTCATAGGTCGAAACAATCAATTCATAGTCTCCTTCTGGCATAAAGGCCAAAGTAAAGTTTCCGTTTGCATCGGCTACAGCACTATTAATTGAATTCTCAAATCTTGCATTTCCTTCAGTTGGTTCATTCATTTCAGAATCCTGGAAAGTACCTTCTAAGTAAGCATATACTACCACTTTATCAGCGTTTTGCATATTCTCTTCGTCTACAGCTCCTTCAATCATACCAGCAGTTGATTTAGTAATCAATCTAGCAGTTGGTCTTAAATTAAACTCACCGTTTCCTCTTTTAACAAGGGCTTTTCTCAAATCTACATCAAGAACAAGTTCAGTCATACCGTTGGCCATTACATCAAAGTCACCCATAATTTTGTAACCTGAAGTTGAACCACTTGGTACGTCAACCTCGTCCGTAGAACCATTCACATACTTTACATAAGCTTCATTAGAAGCCGTCAAGATCAAACGAATTTCATCGTAAGCTCCAGCTTCCAACTCTGTCTCACCCAAAATATAAGTTTCACCATTCTGATAATCCATTAGGTTAAACTCTTTTGGAGAATCAAATGTGATTGAATTTTGAATTTGTCCATTAGCAATAAATTGAGCTTCCTCTACTGATAAGAAAACCCCAGTTATATTTTCTGCATCCACTGCAGCATCCGTTGCTTCCAGTCTAGCGGTTCCTGTTCCGTCAAGTTCATTTGAGTTGTCGTCATCGCAGCTGGTAAAGATTAATGTTGGTATAATTAAAAGTGTTGCGATTAATAATTTTAGATTTTTCATAACTCTCAGTTTTGTTTAGAATTTTACTGACTATCATTAGGCGAACTTGATGCCGTTCGTGCCAAAGCCTACTAATTGAGCTATTTTGAGCTTTTCAGAGAGTTGAACTCGTTGTTTTTCGTTCACTTCGAGAAAACCTTTGTCATTTTGAAAAGGAAGCGGGTTAAACTAAGCGTTTCGTTAACTAGCCTCCTTTTGATGAGCATACGACACCTTCTATTTCCAGACTTTTGTAAATAGACAATTGAAAGCGCAGTGGATTTTTCTATTTTTGAAGAAGCACAAAATTCAATTTCAATTTATGGCGAAGGCAAAGGCAGAAGTAAAGGAAACCCCGTTGATGAAGCAGTACAATGCCATCAAAGCCAAACATCCTGGGGCACTATTGCTTTTTAGGGTGGGTGATTTTTACGAAACCTTTGGTGAAGATGCCATCAAAGCCAGTAAGGTATTGGACATTGTGCTTACCAAGCGTGCCAATGGCTCTGCCAGCCATATTGAATTGGCCGGCTTTCCGCATCATTCGCTCGATAATTACCTGCCAAAACTAGTAAGAGCGGGTAATCGCGTTGCCATTTGCGATCAGCTAGAAGACCCGAAATCGGTAAAAGGAATTGTGAAACGCGGGGTAACTGAATTGGTAACTCCTGGCCTTTCCTTCAACGATAATGTGTTGGACAAAAAGCGAAACAACTACTTGGCTTCGCTCTTCTTCGAAAAAGACCAAGTGGGTATTTCTTTCCTTGATCTTTCTACCGGTGAATTTTTAACTGCCCAAGGTTCTAAAGAGTACATCGACAAACTAGTCCAGAGTTTGAATCCTTCAGAGTTTATTTTCTGTAAATCGAATCGAGAGGTTTTCTACGATCGATTTAAGGAATCGCATAACACTTACCATTTAGACGACTGGGTGTTTGCCTACGACTATACTTACGAAAAGCTGACTAGCCATTTTGAAACCGCCAACCTTAAGGGTTTTGGTATTGAAAATATGGGTTTGGGCATTATAGCTTCGGGAGCAATTCTTCACTATTTGGAAGAAACTGAACACAAAGAAGTAAAGCACATTGCTTCTATCAGCCGAATTGAAGAAGACAAGTACGTTTGGCTCGATAAATTCACTATCAGAAATCTTGAGCTTGTTTATCCGCAGCAGGAAGGAGGCGTTCCATTGATTAGTATTCTGGATAAAACGCACACTCCTATGGGTAGCCGTTTGATGAAGCGCTGGATGGTGCTTCCATTAAAAGAGAAAAGCAAAATAGAGGAACGCCTTTCTATTGTAGATGCTTTTGCCGAAAACTCCGATTTGAGAGATGAAATTTCTCAGCACCTAAAAGACATTGGGGATTTGGAACGATTGATTTCCAAAGTGGCCGTGGGCAGAATTAACCCTCGCGAAATGAACCAACTGCGCAAGGCGCTAGAAAACATTAGTCCTATTCAAGGCTTTGCCGCTCATGCTTCACATAAATCATTGCAAGCACTTGCCCGCCAATTAGACCCTTGCGAAAAACTTTTAGCTCGTATACAAGAACAGCTCAAGGAAGAGGCGCCCATGTTAGTGCATCAAGGCAATTTTGTACAAGATGGGGTGGATGAAGAACTAGATGAATTGCGAAAAATATCGCATTCAGGAAAAGATTACCTGCTGCAAATTCAGCAAAGAGAAACCGAACGTACAGGAATTACATCTTTAAAAATCGCTTACAATAAAGTATTCGGTTATTACTTAGAGGTTACCAATTCGCATAAAGACAAAGTGCCTGCGGAATGGATCAGAAAACAAACCTTGGTGAATGCCGAGCGCTACATTACAGAAGAACTGAAAACTTACGAAGACAAGATTTTAACGGCTGAGGATAAAATTCAAGCCATTGAGCAGCAGATTTTCTTCGAGTTGGTTTCGTTTGCGGCTGAATACACCACACAAGTACAGCAAAACGCTAAGGTAATTGGAATGTTGGATTGCCTTATTTCGTTTGCCAACGTAGCTCAAAGTAATAATTATTGCCGTCCGAATATCAATGAGAAAATGATCCTTGATATACATGAAGGACGCCACCCAGTGATTGAAAAGCAACTGCCTGTAGGCGAAAGCTATGTACCCAATGATGTTTTTCTGGACGATCACACACACCAAATCTTGATTATTACGGGGCCAAACATGGCGGGTAAGTCTGCACTCTTGCGTCAAACTGCCCTGATTGTGTTGATGGCTCAAATGGGTTGTTATGTGCCTGCCAAATCAGCCACTCTGGGTATTACCGACAAAGTATTTACCAGAGTAGGAGCGAGTGACAACCTTTCGAAAGGTGAATCTACTTTTATGGTAGAAATGACCGAAACGGCAAGTATACTTAACAATTTGAGCGATCGAAGTTTGGTGCTGATGGACGAAATTGGTCGAGGCACAAGCACATACGATGGAATTTCCATTGCTTGGTCGATTGTGGAATACTTACACAACCACGACAAGTTTAAACCAAAAACACTTTTTGCTACGCATTACCATGAACTGAATCAGTTGCAAGAAGACTTCCCTGCCATTAAGAACTTCAATGTTTCGGTAAAGGAAGTGGGCAACAAGGTGATTTTTATGCGCAAGCTTAAAGAAGGCGGCAGCGAACACAGTTTTGGTATTCACGTGGCGCAAATGGCGGGTATGCCAAACCCTGTAGTGATTCGTGCTGCGGAAATAATGCACCATTTGGAAAAGGATAAAATCCGTAACCAAACGGAGGATAAGATCAAGGATATGCCAAAAAACAACTTTCAGCTGAACCTCTTTGAAGCCGATCCTACTTTCAATGAGATCAAGGAAATTCTTGAGACGCTAGATATCAATACCATTTCACCAGTGGAAGCATTACTAAAGCTGAATGAGATTAAAGGAAAGTTGAAGAAGTAGAAATTCAGAAGTCAATGCTCCATCAGAGTCACGGTTGGTTTAGTGTTATTCTAGAAGGCTAGGCAACTGATACATAAGAATGGTTTACATATTTTCGTTATTTTTGATAAAAAGACCCGTATGAGCAGCGCAGATATCAGGGAGAGACTACACGATTTTATCAACAAGGCAGATGACAAAGCACTTGAAGCGCTGTATTCAATCGTGCAATCTGGTATTGACGAATCTGATTATACATTGAGCAGTGAACATAAAACTCTTCTTGAAGAAAGACTTGAAGAACATGAAAAGTACCCAAACTCTGGTTCAAGTTGGGAAGAAGTAAAAGACCGAGTGAAGCGAAGGCTATGAGCTACTCCGTCATTATAAAACCACAGGCGGAAAACGACATTACAGAAGCCACCCTTTGGTATGAATCCAAAAAATTAGGTTTGGGAGAAAGGTTTTTAACATCCCTTGATCACAAGTTAAGACTAATCCAAAAACGACCCTACCTCTTTCAAGAGAGGTATAAAAACGTTCGATTTGCCCTAATAAAACAATATCCTTTTGCCATCCACTATTTCATTGATGACAAAAAGATATTTGTAATAGCTGTTCTCAGTACAAGTCGAAATCCAAAAATTTGGGAGACTCGTTAACTGCTAGTCCTTTCCGTAAAGTGTTTTTCCTATTTCGTAGTATTTATCGCTTTCTATCCAAAATGGCGTTTCATCGGCATTTCCGATAAGGCGCGAAGCCAATACGTAACTGCTGAAGAATTTATACAGATAGTCATAGTCTACGGTTTCTGGGTTGTCGCCTGCTTTGTGGTAGTACTTGGTTACTTCACCATCGAAAGAGCGGAAGCCCAAGCTATAAGTTGGCGCTGGAATTCCTTTTCGGGCAAAGCTTACATTATCCGATCTATCGAATAGCCCTTGCTCTCCCGCAGGATCGTCAATAGCAGTTAGGCCATAAGCCGTATTGGCATCTTTTATCAATTGTGGCACTACGGTAAATCTTTCTAAACCAACCACAGTAGAAATGGTGGTATCGTTATAGCCTGCGTTGTCGCTGTTCCAGCAAAACACAATTTCATTCAAAGGAACAATTGGGTTGTCGGCCATCCAACGGCTTCCTAAAAGTCCTTTCTCTTCGCCAGTGTAAAGCACGAAAAGTGCAGATCTTCTCATTGGATACTTGCCAATATTTTCAGCCGCAGAAAGCACTGTTACTGTTCCAATCGCGTTATCGCGAGTACCGTTGTAAATAGAGTCTCCTGCTTCATCTGGTCTTCCAATTCCTACGTGATCGTAGTGTGCAGAAAACATGATGAACTCATCCTTCAACTCAGGGTCGGTGCCCTCAATCATGGCCAACACATTTTTATCTTTGGTCAGCTCATTCACCATTCCCTTGATTTCAATATTCGCTCTCTTGATACTGCGCGTCATCATAAATCTTTGGGTAGAGTTGTCGGCATCCTTCAACCAAAGCTGAGGAATAATTCTTCCTTCATCACCATCAGGATCAATGCTAATACTAGTGCTTCTAAAACGAGCTCCTACTTGCTCAAATGAAGTAGGAAGGTTATAGAATTCCACAATTCCAGCTGCGCCATTGTCTAAAGCCAACTGGTATTTCTGACGACTCAACTGAAGAATTTGACGTGTATCGGTATTTTCTCCATCGCCAATTTTAGCAAATACGATTTTCCCTTCTACTTCCTTGCCTTCATAATCAGCTGCCAGCGCATAGTTTAAGAATACGATTTCGCCTTCCACTGTTTCGCTTTGACCTTCAAGTACTAAAAGGTTTGTACCCAATTCGAAATGCTTACCAGAGAAATCTAAGGTAGCAGAAGTAGCTGGGCTCTTCTTTCTTAAAGGCACTGGCTGAAAATAGCCATCGGCACCAGGTACAGGCTTAGCGCCATAAGCTTTAAGTTGGTCAGCGATATAATCGGCTGCTTTCAAAATTTCTGGAGAACCCGTGTTTCGACCCTTCATTTCATCAGAAGCCAAATAGTAAATATGTTCCTTGATGGTTTCTTGGCTTACGGTAGCATCGGTTTTTTCTTTGTCCGTAAGAGGACTACAGGCAGTACCAATAAACAGCAACAGGCCTGAAAAAAGGATTGTCTTTTTCATATTATTTCAATTCAAAATATTTGAAAACAGGGTATTCTACAGCTTTTTGATCAATGCCGTTCTTCTGGAAATGCTCATCAAAGAAGTTCCATGTCACCAACCCATCATCTGATTCTGGTTCTAACATATAGAAAATAAGGTTGGCCAAGGGCTGAGCTAAATCTACCCAATAATCGCCTTTACCAAATTTCTTAGTGGTGTTTTCATAAGCTCCTTCAATGGTTGCCATTTTGTGCATTTCGAAAGGTCGCTGCGCTATTGCAAGCTTGGTGGCTTTATACGATTGACCTGTTGCTCTCACATTCTTTTCGAGTTTAGTCACCTTCACACCGTTCTTCATCAGGTGTTCGGCAATGTTGGCAAACTCGGCTGGAATAATGTAGCCTTTTGGTAAAATGGCTGTTACTGTTGGCGTAAAAGCACTATAGTTTACTATGTTCGGCAACTCAACAATTTCTGGCTTTCTTAAATAGCGTTTCCCAGGTCTGTTGCCTTCAGTTTCTTCATACTCTACGTAATTGTAAGCCCTGTAAGCAGGAATTTTTTCTTCTAAAGGTGTCATTTCGAATCTCACTCCTTTGCTTACTTTTCCTCCTTGCTCTTTCACCAATTGAATGGCTGCGGCTTCTGCTTGCGCATTTACCTTCAACATTTCCTTTCCGTTCTTATTGGTGAATTCCAAAATCTCTCTTACAAACGCATAGGTAGAATTTATTCGTTGGTACAAGCGCTCATGAGCAAAGGCTTCACTCAAAATTGCCATTCTGTTTCTTAAACCAAACTGGTTCACCAAATAGCGTGGGTGGTGGTTATAAGTACTAATGGATTTAATCGGCCAGCCTTCTCTCTGTGGGTAGAAGTAGCCATATGGGCCGAGGTATACATTATCCTTCTTCTTTACTTGTTCGGTTACTTCGGGCAGAATTCTATCCCAAGTAAAATCATATGGTGCTTTTTCTCCAGCGGTGTGGTAGCTAGGTGCCCAAGTAAGTGAATACCCATGCCAAACACCGTTAGTGGTGTGTAGGTCTACGAAAAGCGCAGGATCCCAAGGCACAATAATGTTTTGAATTAGGCCATTTGTTTCTAAAGCTTCTTGTTTGATCCCATCACGGTTCAAATCCCAACCTTGGCTATTTTCTCTAATTCCCACTTCTTTTGGGCTGTCTTCTTGCGAGGGTCTACGACCGGCTTCCATTTTATCGTTAGAGTCGGTGTTATAAATCGGTGCAAAAAGGATGGTTTGATTATCCAAAAGATATCCCTTATCACCGTGAAGTATTTCGCGAAGCATTACTTGTACCGCTTCTTTTCCTTCTACTTCACCAGAGTGAATATTTCCTTGGATATAAATGATGGGTTTACCACTTGCTTTTGCTTCGGCTGGGGTACTTACTTTTGGATTGGCCAAAACTAACACAGGAATGTCTTTTCCTTCCAAGCTCTTGCCCATCGAAAGTCGGGTTACTTTGTTGCTCCCTTTGGTGGCAGCATCAATAAAGGCTATTACATCGGCATAGCTCGAGGTTTTCTCATAATTAGAAAGCTCTGGGGTGGTCAATAATGCTTTTGGTAGGTCTTGCGCAGCGACTGAAAAGGCAAAACAGCTTAACATCAAAAGATAAAAAAGTCTCATAATTATCAATTTAGGGTCGGTGAAATTACCAAAAACAAGCTGATGTTTTGCTATGTTCAAATTGCTTTTATTTCGCTTTTATATAGGCGGTACTGCCTTTAATCGTATCCTTTTATAATTTCAATAGACCAATCCTACCCTTATGAACAGACGCAATTTTGTAAAACAGACAAGTTTAATTACTGGTATTGGCGCCACTACGGGGTTCTCCTTTCTTAATGCGCTCTTTGCTCAAGACGGTTATAAAATGACCCCTCTGAGAAATAATGTTGGCTTTTTTACCGAAAAGGGAGGAACGATTGGCTGGATGGCTTCCAATAATGGAATTGTGGTGGTAGATACTCAGTACCAAGATTCGGCCACGCATCTGATTGAAGAGCTTAAGAAAAAGACGGGCAGACAAATTGACCTTTTGATCAACACGCATCATCATGGCGACCATACTTCTGGAAATATTGCATTTAAAGGTTTGGCAAAGCAGGTTGTGGCACATGAAAACTCAAAAGCCAATCAAGAAAGAACAGCTAGAAACCCTGAGAGTACACTTTTGCCTGATACCACCTATAAATCAGGAAAGTGGAGTAAAAAGGTAGGGGATGAAACCATGGCACTGCATTATTTTGGCGCTGGCCATACGGATGGTGATTCTGTTGTTCATTTTGAAAACGCCAACATAGTACATATGGGCGACCTTCTTTTTAACCGAAGACCTCCTTTTGTTGATAAATCGGCTGGGGCAAATATGGGCAATTGGCAGTCGGTTCTTGAAAAAACTTATAATACCTTTGACCGCGATACGATTTTCATCTATGGCCACTCTGGCGAGGGTTATGATATTCAAGGAAATCGTGAAGATTTGAGGGCTTTTCAAAATTATTTGCAGAAGGCTCTTGAGTATGTAAAAAAGGGAATTGATGGAGGAAAGACGAAGGAAGCTTTGTCTGAAGTGAATGAGATTCCGGGTGCTCCTGAATGGAAAGGAAACCAATCTAGAATAATTGATGCAGCCTATATAGAGCTGTTTGAAGGAAAATAATGATTTTAAAAAAACTCATCTTACCTGTTATAGTATTACTTTTTGCCATTCCGACTAAGCAAGGAGGTGACGGGCTCAGTTTGCTGGAAAAAATGAATAAGCGTTATCAAGGCAAATGGTATAAAACCCTCACCTTTGATCAGCAGACTACCCGCTATGATGAAAATGGAAAAGTAACAAGTGACAATGTTTGGTACGAAGCCATACAAATGCCTGATAAACTAGCCATTAAGTTTTATCATATGGATCAGGGAACGGGCATTATCTTCAGAAATGACTCCATCTACCAGCTAACAGATGGCCAAGTTACAGGCTCTAGATTAATGTACCACCCACTCCTTATTTTAGGGTTTTCGGTTTACGACCAGCCTGCGGCAAAAACCGCCAAAGCATTAACTATATTGAATTTTGATCTTGAAAAGGCTTATCAGCGAGACTACAATGGAAAGAAGGTTTATGTTGTAGGCGCATTGGAAGGGGACGAAAGCTCTAACCAGTTTTGGATAGATAAAGAAACGCTCCTTTTTGTTAGAATGATTCAGAATTTTGGAAACGGCCGAAATCAGGATGTTCACTTCAACAAATATGAAAAACTGGGTGGTGGCTGGGTAGCCACAGAAGTAAAGTTTTATACCGACAATAAACTAAGACTTTTGGAGGTGTACTCTAACATCAAATCTCCTGAACACATTTCTAATAAAGCATTTGAGCCTAAGAATTTTACTGAGGCCAAATGGCTGCCATAAAAGTATATTGAGGAATAAGTTTGGTCTGAATATCTGAGCGATTGAACATAGAATGAGATTCGAAAAACATTTTAACTAAGCACTTTCTGTTTGGCTTATGCTCAATAAAAAATGCCTCCAAAATCAATTTTGGAGGCATTTTTTATATAGAATCGAAACTGATCAAAGATCGAACAAGTGCGTATTCAGCTTTCGAAGCGCTTCTACCTTAGAGCCCTCATCTGTTAGTAAGGAGATATTGTGACGGCTACCTCCATACGAAATCATTCGAATTGGAATGCTGGTTAAAGCCTCAAAAATATTGTTGACTACTCCTTTTCTTTCGGCTACAAAATTACCCACTACGCAAATGATGGTTTGATTCTTATCTACCTCCACGGTACCAAATTTCTCTAGTTCCGTAAGAATTTTGTTCAAATAAGTATCGTCATCTATGGTTACCGAAACCGCTACCTCAGAGGTGGTAATCATATCAATTGGTGTTTTATACTTCTCGAAAATCTCGAACACCTTTCTCAAGAAACCATAGGCCAAAAGCATTCGACTAGACTTGATCTTAATAGCGATAATCCCATCTTTGGCGGCCAAGGCCTTCACATCATCAGAAGTCGTTGCCGTGCTAATCACAGTTCCTTTTGCTTCTGGCTGCATGGTATTGAGCAAGCGCACGGTAATTCCCATTTTCTGCGCAGGCCAAATAGAAGCAGGGTGTAAGATTTTAGCCCCAAAATAAGCTAACTCAGCAGCCTCATCAAAAGAGAGTTCAGCAATTGGGAAGGTTTTGTCTACCACCCTTGGATCGTTATTGTGCATTCCATCAATGTCCGTCCAAATCTGAATTTCAGTCGCATTAATGGCTGCACCTACCAAAGAAGCTGTATAGTCACTTCCTCCACGCTGCAAATTGTCAATTTCTCCCTTATGGTTTTTACATATATAACCTTGGGTAATAAAAATTGAGGCATCGTTTTCCTTTGCTAGAATAGCCGTCAGTTTTTCAGAGATCAAGTCTAAATCTGGCTCCTCCTCTTCGTTGGTACGCATAAACTCAAGGGCAGGGAGTAACTTTGCGTTTACACCAATTTCTTCCAAATAAAGTGTAAACAGCTTGGTAGACATCAGCTCACCTTGTGCCAGAATATCTCTGTTTAATGCTTCGTTGAAAGATATTTTAAGGGTGATTAACAGAAACTCAAAATGCTCATCGATGATATCATTTGCCTCTGCTGCTTTCTCTTTTGTTGAAAACAGAGTCTCTATAAAAGTGGCATAATGAACTCTAAGTGTTTCAATCTTACTTTTTGCCTCTTCCTTATCGCTTTTTGCCAACGACTCTCCAATAGACACTAAAGCATTGGTAGTACCCGAAAGGGCAGATAAAACAACAATTTTTGAGTGCTCATCTTTAGTAATAAGCTGAGCCACTTGATGCATTCGTTCCGGTTTCCCAACCGAAGTTCCTCCGAATTTTAAGACCTGCATAAATTGATCTAGAAAAATAAATAGTGAAAAAATTAATGATTAAAAGCCGAGCATTTTCACAGCCGTAATTGCCGCTTCGTCTCCTTTGTTGCCGTGTTTTCCTCCTGCCCTGTCTAAGGCTTGTTTTTGAGTGTTTGGTGTAAGCACCCCAAAAATTACAGGCTTATTGTACTTCAATGATACGTTAGTTATGCCATGGGCAACGGCATCGCAGATAAAATCGAAATGACGCGTTTCGCCTTGAATTACACAGCCTAAACAGATTACCGCGTCAATTTCTTCTTTTTGAGCCATCCATTGCGCTCCCATTGAAAGCTCGAAGCTACCTGGTACCATCTTTTTAATGATGTTTTCTTTATTTGCGCCTTGCGAAATCAATGTTTCATATGCACCTTGGTAAAGCGATTCAGTTACTTCTTCATTCCATTCTGAAACTACAATAGCGAACTTCTTCTTACTCATATCGGTAATATTTTTATCGCTGTAATCGCTTAGATTTTTAAGGTTCGATGCCATAATGTTGGTATAAAGTTTTTGATGTTAAAGAATGTTCTGTTTGGCTTCTCGCCAAATAAAAAAGGTAAGACCTTACGACCTTACCTTCATTGTTAATTTTTTGAATTAAGAATTAACTCCCGGCAAGGCCTTCAAGGCGAGCCTTATGCTTTCGTGCGCTAGCGTACTCAGCAGTTCCAAAGTGGTTCTTAATAATATTGTCTAGAGGCTTAACAGCCGATTTTAGGTCTCCTTGTTTTTCGTAAGCCAAAGAAGCTTTCAATAAATAAGCAGGAGAAAAAGCATCGTCATCAGCAGTGCTTGCTGCTTTTTCGTATTGGCTCGCTGCATCACTAAAGTTACCCAATTCCATATAAGCATCGCCTGTTAGCTTATACGCTCTTGCTTGGATCAATTCTTCAGAAGAACTAAAATCTTTCAAATGATCTAAAGCCAATTGAAATTTTTGCTCTTTTAGATAAATAGCTCCAACATAATAGTTAGACAGATTTGCAGCTTCTGTTCCACCGTAAATATCGATGATACTCAAGAAACCAAGGTTTCTGCCATCACCATTCAAGGCCAAATCAAGGCTATCTTGCTCAAAGTAATATTGCGCTTGAAACATGTCTGCCTGAGCAGTTGTGTTCTTGCTAGTCTTGGTATAATTAATAAAGAAAACACCACTGGCAATTACTATAATTACCAATCCAACTATCATCCCAACAAAACCTGTTGGGCCTAGCTCTCTCTTCATTTTTCCAACTGCTGAGTTGGTGTCGTTATGCGTGTCGTGTGCTTCTTCTGAAGTCTTCTTTGCCATCTCTTGAAAATTAGGTCGCAAATATAAGGAAAATGTTGAACAACAAGGGATTAAATCCTATTCGGTGATGAACGGATAGTCTTCTTGTACATAAACGTCTTTGTAAGCCTCAGACGGATCTGGATAATCAGACTCTTCTGCAAACTTAACTGACTCTTCCACAGTAGCTTTGATCTTCTTGTCGATCTCTTTCAATTCTGCTTCAGTAGCCCATTTGTTCTCCAAAATCTTAGCTCTTACTTGCTCAATTGGGTCTCTATCTTTGTATTCGTTTAACTCTTCTTTGGTTCTGTATTTCGCAGGGTCAGACATTGAATGCCCTTTATAACGGTAAGTTCTGAACTCCAATAAGGTTGGGCCATCACCTCTTCTTGCTCTATCGGCAGCTTCTTCAACCGCAATGTGAACGTTTTCAGGGTTCATGGCATCAACAGCAGCAGAAGGCATATCATATGATTCACCTAAAGTATGAAGGTCGGTTACGTTAGAAGTTCTTTGTACCGAGGTTCCCATGGCGTAACCATTATTTTCGATTACGAAAATCACTGGCAATTTCCAGTTCATGGCCATGTTGAGCGCTTCGTGGAATGCACCTTGACGCACAGCACCATCACCCATCATACAGATACAAAGCTTACCTGTTTTATTATATTTTTCGGCAAAGGCAATACCTGCGCCTAAAGGCACCTGCCCACCTACAATACCATGACCGCCCATAAATCCAACTTCTTTGTCGAACATGTGCATAGAGCCACCTTTTCCTTTAGAAACACCCGTTTCTTTGGCCATAAGCTCGGCCATAATTGCATTAGGGCTAGTACCTAAAGCCAATGGCTGACCGTGATCTCTGTAAGCAGTAATCCACTTATCTCCTTTTTCTAATGCAGTAACCGAACCACTTGAACAAGCTTCTTGGCCAATGTATAAATGGCAAAAACCTTTGATTTTTTGCTGTCCGTAAAGCTGTCCTGCTTTCTCCTCGAACCTTCTTTGTAACAACATGTTCTCGAACCAGAACATATAAGTCTCCTTAGAGAACTTTGTCGCCTTTTTTGCTTTTGCTTTAGATGTTGCTTTAGTTGCGGCCATTCGTCAATATATTTGAAGGAAATCTCCGTTTCCTTTGCTTGTACAAGTTTAAATCGGAGTGCGAAAATAAGACAAAAACGTTCAACTTCGAAATTAATGCATCTCGAATCTATCGGCCTTAACAATTTCAAGAACTACGAAAGTTTAAAGATCGACTTTTCGAAGGAAATTAACTGCTTGGTGGGTAAGAACGGAAGCGGCAAAACCAACCTATTGGATGCCATTTATTACCTTTGCATCACCAAAAGCGCCTTTAATCCTCAAGACGTCCAATGCGCCCTTCACGGCCAAGACTATTTTTCTTTACGAGGAAAAATTATTCTAGGCGACCGAACACACACCCTCGTTTGTGGCTTGCAATTGGGCAAAAAGAAATTAATTAAGCTAGACGAGAAGCCATATAAGAAAGCAAGCGAGCATATTGGCAAGTTTCCCGTAGTGCTAATTGCTCCCAACGACACGGATGTAATCCGAAATGGAAGCGAAGATAGACGAAGATTTTTTGATGGAATTATTTCCCAAACTAGCCAAAGCTACCTGAACGACCTGATTCAATATAACCACGTACTAAAGCAGCGCAACAGCCTGCTGAAACAGTTTGCCGACCGTGATTTTTTCGATGCAGCCCTGCTTCAACAATACACCGATCAACTGATTGAAATTGGCCAACGCATTTACGAAGTCAGAAAAGGCTTTACCCAGGCTTTCCGTCCTTTGGTGCAAAAGCATTATGCGCTGCTTTCAGAAGAAAGTGAACAAGTGGATTTACAATATGAATCGGACTTTGGGCATGACATTGCCGCTTTATTTAAGCAAAATCAGAAAAAGGATTTAATTCTGAAGCGTACAAATGTGGGGATTCATAAAGATGAGTTTCTATTTGAAATGGAAGGTGAGTTGATCAAAAAGTTCGGGTCGCAAGGGCAGCAAAAGTCTTATTTGATTGCACTTAAGCTGGCGCACTTCGATTATATCTTTACTGAAACAGAAATAAAGCCCATGCTCCTGCTCGATGATATTTTCGATAAGCTGGATGATTTCCGCATTACCAAGCTGATGGAAATGGTGGCCTCCGATGCCTTCGGTCAGATTTTCGTTACCGATGCCCGCCCCGAGCGCAGCCAAAAAATCTTTGAAGCCATTGGCCATGAAGTGAAGTTTTTTGAGGTAGAAGGCGGAGAAATTGAAGCTAAATAACTGGCCTCATTTTTCACCAACCTTTATACGCATACCTTCAGAATGGCTTGAGAATTCAGGAGCATACATGTTTTGGATGCTCGTAATTCCATTCGAAAACTCTCCCTTATTGTTTACCCTAAGATCATACTCAAAAACAAAAGTACCCTTTGGTAACCTCTCGATAAAAAAGTTGGTTGCGGCATCTCTTGTGCTTTCATAATAGCCAAGTCCATCTTGCCACTTATATTCAGACAGTACGTTTATCGGCTCCAAGCCTGATGCTCTCATGTCCTTCAAGTGAATATATTCCATTTCTCGATCAGAGGTGATTTCCAAACGTACCCTAATGAGGTCTCCAAGGGCTAAATCCGTTCCTTCTCTTACCGACTCAAGCTTTTCTCCCGAAGCGGAACGAACCACTTTATAGAGCTGCTTTTTTATAGAAAGTGGCCCCACCGCAGAAGTCACCTGATCTAAATCTTCGAAGTATTGCCAATGAAGCCCTCCCCATGCAATATTATCGTTTGGATTGTCAATTGTAACTTTCGCCATCTCAGGTTTAATCTCATTGGTGTTCCATACTTTTTTGAAGTAAGCCGTTTCTGGCTGGTCTGAATTTCCATTCGTGTTAAACGTTTCAGTGCCCACCATAAGCTCCACGGGTTGAGAAGGCACCAACAGCTCTTGACCGCCCGAAAGTAAAGCGAATATAGCTTCAGTTGTAGCCTTAGTCGACTTCCAACTTTTCACCCTTTTTTGACTTAAAAGCCATTGCTTCATCCCATCAATAAAAACCTGATCTTTTGTGATTTGAGAGAAGACATCAATCAAGATAGATTGCGTCTCGATAGGCGATTGCCAAGCACTCCATCCCGAAGTATTGTTCATCCAATAAACACCTAACTCCTCTGAGCTAGTGCTATTCTCCTTAATCGAAGTAAGAATCGTATTGGCCATTTTACTATTGCCAATTTTATAGGCGTAAAAAGCAACCATGGCTTGAGACTGAAGATCCAACTGCAACCAGTGGTCAAAAGCTTGTTTTGAATAAAAATCAACGGCTTCTTTTAATGCCTTAGGCGTTTCCTCTCGAACATGTAAAGCATAGGCATAAAGATACTGCACTTGTAAAAAGTTAATCTGCCTTTCTCTAGGATTGACTTTGTCTTTTAATGCTCGTTTGTGGTTGCTTATGATTTCGGAATCTAAATAAGACATGCCCTTATTGATCGTAGCCAATGCATCGTAATTTCCAGTAAGGTTTTGAAGTTTCAGAAGCCCTGTGATTATATGCTGAGTAATGTAAAGATTAGCCCTATTACTTCCTGTAAACCAAGGGAAGCCACCAGAGCTTAACTGCATATCTTTTAGCTTTTGCAGGGCAGCATCGATATCGCTTTCAGTCATTCCAGAATCAAATATTTGGGCTAACCTCTTTCTTTGAAGCGTTTCATTTTTGGCATCTCTCAACCATGGCGTTTCCTCAATCAAAATTGCTTTTAAGTCAGGGTTCTTTTCTAGTGGGCTCAACGGCTCCTCGATCGAAGCCCAGTTTTTTAATGTTGACTTAATCGTTGGGTTTTGCTCTATAATATAGGCGCCTAGACTATTGGCATAAAACCTTGCAAACGTTTGTTCAGAACATTCATATGGGTATTCAATTAAATAAGGTAAACTCTGAATGGCTTCCCATATTGGATTTGTTGTAAGGGAAAGTGTTAAGTTGTGGTTCACCAAAGTTTTGGAACTGTTGCTATTTAGCTTATCCAAAGTAAAGGTATTTTTGCTTTTGGCGTTCACCCATAATGGAGTGCTTTCTTGAATCAGAATACGGTTGGTTAAGACTGGAAGCACGCTCTCTTCTCCATCTGAAAAACTACCTGTTGTGGCTACCACCTTATAACGAATTGCGGAGATCCCTTTAGGTATAAAAAGCCTCCATTCCACATTCGTATTTCCCTTAGGAAGAAGGCTGAAGCTCTTGTTCTCGACTCCTAAAATTATGGTCTGCAGATGTTTTTCTGTTAGTGCATCGAAAAGCTGTAGCTGGGCTGTTCCTTTCAAAGAGTCTAAGCTTAAGCTGGCAATTTTAGAGGCAAACACTAATGTATCCCCTTCTCTAAGAAAACGTGGAGGGTTGGGCAGCACCATTAGCTCCTTTTGGGTCACTACATTTCTTTTAAGTATGGCGGAGGCTAGTTCTTTATTATGTGCCAACAATTGGAAATTCCACTGAGTCAAAGACTCAGGGCTTTCAAAGTTAAAAGACACATTTCCTTCTGCATCTGTTCTGAGCGTAGGGAAGAAAAAGGCAGTTTCATTTAAATTCTGTCTTGTTTTTACCTGTGCCAAAAGGGCGTCTTGTTCTTTCTTGCCTCTTTTGGTAGTGATTAAAACTACACCATTCACCGCTTGAGCACCATAAAGGGAAGTAGCCGCTGTACCACTTAGTATTTCCATGTTCACAATATCTTCCGGATTCAGCCCACTAAAAGGTTTAATCACGCCATCGACAATATACAGAGGCTCTTTGCCTGGAGTAATTGAGCCAGTGCCTCTTAGGGTTACTCGAATTCCTGAGGCAAGACTGGTTAACTTCATAGGGTTAGGCTCAAACTCAAACATCATTTCCTCAGCAATCTCTTCGTCATCGGGAATTTCGGCAATGGAGTATGAAAGAGACTTCTTGTTTCGGGCAACCCCATAACCTGTAACTATCACCTCTCCTAAGTCTGTTAAGTCTGGCAGTAGGCTAATCTCAAAGTAGTTGTTATCACCAATTTTAGACTCATAGGTTTTATAGCCTAAAAACCGAACCAGTAGGGTTTCCCCTTTACTCGCTTCCAATTCAAAGTACCCTTCAGCATTGGTAGAAACGCTTTTATTCTTGCCTTTCACCAAAACGTTTACACTGATTAAGGGAGAGCCTTCTTCATCCAAAATTTTGCCCGCCACAAAACCATTTTTAAGCGCTATTTTTTTTGAAGAAAGCACCGGATTGGGTTTTTTTCGCCAACGTAAATCATTCAAATATCTCTGATTGACATTTGATGGATTGACAAAACTGAACCCAAAATAATTTAAAGCATCATAGCTAAGACTTGGGGAGGGTGGAGAATATTCATACTTAAGATTTCTGAAAAAAGTCAGGTTAAAGCTGTTTTCGCGGTCAAAGGAGTTTTGGGTATACAAGGCATAATCGCGAAAAGGTGAGAATGACCATTCATTTGTGCGAAACTGATCTAATGAAGCATCGTACATTGACGCTAATAATTCAGCGGAAGCTTTTTTACCATTTTCTCCCAACACTTTAAAAGACCATTGTTCATTAACCCCCGGTTCGAGTTTATTGCGAAAAGTACCCACTTCTAAATCAAGCTTTGGCAAGTCATCCGTTACCTCCACGTCAAGGGTTCCACTATTGAAATCATTGAATGCTGAATAGAAATAATGAATACTAAAGCCTCCTCTATCACTTTCATTCACAGGAATTTCTAAGGTTTTCAATTCATTATTCAGGGGAGTAGTTATTTTCTCTACAACCTCATCTCCTTTCTTGATCCATATGGTTGCTACTAGGTCTTTCGCTGCGGTGCCATACCTGAACTTAACCACCTCGCCCGGAGAATAACTCACTTTTTCTGTATTGAAAGTGAATAACAGATTGTCCGATACTTTTTGGCTATTAAAATCTGTCAGTTCAAAAGTCATGCTTTCTAAAATCTCCTCTCCAGAAGGTTCTTGAGTAATAAACTCCAATAGATATTTCCCCGTAGGCCAGTTGTTCGTTTGACCTAAATCGACAGCCTTTGAATCTGTTTGAATACTATCGCTAAAAAAAGTGCGTCCTTTTGGCCATTCAGCCACTTCGCTTTCATTTTGGTAGGGAAGATGAGGAAAGAGCTTGTCGTGTTCTTCCTTAGTAAAACCAACGTAATCTGGAGAGTCCCAAAGCGCACTACGCTTTACTTGCTCAGGAGCGACCAATTTATATACTTTTAAATCACCCAACACTTGCTGAGGCTCTCCATTGAGTGATTTCGCATTGACAAAAACACCTAAGTTCTTTGAGGTTCTATCAACAACTGATGGAACAGAAACAGATACTTTTAAGGTATGGTGTGCAACCTTAACCTGAGTTTCTGCGCTATGCGTCTCTCCATTGATGTCGATAACATCGGCTTCAATGCGATACACAAAAACAGGTCTGTTGACTTTAGAAATGCTGGAATCTATAACGGCTTTAAAAGGAATGATGAACTTACCTTCTAAATCCGTTTCCATTTCTCCTTCTACCAGAGTTACCGCTGTGCTTAGTGGATAACGGGGAAGCGAGTAGTAATTAAGGCGGTCAAAATCAACTGACCTAACTACTGAATAACGCACTTTTGCATTAGAAACATTGCTGCCTGCAAAAGCTATTGCATTCCCTTCTACAAATATTGAATCGTTAATCTGATGGGTATCGAGGGTTGGAGTAAATGTAACTTCGAATTTTGGGCGCTTGTATTCTTCTACAGAAAACGTGGCATATTGATAATCAAAGTCATCTGAGTCTTCAAAAAATGGAGACTCGTACATATCTTCATCCACCTCAATTGAATACTCTCCTGTAAGACCCGATTTAGGCAACTTAAAGCTTCCCGAAAAGGAGCCAAATTCATTGGTAACCAAGCTGTGTGAACCCACAGGTTCATCATTCGGGTCAAAGAGCGTTACATATATTTTTTCTTCAGAAACTACTTTTGATTCATTGGCAGTCTGTTTAATCAAGATGCCTTTAAAATGAACTTCTTGGCCTGGGCGATAAATCCCTCTGTCGGTAAAGAAGAACATTTTAGCCTCATAGTCACCTTCCTCTTCCGTATACCCTTTATTATATCCTGACTGATAGATATTGTTAAATACTGGCTTGTCCTCCCCATTAATTAACTCAATATTCACGGAGCCATAACGATTGCTAGGAAATGAAAAAGACACTTCTCCACTTTCATTGGTGGTTAGTGTTTTATCTATCTGGGTATCTTGGTTGTTCGAAGTAGAATAAACATGAAAACTCACTCCAGAAACATGATTTCCATTATTTCTGTCAATTACCCTATATGTCTTTGAGGAAGCGTTTTCAACTTGAACAATAGCCAATTGAGTCACTTGAACCATATCAAAAGCAAGCAATTCATTGTCCTTAAGCGCATTTGATACCACTACTAAATAACTGCCAAAATCATGTGCAGGAAACAAAAGCTCAGTACTGTGTTCTTGATAATCCTTTTCATTTTTAACCTGAACAGTCCATTCTTCAACTTTTTCAAGCGTATTCAGAAGCGCGACTCTTGATGAATCGTTTCTAAGTCGTTCAAAGCGTTCAGAATCCTTTGAGTTTACTTTGTATGTTGAAAGCTTAAGTCGATCATAGTTCTTGTAACTTAACAATACCTTAGTGGCTTGGTGAGGAAGAATATATGATTCGGCCCTGAGTGAAAGAGAAGGCTTTTTAATTTCGTCAGCCAAGTTTTTGCATTGCTTAGCGCCAAAACTTTTTGGAAAATTATCAATTGCCTCATTACAAATTCTTAATGCCTCTGCTTTTTTAAATTGGTTCTGCCCTAAAATATTTGGATCATATTTATCACCTTCTTGGTTTAGAAACCTAGCCAATTCATAGTCAATCATAGTAGACACGTCATGATTGGCATACTGTTCTTTCAGCTCTTCTAATGATTGAAAATAAAGCTTATCGCTCTCTGGAAAGGTATTTGATCGCTTGATCAATAATTTTCTCTTGAGCTCTAAGTCAACGATTGCATAAGGTTGTTCATCAGTTTTATGTAACTCAATTAAACGCTGATAAACCCTAAGCGCCTTTAACAAAAATGAGGAAGGATCGGGGTTAGAGAGAGCAAGAGATAAAAACTCTGTTGAATTATAGAAAGATTGAGGGTTGTTAATAATAAATGTGTTTGCATTCCTTTTTCTGCGGTATTGATATGCAACAAAATAATCAATGGCCTTGTTGGCGAGTAAATCAAACAGCAATGGTCTGTATTTGCGCCCAAGCTCACTTTCATCTAGTAGCATTTCATAGTTTGAAAGAGGGATATAAATTATACTTTTCCCCATTTCTAAAGAACTTTCATACAACTGCGCAATATTATCAAGGAACGTTTCCGAGTCCCAGGTTAAGAAACCAGAGGCATTATCAGTTTTTGATCGTTCTCTAATTCTCCATTGATTTTGCGCATAATAGTCCAAGTACATTCCGGCCAGCATACTCTGCAGTAAATTCCTAAAGGGTTCACTGCTCTGATCAATCTCATTTCTGAAATTTTCAATCACCTTACGCTGTGCGTTTTCCTCAACCAACAGAATAAACTTGGATTGATAGATCAGTGCTTGAATGACTTGATTTGGCTGATTATGCTTTTTAGCTGCCGTATAAATAGAGTCTACTATTGGAGCAGCCGACTTAGGCCGGCCTTGTAACTCTAAATGATATACTCTTTCCCAAGATTGGTCAAAATTGAATTTCTTGTGCTGTGCATTAACAGCACTATTCATCATTAGAAAGACTATAATAAATGCGGTATACTTCATAAAATAAATCTATGTTAATCTAACAGGTCAATTGGCTCAAACCACTATGTGATGGTAATGTAACTGTTCTTACAATTAATAACTAATTATTTAGTTTATAAATAACTTCTTGCCTCCTAACAAATATGTAATCACTTACGTATAATCTTTATTTTACATTTAACTACCACTTATGAAAAGCAAACTAAAACAAAGAGCCATTCCGGCTTTCGCTCTCTGCCTATTGGCCATTGGACTCACCAGCTCAACCTTAAAGCCAGTAGATGGCGGTTATGATTACCTCAAACAAAGGTTAGAAGTTACCAAAGCCTTCACCATTGAGGTTTTTAATGCCATGCCAGAGGCAGATTACAACTTTAAGCCCAATGAGGAGCAACGCTCTTTTGGGGCACAGGCCTATCACATTGCCTATAGCATCGATTATTTCCGAAGGGCTTTTCAAAACCAAGGGCAAGCCGCTTGGAGCCCAGGCGATGAAAACGCCAAAAGTAAAGCAGAGCTGATCAAATGGGCTGGGGAGCAATTTGATGCCATGCACAAATTAATTCTTTCGAGTGAGTCAAGTGACGCAGTAACTGCTCAAGTAATTTCTTATTTGGACCATAATGGCCATCATCGTGGCCAAATGATCACCTACTTAAGAATGAAAGGAATTACGCCTCCTGCTTATCGCTAAACGAATTGTATTGTGTATTGGAATGGGCTGTGCCGAAAGGTGCAGCCTTTTTTTATTTCAAATCACCCCCCTACAAAGCAGCATTACATCTTCTCAACAGTTCAGTGCAGACAAATTACAGTTCATTGCATTGCGGTTTTTTCTTGCGCGGCATCTTCCCATCATTGTAAGGTCGATTAGCCATTTGGCGCATCGGCAAGAGGTCAAGCCCGATAGGTCATCGGGAACTCAAAACAACAAAGACAGTTGAAAGGCAGGTTTGGTCACCTGCCGGCAACTGCCTAAAAACAAAAGAAATTATGAAAAACCGAAGCACAAAAACTCGAAGTATGATTATGGGAATGGCCGTTGCCTTATGGGCAATGCTTTCCTTGGCAAATGATCTTTCTGCACGCCAAATCTCTATTTCAACCTCTAGGTCTAATTCCAATTCAACAAGCATTTCACAAAAGAACGGCACCTATCGCTATACTAGCAAACAAGGCAGCAACGGCTTTGAAATAGAGTATGAAGGCGACATTGAATTTACAGATGATGACAAAGCCATCAAATCCATTTCCAGAGACGGCTATATCAAAATAAGAAAAACCTCTTTCGGAGAAAGAAGAGAGTTATTGGCCGAAGGAAATTCTGCTGGAACTATTGATTATCAGTTTTATGAAGGCAGAAGAAGAGCCGATTTTGATGCCGCTGCACAAAAATGGTTGGCCGATGTATTGCCCGAAGCCATTCGCGCCACGGGCATTGGGGCTGAAAGCAGAACCCTAAGAATTTACGCCAAAGGTGGTCTAGATGCCGTTTTGAAAGAAACGAGTGAAATCAAAAGCGACCATGTAAGCCAAATGTACCTTAAAGCAGTACTCAGCAAACAAAACCTAAGCAATAAGGAATTGGTAAAAATTGCGGCTTATGTACCTGCTAACTTAAGCTCTGACCATTACATCACCGAAGTTTTTAAGGATTACAGCACCTTGTTTCTTAAGAATAATGAAACTACAGAAGCATTCTTGAATGCGATTAGTAGAATGGATTCCGACCATTATGTGAGCCTCATTTTAATGCGTGCTTTGAAAGAAGACTTAAGTGATGCTATGATTTCTAAAGTGTTAGATGCTGCTGAGAGAATGGATTCTGACCATTATAAAACTGAGGTAATTAAAAGAGTAATGGATAGAAAAGAGCTTTCGAGCAACGCAGTAAATAGAATAGTGAAAGCCACTTCAGATATTGACTCTGATCATTATTCAACTTTGATTTTACGCCAAGCACTAGACAGGCCCAACTTAACAGACGAGGCTTTTGAAAGCTTGATGGAGGCCATTTCAAATATTGATTCCGATCATTATGTAACCGAAACCATGCGTGGCCTTTTAAGACAGAACAACCCTTCCGACAGAGTAGTAGAAGCGGTAATAAAAAGAGTAGGCCGAATGGATTCAGACCATTACAGAAGCTTAGTAATCAATGATTTGATGAAGAATCAACAAATTTCTAAAAAATACTTTAATGACTTATTGGTCACTGTCAATAATGTAGACTCCGACAATTATGCTTCCAAAATATTGAAAAGCATATTAAGTGAACAAGACCTTTCAGACGAAGATTACGACAAGGTATTAAGCCGAGTGGCCAACATTGATTCGGACTTTTACAAGCTTGGCATTTTGAAAGATCTGCTTAATGCCAGGAACTTGAATAAAAAGCACATGATCAGCATACTGAAAACAATATCCACCATAGACTCAGATTATTATAAGTCTGAAGTATTGAAAGGCGCTTGCAGTTCGGTAAGTGGCGCTGATACAGAAGTAAAAGACTTGTTCAGATCGGTAGCTAAAACTATTAAATCAGATACTTATTACGGCAAAGTAGCCCGTTGTATCGACTAAAATTTTCTGTCCAAAAGAGAGGGAAGTGAAAATACGGCTTTTGAATATATTTCGATAGACCGTTATTTTGCCCCTCTCTTTTTCTTAAATTTCTATCCAACCAACTTTAATGTATGCCCAAGCTTATCAGGCTTGTACTTTTTACCGTCATAGGAATTCTATTTCTAGAATACCTCTATTATAGCGAATACGATTTATTACCCAATGTATATAAAGAGGCTCCACTATATATATTTACCATTGTTACCAGTATTATCTCTGGCTGGGTTATTAGTAGCATTAACCTAAAGCTCAACGAAAAACTACCCTGGCGTAAAAGTATCATGCAGCGATTTATCGCAGGTTTAGCCTTCGATTTTATAGCCCTCGCCATTATACTTTTGACCTTAAACTGGTTGGCAAGAATTTCAGGTATTATCGACTTTCACTTGTTCGAAGCAGCACTTACGGAAAGCCAACTAGAAGTAAAAGTGATCATCCTGTGCTTTATCACATTATTTATAGTTACGCTGGTTGAATTCAATACTTATTCCTACAGCGAGTTTTCTGTAGGGCAAATTCGGAGACTAAGGTCGGAACGAAAACAACTTGAATTTCAGTTTGAAGCCTTAAAAAGTCAGCTCAGCCCGCATTATTTGTTCAATAGCATGAACACCATTTCATCGCTCATTTATCGCGATCCTCAAATTGCAGAGAACTTTATTCGCAACCTGGCCGAAACATTCAACTATGTTTTGAACACTAAAAATGTAAAGCTGGTAAGCTTAAAAGAAGAAATTGAAGCCCTGAGAGATTTTAATTATTTGTTGGGCATCCGTTATGGAAATGCGCTGGACTTGAAAATTGAAATTGATGATGCTACGCTCTCTTTCCCAATTCCGCCTTTAAGCCTTCAGCTTTTGGTAGAAAATGCGGTAAAACACAATGTAATTTCTGATGACGAGCCGCTGAGGATCAACATTAGAAATGACGAGCATCACCTCATCGTGTTGAACAACAAAACCGAAGCGCCCACCAAAACCAGTTCACATAAAGTAGGCCTCGACAATATAAAAAAGCGATATGCCTTTTTCACCGTGCGAGAAGTGGAGGTAAAAGACGAAGATTATTTTGAAGTGAAACTGCCGATTCTGAAAGATTCATGAAAAAGAACCTACTAGATCAGCCGCTTTTCCGCATTACCGTGCCTCCCATTTATGGGTTGATGATGTATTTTCTGATTCTATTGCTCAACAACAGACTTGGTGAAATTACAGAAACTGTCCTTACCCAAGAGTTACTCCTTTGCGTAGTCCTTGCCTTTCTTACTTCCGAATCGCTGCGTTTTACCATTGTGCTCTTCGAGAAAAAAGTAGGGCATGAATTAAGAAGAACAGGCAATATCACTTTGCTCTTTTTTACCTCATTACTGATTTCAGCAGCGATCATCTTCGCTGCCGTGTATTATTACTTTTCTGAAATTGAAGGCAATTCTTACTTTGTACTTTTTAAATCGAACTTGATTAAACTTGTTTCCATTTACTCGATTAGCGGCCTGCTTTACACACTTTTCTATCTGAGCATTTATTTCCTTTCCGTTAAAAACGAAACTGAGATAAAGCGTGAAGACCTGAAGCGCCAAAACCTAGAACATCAGCTCGAAATCTTCAATAATGAAATCAACCCAAGTCTGCTTTTCCAAAGTTTGGAAACGCTTATTGCCTTGGTGCATCACAATATTGACGCTGCAGAAGATTTTGTGGACAGGCTGTCATTGGTCTATCGTTACATTTTAGATAACCGAAAAAAGGAATTGGTAAAAGTGGAAGATGAGCTTCAGGCCACCAAAAACCTGTTTCTCCTTTTCAAAGAAAAGTATCCTGAGCAAATCAGCTTAACTATTGCGCCTTGGACTGGAGAAAAAGGAAAGTTACTGGTGCCGAATTCATTGCCAATGTTGTTAGACTGTGTGGTAAACAGCACAATCATATCGGGCTACCAACCTTTAAATATTCGAATTAGCTTTGATGAAGAAGGTTACCTGGTAATGCAATACCAAGAAAATGATAAATTGAGTTTGGATGAGATGATTAAGAAAAGGCATAGAAACCTGCATCAGGCCTTTGCTTATTTTTCAGACAAGCCCGTAATCCAAATCAAGGCCTATGGTGACGCCTTTATAAAACTGCCATTGCTCGAATTGAAAGAAGAACTATGAAGGTATTTATTATAGAAGATGAAATTCCGGCAGCCGAAAAGATTCAACGCTATTTAAAGCGCTATGATGAAAACATAGAAATCTTGGGTCAGGCCATGAGCGTAAAACAAGCCATAAGTTGGCTTGATGAAAACCATGATGTAGATCTGCTGCTGATGGACATTCAATTGACAGACGGCCTCAGCTTTGATATTTTCAAGTCTGTTAAAATCGATATTCCCGTGATTTTCACTACGGCTTACAATGAATACGCCATCGAAGCCTTTAAGGCCAACGGCATAGATTACCTCCTCAAGCCCGTTACTTTCGATGCCCTTTCGGAAAGCTTGCACAAATTCAAAAACCTTAAAAACCGACTTTCGGAACAAGGAAAAGTAGAAACAGAATCGGTCATTGATTTACAAGCGGCCCTACAAATGCTAAGCAAGCGCGAATACAAAACACGTTTTATGGTGAAAATTGGGGAACACATTCGATCCGTAACCACCGATACCATTCACCTGTTTTATGCCGAAGGGCGAAATGCTTATATCGTTACTGAAGAGGGCAAAAGATTGATCATAGATTACAAGCTGGAAACGCTCGAAGAAATGCTCGACCCAAAAAAGTTCTTCCGAGTAAACCGTAGTTATATCATCGAAATCAATGCGATTAAAGATGTACTGGTTTATTCTAACAGTCGCCTGAAAATCATTCTTCATCTAAATTTCGATCGAGAAATTATTGTTAGTCGTGAAAAGGTGAATGCTTTTAAGACTTGGTTTGATGGAGAATGATTTGGTCATTGGTTGATTAGTCATTGGTAAATTGGTAGCCTTTTGAGGTATGAACAACATTCAAATCAAAGAAACAGCAGAGGGACTAGAACTGGTAAAAACCAAGAAAAGTGCGTTCAAAAAGCTGATCCCTGAAGTGGCATTCATCATTTTTTGGTATGCTGTGCTTTTTTCCTACTCCTCAGCTTTCAGGGGAGAGAAGGCTATTTTTGCCTACCTTTTCTTCTTTGCACCTTTTATCTTGATCCCAAGATGGTTTAGGCTGACAAAACCATTCTTTACTAAAGAAAGCATCCCTTTCGACCTCAATACTAGGACTGTGTATAACGGAAAGACCGTGCTAACTACCTTTGATCAAATAGACAAAGTAGTGATTAAATATAGGTCGCAATTAGACAATGATAGATCGCTTCTAAACTTGGTACTAAAGAATGGAAAGCAAATTCTCATTGAGGAAATGGATGCGCATTGGAATAAAGAACTTCAGCTTGTGGGAAATAAAATCGCTGATTTTATTGGGGTGAAATTCCACGATTTACATCCATACGAAGAAAAATAATGATTTTGTCAACTCTCCATTAAGTCTTAGTACTAATATCTAACTACTCAATACTCGCCTTCGCTTTCATCATCACAGGTAAAGCCGACTTGGAAAGCATTTCATTTATATCCAAAGTATCGCTATTTTGGTTTATGAAATTTTTAGGAATAAGTAATAGGATTAGATTTTTTTCACTGGGCTTCTGTCTTATATATCTCTCTCTTCAGGCTCAGACAGAGAAGCAAGTAGTTTACGGAGATGACTTTGTTTTCAAGCTTGATTTTAAAACCTCCTACGATGCGTACGGCCCTGTGAAATACAAAAACTTCTTTGCTTTTTTTACCCATCAAGGCAAAACAATCAACTTTTATAACGACAAAACACTCGAGTCAGCTGGAACTATTTCTATAGCCCAAGAAGGGCCTAATGCGGAAAGGAACCCTTCTGGCTTATTTACGGATAACGATCAATTGTATGTTTTCAATCATTATTATGGCCTGTTATCTGCTATTGATATGGATGGAAAAGCATCTACCGCTTATAGGTTCAAACAGGAAGACCATTATCGTGGTAGCTATGTGCCATATAGAGCTAACCTTGTTTTTAGTGATGAAACGTTCATCTATATTCCATATCAACCAGGTGTTGATTTTAAAACAAAACTGATAGATCACAGCTACCCAACAGTTCTAAGAATTAATAAAGCGGACTCTTCGATAACTACATTCTTAAATTACCCTTCCAATTATAAAAATATAATCAGTGGAGGTTTTCAATCCTTCATTATCACAGCTTTCAATAACAAAACGAGTTCCCTTTTTGTCGGTTACCCTTTGAGTCATGTTGTTTTGGAGCTTACTCAAAATGGCGAAGTAAAAGAGCATTTGATGCAGTCTAAAGAAATAGATGGCTTTGAAGATCACTATTTCAAATCTGAGTCTGAGTTAAAAACAGCAAATATAAAAATCAAATTTCTGAAAAATCCATCTTATTGGAGACTTCATTATGATATCTATTCCGACACTTACTGGCGCTTTGTCAATTTACCGCTAACATACTCTCAAATGAATGAAGAGGAGATTAATGAAGCAGAAACTAGAAATTACAAAGTGGTGGTATTCGATGCTAACTTTAAGAAAATAGCTGAAAGTGATATTTTGAAGGATATCAACTTAACGCTATTGGCTCCGGTAGTCTTCTCCACAGAAAAAGGAATTCACATCTACGCTAAAAGTCAAGAGAACGAAGATGAAATGAGGTTCAAAACGCTGAAAATCAAATAACATCTTAGAACGATTCAAAATATATAAGTGGTTACCTTTTTTTCCTGAATCAAAGTAATTTTGTTTAAGCAACCATTTTTTATGTTGAAAACTCTTTTTTACTCGGTCATTGCGTTTGTTGTTCTTTTTAAATTTCAGGCAAACGCTCAAGTTAAGTCGGTCTATGTAGAAACACCCCCAAAAATAGATGGGGTTTTAGATGAAGACATTTGGAAAAATAGCCCCAATGTAACTGGCTATAAAACCTTTGTGCCAGATTTTGGAAAGGACATGCCTTTTCAAACCATCGCTTATATGGCACATGACGATGAAAACTTATACTTCGCCTTTAAGTGTTTTGACGACCCCAAACTGATTAAAACATCCATTGCAGCACGCGATAAAATTTCGGCCGATGATTGGATTTGCATTAACCTCGATTCATTTAACAGTGCCCAATCACTCTATGGCTTGTACGTAAACCCGAATGGTATTCAAATGGATACGCGATTTGCCGCAGGTAATGAGGACGTTGGTCTAGATTTGATATGGTACAGCGCAGCTAAAATAGTGGATGATGGCTACGTGGTAGAAGCCAAAATTCCTTTTAAAAGTATTCGCTATACTGTTAAGGACGGTCAGGTAGAAATGGGTGTAATTTTCGAACGAAAGATTAGCCGTTTTTCTACACAGGGCACTTTTCCGGCACTAGACCCAAAACAAGGTTTTGCTTTTCTTACCCAAATGATGCCACTACAATATGATAGGGTAAAGAAGCCTAAATTAGTGGAAGTATTGCCTGCAGTTACTTACGCCATCAATAAGGAACATATAAACGGAGCATACAAAAAGGAGTATAATTTTGAACCCAGCCTAACGGCCAAAATCGGTATTACTCCCGAATTGGTTTTTGATGCTACCATCAACCCTGATTTTAGCCAAGTAGAATCTGATGCGCAACAGGTAGAGGTAAACCAGCGCTTTCCTGTTAACTATCCTGAAAGAAGACCTTTCTTTTTGGAAGGAAACGAGAACTTCAATTTTGCTGGAACAGGTGGTTTCTCTCCTGTAAATTCAGTGGTCAATTCTAGATCAATTGTATCTCCGAAAAGAGCCGCTAAACTGACGGGTAAGATTGGCGATAAAAACATTATTTCAAGCATATATGCAGTAGACAGAGCGGATGAAACTTTGGCCGACTTTGCCCAAGACGAAACTGCCGATGTTGGTGTAATGCGCTATATGCGCTCGCTTTCTCAAGACAGCTATGTAGGCTTAATTGGTACAAGCCGTAGAAGAAACGGGGCTTCGAATGATGTATTAGGTTTTGATGGCCAATACCGTTTCAATCAGTCGAACCAAGTGACAGGTCATTTTTTGAATTCCCGAACCAAACTTACGGAAGATGGCCAACTGGCCAACAGTATTTCTAGCTCCATTAGTGTTTCCAAAAACACCCGAAATTTCAATGGCTCTTTTAGTCTGTTAGATATTGGTGAAGACTTTAGGTCAGAGGTAGGCTATATTACCCGAACAGGTATTAGCCGTGCTACGATAAGCTTAAACCCAAAAATATTTCCAAAAGGAGATGGCTTAATCAAACGCATAGATCCACAGCTTTATACCTCCCTCACCAAAGACAAACCCAGCGGGCTTAACGAACACGTGGTTTACCTTTCATTGGCAGCCACCCTGCCCAGAAACACACGTTTGTCTGTTTCTGCAGACCATTCTTCGGAAATCTACTTGGGTCAAGAGTTTAAAGACGGAACTATTAGCCTTCAGGCGAGTTCGCAGATTACAAAACGTATTTTCTTTAGAACTAGCTACGACTGGGACAACGGAACTTACTACCGAGAATTGGCCCAAGGGTATGGCAAGCGCATCAGTAACAACCTGACCCTCCAATTGTCCGACAAGTTTAGCGCGCAGTTCACCCATACTTTTAACTCGCTTTACAATTCTGACACGGATGTAAAATACTATGATATCCACATCGCTCGTGGACGCGTGGTTTACCAAATGAATAAGTACCTTTTCTTTAGAGGCATTGCCCAATACAATAGCCTTTCTAAAGTACTTAGCCCTAATTTCTTGGTGTCATTTACCTACATTCCTGGTACTGTAGTTCACCTGGGCTGGGGTTCTGTTTATGAAAAAACCCGCTGGGATGGCGCCCAGTACGTAAATGATGACCAATACCTGCAAAAAGCCAGCGGCTTCTTCTTTAAAGCCAGTTACTTGTGGAGATGGTAGGCGGGTGTGTAGTTAAGAGGGATTGGTTAGTGAAGAATATCCCTTCCTAAGGCCTCATCAGCTTGTTCGTGAAGAACAGCAACAAAGGCAGAAGGGGCTCTAGCACTAGATGTCCTGCTGAACTTTGACTAGTTCACTTACAACCATTCTAAAATTGTCCTCTCGCATTTCTTTATAGTTGAGTTCAAAAACCTTATCTATTAAATTAGAAAAGGTTTTGCCACCATCAATCCCTGATGCGAAGAAATTTTTAAACAAGAATGGTAAGCCCAATACGGGAAGCAATAAAATTATCGTCAAAAATGGCTCTAGAACCATCACAATATCAAGACCCGTAAACAACAATTCAACATTATTGAAAAGGGTAGATAAGACTACTATAATTATAAAAATGATCCATAAAAAGGTAATTCCCAGTAAGATGAGTGAGGCTATTCCCGACATGTATAATTTTGGAAATACCAATTCAGATTGATTTGCTATTCGAATAAGATCCTTCCTCTTAAACACTCTATTAATTGAGACTCCTTTATGTTTGGGTATTCTTCTCAGTCCATTCTCGTTTTTAGCAATTTGAAGAAGTCTGATCGCAATCAAATTCTTGATTAGCTGAACCAGTAAGTATTTTTTGTCAGCATAAAGCTCAAGTAGGAAAATCTCAAACTCCTGACGCGAAGTGTTTCGGTCGAAACCATAAACCTGGAGGTATCTGTCTCCTTCAAACTCCATTTTAAAGACTGATACTTTCATCTTTCCTGATCTACTGATAACTGATTTCTAAACACTAAGAAATCCTCCCCCAATTCACTACGGCTTTTCTAAGCGACTTGATATGGCGGAGGATATTGCGGTTTTCTTCTTTTTCTAGCTTGGGGTCGGCTTCAAGAATATCGCTGGCAGCATTTCTGGCAGCTTGGAGAATTTGGCCGTCTTTTGCGATGTCGGCAATCAGTAAATCGAGCACGCCACTTTGTTGGGTTCCGGTAATATCGCCTGGGCCACGGAGCTGAAGATCTACATCGGCAATCTCAAACCCATTGTTGGTGCGCACCATGGTTTCCAGTCGCGTGCGCGCTTCTTTGCTCAGCTTGTACTCTGTCATCAGAATACAATAAGATTGCTCTGCACCACGCCCCACACGGCCCCTCAACTGATGCAATTGCGCCAAACCAAAGCGTTCAGCATTTTCAATCACCATCACCGAAGCGTTCGGCACATTTACCCCTACTTCGATTACCGTAGTGGCCACCATAATTTGGGTTTCGTGCTTAATAAAACGCTGCATTTCAAAATCTTTGTCCTGAGGTTTCATTTTGCCATGCACAATACTAATGTGCTGGTCGGGGAAAGCCCTGCGAATGGATTCATAACCATCGTCCAAATCTTTCAAGTCCAGCTTGGCAGATTCTTCAATGAGCGGATAAACCACATAAATCTGTCGTCCTTTTTTGATTTCATCCTTCATAAAACCAAACACCTGTAGGCGTTTGGCATCGTACTCGTGCAAGGTTTTAATAGGCTTTCTGCCGGCAGGCATTTCATCAATAATGGAAACCTCTAAGTCTCCATAAAGCGTCATGGCCAAAGTGCGTGGAATTGGCGTGGCCGTCATTACCAATACATGCGGATGGAAACGTTCGTTTTTGCCCCACAGCTTTGCCCTTTGCGCCACACCAAAACGGTGTTGCTCGTCAATAATGGCCAAACCCAAATTCTTGAATTGAACCACATCTTCGAGCAAAGCATGCGTACCCACCAAAATGCTGATGGATCCATCGAGTAAGCCTGCATGAATCACTTTTCGCTCACTCTTTTTGCTAGAGCCTGTCAGTTTTGCAATGCCAATGCCCAAAGCATCGGCAAAGGGTTTTAAACCCTGATAATGTTGATCGGCTAAAATTTCGGTAGGTGCCATAATACTGGCTTGTGCACCTGAGCCCACCACCAAAAGCATGCATATAAAGGCTACAATGGTTTTTCCACTTCCCACATCGCCTTGCAGCAAACGGTTCATCTGCTTCCCCGACTTCATGTCGAAGTAAATTTCTTTGATTACCCGTTTTTGGGCATTTGTTAAGTCAAATGGTAAATAGTTTTTGTAGAAATCGGTGAGTAAGCTAGAGTCGCTAAACACGGCTCCTCGGTACTTTTCTGTTCGGGTAAGTTTTAATTTGAGAAGGCGCAGCTGAATAAAAAACAGCTCTTCGAATTTTAGCCTGAATTGGGCCTTTTTCAATAACTCTTCGTTGCCCGGAAAATGAATGTGCCAAAGCGCCAGCTTCTTTTCAATCATTCCATAACGCGCCACCAAATGCTGAGGAAGCGTTTCGTTAATATGCTGTTCAGACAATATCATTACTTGGCGCACCATTTTAGAAATGGCTTTACTGTCCAAGTACTTGGCCTTCATTTTTTCAGAAGTATGATACACCGGTTGAAGGAATGAAGCCTTTTCATTTTGGGTGGTCAGCACTTCAAGCTCAGGGTGCGCAATGCTAACTTTTCTACCAAAAGTAGCGGGCTTGCCAAACACCACGTATTCCACCCCCAGCTGTATTTTCTTGGCTATAAACTGAATTCCCTTAAACCAAACCAGTTCTAGGGTACCCGTTCCATCCTCGAAATGCGCAACGAGACGCTTTTTCCGCATTTCGCCCACGGTTTCAATTCTTCTGATTTTGCCTTTAATCTGAACGAAGGGCATATCGCCATGCACTTCTTCAATAGGGTAAAACTTGGTGCGGTCTTCGTAGCGGAACGGGTAATGTTGAATAAGATCGCCATAGGTGAATAGGCCTATTTCGGCACCTATCAGCGCTGCTTTTTGCGGGCCAACGCCCTTAATAAATTCTATGCGTGTTTCGAAAAATGACGGCACGGAAACAATTTAATATTTCCATTCTAAAGTGTTCAACATTTCAATTGCATCCTTCTTAATAAAATCAATAATTGGCCGAAGCGAGTCGTTTTTGTTAGCGGTGTTAAAATACAATGCTCCTCTAAAAAAATGTGTTGTGCTATCGGTAGTAAAAAACTGAAACTGGCTGGGCACTTCTCCTGATAATTCGGCTATGCTTGCCACTTGCTGGTTTTGAATAGAAATAATGCTTTCCTTAATAGAATAGGCCTTTTTATTGTGCTCCATTGTGAGATTAAAAGCCTCGGTAAGCAGTTCCTCCATGTTATTCTCAGGCTTTTTCAAGTCCTTATATGTGATTTGAATCACCGCATCGTAATCGGGGTAAAATAAATTGATATAATACCTGCCCGATTTTGGAAAAGTATCGCGCGAAAGTTCGGCATACTTTGAATAGAAAAAGTGATAAGGAAAAGTATCGGGCAAAGCCTGATAAGCTGATTCTGGTAAATCGATTCGGTTGTATGCTTTTGGTTTGGGTAAATAGCTTTGCTCGCAGGCGGAAAAGCCAAAGAAAGAAACAAATGAAAGGAGTAGTAATTTCTGAGTCGACTTTTTCAAACTGACACTTTACGGTTGATCAAAACTCTAACCCTCTTAATCCTACGAACATCCACCGCAACTATTGTGAAAAGGAACTGTTCGAATTTAATTTTTTCTCCTGCCCTAGGGAGTTTACTGTGTAGCTCGAGCAAAAGCCCACCAAGCGATTCGCTTTCCCCCTTTATTTGATCAAAGTAATAGGGGTCGATTTCCATAATTTTACAGAAATCGTTGAGGGAGGTTTTGCCTTCAAAAACGTAAGTATTGTTGTCTAGTTTATTAAAGGCTACATCATCGTCATCAAATTCATCGTTGATTTCACCCACAATTTCTTCAATAATATCTTCCATTGTAATCAGTCCGGAAGTGCCCCCGTATTCATCTACCACAATGGCCATATGAACCCTTTTATCTTGAAAGTTCTTTAGCAGACTATCTACCTTTTTATTTTCTGGAACGAAGAAGCCTGGTCTCATCAATTTTTGCCATTCAAAATCCTCTTCCTTGTCTACATGTGAAAGCAAGTCTTTGATATATAAAACGCCTTCAATTTTATCAATTGTCTCGTTATAAACAGGAATTCTGGAGAAGCCGCTTTTATTAATCTTGTCCATTAACTCATGAAAATCTACTTCGATATCCACAGCCGTAATGTCCATTCTTGACTTCATTACCTGCCGAACTGTAAGTGTACTAAAGTTTACAATTCCCTTTAGTATTCCCTTTTCTTCATCGGTAGTATCATCACCTGTGGTCATTTCAAGTGCCTGATTTAGTTCGTCTACGGTAATATTGTGCCCTTTTTTCTTCACCCGTCTTTCTATAAGCTGGGTGAATTTTATCAACACATAGGCAATTGGTTTTACAATTCCTTCAAAGAAGAAAAGCATTCTGGCCGTAGCTCTAGAAAATTTTAAATTGTTCTGTGTAGCGAAGTTCTTTGGAAGTACTTCTCCAAAAAAGAGAATAACAAAAGTTACTACAGCTGTTAAGGCCACAACTATGGTTCCTTCACTGGTTTTCTCTCCTATAATTTCCCAGGTTACAAAGGTGGTTAGGGTTACAATAGCAATATTGACCAGGTTATTCATGATAAGAATAGTAGCCAGTAAATGGCGTGGCCTTTCCATCAGCTGAATAATTACTCTATTAATAGGGGTGTCATCATTTTTGCACTCTTCTATTTGACCCTCATTAAGTGAGAAAAATGCCACTTCGGAGCCAGAAATTAGGGCTGAAAGTATTACTAGAAAAATAAAAACCACTCCATTAACCAAAAGGTACGGAGTGGAGATATCTTGAGCTAAGGCCAGAAGGGCCAAACTAGGATAGGGATCGTCTACTGCTGATTCCAATATTCTTTTTTTAAACTAATTAAAACGGCAAATCATCTGAGTCGTCCTCAGGAATGCTCGAAACTTCACTAGATTTCTCTGAACTAGGCGAGTATGAGGAACTTCCTCCACCACCTTCATTATCCGATTTAGTACCTAGCATTGTTAGGTTATTTCCAACTACTTCGGTTGTATATCTCTTGTTTCCATCCTGATCATCCCAAGATCGGGTAGTCAGTTTACCTTCAATATACACTTGATTACCCTTCTTTAAAAATTTCTCTGCAATTTCTGCAAGTGGACTCCAAAGCACAATATTATGCCACTCTGTAGTGGTTACCCTTTCGCCTTGCTTGTTCTTGTAAGTTTCGCTCGTAGCTAAAGAAAAGTTTGCTACTGCTCTACCGCTTTCTAAGTGACGCACCTCTGGGTCTTTGCCCAAGTTACCTACTAGAATTACTTTATTTACTCCTGCCATGGTTTATATTTTTGGTTTCAATAGAACAAATTAATTAAAAACATTGATCTTCCAAGTATTTACTAATAAGAACTGGCTTTGGAAGGTTGTTTATATGTTCTAAAGAGTATTTTTCAATTTCAAGATGATTGCTCTTTAATCTAGCTTCATCTTCATTTCCGAGTTCAATTTTTACGAAGTTGGCGAAAATACGTTGATGCGTCAAAACATGTTCGTATAATTTTGATTCTTCTCCAATAATTGAGTCCGTCAAACCCATTTTCTGGAGGGCTGAAATGACCTCATCTAGACCAATTTGTTTATTCTCTTCAATCAAATAAAAATCAAACAATCCTTGCCAAACATCGCCCTTTCCTCTTTCCTTCAGCCATAAACCTTCTTCTGATTGAAAAACCAAATAGGTTAAATATCGCTTTCTAACCTTGGTCTTCTTTGTTTTAACTGGAAGGCTATCAATTTTATTATTGTTGAAAGCAAAACAGTCGTCCCTAAAAGGGCAAACCCCACAAGCCGGAGACTTTGGTGAGCACTGTATTGCTCCAAATTCCATAATGGCCTGATTATACTGATTTGGCTTTTCCTTATCTAAAAGCTCATTAGCCCTTTTTTCAAAAACTTTAGGGCCTTTGGTGCTCGAAATGTCCTCTTCAATTCCAAACACCCGACTGAGCACTCTATATACATTACCATCTAAAACGGCATTTGGTTGGTTAAAAGCCGATGAAGAAATTGCTGCAGCGGTATATCGTCCTATTCCCTTTAATTTGAGTAGTTCGTTAAAGTCAGACGGAAACACTCCGTCAAAATCATTAACCACCATTTTAGCACAACTATGAAGGTTTCTGGCCCTAGAATAATAGCCTAAGCCTTGCCATAAACGCAGTACTTCGGTTTCAGAAGCATTGGCCAAGTCATTAATTGTAGGAAACTGCTCAACAAACCTTTCATAATATGGTAAACCCTGTGCAACTCTGGTCTGCTGAAGGATAATCTCAGAGAGCCAGATTCGATAAGGATCCTTGGTTTTCCTCCACGGTAAGTCTCTTTTATTTTCTTCATACCAGTTAATTAACTGATTTGCAAACAGTTTACTGTCCAGCATAGTGCTATTTTAGGCCAAATTTAGGTGCTTTCAGGGTATTGTTTAAAATTTGAGGGTTTGTTTTCATAATTAGAAATGAACTCGTAATTTTGCAGGCCAAAATAACTGGGAATTAGTTTTTTACACAATATTTATAAATCTAAAATTTAACAGCGGTGACGAAAGCAGATGTTATTAACCAAATAGCAGAGAAGACAGGAATAGATCGATCTGATGTTACTACTACGGTGGAAACTCTTTTTACAGTAGTAAAAGATTCAATGGCCGAAGGTGAAAATATCTATGTGAGAGGATTCGGCAGCTTTGTGAATAAGAAAAGAGCAAAAAAGATTGCTAGAAATATCTCAAAAAACACTGCCATCGTAATTGATGAGCACTTTGTTCCAAGCTTTAAGCCGTCAAAGGTTTTTGTTGAACAGGTAAAAGTGAGTGATAAAGTAAAGATTGCAAACAAATAAGCTTTAGCCTCATTGGCTATGATGAAAAAGAACCAAATTATACTTCTGAGCATTGGAATTCTGGCGGTTGTTGTATTGTACAGTCTTCCAACTTCTGTGGTAAATAATAAGGATAATGAGGCTTTAGAGTTTGTAGATGAAAGTAGGCCAGGAGGAGAGGTGATAGATCACAGCTCTGAAATACCGGAAGAAATTCAACCCAAAATTGATTTTTGGAAAGAGAAACTGGTTTCTGATTCTAACATTAAAAAGGATGAAATAGCATTGGATTCATTAATGGGTGTTTTTCAAACCATTAACCAATATGATAGCGCTGCCTATTATGCTGAATCTTTTGCAAAAGAATTTAAAACGATTACTCTCTGGCAGAAGGCTGGAGATGCCTATTTCGAGGCGTTCACTTTTGCTATTGAGCCACAAAAAGTAGAAAGACTTGGTGGTAAGGCCCGTGAAATGTATGCTAAGGTTTTAGAACAAACTCCAGACAATCTGGATGTTAAAAACAATTTGGCAATGACCTATATTGCAAGTTCTAACCCTATGCAGGGCATTATGATGCTAAGGGAAATACTTGAAATAGACGACAAGAATGAAAAGGCCCTTTTGAATATGGGTCGCCTTTCAATGCAGTCAAATCAATTTGATAAAGCGGTAGAAAGGTTCGAAGCATTAGTCAGTTACCATCCGAATAGTTTAGATGGCAACTACCTTTTAGCGGTATGCTATTTTGAAACAGGCAAGAACGATAAAGCAAAAGCCCAATTTCAAAAAGTAAAAAACATGGATTCTGATCCAGTAGTGCAAACTGCGGTGGATGAGTATCTGCAAAGAATTAAGTAAAATATTATATCATTAAAACATTAGAATTATGCCTTGCGGTAAAAAAAGAAAAAGACATAAGATTTCAACTCACAAGAGAAAAAAGAGACTAAGAAAAAACAGACACAAAACTAAGAAGTAGTACTTCTTAGTTTTGTGCTTATACGCATCATTAGTTTAATTTTTAACATTTAACTTTTTTCAAATTGAGCAACGAATTAGTAATTAATTCGACTCAAGATGGATGTCGTATAGCCCTTCTGAAAGATAAAAATCTGGTTGAATTCCATCATGACCATGATGACAACCAGTTTAAGGTAGGTGATATGTACTTGGGTACGGTTAAAAAAATCGTCCAAGGATTGAACGCGGCTTTTATAGATATTGGGTACGAGAAAGATGCTTTTCTGCATTACCTCGACCTTGGTCCGCAAATAAAATCACTTAATAAATACACCAGAATGGCCCAATCGGCCAATGATGTCAATGGTAACCTGAGTAAATTCAAAGGTGAGCCAGACATTAACAAGCTTGGCAAAATGGGTCAAGTGCTGACAAGAGGTCAGCAAATACTTGTTCAGGTTGTAAAAGAACCTATTTCAACAAAAGGGCCACGACTCTCTTGCGAGTTGTCTATAGCTGGGCGCTATATGGTTTTAGTGCCTTTCTCCGATTCTATCAATATTTCTAAGAAAATCACTGATGGAGACGAGAGAAAAAGATTGATGAGATTAATTTCATCGATCAAACCCGAAAAGTTTGGTGTCATTGTTCGCACAGTAGCGAAAGGAAAAGATGTAGCCGAATTAGATAAAGACCTCCGAAACCTTGAGGAAACTTGGATTGAAGGCATTAAAAAACTTCATAAAGCCAAGCCTAAAGATAAGGTAATAGGAGAAATGAGCAGGGCTTCATCCTTGCTCCGCGATATCCTCAACGAATCTTTTGACAGTGTAACTACGGATGATAAGGAAATCTTTAATGAGATTAAATCTTACATTCACAAGATTGCTCCTGATAAAGAAAAGATAGCCAAGCTTTACACAGGAAAGGCTAAAATCTTTGAAAGTTTTGGAATTGAAAAGCAGTTTAAATCGCTTTTTGGTAAAACAGTAAGCTTGCCAAAGGGTGGCTATTTAATTATTGAGCATACCGAGGCACTTCACGTTATTGACGTGAACAGTGGTAATAAATCGAATGCAGGAGAAGATCAAGAAAGTACCGCACTTGCTGTAAATATAGAAGCAGCAAGAGAAGTAGCTCGCCAACTAAGGTTGCGCGATATGGGCGGAATTATCGTGATCGACTTTATCGATATGCGTAAAGCTGAAAATAAAAAAGAGCTTTACAGCGTAATGCGTGAGATTATGGACGAAGATCGTGCTAAAAACACAGTTCTTCCCATTACCAAGTTTGGCTTAATGCAAATTACACGTCAGCGTGTAAGGCCAGAAATGAATATCACTACCCGTGAAAACTGTCCAACTTGTGGTGGAACAGGAAAAGTATCTGCAACAATACTTGTGTCAGATACAATCGAAAAGAACATTGATTACATTCTTGGTACACAAAATGAAAAGGGAATTTCACTAACTGTACATCCTTTTTTACATGCTTACTTCACCCGAGGGATATTCTCGAAAAGGTGGGAGTGGTACAAGAAATACCACACATGGGTTAAGATTGAAAAAGACAGTTCTTTAAGTCTTTCAGCTTACACCATTAACAACAAGCTTGGCGAAGAAATTGCCATTACAGCTTAAGTTTAAAACATCAATTCAAACAAAAAGGGAACCTCAAATTAGGTTCCCTTTTACTTTATCAGTCTACTTGGTTGTTAGGCAAAGTAATACGGGAATTTCCCCTTAGCAATCATTGTATCGGCCACTTGTCTACGAAGCTCTTTGGTGTTCACTAAGTCCATTTTCGTAAAGCGTTTTAAGCCCATCAACATTACTTTTTGTTCATCGCCTTTGGTGAATGAAGCAATGGCTTCTTTAGCAGCGGCATTCACTCTGTCAATAGCTTCAGCCATATAAATCTGCGTCATGGCAATGTAATCTTTACATGCTTCCTCACCTCTTTGACTCACCAACTTCTCTGTTCTTAACATAGAAGATTCAACAGCGTAAATCTCAATGAGAATGTCGGCAAGGTTCATCATTACTTCCTGCTCATCTTCAATTTTATCTTGAAGTGCCATGGCGGCTTTTCCGCCTACCATTAGGAAAACTTTTTTCAAGTTCTTCACCACTTCTTTTTCAGCATTGAATAACACCGACTTGTCAATTGTAGTGAAAGAAGGTACCGACACAAGTTCTTTAGAAACTGCCATTGCAGGCTCAAACATGTTCAATTCACCTTTCATTGCACGTTTCAAAAGCATTCCAATCATCAACATACGATTGATTTCGTTAGTGCCTTCATAAATTCTGGCAATACGTGCATCTCTATAAGCTCGTTCCATTGGGGCATCAGCAGAATAGCCCATTCCGCCATATACTTGAACGCCTTGATCTACCACATAGTCCAATACTTCGGAACTGTGGATTTTCGCAATGGCGCATTCAATGGCAAATTGCTCAACTCCTTTAAGCTTGGCCTTGGCTTCGTCCATTCCGCCTGCTATCAGGTCGTTAATTTTATCTTCAATATTCTGTCCTGCTCGGTAGTCTAAAGATTCCGTCACGTAGGTCTTAGTGGCCATCTCAGCCAATTTGCCTTTGATAGCACCAAAGCTTGAAATTGATACACCGAATTGCTTGCGTTCGTTGGCATATTGAGTGGCGTGAGAAATTACAGTTCGGCAACCTCCTAATACTCCAGCGCCTAATTTTACACGACCAATGTTCAAGATATTCACAGCTATTTTGAAACCATTTCCTCTTTCAGAAAGCATGTTTTCAACAGGAACTGGGCAATCGTTAAAGAATACTTGGCGAGTTGAAGAACCTTTGATACCAAGCTTCTTTTCTTCCTCATTCATTGTGATTCCACCAAAGGTTTTTTCAACAATAAATGCAGTCAAATTCTTATCATCTTCGATTTTAGCAAATACAATAAACAAGTCAGCGAAACCTGCATTCGAGATCCACATTTTCTGACCCGTAACATTATAATGTTTTCCATCCGCAGAAAGCACCGCTTTAGTCTTTCCTGAATTAGCATCAGATCCAGCATCAGGCTCTGTCAAGCAATAACAAGCAGCCCATTCGCCAGTGGCAAGTTTCGGTAAGTATTTTTCTTTCTGCGCTTCCGTTCCATAATAAAGAATTGGCAAAGTTCCGATTCCGGTATGAGCCCCATAAGTGGTAGAAAAAGACCCCGCTGCACCAATCACATCTGCCATGAGCATACTTGTGTTAAAGCTCATGCCCAAACCACCATATTGCTCTGGCACGGTGATACCTAAAAGACCCAGTTCACCAGCCTTCTTAAAAATGCTAGGAACCAAGTCTGGCTCTTTCATGCTGTCGATGCGATCGGCATTAGGCGTAATTTCTGTTTCGATGAAATCGCTACAGGCCTGCGCCATCATTTTTTGCTCTTCGCTAAATTCTTCAGGAATAAAAACCTCTTGAGCTGGAGTTTCTCTTACTAGGAATTCTCCTCCTTTAATTGTTCGTTTTGTAATTTCGCTTGACATGTTACGTGTATTTAGTATTGTGATTTGGGTATTGAGCGTGTTAGCGGTTTATTGATTTTTTGAGACTATAAATCATCTTCTGTATCTTATCCACTTCTAACTCTAGTTTCCCAAATGAGTCATTGTTTAAAAACTTTAATCTATTTGCAATGATTAGTTGCGTTTCCAATTCACAAGAAGAGCCATAGGCAATTCCCGAAAACTGGTTAAATTCTCCAGAGGTATTTCTTCCAGCACCCTCCGCAATGTTTGAGCTAATAGAAACTACGCTTCTCCTAATCTGGCTTGTTAAGCCAAATCTTTCATCAGTAGGTAGTTCCTCGGTTGATTTGTAGACATCCACCGCAAAGTCTACTGAACTTTGCCAAACTCTTAACTCTTTATAATTATTCATATGTGCATTGTTTTTGGTTTACAACTGAAACTCATTCACACTACACAATACACACGACTAAAATCCTATTTTAAGAATTCATAGATACCTGCTACGCCTTGGCCACCACCTACACAGGCTGTTACCATTCCGTATTTGGCATTGCCCCTTCTTCTCATCTCGTTGAAAAGTTGGACTGAAAGCTTTGCTCCTGAACATCCAAGCGGATGACCTAGTGCAATAGCTCCACCGTTAACATTCAGAATAGAACGGTCTAAATCCAATTCTTTGATTACCGCTAATGATTGCGCGCCAAACGCTTCGTTTAATTCAATCAGATCAAGGTCGGACTGTTTCAATCCAGCTTGCTTTAGTGCTTTTGGCACTGCATCCACTGGGCCAATTCCCATAATTCTTGGGTGAACACCCACAGCAGTATAAGTAACCATTCGAGCGATAGGCTCTAAACCGAGTTCTTTTACCATTTTCTCAGACATTACCATCACGAATGATGCACCATCTGAAACTGGAGAAGAGTTACCAGCCGTTACCTGGCCACCTTGAGCAAATACCGGCCTTAAACTCGCCAATATTTCCATTGAAGTATCTCCTCTTGGGCCTTCATCTTTATCTACGGTGTAAGACTTTTCAGCCATCTTACCGTTAGCATCAACGAATTTTTCCGTCACTTTAATCGGAACGATTTCATCATCGAACTTGCCATCCGCTTGGGCTTTCACAGCCTTTTGGTGTGACTCAAAAGCAAATTGATCAGACTCTTCTCTGGTGATATTATATTCCTTTCCTACTTGCTCAGCTGTTAGGCCCATGCTTAAGTAGTAATCTTTATGTTCTGTGGCCAGCTTATAGTTAAGGGCAGTTTTATAACCCATAACTGGTACTTGACTCATAGATTCAGTTCCTCCAGCGATAATACAATCTGCGGTACCTGCATGAATTCTAGAAGAGGCCAAAGCGATAGCTTCCAAACCAGAACCACAATAACGGTTAACCGTTACGCCCGGTACACCAATAGGTAATGATAATAGTGAAATCATTCTTCCCATTTGCATACCTTGCTCTGCCTCTGGTACAGCATTACCCACAATAAGGTCATCTACTCTGGTTGGATCAAAGTTGGCCACCTGACCAACCAAGTGTTTTATCACTTCAGCAGCCATGTCATCAGAACGTACACTTTTTAGCACACTGCGCTTGCCACGTCCTACGGCTGTTCTATATCCTGCAACTATATATGCGTCCATATTTTATTTAGATTATAGAGGTTAGATGTTAGAAGATAGACTTACTAACCCTTACCTCTTAGTTTGTTTAATAATCCTGTAATCATTTTCTGAATTTCCCAGACTTTCTCTAGGCACTCATCTAATTTTTCTTGGGTCAAAAATCCCAAATCAAAAGACAAAATAAGTTGAGTTTCAACTTCATGTGAGGAACCCATACTCATGTCCAAGAATCTAGCAAAATCAACATCGCTGCTCCTACCAGAACCTTCTGCAATATTTGAGGGAATAGAAACAGCACAAGATTGAAGTTGGTGGCATAAGTTGAATTTTTCACTGTCTGGAAACTTCGAAGTCAATAAATAAACTTCTTTCACCAGTGACATACTCTTTTGCCAAACTTTTAGCTCTCTGAAATTATGCATCTCTATTCGTCTAAATACTATTATCTAGCGTCTAATCTCTAGTTTCTAAGTGGCTTACCTTTAAATAGAATGCTGTGAATTCGCTCTAAGGTTTTTGGCTCGGCCGTAAGTGCCAAGAAAGCTTCACGCTCTAAATCAAGAAGGTATTGTTCCGAAACTTCTTGAGGAACAGTTAAATCTCCTCCACACATTACATAACCCACTTTTCTAGCAATTTTAGCATCGTGCTCAGAAATATAATTTCCGAAAAGCATTCCGTTAATTCCCGCTTCGAACAATGCTAAACCTGTAACACCTTGTACCTTAATGTCTGTTCTTTCCACTGGCTGGGTATAGCCTGCTTCATAAATTTCGAGCACTTTTTTCTTGGCATCAGAAATCAATCGTTTTCTGTTCATTGTAATTCCATCTGTAGGTCGAAGAATATTCATTCCTCTGGCCTCTTCTGCGGAAGTAGCAACCTTAGCAGTCGCTATATTCATAAAGGCTTCTTGAAGTCGGTTCAATTCTGGATCACCAGCTACGTAAGAATCTGCTGCTCTTAAAGCGAGTTCCTTAGTTCCACCACCACCAGGGATAAGGCCAACGCCTACTTCAACCAAACCAATGTAGGTTTCAGCATGGGCTTGAATGGCATCACAATGCAATGACAATTCACAACCTCCGCCAAGGGCAAGCCCTGCCGGTGCAGCCACTACTGGAATTGAAGAGAATTTTGCGCGTTTCATGGTGTTCTGGAATTGCGCAATCATTAAGTTGATTTCATCAAAATCCTGATCACCTGCATACATAAACAACATGGCCAAGTTTGCACCTGCCGAGAAGTTTGGTCCTTCATTTCCAATTACCAAACCTTTATAATCCTTCTCTGCCATAGAAATGGCTGTTTGAATTCCTTCAATGACCTCCGCGCCCATTGAGTTCATTTTGGTATGGAACTCTAGACAAAGTACTCCATCTCCGATATCGAAAACAGATGCACCCGCATTGCCCCAAACCTTATTGGTTTCACGGATATTTTCTAAGATGATCAACTCATCTAAGCCAGGAATAACTTTGTATGATTTTGAAGGAATGTCGTAATAGTGCTTTATTCCTTTTTCAATTTTATAGAAAGCATCGTTCCCAGCTTCAAGCATTTCATAAACCCAAGCCGCTGGCTTTAGGTCCATGGCTTCCATTTTATCAACTGTAGCTTTCACGCCTAGTAAATCCCAAGTTTCGTAAGGGCCGAGCTCCCACCCAAAACCAGCACAAACCGCTTGATCAATTCTGTAGAGCTCGTCTGAAATTTCTGGAATTCTGAACGAAACGTATTTGAAGGTATCGTAGAAAGTTGTTCTGTAGAATTCGCCCGCTTTGTCATCAAAATTAACGAGTGTTTTAATTCTGGCTTTTAGGTTTTCTTCTTCCTTAACCGCTTCAAGCGCTTTAAAATTCGCCCTTGTTCTTTCACCGTATTCGTAGGTTTTTAAATCAAGCTCAAGGATTTCTGTTTTACCGTTGGCGTCTTTCGTTTTCTTGAAATAGCCTTGCTTAGACTTATCACCAAACCAACCTCTTTTATGAACTTCTTCAACAATTCCAGGAAGGATAAATTTCTCTCTGGCCTCGTCATTTTGTAAGCCCTTATACAAGTTGTTGGCAACGTTAACCGTAGTATCAAGTCCAACAACATCCATGGTACGAAAAGTTGCAGACTTTGCTCGACCGATAATTGGCCCAGTCAATCTATCAACTTCACCCACTGTAAGCTCCATTTCTTCAATGGTATGCATTGCCGACATGATGGCATAAATACCAATTCTGTTGGCAATAAACGCTGGGGTATCCTTACAAAGCACAGTTTCTTTTCCTAAGAAAAGGTCTCCGTAATGCATTAAGAAATCAATAATCGCAGGATCCGTTTTCGGTCCAGGAATGATTTCCAACAAACGTAAATACCTTGGGGGGTTGAAGAAGTGAGAACCACAGAAATGCTTCTGGAAATCTTCGCTTCTACCTTCGCACATCAAATGCATAGGAATACCAGATGTATTCGATGTAATAAGAGTGCCTGGTTTTCTATGCTTTTCAACTTGGTCGAAAATGATCTTTTTAATATCGAGTCTTTCTACAACCACTTCAATGATCCAATCCACTTCAGAAATTTTAGACATATCGTCTTCAAAATTTCCGGTAGAAATTCTATTTGAAAAACTCAAGTCATAAATGGGGGATGGCTTTGATTTTAACGCAGCTGCTAGTGCATCGTTTACCAGCTTATTTCTGGCCGCCTTATTGGATTTTTGATCTTCGGGCAAATCCCTGCGTACCATATCCAATAACAATACTTCTACTCCGATATTAGCGAAATGACATGCTATACGTGAGCCCATCACTCCTGAACCTAATACCGCTACTTTTCTAATCGATCTGTTCATTTGTTCTAAAAGATTGATTTTGTATCTATAAGATTATTTATCTGTTCTATTACCTCGAAAAAGGTGTCCAACTTTTCTTTCTCTATTAATTTGTTGGCTGTAGTATTAAACTCCAAAACGGTAGCTCGAGATATCTCTCTCTTTTGTTTTCCAAGGTCGGTAAGAAATATTCTAACTGAACGGCCGTCATTTGGGTCTTTCTCCCTATAAATGAACCCTTTTTCTTCCATGCTCTTGAGCATGCGGGTGAGGCTACGTGATTCTAAGCCCATTAATGGGGCTATTTTGGTGGCTGGGGTTCCTTCTTTACTGTTTATAATTAGAAGTACAAAACCAATAGAAGTGGTAATGTCGTGTTTTACTGCTTGTTGGTTATACATGCGATAGATAGCATGCCAGAGCATTTTTACGTTGTGGTCTATGGTTTCTTCTCTCTTCATAATCCTGTAAGGGTTACGAAGTTAAAGAAAATTTGTTATGCATGCATACTATTTATTAGAAAAAAGTATGTTCCCAGTTTGTGAAGGAATTACTCTACTTTATACTCTGAACCAGTACAATAGTGGTTAAAGTAGAACTTACAATGGCAGCAAGTGTTCCAAAATTTTCTAGAAACCTGCCTCTTTCTCGTGGTTCTTTAGGTGGTTTTGCAGAAACTGTGATAACTGATCCGTCTAGAACTTTCGGGTTAGAAAGAAAGCCTACTCTACGAGTAAAGCCATTTGGTTTCGTAAGATAGATTTTATCCCCTTGTTTAGTTTTTCCTCCAGCATTTTTCAAGTAAGACCTTACTGAATTATTTGCTAGATATTTTTGGAGTGATGGGTTTGCTACTTCTCCCTCAACCTTTACAGTATAAATAGACTCTGGAAAATAAATACTGTCTGCATTTTGGAGAATTATATCAAATTTTTCGTTTTGCTCCCCAAGAGCCTTCTGAAAATCAAAAGCTAACTGTATTCCGTTTCTATACAGTCTTGCACCAGCTAAATAAACATTTGGGGAAACACCACCTGCCCTTTCTGTGACTTCAGTAAGTTTTTCATTCTTTGACTCCAAATAATAAGTTCCAGGAAACTTAATTTCACCAGTAAGTTGAACCGCTCTTTGTTCTGATGAGCCAGGGATATAGTTTACTGAAACCTGATCGTTGTCCTGAAGAATATAATTGGATGATGGTTTTTTATTTCCTCCTAACAGGTAATTGAGGTCTAACTCAACATTCGTATTAAATGCAATTTTATTTCCTGTAAAATCAAAGTTTTCTCGCGATACAGTAACACTTTCGCGATATGACTTTTTCAGAAAACCACCAGATTGAATAATAAGATCCTCAACCGTCATGCTATCTGTAAGTAGGTATTTCCCTTCGTTTCTAACAGCTCCTTTTACAAAAACGTACTTATCTAATGTTTCAGTAATATCCTTGCTATAAAGAATAACCCTATCTTTTGGCTTTAGTACGGCATTGAATTTCCTATCGAGTACTTCGTCTAAATTGAAAGGTATAACCTGATATTCCAGTTTGCCTTCTTGATAGCGGAGCAAGTCGGCCCTACTGGTTAAAATTCGGTTTCGGTACTCTAAATCTTCTACATTGGCCGACATAAAAATCAAATCGTACAGACTAAGATCCTTTCTCCACAATATTGTTTTGGGTTCGGATAAAAACCCCTCTATGGAAACTGTTTCCAAAGATTTCAGTTCTTCAGTATTATATACTTTCAAGGAGTCATCTGCTTGTAGCAGAACATTTTGTCCAGAATTGGCATCTGTTATAATTTCTGACAAAGAGAAAGAAAGGAATTTAAGTTCTCCATTTCTGTCTTTACGAAATAAATCCACCTTCTCTAGATAGGTATTCGGTCTAAGTCCACCCGCTGAATTAATTAGGTCTCTTATTTTTAAGCCTTTATTTAACTCATAATCACCTGGTCTAAAAACGGATCCGTTTACGGTTACCATGTTGTCATACTTTTCCAGAACTTCTCCGAAAGTAACTTCGTCACCATCTTGAAGTTTGAAGTTTATGCCATGATTCAACAGACTATCATAATTTACGGATACAATTTCACGATCGAATGAGCTGCCATTTGTTCTATTATTAATAGCTCTAATTCTCTTAACGGTAACTGTTTTTGTATAGGCTGTTGGTTTTAGCCCTCCAGCAAAACCAATTAAGTCTAATAAACCTTCATTATCTTTCAGTTCATAAATAGCTGGTTTATTTACTTCTCCTTTAAGGCTAATGGCGTTCATTCTTGTTGGAATGAAAATCACATCATTATTCATTAGTCTTAAATCTTCACGAAGGGCTCCTTTTACTAAGTAATCGTATAAATCTACATTTGAAATGAAACGATTGTTTCTGAAAACCTTAATGTCACGCAATGAGCCTGAGGTTTGAATTCCTCCAGATACGTAAAGTGAGTTCAGTGTGGTTGCAAAAGAGTTGATAAGATGAGAACCTGGATTTTTTGATTCTCCCATGACTACAATTCTGATTGGTCTAAGCTTGGTTAACGAAACATCTAAGAATATTTTTGGTGGATCTTTCTTCAACCCAGAGTAAAACTTTGAAAGAAATTCTTTCATTCGAACATTGAGTCCCTCATATGAAGTTCCTGCAACAAAAACTTGCCCTACATTTGGAATGAATAGATTACCGTTAATGTCAACCTTGCCTTCAAACTGAAACTCGGCTTCACCCCATAAGTAAACTCTTAGTTCATCTCCAGGCCCAATTAAATAACCAGGGTCAATGTTGCCCACTAAAGCTTGTTCGTTTGCAAATGGGTTATTATTAAAAATATTGTACCCAAAATAATCTAAGCCTTCTTTTTTCTTATCTAACTGAATTACTTCAGCTTTTTGACTGTTGTTATCTTGTCTTTCACTATTGTAGTCAACTGTGTCTCTTTCTATTCTTTGGATTGACTCTGGAGTAGTTGTTTCTTCATTTTTGGAAATATATTTCCTAATATATTCATCATAATCAATACCATATAAACGTGCTTGTCTACGAGCATCATCCTCAGACATTCCACGTTTTCTGAGTTCAGACAGAATTTCTTCTTGGGTGTTAATTCCGCGTTTTTCGAGTTCTTGTTTTACTTGCTGCTCAGACTGAGAATAGCCGTTCAGAGTGATTACAAGTAAAAGCAATAGGGAACAGGTAACCGGAGATATGGTTCTCGTTATGATCAAAGTTCGGTATCTATTTGGTATCAGAGGTATGCTTAACATTGTATGAAAAGCATTATTTTGTATCAAAGTAACAAAAAAAGAATTACACTCAAGGATATTTTACCACAAGAGGCAATTGATAACAAAGGTTTAATTTAGGTATTCAGCTCGTCAATATCAAAATCGCCTCCAATACCGTATTGGATTAAGTCAAAAATATTATAGTATTCCAATGTATTAATGTCCTTCAAGCGATAATCTCCATTTGAAAACATCTCAATTACCTCAAAATCAAATCTTTCGGAAAAGTTAATTAGGGTAAATTTTTTACCTACTCGTAAGTTATTAAATGATTTTGCCATTGAGCGAAGGTATTACACTGCGTAAATCTTCTCTATTAGATTGGTATATTTTTCTTTTATTACTCGCCTTTTGAGTTTTAAAGTTGGCGTAAGCTCTCCAGAAGCAATACCCCATTGATCGTTGAGCACTTCAAATTTTTTCACTTGTTCCCAGTGGCCAAAGCTTTGGTTAGTAAGCTCTATTTCACTTTGAAATTTGTTTCTTACTTCAGGGTTATTAATTATATCTGGATCGTTCTTGTCTAAGTTATGACGCTCTGCCCAATTTTTTACAGCATCTAGGTTTGGAACGATTAAGGCAGCGGGAAACTTTCTGTTTTCACCTATAATCATCACTTGCTCTATGAGAACCGATTCTTTCAGTTTATTTTCCATTACCTGCGGAGCGATATATTTTCCTCCAGAGGTCTTAAACATTTCTTTTTTTCGATCTGTAATTCTTAGAAAGTTATCTGGAGTTAATTCACCAATATCTCCAGTATGAAACCACCCATCAACTATTGTTTCATCCGTTTTTTGCTGGTCTTTATAATAGCCCATCATCACGTTTGGTCCCTTCACCAAAATTTCCCCGTCATCCGCAATTTTCACTTGTACATCTGTTAGTAACGGGCCAACATAATCCAATTTTGCTTGTGCTGGGTCTGGCAAACCAATACTAATTCCGGGTGATGTTTCAGTTAGTCCATAGCCTTCCAAAATTTTAATATCCGCAGCCCAAAACACTCTTTTGAGGCGAGGTTGAATCGCTGATGCCCCCACTATAATGTGCTTAACGTTTCCACCAAGAGCTGCTTGCCATTTACTGAAAATGAGTTTTCTAGCAATTGTGAGTTTTGTATCGTAAACAAAACCCATACTTTGATCTGGGTTGTATTTAAGGCCTAAGTTTACAGCCCAAAAGAATAGCTGCTTCTTAATACCAGAAAGAGCAAATCCTTTGTCTATTATTTTATCATAAATTTTTTCGATGAGTCTTGGAACGGTATTAAAGCCATGGGGCTTTATTTCTTGTAAATTTTCACTTATGGTTTCCAAACTTTCGGCATAATGGATAGAAAGGCCAAGCTGAAAGTAGAAGTAAATCGCAGTACGTTCAAAAATATGACAGAGGGGTAAGAAACTTAACACTCTATCATGACCATTTGTATATTCTGCTCTTTCTGAAACTGCCGTGGCATTGGAAATAATATTTTTATGATTGAGCATTACTCCTTTTGGTCGACCAGTGGTACCAGAAGTGTAAATTATAGTAACGAGGTCTAACTCATTAATTTGAGCTTGCCTCATCTCCATTTCTTTTTTCTGATCCTCAGAGCCGTTCTCTAAAAGTGACGACCAGTGTTCGGTAAGTTTGGACTCATCAAAAATATAGATTGGTAAATCTAGGTTTGCTTTTGACGCTCCATTTTTAGCCTTTTTATAAATTTCTTCGGAAGAAACAAAAACCAGTTTAGTTTCGGAGTGTTCAAAAATAAAAGCATAATCATCTTCTGAGATGGTGGGGTACATTGGGACACTGATTGCTCCAATTTGCTGAATGGCTACATCTGCGAAATTCCATTCAGTACGATTTTCGCTGATAATTGCGATTTTATCACCTGCTGATATTCCTTTGCTTAAAAGCCCGAAAGAAAGTTGGGTTGATTTTTCTATTACCTGTTGTGTGGAATACTTACGCCACTTACCGTCTTTTTTATCGGCAAGACAAACTTCTAAATTGTATTGTTGCAACTGCAGTGGTAGCAGCTCAAAAAGGCGGTGCGCGATTTTCATAATAGTTGGCTAAAGTTGATCAAGATAATAAAATCCGTGAGCAGTAAAAATTAACCAAAATCTCCTCGTAATTCTCTTAGCCTTTTTCGGGCTTCCGAAACAAAAATACTTCCCTTAAATTTTTCGAGTAATTGAAGATAGGTTTCCATTGCCTTTTCATTGTCTTTTAAGTCATCTTCCAAAATAATACCTGTGAGAAACAAGGCGTCATCTCCCAAAATTTCGAAGTAATGCTTTTGATTTATAACTGCCAAAGCTGCCAAAGCTTTATCGAAATGACCTAACTCTCTTTCTGTTTTGGCCATTAAAAAATACACTTCATCAATAATTGAATGATTTGGATATTTTTCAATCATTTGATTTAAAGCAACTATGGCTTCATTCTTCTGATTCTGAAAAAGCTGAAGCTCAATATTGGCATATTCTTGCATTACCACATCTGTTGAATCAAAAACTGTATTGTTTTTAATCAGAATGCTTAAGTTCAATGCGTCATTCGCTATTTCCCTAGAGGTGGCAAGTTTTAATATATCTAGATGGCTTTGGGCCAGTTCAAATTCTCCTTTAAAGTATGAGAGCTTGGCACTCTTCAGCTTAGCTTCATACCCAAGTGGCTCATCCTTAAACATTCTTTCTACCTGAGCATAAAGTAAAATTGATTCCCAAGGCTCTTCATTCAGTAGATAAATATCTGCCAAATCCATTTTTGATTCCGCAATTACTCTATGCTTACCAACAGGCTGATTGATATTTTCTGTAAGAATTTCAATGGCCTTTGGAATTTGATTTAAGTAAAAAGCATATAAATGGGCCACTCTTCGATTGGCATCAATGATATTAAAAACATCTCGCAAATTCGATTTGTAGTCTTCATATTTCACTATTAAGTTTTTGATTGAAGTAGTATCAACAGGGTATGTTTCCTTGACTACTTCTTCATCGGCCAATAAAACATATCGTGCAGCTAAGTTCTTACTCGGACTATCAGGAAATTCGTTCAACACATAATCAAATGCTTTTTGCGCTGTTTTGTATTCTTGATTTCTAAAAGCAATTAGCCCTACGTTAATTATATTTTCTGCGTTATTTTGAAGCCTTCTATCCAGTGCTCTGGCTTGCCGTAAGGCAGCCGCAAAATTTTTCTGTTGCAAATGAGTCCATACTAACAGATCATTATAAATAGAATTGCCTGCATCTGTCTGAATAAATTCATAAAGAGTAGTCTCTAAGGTGTCCAAATCTTCGGGTTCTGTGAGTGCCCTTTGAAATGAGTTTTTAACATAACTTATGTTTTGGGGTTGCGACTTAGAAAAAACTAAGTACTCCAAAATCATTTCATGTTTTTGATTCATTAGTTGATAAGCGTTTGCCAATTCCAATGAAAACATATCTGGTCGATTCATTGCCTTTCTTCCAGCTTGATAGGTATCCAATCCTTTTTGCCTTAAGTTCTTTTCAAAAAATATCTGAGCTAAAAACCTTATTCCATTCGTTTTGTTGTTTTCGCCTGCTTGCTTTGCCTGATCTGAAATTAAATCATCGAATACGTTTTCTGCTTTATCTTCCTCTTTTTGACTTTTGTAGAGCATACCTAAATCAACACTGTAAAAAAAGTTATCAGGGTTATCTTTAATAATGCTCTTTAAGTATTTTTCTGCTTCACTAAATTCTTCTTCCCCCAAAAGCAGTTTTAAATAGTTATCGTGTATTCTTGAAATGTTCGAGTTAACCTTTGCTAGTTTTTTATACTCCTTAAGTGCCTTCTCAAAATCTCCTTGTTCATAGTATTCATTTGCAAGTGCTATCGCATCTACCTGCGAAAAACCAACACTACTAATGAGCATCATAAATAATAAAATAGCTGTCTTCCTCATAGTTGTTATAGTTGTTAACATTTTCAACACGCTAGTAATTAAAGATAGATAATTGATTAAAGAAAGTTATTCTCTATTAAGACTGTGGATATGTTTATAAGTTTATTACCCACAGTTTGAGTTCAAGGCTGTGAGTAAGTTGTATAGAGAATTTAGTTTATACACATCTTATTAACTTTCAAATTACTGATTTATAATGTGTTACGTGTTTTAGGTGAATATCTGCAAATTTTGTGGATAATAACTTAAGACTTTAAGAATGTGGATTGGGTTTTGAAAATTACTTGAAAGGCAATGTGTTTATCCACTTGGGTAAGAATATGGGTTATGTATTGTGCACAAGGGTGGATATATGATGAAGTATCCTCTTTCTTATCCACTTTTAATTGCGGTTATTAACAGCGTATGAAATATTGATATCGCCTATTTCCCAATTCTTTTTTACACTGATAGTTTTACTTTTCGAGAGTGGATCTGAATAGAAAATAATGGGTTCTGAATTCGTTCTTGTTAGAATATTTCCAACGTCTAACTTTTGATTATTGTTGTTGTCTATAATCAATCGCACTTTATAATTGCCTGCATCGAGATTATTGAATTGATAGGACTTGATATTGAATACCTCCCGAATTACAGTTCCTTGATTGTTCAACAACTGTACAATGAAGTTGGGCGCGTCAGTTGTAATCGTTCCCTCTATCATTCCAGAGTCTTCGGATTTGGCTAGTTGAAATCTTTTTTGGACTGCGGATGAGCTATCGGATTCAATACTTATAAATGCACCAGATTCAAAAATAGCTTCAAATTGTTCGCCAGGTTTGATAAAGTTAGAGGCTTTTAATGACCATGAAACTTCGGTTTTGTTAGTATTCCATGTGGTGAGTGAATCTACTAATGTGAATTTGTTAAGTGTGTCTTTTTGTATTATGATTTTGTCGAGGTGATAGGTGTTGACTGGTTTGTTAAAGGTAATTTTCAAGTCGAAATCATTGGTGATATATGGAGTTGAAGGTGATATTTCTTGTTTGAATTCATCACCTTGTAAGTTTGACTCGTTGAAATAGACCTTAACAGTTTGGTTTAGATTACTGTTTATGGAATCATTAGCACTGAGTGTGAAGATTGTGGTATCTCCATAAACGTTTGCTTGATTGTATAATCTGATTTTATCAGGAGAATATTGATGATGAAGAATAGAGTTGTCGTCAGTGGACTGTAATTGATACGATGTAATTGGCTTATTGAAAGTGATATCGAAGTATTTTCCGAAATGCCTGTTTGTTTTAATGGCTAATGGAACAACATTTAATCTCTGTATGGAAAATGATTGGTCAGAGATGTTTTGAGTTAGGTTAACAGTGTCCTTTAGGAAACCATATAATTCTTTGTCTGTATCTGCTTTTGAATTGTTGTTTTTGTCAAGAACAGCATAAACAAGAAAATTACCTGACGGAAGGTTATGGAATTTATAATTTCCAGTTGTATCTGTTTTTGTAAGATATAAAGCTGCACCTGAAGTAATATCTAAGGTATCTGTTGAAGGGTACAATGAAACTAAGGCTTGCTTAACTGGCTCTGAAGTATAGAGGTTGGTTATTTTTCCTGAAATGGTTAAAGAATCTATAGTTTCACCAGTAGAAAAGCTGAGATAAAGATTTGATGGGATATTACCTTCATTAAGGTCTGTAATTGTATTTCCAAAATTGAATGAATAGGTGGTATTTTCTCTCCAAGTACTATCAAAAGTTAGCTGTACAGCATTGCGTCTAATTCTGGTTTTGAAATTTCCTGGAATGGATGGAGTAATAATCAAATTGTTTTCAATCGATTTTGTTGTAACAGCTTCATCAAATAGAAGGGTTACGGTTTTTTGATCGTATTGTGTTTGGCCGTCTTTCGGAGTGGATGATATCAGAATTGGGGCATCCTTGTCTTCAGGACCACCAGTTGGGGATGAAACGCGGGCACAACCCAAGAAAGCTAAAATGATAATGATAAGAAGTGTAAAAGCTCTGGTCATTTTCTGAGAATATAAATTAGGCTGCTGTATTCACCAGTAGCGGTTGCTTTTCTATTTGATTTAAGACCCTTTAAAAATCCTTTGAGTAGCGTCATATAATGACCAACATATTTTTCTGAAAGCATACTTACATAGAATGAATCAAATGGCATGGGTTCTATTTTATCAATTTTTAGGCCATGTTGTTGAGCTAGGAAATTAACGCTTTCTCTATCGAAATGATATAGATGTCTTGGTACATCATAGCCTGCCCAATGTTGTTTGTAGTATTGGGCATCAAAAGACTTGTGATTTGGAAGAGCAAGTAAAAGAACACCATTTGGTTTGAGTTGATGAATGAGTAACTCAAGTGTGTCGTTAAGATTATGTACATGTTCCAAAACATGAAATAATGTTATTAGATCGTAATTTTTATTTGAAATTGATTCTATATTATTTAGAATCAGTTGTGAAATTGATTTATTAGAATGAGAAAGAGCAGTTGAATCAGGCTCATAGCCGTTAGAAATCCAACCTTTATTATGGGTATACTCTATGAAATGACCAGTACCAGAGCCATAGTCTAAGTGATGTATCTCAGTGCTATGAGTAAGTAATGATTTTAGTAACCGAAACTTCTTTCCTAATGTATATGATCTCACCAGTTTATAAAGGAAACTAGAAATACTTTTGGTCTTATTGGTATGAGAGATATAATCAGCGGACTTGTAATAAGGTGAAATATCAATCTGTGAAGGCCTAGGGTTAGTGAAAACCAAATTACATTTTGAACACTTGACAAGCATGAACTTTTCATGACTCAAAAAGTGATCGGTGACTTCAGAATGAGTTTCAAATTTGGTGTTCTTACAGAGCGGACATTCCTCTAATCTTTCCATACTTTATCGACCCATATAAACCATTAGCACTGAGATGTCCGCGGGAGAAACTCCACTTATTCTTGAGGCTTGCCCAATTGTAGAAGGTTTGATTTTTTTGAATTTCTCTCGGGCTTCAGCTGATAAGGCACTAATAGAATCGAAATCGAAATCAGATTGAATACTATGATTTTCCAAACTACTGATCTTGTCTGCCAGCTTTTCTTCCTTATCGATATAGTCTTCATATTTAATAAGAATATCAACTTGCTCTAGAATCTCGGGGTCATACTTTGCGAGGTAACTTGCTAAATCTTCATCGAATGAAGGGAGATCATAAATATTAATCTGAGGGCGTTTTAAGAGTTTAGCGTAATTAGTTCGGTGTTCAATGGTAGCCGTACCCAAGGCTGCAAGTGTAGGATTGGCTTTATCAGGATCTATTTTCTTTTGTTTAATATCATTCAATAGTTTTGATACAGACTTTCTTTTTTCTTCAACGTTTTTCAATCTGTCATCTGATGCCAAACCTAGCTTATGCCCCTTTTCGGTTAATCGAAGATCAGCATTATCTTGACGCAGAAGGATTCGGTATTCTGCTCTGGAAGTAAACATTCGGTAAGGCTCATCAGTACCCTTGTTAATTAAATCATCAATTAACACACCGATGTATGCCTCGGATCTTCCTAAAACGAATGGCTCTTTATTATGTGTTTTATTATGTGCGTTAATTCCTGCCATCAAACCTTGACAAGCGGCTTCTTCGTATCCGGTGGTGCCATTAATCTGACCGGCAAAGTATAAGTTCTGCACCAAATTAGTTTCGAGCGTTGTGCTCAATTGGGTTGGTGGGAAGTAATCATACTCTATTGCATAACCTGGTCTAAACATCTTCGCGTTTTCGAAACCTGCTATTTTGCGAATTGCCTTGAATTGAACATCCTCTGGAAGTGAAGTGGAGAATCCATTCACATAGATTTCAACAGTGTTCCAACCTTCGGGTTCTACGAAGATTTGATGACGATTTCGTTCTGCGAAGCGATTGATTTTATCTTCGATTGAAGGACAATAGCGAGGGCCTAAGCCTTGAATTCTGCCATTAAACATTGGTGATCTATCGAAACCTGTCTCCAATATTTCATGAACTTCGGGATTAGTGTAGGTAATAAAACAGCTTTTTTGATTAAGTAATGGGGTTGTACTTGGTAGAAAAGAGAACTTTCCTGGCTGTTCATCTCCTTTCTGCTCTTCCATTTTTGAATAGTCTAGTGATCGACCATCTACTCTTGGAGGGGTTCCAGTTTTCATTCTACCTGATTCGAAGCCAAGCTGAACGAGTTGTTCTGTTATTCCTTTTGACGCACCTTCACTAGCTCTACCTCCTCCAAACTGTTTTTCTCCAATATGGATAAGTCCGTTCAGAAATGTTCCGTTAGTAAGTACTACTGATTTAGAGCGAATTTCTATTCCCATTCCAGTAGTAATACCAACTGCAGTATTATTTTCAACAATAATACCTGTGACCATTTCTTGCCAGAAATCGACATTCGGGTTATTTTCTAGGGCTAATCTCCACTCTTCAGCAAAGCGCATTCTATCACTTTGAACACGTGGACTCCACATGGCAGGACCTTTAGACTTGTTGAGCATTCGAAACTGGATCATGGATTTGTCTGAAATGATTCCTGACATTCCACCAAGTGCATCAATTTCCCTTACGATCTGACCTTTCGCTACCCCTCCCATTGCTGGGTTGCAAGACATTTGCGCTATGGTGTTCATATTCATGGTTACTAATAGAACCTTTGAACCCATAATGGCTGCAGCGTTTGCCGCTTCGCAACCAGCATGGCCTGCACCAACAACTATGACATCATATTGACTGAACATATTAATTGCCCTCTTGATGTTTCACGTGGAACAGTTTTCTCTTTTGAGCTAAAAATGTTTCACGTGGAACAGTTGATTTATTAATTGATTTGCAAAGATAGATAAGCTTCTTCTTTTTCTCTCATTAGCTGTTGCTCATCTTCAGTCTTGTCGTTATAGCCAATGAGATGAAGAAGACCATGAGCCAATACTCTTTTGAGTTCTACTTCGAATGGTACGTTTTGATCAATAGCGTTTTCGGTTACTCTATCAATCGAGACAAAAATATCTGATTCGATTGGGTCATTTATATCATCACGATTATCAAAGGTGATGATATCAGTGTAATAATCGTGATCTAGGTATTCTTGATTGATTTTAAGAAGGTAGTCATCTGTACAGAAAATGTAGCTTATTTCTTCTATTTCAGTATTCTCGGCTTTAGCAATGTTTTGCAGCCAAAGATTAATGGCTTCTTCTTGTTTTAGTTCGAATGGTGTTTCTTCACTAAAGAAATTAATGTTGCTCATTAATTGAGATAGAAAGTGAGTTTTACTTCTTGGCCATCGTTATTGAAAGTAACTTCATCGGCCAAATGCTTCATAAGAAAGATACCTCGGCCACCTGTTTTAGTAAGGTTTTCTGGAGCAGTTGGATCAGGTAAATCATTGATAATGAAACCTTTACCTTGATCTTTTATAAGAAAACTCACTGAATTTTCTTCTAAAATCATAGATAGCTGTACAAACTTTTCTTTTACCAATTGATTACCATGAATAATGGCATTGTTAACCGATTCGATAACGGCTATCATGATGTTTCCGTACAGATCGTCATCTAACTGATACTTTTCTTTGGCATTGTCTATAAAACTTTCGACAATCCTAATGTTCTCAACTAGAGAAGGAATTTCAATGCTAATAGTGTTCATGTAGAGAATTAATTCTTCTGCTTTATTTTTTTGAAGTACTTATTGGTTTCTTGTTTGTAATATGGGTTGAGAACAGCAGGAATAGTTTTTAATAACTCAATCTCTTTTTCCTTGGCTTTAAGGTATTCATTTAAAGACTCAGGCACAGAGATGTCATATTCAGATGCCGTCTCTCCTTTTCTCTCTTCGTCTTCACCCCGTTCGTTCATTGCGTTTTCTGCCTCTAATAAACGAGTGAGGATTTCCTGTTGCCTTTCTACTGTTTCTTCCGTTAGATTTTTATTGATAAGATCATCTTCATTCTTTTCCATTTGATCTATGAGCTTATCAATTTTCTCGTCTAAATTATCTCCATCAACTCCGGTTTCAAAATTTTCGAGTGCATTTCTCAAACGCTGTTGTTCGGCCGCAAGTTTTGCTAATTGTTCTGAAAGCTGTCTTCCTGATGCTCCACTTTGCTTTAACTCTTTTATTTGTTCGCTTAATTGCTTTTGAAGCTCACTTAAACCTCCAGGCATTGGTTTATTTTTCTTATTGCCTTTGCTAGAAGAACTTGCCATTTGGTTCTGCATTTGTTGGACGATGTCATCTAACAATAGGGCGAGATTATTGATAGATGTCATTGTAAACTGCTGTTTACCAGTAGCTTGTGGTATTCTTCGTTCTTTTAACTCATCTAAAGCGCCATCCATTTGTCTATTCATTTCGCTGACTTCTCTCATCACAAATGAAGAAATTTGAAAAACCCTTTGTGAGAGTGAAATTAAGCTGTCCTGAACGATTTTGGAGTCATCCTTAAGCTTGAGTTGTTTCTGGGTAAGATCGATGAAGCGAGGGTCGTTTTCACGCACTTCACGAAAGGAATTCATTAAGTCTTCTTGATTGAATGAAAGGGTGACCAAGTTATCTACAAGCTCTTTTAAGAATTCTAGGTTTTCTTGCTGCTGCTCCATTTCCATACCACCCTGCATAGCTTCAAGGTCTTTTTTCATTTCCTTCATTTTCTCAGCCGCTTTCTGCTGAGATTTTGTGGCGTTTTGTCTGCTATTTGAAGGTTTACTGTTTTCCTTTTGTTCTTTTGCTTGTTCTTCTTCACTTTTTTCCTCTCCTTTTTCGCTCTGCTCTTCTGATTTGTTATCGCTATTTTCTTTTTTGGATTCGTTTTGAAGCTCTTCTTTTGCCTTTTCTTGCTCTTCTTTTATCTCCTCAAATTGTTCTTTTAGGTCGCTAGGCAGGTCATCTGGAGTTTTTCTTTCCTCGTTTAGCTCGTTTAGCTTTTCCATTTGCTCTTGAAGTTTTTCGAGATCTTCCTTTTCTTGAGCTTGTTTTTGACTAAGAGAGTCGGTACTCATTTTTTCATTCTGAGTCTCCTCAATAAGTTGTTCCTGATCTTTAATGGCTTGTTCTAATTCTTTTATGTTCTGCTCCAATTTCATATCGAACTGTAGCTTTTTGAAGAGTTCGAGGGTTCTTTCCAGTTCTTTTTCAAGGTCTCCACCTTTATTTTTCATTTCTTCAATCTGATCTCTAAACTCTGAAATATCACTTTGGTCTTCTAGAAGTTTTCTTAACTCATCATAGAGCTTTTTTGTCTCATCATCCAAAATGTTATTCATCAACTCTTGAAGCTGGTTCATCTTTTCCTGAATCTTGTCATTTTGAGGCGAGAACTGCTCTTTCTTCATGTTATTGAGTTGATTTTCCCTTTTCAGCTCATCAAGCTTCTCAGATAACTGTTCTTTTTGCTTGAGAATATCTTGCATCAGCTTTTCATCTTGCCAATCCAGTTCCTTTTTTGTTTTTAAGCGCTCATCTACTTCTCCTAGCTTCTCGTTTAGCTCTTTCGCTTCTTTAAGCGTTTTATCGATGTCTTTCTGCACTTTTTCAGAAGAGCGTTCTATTTCTTCTTCTATTTCTTCCTTTGAAGGTATTTTGAAAGAGTAGGTGCTGGTTTTTACAGATTTTGAGCCGTTAACTCCATCATTGTCAGATACTTGTACATAATATTTAATTTCTGCACCTGCTGTAATTTTTGCTGAGTCAAGCGTGAAAACCTTGTAATAGCTCTGGTTACTCAATTCTTTGTTGAGCTCTAGAGGTAGTTCTTGGAAGTCCTGATCATCTTGATATTGATAGAATAAGGAAAGACGAGAAAAGCCATAATCATCTGCAATATTTCCACCTAATACAAGGGATTTAAAAAGCACTGTATCTTGATATTGATCTAAAGTGATTTCAGGATAACGATCTTTTATGGATTCAATACCAAAGGCCAAGGAATCTCGATTAAGGCTATATTTATTTTTAAGCTGTATAGAGTAGCGCGTTGATTTCTTGATTGTTTGATTGTAAGAAAAAGTACCGTTTGAAGCTTTCTTGGCTGTTTCGTTGATTTCTAGTTCAGGAAAATTAAGTTTTACTTCATCAGTATTTTCTGTACTGAACTTCCAAGTAACTTTTGTTCCTTCTGGAATGGATACGTTTCCGGAGTTCTCCAATACTTCTTTATCACGTTTCAGATATTTTGGGAAGTCAAGCTCAAGGTTGAATAGTGTGAGTGACGGCCTGGAAACCACTTCGATACTATACTCAGCAGAAGTCACACTTTCAGCTTCTAATGAAAACTTGGTGTTGGCTTGAACACGGTTGAAAGTATACTCAAAACTATCGGGTCCGGTTTTATTGGCTTTTACTTTACGATTGTTCGTCCAAACATAAAGGTTTTGAGGAATGGAGCGTCCTTCAGTATTTACTTCTAATATAAAGTTTTCGCCCTTAAATGCTTGAAAGTTTGGGTTTTTAATGGAAAAAGAAAAAGGTGCTTCAGGGAGAAACTCAGTATTGTAATTGATAATTCTTGTTGAACTTTCTGTTAGAAACTGTGGAATGAAAAGAAGAAGAATAACGATAACGGCACCTGGCCCAATTACATAACGAAGATATTTTCGGTTGCCTTTATAATCAATGGCGTTAACGAACGAAATTTTACCTACTTCTTTACTTTTTTGCTCTATACTGGCCAACAATAGTTCATTTTGAGCTGTATTGAGCTTTTCTAACTGAATTATGTTTAAAAGCTTATCTGAAATTTCTGGAAAATGAGCCCCAATTTGTTTTGAGGCTTCTTCATTTGACAAATGCTTTTGCGCATTTCTTAAATGGTATAAATTTTTTCCAATAAACCAGAAGAAGGCGAACAGGCTTCCAAAAACGAAAGAGAAGAAAAGAATTGCTCTACCACCACCACTTAGGCGCGCGGAAAACTCAAAAGCATTGGCCACAATAAAAAGGCTAAGGAAAAAGGCTAGAAACAGAATAGTGCCTTTGATTAACCGATTCGCGTAGAATTTTTTCTTATATGCCTGAAGTTGCTCCTTTAGTATTTGATTAGAACCCATCTCCTAAATTTAAACTTGTAAACACTAATACGTTAACGAAACGTATTTGATTGTAAAACAATTGACTAAAGGAGAAATATACGATTTAAATCATCGAATTTCTAGGAGTATCGGGCAGTGGTCAGAATGAACAGCATCATTAAGTATTGATGCACTCACTAATCTATCCTTCATTTCCGCTGTGGTCATGTGATAATCTATTCTCCAGCCCTTGTTATTTGCTCTAGAGTTTGCTCTATAGCTCCACCAAGAATATTCATGCGGGTTTTGATTAAAAACCCTGAAGGAATCGATAAAACCAGCTTCCGTATATTTTGTCAGCCATTCTCTTTCTTCGGGTAAGAAGCCAGATGAGTTTTTGTTTGAAACGGGGTTATGAATATCAATAGCCTTGTGAGCAATATTGTAATCTCCGCTGATAATTAAGTTAGGAATGGCTTTTCTTAATTCATTGGCATATTCAAAGAAGAAGTCGAGCCATTCATATTTAAAATCTTGACGAATATCTCCGCTTGTTCCGCTGGGCATGTAAACGCTCATTACCGAAAAACCCTCATAGTCAGCTCTAATCACACGTCCTTCACAATCATACAAAGGGTTTTTACAACCATGTTCCACGTGAAGCGGCTTGATTTTACTGAAAATTGCTACGCCACTGTATCCTTTTTTTTGTGCAGGCTCCCAATATAAATGGTAGCCCAAACCTTCAAATTCAGAAGTATCTACTTGATCGGGTAATGCCTTTAGCTCTTGTAAACAAAGAATATCAGGGTTTTCAACTTTTAGCCAGCCCACAAAATCTTTCTTCATGGCTGCTCTAATTCCGTTTACGTTGTAACTGATAATCTTCATAATTCAATTTTTAACTCAGTCTCAAAATATTCAATTACGTGCATTTTGAGAAGCTTTTCTTGATCCATTAGATCGAAATGAGGCAGGGAAATATCTGTTTTTTTCCAATGTGGCCAGCCATCATTGTCAATTCCTTCAAGCTCATAAAATCCAGAAAGGCTCAAAACCTTGCAAATGGCAATGTGCATTAGGTCTTGTTTTTCTTCTTTGCTGAAGTTCTGTTTGCCATTTCCTAGTTCTTGAACACCAATAAGAAATAGAACTCCATTTAAGTCTTTCGGTCTTTTTCCTAAAAGTTGTTCTAGGCGGCTAACTAGTTTTACCCAGTTAATCTGAAGTTCTAAATCTTTCTTGTACATTATTTATTGAGCTCTTCCCAGAATTCAACAGCTCTTCTAAGGTGGGGAATTACAATGGTTCCACCAATTAAATTGGCAATGGAGAACACTTCAAATACTTCTTTGGTGGTAACGCCCAGCTCATGACATTTCCCTAAATGGTATTTAATGCAGTCGTCACATCTTAACACCATTGAACTTGAAAGCCCAATAAGCTCTTTTACTTTTCCATCTAGTGCACCAGGTGCAAAGGCGTTAGTGTCTAGATTAAATAATCTTTTCAACACTGTATTGTTCTCTTCCAAGATTTTTTCATTCATCTTGGCGCGATAATCATTGAATTCTTCTACAATAGTCATTACCTTAATATTTCGTCAAATATAGTTTCGTTTCGCGAATGCCCAGCAAGATAAATTTAATCTTGAACGACTTTGTTGCTCTCTTTTTCCCAAATATATGTATTGGGTGTAAAGGGCCATTGCCGAATGGCATGCAGCATATTTGCCCTGCTTGTCAGTACAGTTTGCCGAAAACAAATAATTACAAGGAAGAGGTTCCGCATATTTATCAAAAATTGGCTGGCTCTATTCGGTTTAATTATATGCTGGCTTACCTCCATTTTCAGAAAAAGGGAATTGTTCAGCATATTTTACATGAGCTAAAGTATAATCATAAAGAAGATATTGGTCTTATGATGGGGCGCTGGTATGGTCACGATTTGTTACTAGGAGGGTTTTCAAATGAGTTTGACTTGATTATTCCGGTTCCTTTACATCCATCTAAACAAAGAAAAAGGGGTTATAACCAAAGTGAAGCTTTTGCCAAGGGGCTTTCAGAAGTGCTTAAAACAGAGGTGTACATAGGACTTAAGAGAGTAGCAGCCAATGAAACTCAAACAAAAAAAAGCAGAGCTGAAAGACTTGATAACGTTAATGCGATTTTTGAAGCGGTTGACCCTATTAAGCTTAAAGAGAAACGTGTACTCTTAGTAGATGATGTGATTACTACTGGGGCTACTCTTCTTGCTTGCGGAAATGTATTAATTGAAGCTGGGGTGAAAGAGCTAAGTTTTGGAGTGCTTGCCGCTACTCGTTAAGAGGCTAAATCAAAATAGCCGTTCCTTAGTTAAGAAACGGCTATTTAGTTAAGTTTTATCAAGGCTATTTTTTACCTCCAAAGATTCCGCTTCCGCCACCACCAGCTTTGGATTCAAAACCTATAGAAATCATGGCACATCTAAAACCAATGGTATTGGTTGCTTTATCTTGATCTAAAAATCTTCTAGTTCCAGGAGACATCCAATAAGCCACATCTTTCCAAGAACCACCTTTATATACTTTTGCTCTGTCATTGATTAATGACCTGAAATCAGTTCTGTCTCCTTCCCAACCATAAAGTTGTTCTCCATCAGCGGTTCCATCTTTTCTAACTGGGTTTAAATCATCTACAGCTTGGAAAGAAAGCGGTCGGTAGGTATCGTTTACCCACTCACTTACGTTACCTGCCATGTTGAACAAACCGAAATCGTTTGGCTCATAGCCTCCAACGTCACGTGGAATTACATCACCATCATTATTGATATTTCCTGCAATACCAGCGTAATCACCTCGACCTCTCTTAAAGTTGGCTAAAAGCTCACCTCTTCTTTTACCATATGGATTTCTAACACCTCTTCCATCCCAAGGGTAAATTCTTCCGTACTCCTCGTTTTCGTCTAAGTATTGAGTTCCGATGGTCGCTTTAGCTGCATATTCCCATTCGGCTTCATTTGGTAATCTGAATTCAGGTAAGTAAATACCTCTTTCTATAAATAACTTTTTATTCGCATTGATAAAGGCAATCTGATCTTGTTGAAGATCATCTAATTCTTGAGGTGTAATTTGTCCACCACCTGTTGAGCTATTTCCTCCCGCACTACCAAGAATTTGGAGTGTGCCATCTGGATCATAAAACTGCAACTTATAAGCATCTGGAAGATCTTCAAGAGGTAATTGGCTGATAGTTATATAGTTAACAAAATCAGTTCTCCATTTACAATAATCTACAGCTTGTCTCCAAGTAATTCCAACCACTGGTCGGTTATTGTAACCAGGGTTGCTGTAGTAGTTTTCACTATACACATCGTTGAAAGAAAAATCACTAGACCAAACGCTGTCGTTCGGAATGAGATCTTTCATTGTTTGTCCATTATGTGAAGTAGTTGGAGGAAGAAACGGGTTTGAAGGATCATCTACTATTTCAATTTCCTTGCCCAAGCTTAATGGTATTGGGTTAAACTGGTAAAAAACGTACTCCTTCCAATCCTTGTTGGTCACCTCGGTTTCGTCCATGTAGAAAGAATTCACGGTTACGGTTCTTTCTATATTGTCTCTAGTACCTAACAAATCCTCTTCAAAAGAACCTAAAACAGTTCTACCTCCTTGAATAAACACCATTCCTGGAGGGTTAGGTAAGTTTTTTGTATCGAATGGGGTAAAACTGAGGGTGTCTTTTGAGTTACCATAAGCCATACCAGTTGTAGAACTCACTCCTCCTTTATTTTTATTAAAAAGGAAGCAAGAAGATAATAATGAGGTTGACAGTAGTATGAATACCGAAACCTTCAAAAACCCAGCTGTATTTTTCATGTTAGTGTTTTTATTCAGACCTTTTAGGTGAATTAAGGGGGCTAATATACACTTATCCCTTATGTTTAACAAAGGTGTAATTCACTCATTGTTATGCCTAAACGTTAGTTCTAATTACATATTTTACAATTCAGTATCAAAATGCGGGATTGAAAATAATACAAAGGCTGAAAAGACAGCGTATAATTAACCATTATTTAACTCGAACAGGCTGATCGCTGAGTCTTTCTATTTCTGATCTGGTTTATTTTATGGTTAATCCGAATATTAAACCTTTCAGTAAAATGATCGGAGAGGTGTTAAATAAATGTATTTGCTTTAGGCTATGAAAAAGAATCAGCTGTATTGGATGCTCCAAATTGGAGGCTGGGGCGGACTCCATATAACCAGCTTTTTGGCTATTGCTTTTGTTCTGCCTTTTTGGGCTTCTGTCATTTCTACTATAGTAAGTGTTCTTTGTGCTGTTCTTATTAGTCACTTGTACAGGCTTTATGCAAAAAAGAGAAAGTGGAAAGACTTAAAAATTGTAAAGCTTATTCCTAGAGTCTTTTTCAGTAGTATTCTGCAAGGTGCTCTTTTGGCCGTTCTTACTTTCTTGGTTGCTATTGGCTCTGTTATGCTGTTGATCAAGGTAGATCCTAACTTAATGGATCATTTTACTGGGCTTTCTAAAATGGAAGGGGTTGATGAAGCTACTCTTGAAAAATTAAGAGAAGTAAATCGGGGCATCTTCACGCCTAGCACCCTAATTATAATGGCCGTGAGCTTCATTGGCAGCTATTCGGTATATTTTATTAGCTGGTCGTCTATCTATTTTGCGTACCAGTTTCTTCAGAAGAATAGAGAGGTAGAAATTGAAAAGTGGAAGCTTCAGGCTACAGTGAAAGATGCTGAGCTGAGCGCCTTGAAATCTCAGATCAATCCGCACTTTATATTTAACAGCCTTAACAATATTCGATCTTTGGTGGTAGAAGATGCCGAAAAGGCCAGAGATTCTATTACGCACCTTTCAGACCTTCTAAGATTTTCCATTCAATTCGATCATTACGAAAAAGTAAGCCTTGAGAAGGAAATGGAAGTTGTTGCTCACTATTTAAACCTAGAGTCTATTCAGTTGGAGGATAGGCTTAGATATCAGTTTCAAATTGATAGCGAAAGTAAGGAGTTTGTTGTTCCACCTATGATCATTCAAACCTTAGTAGAAAATGCTATTAAGCACTCTATCAATAACTTAGCGGATGGAGGGGAGATTATTGTAGAATCGAAAAAGACAGAAAACTTCTTAAGTATTTTTGTAAAGAACACAGGGCAATTAAAAGGGCCAAATGGTTCTAAAAGAAAAGGAATTGGAATTGGAAACGCCCGTGAAAGACTTCGTTTGCTCTATGGCGATAAAGCCTCTTTAAGTATTGAAAATATGAATGAGCAAATGGTCTGTGCAACGGTCAAAATCCCATTAAATTAGAAACCTCAAAATTAAGCGATATGAAAACTTTAGTAATAGACGATTCAAGACTTGCCCGAAACGAACTGAAAAGGCTGCTCAAAGAATTTGACAATGTTCAAATTGTGGGAGAGGCCGCGAGTGTAGACGAAGCAATCGAAAAAATCACTGAGTTAAAACCCGACTTAATTTTCTTAGACATTCAAATGCCTGAAAAAACAGGATTTGACTTGCTCGAAGAACTTGAAATCGTTCCTGAGGTAATTTTTTCAACGGCCTATGACGAATATGCGCTAAAAGCTTTTGAATACAATGCACTCGATTATTTGGTAAAGCCCGTTCAGAAGGATAGGTTGGCGGGAGCCATTTCTAAGGTGATTGAAAAAGTAGAGAAAAAGGAAAGAGATAAAGAAAGCGGAAGCGATAAACTTACAATCCACGATCAGGTTTTTGTAAAAGATGGCGAAAAATGCTGGTTTGTTCAGTTGGCTGATATCCGCCTTTTTGAGGTAAGTGGAAACTACACTACTGTGTATTTCGACAAATCGAAACCGATGATTACCCGAACATTGAACTATTTAGAATCAAGGCTGGACGAGAAAACGTTCTTCAGGGCCAACCGCCAACAAATCATCAATTTAAAGTGGATCGAAAGAATTGAACCTTGGTTTAGCGGTAGCTTAAGAATCTATATGAAAGGTGGTGAAGAAATTGATGTTTCGCGTAGACAAACGCTTAAGTTCAAAGACATTATGAGTTTCTAATTTTTGCTACTGATAATATTCAAACGCTCCAAATGTTAATTTTGGAGCGTTTTTCTTTTATAGCTTAGGCACTCATATTTTGCATAACCTCAATTGCTTTTCCTATCGAAAGTACCTCGTCAATTCTTAAAATTAAGCGAGTCTTGTGTTCTTTCATATGGCAGCTTTTTGGGTGCGACTGAACATAAGCAATTACTTTTCCGAAAGCAGCCGATTGGAAATAGCGTTCATTGTCAGATGGCAAGAAATAGCATTTCATCGATTCGTTTTTGATGACTACTTTTTCAAAACCTAGCTTTTCAGCCAACCAACGCAGTCTTACCGTTTCCATCAAATCTAAAACAGGCACAGGAATAGGTCCAAAACGATCTTTTATGCTGGTTGTGAATTTGGCTAAGCCTTCCTCATTCTTAATATTATCGATTTTGGAATAGAGGCCAAGTCGTTCCGAAATATTGGAAACGTAGGTTTCTGGAATTAGAATTTCCAAATCGGTTTCAATCGAAGTATCTACTTTTATTGCTTCGGCAGCTTCTTTTACCAAATCCTTGTAGAAGAGGTCTTTGAATTCCGTTTCCTTCAATTCTTGAACGGCCTCGTCAAGAATTTTATGGTACATCTCAAAACCTAAATCGGTAATGAAACCTGTTTGTTCGGCTCCTAATAAATTACCTGCTCCGCGAATATCTAAATCGCGCATAGCCACTTTAAAGCCATCGCCTAAATCAGAGAATTCCTCCAAAGCACTCAAGCGTTTTCTGGAATCGGAACTAAGCCCGATAGACGGAGGAGTTAATAAGTAACAGAAGGCTTTTCGGTTTGAACGCCCCACTCTTCCGCGCATTTGGTGTAAATCTGAAAGCCCAAACATGTGCGCGTGGTTAATGATAATCGTATTGGCGTTCGGAATGTCTAGCCCAGATTCAATGATATTGGTAGAAATCAGCACATCGTATTCGCCCTCAATGAATTTTACCATGCGTTTTTCAAGCACACTTCCTTCCATTTGACCGTGCGCCACGCCAATTCGGGCATCTGGCACAAGCTTCAGAATAATATTTCCTACCTGAACAATGTCTTTAATTCGGTTATGCACAAAGAAAACTTGACCACCACGCCTTAACTCAAAACTGATGGCATCGCGAATAACGGTTTCGTCAAAAGTGTGAATTTCCGTAGTAACAGGCTGGCGGTTTGGTGGAGGCGTAGCAATAACGCTCAAATCTCTGGCCCCCATTAAAGAGAAATGCAAAGTTCTAGGAATTGGCGTAGCTGTAAGGGTAAGCACATCCACATCTACTTTAAACTCTTTCAGTTTATCTTTTACCCGTACCCCAAATTTCTGCTCTTCATCAATAATTAGAAGGCCTAAATCCTTGAACTGAACATCTTTATTTACGATTCTATGCGTACCGACCAGTATTTCCGTTTTTCCTTCTTTTACCCGTTGAAGGGTTTCTTTAATTTCTTTGGCGGTTTTAAATCGGTTGATGTATTCCACATTCACCGGAAAGTTTTCTAGTCTTTCAGCAAAAGTACGGTAGTGCTGCATGGCCAAAATGGTGGTAGGTACTAAAACCGCCACCTGTTTTCCGTTGGCGCAAGCTTTGAAAGCTGCACGAATGGCCACTTCTGTTTTACCAAAACCTACATCACCACAAACCAATCGGTCCATAGGGTGAGGTAATTCCATGTCGGTTTTAACATCTTCGGTCGCCTTGGCTTGATCAGGAGTGTCTTCGTAAATAAAAGACGATTCCAGTTCGGCTTGCATAAAACCGTCAGGCTGAAAAGCAAAACCGCTCGCACCTTTCCTTTTCGCGTAAAGCGCAATCAGGTCTTTGGCTATGTCTTTAACCTTCTTCTTAACCTTAGATTTCTTGGTTTCCCATTCAGGAGAACCCAATTTACTCATAGTAGGCGGAGCGCCTTCTTTACCTGAATATTTTGAAATTTTATGAAGTGCGTGAAGACTTACATAAAGCAAATCGTCATCGCGATACACCAAACGGATGGACTCTTGTTTGTTTCCGTTCACTTCTACTTTTTCCATTCCCGCAAAACGCCCTACGCCATAATCAATGTGGGTAACGTAATCGCCTGGATGTAAAGAGCGCAATTCTTTGAGCGTTAAAGCCTTTGATTTACTGTGCTGTGTTCGGCTTTTGTATTTATGAAATCTATCGAAAAGCTGATGATCTGTATAGCAGAGCATCTGGAGAGTTTTATCGATAAACCCTTGTCTGAGGCCTATATTGAGAGGTTGAATCTTGATGATGGGATTCAACTCCGTAAATATTTTTTCTAATCGGCCAATTTGAGTTTCGGATTCCGCAGAAATTAAAAGCGTATGACTCTTCATTTGCCAACCCGCAAGGTTATCGGCTATGAAGTCGAAATTTTTGTTGAAGGATTGTTGCACTTCGGCATCGAACCTATATTCGAAACCAGATTTTTTGGTAAAGCGATTTCCAAATTCGATTTGGGCTAAACTCTCGATTCCCTTTTTAAAGGACTTTTGAGTTTCGAAAAGCGCATCTGGGCTGAGTACCACTTGGGCATCGGTAACGGAAAGCACTTCGTCAAAATTAGCAGAAGCTTTTTCAAAGTATTTTTCGATCGTGTCTAAGGTTTGTTGGTAATCCTTAAACCAGATTTTGGTGTTGTTTGGAATGAAATCCAAAAACGATTGCCTCACTTCTTGCAACAAGCGGGTTTGAATATTTGGAATTATGTTGATGTGTTTTACACTTTCCTGACTAAGTTGAGAAACAGGATCGAAAGTTCTAATGCTTTCTACTTCGTTACCAAAAAGCTCGATTCTGTAAGGTAAATCGTGGGCGTAAGAATATACGTCTACAATACCACCACGCACCGAAAACTGGCCTGCTTCATATACAAAGTCGGTTTTCTCGAAATCGTAAGTCATCAGCAGTTCTGCTAAAAACTCAACATCAATTTCTTCCCCCACTTTGGTTGAAAAGGTATTTGTGGCCAAAGCCTTTTTGTTGATTACTTTTTCGGTAAGCGCCTCGGGATAAGTAATAATGATTTCGCCAGTGGAGGCTTTATGGTTAATCCTGTTTAGGATTTCGGCACGCATGAGAATGTTTGCATTCTCTGTTTCGTCAAACTGGTAAGGCCTTTTGTAAGAGGTAGGGAAAAGTAAAACCTCTTTGTCGCCTACCAAATTCTGCATATCGTTATGAAAATAAGCAGCTTCTTCTTTGTCGTGCATTACAAATAGACACGTTTGCTTATTGTGCTGATATACGGCAGCCGCCACAACAGCATCTAAACTACCCACCAATCCCTTAAGCTGAATGTTATTTCCCTCATTGGGCTTAATTCGCTCGGCAATGGTTTGAATGATAGGGTCTTCCCTATAAATCTTTATGAAGTCTTTTACTTTCAAGGTTCTTGCTAAAAAGAGGGGGCAAATGTAAATAATTCTGAAGCCATTCGTGGCAAAACAGTGTAAGCAATCAATAAATTAACCGACATTTAACCCAACTCTTTAATTGCTTTTATTGTTAAAGCATCCATAGTGAAAAAGGAAAAAGTTAAAATTGACCTAAGGCGCGAAACTTTTAAGAAAGTGGAACAGATGCACCCGCATCAAATTATGCTTTATGTGGCCTTGATTGGTAGTTCTGTTCTTTTCCTCTTTTTGGTAGTTGCTTTTACTGCAAGCAGACCAACTAATAGCGACTTCCTTAAAATTGAATTCCCTAAATTCTTTGTGGTGAGTACGGTACTAATGCTTCTTTCTAGCTTTTCAGTGTCTAAAATTATTCCCGCTTATGAAAAAGACGAGCTGGAAAAACTGAAAAAATGGTTGGGAATTACCTTTTTGCTGGGTTTGACTTTTGCCACTTCTCAGTTTTTGGGTTGGCGCGAACTACAAGAAAATCAGATTCTTTTTAGCGGAGTACGCTCTGGTGCTTACCTCTATGTAATTACAGGTTTACACGTGGTACATGTAGTGGCCATTTTACTTTACGCAGTTCGATTGCTGGTGAAGTGTAATAAGGTTTCGCTGGATGCTGTGCAAAGCTTGATTTACTGCACCAATCCTTACCAAAAAATCAGATTCAAAATGCTAACAGATTTTTGGCATTTTGTAGATGTACTTTGGCTGTTGCTCTTCTTCTATTTGTTGTTTAGCTTTTAAAAAAAGAAGGCCACAACGTAGTTGCAGCCTTCCAATTGACCAATATAATGTTTCTGACTTTTGGGCTTAGTTAAAATTAATCTGCTTAATGTTTTCGTATTTCACATATGTGGGCTTTCCGCTTGAGTTGAAAACCAAAACGCCTTCATTTTCATCACTTACATCTCTACCCGAACCAAGGGTTAATTCTTTACCGCTTTTCAACACAATTCTTGCATTATCGTAATTTCTTGGGCTGAAGGATTTGATGTTTGCAATTGGAATAAAGTATTCAATGTTATCATCCTTTCCTTGAATGATTTCGAAATTGTACTCTTCATCTAGATCAAAAATGATCTCGCCAGAAAGGCTTTCTCCTTTGGTTGTTTCCACGGTTCCAGAGATTTTCTTCACTTCGTAGGCTGAATATGCTTTTCCAGAGTTGGGCGCATTGGTGAATTCAACACGCTTAAATTCTTTCCATGGAATATCTACTCTTCCGAAATCGGTGCTCACGATGATTCCACCATTCGAGTTGTCCACATCATTCGACCCTCTCAAATAAAGCTCTCTTCCTGACTTGGTCACCACATTACTTCCAGAGCGATCTCTTTCGATGGACTTAATATTGCCAAATTCGATTTTCATGTCGCCATCGCGGGTATCGCCATCGAGTACATTTGTGCTATAGCGCTCATCGTGGTCCCACTGAACGAATCCAGTGATTGAACCTCCGTAATATTCAACAGTTCCGTACAGTGGATCACCAATTCTGCTGGTGAGTTTGCTAGGTGTATCCATAAACTCTATGGTTTCAATTCTGCTCCAGTTGAATTTCATGCTTCCCAATTCTTGATCAAGAATGGTGATTGTTCCTCCCATATCGTCTGAGCCATCTTTTACAAAAACTCTATCCCCATTGCGAAGCGTTAACTCCACTTCAGAACGTCTGTTAATATCTATTCTAGAAATGTTGCCAAATTCAGTTCTGAATTCGTGCGTAGTTTCCCAACTGTTATTGCCCCAACTAATGCTAAAGCTGCCCCAGCTGCTGTTTCTCCTTCTTTGTTCGTCCCTTAAGTCGTTTCTTTCTTCTCTTGTCAGGTGACGATAGTTGTCGTTTTCTTCCTTGTTTCCATTAAAGTGGTCTGTCCAATAGCCTTCTCCGCGATCGCCCCAGCGCATTTGACCTGTGTAGCTCTTGCCATCAATGGTTGTAAGTTTTCCGTAGATGAATCCTTCATCTTGTGCATTGGCCGTAAGAAATGGGGCCGCAATGAGCCCGAGAAAAAGGGCAGATTTTGAAATAATTGATTTAATCATGGTTGTGTTGTTTGAGTTTGATTCTTTTGACGAATCAAAGATGCAGAATGACACTTTAGCAAGAAATACGGATTGGCTCTACCTAGTTATTCTTTAACCGAAACGGGAGGAGACCCTACTGAACTGGAAATGATGGTTGAACTCTCCAAAAGCTTTGATTCTAGATCCTGAGAAAATGATAGCCATTAGGGAATTATGACACCAACTTTTGGAGAGGTGTTTTTAGTTATCTAACCACTGTTTGAAAAGCGGTGTCTTTTCCGAACTCACCACAATGTCTTCATCAATTTCTGGGCTAAGACTCAGTTTTACTCGGCCTTTGAAATAAGGGTGAATGTCGCTAACGGCATCGAAATGCACTAAGAATTTGCGGTTTACTCTGAAGAACTGTTTTGGGTTTAGCATTTGATCTACTTCCTCAAGCGTGTTATCGATGATGTACTTTTGCTTTTCAAAAGTGACGATATAAGTAAGCTTATCGTGGGTATAGAAATAGGCGATTTTTTCTGTAGGAATGGCGCGAATCCGCTGACCAATCTTGGTGAGGAATCGTGATTTATATTCTTTGTTCTGTTCGTTAATCAGTGCTTTGATTTGGTCAAGGTCAAAGGCTGGAGAAGTGGAAATGGCGGGTTGTTCTTCAATTTTTTCTAGCGCAGCGGCCAACTTTTCGCGCTGAATGGGTTTAAGCAAGTAATCCACACTATTTACTTCAAATGCTTTAATCGCATATTGATTGTATGCTGTTGTAAAGATTACTTTACATTTTGGTTTATGTTGTTCAAAAATTTCAAAGCTCGTTCCGTCAAGCAACTGAATGTCGCTGACAATGAAGTTGGGAGGCTCATTATTTTCGAACCAAAGCAAACCCGCTTCAACTGACCTGATGGTACCTACGATTTCGAGTTCTGGTTTGAGTTCTTTCAGCAGTTCAATTAACCTTTCTGAGGCCAGCCTTTCGTCTTCGATTATCAGTACTTTCATTCGCTTAGCTTTTAAGGTTAAATTTCAGAAATATTGATGAGAGGAACACGCACGATGAATGAGTTTGGGTTCTTAATCACTTCAACCTGCTTTTTAGTAAAGTAGGAATACCTACGCTTAATGTTTTCCAAACCAGTTTGCCCACTGTTCGGCAATTCAACTTTCTTTTCCTGCAGGTTATTTTTTACTGAGATATAGCCGTTCTGACTTTCAACATGAATTTTTAGTGGACGTATTTCCGAAACGGTATTGTGCTTAATGGCATTCTCAATGAGCATTTGCAGGGTGAGCGGAGGCAAGTATAAAGCTTCGTCCTTTTTATCTATGGTCATGCTCAGCTGTATGGTGTCTTCAAACCGAATTTCTAACAAATACATATAAGCACTAATAAAACTGAGCTCCTGTTTCAACTCCACCAATTCTTCGGAACTGCTTTGAAGAATAATACGATAGACTTCCGCAAACTTTTCCAGATAAGCCTGTGATTGCTTTTGGTCTTTGGAAATGAGCGAAGAAAGAATGTTGAGGTTGTTGAAGAGAAAATGCGGATCTAAGTGATTTTTTAAAGCATTCAGCTCTGCCTTGATCGATTCTTTCTGAAATTCTTCTGAAGCCAATTGCGCGTTTTTCCAGCGTTTCAAAAACTGAATTCCAAAATTGATTGAAATGATGGGCAACAAAATCAAAATGGATAATGCATTGATGGTTGCAATTTGACTTCCAACAGGAGGGTCTTCCGTGAGGGTAATCTTAAACAGAAAATAGCTCAAGTTGATGATTACTAAAGAAACTAATACGCCAATACCCAATTGGGAGTAAAAGCGCTTATTGCCATGAGTAAGCCAGGGAAGCTTGCGGTCTAAAGAAATAGTTAAAGCACGGTTGGCCAGTAAAATCAAAAGTAACACCGCAACAATGAGCCCTGCTGTCAGATAAAGTTCGCGGGGAGCTGAAGTGGCATAGAGAAAAACAAAAACGCCCACCACCAAACTGATGGCAATGCTGTTTTGGATGATTTGACTACGACTGAATTTCAAAGTGTTTTACTCAATCAAAGATGATTTCGTCAATTTGTGACCAACGTATATAAGTTGGTTTGGCGTCTTTCGAAGTAAATATAAGCACTCCATCATTGTCTTCTGATACATCACGACTTTCACCTAGCAATAGCTCTTTGCCATTTCTGAGAATGACCATTGAGTAACTGTAGTTCTTAGGAATGATGTTTTTGATGTTTCGGAAAGGGATTTTGTAAATCACTCGGTCATCTTGCCCATCTAAAGTTTCATATTCCCAAGCCTCGTCTAAGTCATAGGCAATAAGTCCGCTTATTTTTTCACCATCTCTGTTAATTACAGTTCCTCGTAAGCCTGTGGAGGATGGGAATTCACTATAGGAAGGCCCTTGGTTTTTACTTTCTATAATTTCGAGCTCTTCAAAATCACGCCATGACACTATGATTTGCCCAATTTCTCTGTCGTAAATGACAACACCAGAATTTTCATGGTTCACATCATTCGAGCCTGTTAAGTAGAATTCTCTTCCCGATTTTAGGGTTACGTCTACCCCATTTCCTTTTTTTACAATTTTGGTAATCGACCTGAAAGGAATGTTTTTATCACCATCTCGGTCTTTCCCATTTAGAATGTCTTCTAAAAAACGTTCATTGTGGTTGTTTTCGCTTGTGCCTTGGTCCCACTGAATAACCCCTTCAAAAAATCCTCTTCTACCGGCTTTTACTTTTCCGTATATGGCTTCACCAAACAGCGATTTGGGAGTTTTTCCACTTTCTAAAAACTCAACCTTTTCTATCCTTGCCCAGTCCAGCTTTACAATGCCTAATTCTTCATCGTACACACTCACGCTAGTACCTACATCTGCAAAACCACTACCACTCACTTCTACAATTACTCCATTTTTTAGTGTCACTTGTGCCCGGCTTCTGCCTGTAGGTTTAATGCTTTTGATATCGCCAAAACGGGCATCGAATTGATGAGCCGTGCGGCTATATTTGTCGTCCCAAATGCTCAATACACCGAGGTCAATGCCTAACCATGAGCTTCCACCTTCTTGATCTGAAATCTGTTGTATTTCTTTTTTTGAAAGGAATTTTAAAAAATCGCTTGAGGTTTTTTGCGCATTAAAAAGATCGACCCAATACACCTCATCTCCTCCCCAGCGCAAAGCGCCTTGGTATTTGTCGCCATTAATAGTGGTTACTTTTCCGTAGAGGTAAATGTTCTTTTCCTGTGCCTTCGCTTCTGAAACAATAATCAACAAGCCCACCGCAATACCAATGCAAAGCATCAACTTTCTCACCCTTCTCTCAACTCCATGTTGCAGACTACCCATGCAACAAACGTAATTTGAATTGTTGGGAGAAAAAACGTTTCCAGACTGTACTAGCATATTCAAACCCTGAATCGGGAAAAGCACCACTTCAAATAATTTCTATTTCGGAAAAGCAGAAGCGTCAATGCCCGGTACCAAACGAATAGCATTCTTGTAATAGATCTTTTTTAGGACCTCATCAGACAAACCTAGGCCGTACATTTTCCAATAGGCGTGGTATTTTTTGTAATAAGGAAAGTATTCATCGTTCGTTTCCAGCACCCTAAAATAGGTGGCGTACTCCTCAGGGTTGTAAGCATCTTTTCCAAACAGCACGCGATCTTGATATTTGGTGAGGAAAGCATTTGCTGCACGAGGTTGGCGACCCAACTCAGCGATTACCGCTCCGATTTCTACATTCATATTTGGCATTTCGTCCAAGAGTTTTCCTAAATGGGCTAAGTCGTTACCATACCAGCCTAAGTGTGCTGCAATAAATTGCGTATTCTTATGCTTTTTGAAAACGTTGTGTTGTTCTTGAATTAGGGTTTCCCAAGGCACGGGATTATCATCTTCTCTTTTTCTATTGGGATGTGTTTTCAACTCCAACCATCTTTCATTTTCAGCGTCAAAAGGTGCCCAAAACTGTTTTGGATCTGCAGTGTGGATAAGTACAGGAATACCTAATTCACCACATTTTGCCCAAATAGGGTCAAGCCTTGGATCGTCCACCGCTACACGATTACCGTCTATATCTTTTACGGAGAAGCCTAAGCTTTTGAATATTTTAAGTCCCCGTGCACCTTGGTTATAATCCCTTTCTAGTTGGGCAGCGGCCCTTTCTCCCCAGCCTTGTTCACCTACATTAATAAAGTTTACGTTGGCGAAAACAATAAAACGTTTGGGTTGATTGGCTTTTATATTTGTGGAGGCGTCTGCAATTGATTTGCCGCTACCACCACTTAAATTTACCATAAGCCCCATATTGATTCCATCCATTTCGGCAGCAAGTGCATTTAAATCCTGTTCACCCATTCGTCTTTGATGACTGTGGATATCGATAAAAGGAAATTTAGATCGGGTGATCGGGTGTTCAGGAACAACGAGTGTTGATGGTGGATTATAACCTTCAAAGTCCATTGTTTGAGCGGTTATTGTAGTTCCGAAAAATAGACCAATGGTGCAGGCAATCAATTTGATTTTCATGACTTAAGATAGTTTTTAGCTTAATCGAAGTAGAATATTAAAGGTTTTGTGGCTTTGATCAAAACCCAAACATGTTCTTAATATAGAATGAATAAAGCTTTTTTGAACTAGAAATGATTTTGACGGTAAGAAAGAAGCCTAGTTTTTGAATTAATTTGAAGGGAATAAATAGATTGAATCATGGAGGTTTCATTAAAAGGCAAGGTAATATTGGTCACGGGCGGTTCGAGGGGCATTGGCCGTGCTCTTTCAAAACAGCTTTCAGACTCTGGCGCTGCAGTGGCTGTTCACTATAATTCAAATAAAGAACAGGCACAATCCATTCTAAAAGAGTTAAATCCATCCTGTCAGCTTTTTCAAGCTGATCTTTCTGATGCATCGGAAACCATAAACTTGTTTAAACAAGTAATTGATAAAATGAATGGTTTGGATGTGTTGATTAACAATGCTGGAGTTGCCATTTCTTCGGATTTAACAAAAACTGATGACGACTGGCTAAGCGACTGGCAGTTTACAATGGACGTGAACCTAAAAGCTACGGGACTTCTGTGTAAAAAAGCCATCGAGCATTACTTGGAGAATGGTGGAGGAAGAATTATCAATATTTCATCACGGGCTGCTTTTCGTGGAGATACTTCTGATTACTTGGCCTATGCGGCTTCGAAAGGTGGAGTGGTGGCGCTTACGCGTTCGATAGCTCGGGCTTACGGAAAAAATGAAATCAAAGCATTTACCATTGCGCCAGGTTTTGTAAGAACCGACATGGCACAAGATTTTATGGACCAATACGGAGAGGGTTTTGCCCTTGATGATATTGCATTGAATCAATTGACCGAGCCGAAGGATTTGGCACCATTGGTTACGTTGATGGCCAGCGGATTAATGGATCATGCAACAGGGTGTACGATTGATGTGAATGCCGCCAGTTATGTGCATTAACTATAGAATACTATTTCAATAGTAAATTTTGTTTTACTTTTTGATAGCAAAAATTCGTAGTTGTGCTTTTCTATCACCTGCTTTGCAATCTGTAAACCAAGCCCCATTCCTTTCTGAAGTGAATCGATATTTTCCGCAATTCCGTTTTGAATATGTAAGGAAAGCACCTCGTTTTGTTCCGAGATTTCAACCGAAACGGGTTGCCTACTCGCCCCATATTTTCGTATGTTGTCGAAGAGGTTGACCAATACGCCTTCGAGCTTTTCTCTATCTGCATTTATCGTAAGCTCTTCGGGATTGGCATTGATGGAAAGCTTGATGTCGAAGTTTTTTGTAGACAAAGTCGGACGCATTCTTTCCAGCATATCATAAATCAAATCGTCCAATCTGAAATCGGATTTGCGTAACACTAGCGTTTCAGATTTGAGCTGACTCATCAGCAGAAAATCTTGCACAATGTTTTTTAGCCTAATCACTTCTTCGCGTAAGCTATTGAGCGTTTCTTGACTCAATTCTTTTTCAGACGAGCCCATTCTATACTCTAGCTCAGACTGCATATTGGCCAAAGGCGTTCGAAGTTCATGGGCTGCCATGGCGAAAAACTGATTCTGACTACGAATGGAAGTTTCAATTCTTGAAATCATTTCGTTCATCGTGGCTGAAAGCTGAGTGATTTCATCATTAGCAGAAGAAACAGGTAAACGATCCATTTGAGGCGAGGCCTTTACACTTTGGGCCTTGGCAATTAACTTTTGCAATGGTGCTAAAGTGAAATGAGCAATTAAAACTGCAGCGATAAATGCGATCAGCGCAGCACCCAAATTGGCAAAAATCAACCTGGACTTTAAGGCTGAAATTTCATCATAGACGACCTGATTGTTTTTAGCCAGTACCAAACTGATTTGTGCGCCAGTGCTTTCATCCAAAGGCCTACGGGCAATACAATACGTAAACGAATCAATCTTGATGAATTCCATCAGAGAAACTCGTTCGTCTGAAGTGGGCTGTTCTATTTCTACAAAAACGGAAGAGAATATTTCTGGGAAATCGGGCCGCTCATACACCATTTGGCTTTCGAACATGTTGCCAAACCACAGTTGAATGGGCTGATCTTCTTGTGTAACAGGAATTTGTGTGAGTTCATCATCTACCCCGTTTAATATGCTCAAGGCTTCAATTTTTCCGCCATTCTGAAAAGCATTGATGAGGCTGTTTCGGATGGATTGAAAAAGGGAATAGTTAAAGGCGAGCGAAATGCCTAAAAAGACCACGAAGAAGGCCGCAGCAATCTTAAATCGAATACTTTTAAAAAACTGAATCTGCGGCAAGCTTAACTTTTTACGAGTTCACCTTGAATTTTATAGCCGTAACCTACTTGGGTTTCTATCAACTTGGGCTCAAACTCAAAGTCTATTTTTTTTCTGAGTTGATGCATATGAACTTCCACCACATTGCTTCCTCGATCGAAATTAATGTTCCAGATTTTCTGGGTAATCTCTGACTTGGAAAGCACGCGATTGGTATTGCTCAACAGCAGTTCTAAGATAGAGAACTCTCGCTTACTTAACTCGATCAATTGATCGGCACGGGTTACTTCGCGTTTGATTAAATCTACTTTAAGGTCTTTAACCTGAAGAATTGAAGCCCGTGTTGAACCGAATTTCCTTTGCACATTTCTTACTCTCGCCTTCAATTCTTCAAAATCGAAGGGTTTTTTAACATAATCAATCGCACCTAAATCAAGCCCCTTGATTACGTGTTCACTTTCATTTAAAGCACTCATAAAAATGATGGGCGTATGAATAGAAAATTCACGCATATTCTTCAGCACTTCAAAACCGCTTTGCCCTGGCAGCATAATGTCCAAAAGTATCAGGTCGAAATCGTTGGTGGCTGCCGTTTCTAAAGCTTCGCTTCCATTGGTTTCATGCGCAACGGAATAACCTTCTTCCTCTAAGCCTTTTACTAAAAAATTACCCAGCTTAACTTCGTCTTCAATCAACAGAATTCTCATAGGGAGCGAGTCAGGTTTACTTGGTCTTTAAAAGTTGTTCCGTCTACAGTGATTTTTGAAGGGATAAAAATACCGTAGCCCAATTTATTAACTTCCCCCTCAAGCCCGTTTCTTTTCCAACCTTCGATTTTAATCGTTTTGCCCTCCTTAATTAGGTTTGAAACAGAAGAAGCAATTCGGGTGCTAATTTTAATGTAGAACTTGCCATCCAAAACTACGCCCCTTAATACATCATCTTTATTTACTCGTTCTAAGTCAATGCTGGTTACCACTCCGCTTACTTCTTCAGACTCCGTTTCGTAACTTTCTTTTGCTTGGGCGAAACCGTATAAACGGAGGGTGTCCTTATTTGTGCATAAAGCGTACAGAAAATTATAGTGTTCACTACGGAAATAGCCGTTGTTTGTGCGGTTACGATAGAAAAGTGAAAGCTCTTCGTTTTTGTGGTTCTGAATAAAAGAATTAATTGCCTTTGCATCGTTTTCACTGAATCTATAAGTAATCCTTTCGTTGGCTGATTGCGTCTCCAAATAAGATATCAGTCCAAGTTCATTCGGAACAAGCTCATTTGCCACGCCTGTTTTTTGATCTAAGAACATAGAAATTTGCCCAAAAGAAGGCATTATAGAATTACCATATTTACTGCCAATGATCATTCCATGCGCCATTTCTAGCGTGTTTTTGGTTTTTACAACTGAACCAGCGATATAGTTTTTGACTGGGCGAACATAGCTTACAAAAGCTGATTCAATATGATCGTCATTGTTTGATATAGATTTTTTGGCGAGCAAACTATCTCCGTTTTCTAAAAAGAGTAAGTACTCACGCCCTTTGATTTTTGTGCTGCTCAATACTTTAGCCGCTATCACTGTTTCAAAAGTTTGACTGTTTCTTAACCCTGTTTTATTAGCTTCAATACTATTTGGTTCGATTAAAAAAACTTCTTTTTTCGTTCTTACTTCTAGTAAAGAACCTATCCCTGAAATCTTTTTACTCAGTTCTTTTTCTGCCTTTCTTGTAGAAGTAGTTTTATATGGAGCCTTTTCCAAAAACTCTTGGTCTCCGCTTACCTTAATTTCAACAGTTTCATTTAAAGCCATAAGGGGTTTAATCATCGCCCCATTTTTAGCCGGGAATGTTAGACTTAATAGGTCTCCGTTTTCTTTCTGGAAAATCGCCCCAATTAAATAGCTTTCTATAGTCCTATCACCATAAATGGACTTGATAAACTTTCCACGGTAGGTTACCTCTATATGCTTAGACTTATCATTAAAGCGTTTTGCATAATCGAGCATTTTAGAAGGAATTTCTTGACCCACTACTGGAATAGAAAGTAGTAATGCGAATAGCAAAAATGTAAACCGATTTTTCATAGTCTTAATTTTCTTCGAACATAAAACGCTAGTATTAAAACTGGCTTAACTTCTGATTAATTTTTCTTAATCGACTCATATCCAAAGATGTAACTATCAATTATTTTTTGTAATATGAATAGATTTTCAACCTTAATTTAAACTTATGGAACCACAACGAAACGAAAAACCCATCTCGGTTGGCGAATGGGTATTGAACATTTTCATTACGGCAATTCCCCTTATTGGATTTATTATGCTAATTGTTTGGGCGGTAAGCAAAGAAATTCCTGAGTCAAAATCTAATTGGGCAAAGGGAATGCTTATTTGGTATGCAATTGGTATTGTTCTCACGATTCTTTTTGGGGCATCTGTTTTAGCATTTATTGCTGCGTCTGGAGACCTGAACGGTTATTAAAAAATAAAGAGAATGGGGCTATTAAGTAATACTCAAATACATGAGAATACTTAGCAGCCCTTTCTTATTTTTACGGAAAATGGTTTTATGAAGAAACGTTGCACATGGTGCGAAAACACCTTTGAAGAATACGAAAGATACCACGATGAGGAATGGGGCGTGCCTGTACATGACGATAAAACTCATTTCGAATTTTTGATTCTAGAAGGCGCACAAGCAGGTTTAAGTTGGTCGACCGTTTTGAAGAAGCGAGAGGGCTATCGTCAGTTATTTGCTGATTTTAATGTAGAAGCAGTTGCTGAATTTACACCAGCTGAAGTAGAAATTATTCTTCAGAACCCCGCTATTATTCGTAACAGACTGAAAGTAGCAGGTACAGTAATTAATGCCCAAAAATTTATAGAGGTGCAAAAAGAGTTCGGTTCTTTCGATAAATACATTTGGTCTTTTGTGGGCGGAAAACCCATTGTGAATGCTTGGGAAAACATGAAGCAAGTGCCAGCAACTACACCAGAGTCGGATGCGCTGAGCAAGGATTTAAAAAAGCGAGGGTTTAAATTTGTAGGCAGTACCATTATGTATGCCCACATGCAGGCTTGTGGTTTAGTGATGGACCATACCATCGACTGTTTCAGGTACAAAGAACTCAATGGAAAATAGACGCTATTGAGCCACGTTCAAGACAATCGTCTTTCGAGGAATTTTTATAAACCACATTCCCACCTCTTTGCCTTCTACCACCATGGCCGAAGTGTAAAGTACAAAATGAGTATCTTCTAAGAACTGTACATTGGCAGGTGATTTAATATCATTCTCGCTATTGTATAAGTAAGCTTCGTAAATAGCTCTTCCTTTTCCTTCTAAGTTATTCTCTTCATTAAAAGGCAGACCCTTTGTTTCAATATCACCAGACTCAGTTGCTGCCCATATCACTTTTTCTGCTTCAAGATTCACCTTGAGCTTAACGGAAATACTATCGCCCATTTGCTTGGCTTTTTCAATGATTTGAGCATCAGATACCACCTGAATTTCTTGGCTTTTCATGTCTTGAAGCGCCTTTTTTGTATCTACCTTTTGATTAGAACAATTGAAAGCGAAAAGAGCGAGAATTATGATGCTTAGCTTTTTCATGAAATAAAATATTTACTCAGTTGGGTGTAAAATTAACAGCCTTGTCAATTGTTTGTTAATTTTGTGGATTAATTCGCATAAATATGATTGACAAGCTAGAGACACTCAAAGCACGATTCGAAGAAGTAGGTCAGCTCCTAGTACAGCCTGATGCCATGACAGACATGAAGCATTATTCTAAACTGAACAAGGAATACAAAGACCTAGAGAAGATTGTGACTGTCTATGATGAGTACATCAATGTGAACGAAAATATAGAATCGTCCAAAGAACTTCTGAAAACTGAAAAGGATGAGGAGTTTCGTGAGATGGCCAAAATGGAGATTAGCGAACTTTCCGAACGAAAAGAGGAGATTGAAGAAGAGCTGAAAGTAATGCTAATCCCTAAAGATCCAGATGACTCTAAAGATGTAATCGTGGAAATAAGAGCGGGAGCGGGTGGAGATGAAGCTGCGATTTTTGCAGGTGATTTATATAGAATGTATGACAGGTACATTGAAAATAAAGGCTGGAAGAAAGAACTAATCAACATAAACGAGGCAGCTTCTGGCGGTTTCAAGGAAATTACTTTTGGAGTTTCGGGCGAAGACGTATACGGAGCATTAAAATTTGAATCTGGCGTTCACAGGGTACAGAGAGTTCCTGTAACCGAATCCCAAGGCAGAGTGCATACCTCAGCAGCTTCGGTGGCGGTTTTACCCGAAGTAGAAGATATTGACGTTAACCTCGATATGAAGGATGTTCGAAAGGATACCTATCGTTCTTCAGGTGCGGGAGGTCAGCACGTAAACAAAACTGAATCGGCAGTTCGACTTACGCATATTCCAACTGGTATTGTGGTAGAATGCCAAGATGGGCGTTCGCAGCATAAAAACTTCGATAAAGCATTGAGTGTTCTTCGCTCACGCATGTACGAAATTGAACTGAAAAAGCAGGAAGAAGAGCAGGCTGGAAAACGTAAGTCTTTAGTGGGTAGTGCCGATAGGTCGGATAAAATTAGAACATATAATTACCCTCAAGGCCGTGTAACCGATCACAGAATTGGTTATTCTCAACACAACTTACCTACAGTGATGGATGGTGAAATTGGCGAGTTTGTAGAACGACTACGAATGGCTGAGGCCTCTGAAAAAATGGCCCAAGACAGTATGGTTTAATTACTTAGCTTGGTAGTCCATCGGTTCTAGCTCAAACAAGCGGTTTACCGAAGTATTGAAAATCTCAGATATTTTAAGAGCAAGCATTGTAGAAGGCGTGTATTTTCCACGCTCAATGGCGTTGATGCTTTGGCGCGACACCCCCGCTAGGCTTGCCAATTGTTCTTGAGTTATCTTTTTTCGCTTTCGCTCTTCCCGAAGTGTATTTTTCATTTTGATTCCAATTCTTACGTAAAACTAGAATGATCAGCCCTTTGAACGGCCTTTTAATTAGTTAAGTTTATATTACATTTTTGTTCCTTAAACGAACAGAATGTTACAAGGCTGTTAAAAATTCGTGAACAGTTTCTTAACATTGGCATTTTGATTTATCTTTGCCCTCCGAAATAAAAATAGAAGCTATGTTATTCGACCCGCCAATTGCCTCTGGAGCAAATACCTTTATTTGGATTGTTGTAATTCTTGTTGGCTTTGTAGCTGCTTTGAGTCAGCACGATGCCCTTTTTAAAGGAAAGAAGAAGAAAGAAGATCACTAAGACTCTTCCTTCTCCTCATTTTATTCTGTCGATTAGGCCATTATAAGGCTGAATTTTAATATCTGTTTTTTGGCTAGAAGTCGCTAGCCAAAACCTCTTTTGCTTTTTCTTGAATTAAAGCCCAAGCGTTTTCTACATGTTTGGCTTCAAGGTTTGTATTTCCAAAGGCCAATCGCAACGAAAACTTGTTGTTCAATTTGGTTTGGGCAAAGAAGAGCTTTCCGGTAGCATTCACCCTGTTCATTATTTCTTCATTCAAGCCGTCCAATTTGTCTTCGCTTATATTTGGAGCAAACCTAAAGCAAAGTGTGTTCAGCGGAACTGGCGCTAGAAGCTCAAAATCAGGGTGCTTTTCAATTTCGGTTTTCAGCCACTGACCAAGCGCAATGTGTTTTCTGATTTTGGCTTGAATCCCTTCAACACCCATTTCGCGAATTACGAACCAGAGCTTAAGTGCTCGGAACCTTCTACCCAAAGGCACGCCCCAATCGCGGTAATTTTTCACCTCATCGTCTACTGAAGTTTTTAAGTAATCGGGCGAAATGGCAAAAGTATTGATTAAAGCACGTGGGTCTTTTACATAATAAGCCGTGCAGTCAAAATTGGTGAACATCCATTTATGTGGGTTGAAAACGAAGGAATCGGCAAGCTCAACACCTTCTGCCATCCAGCGCATTTCTGGCAAAACTAGAGCAGTGCCTGCATAAGCCGCATCTATATGGTGCCAAATATCATATTTCTGGCAAATTTTGCTGATAGCCATAATTGGGTCGATGGCCGTTGTGCTGGTTGTGCCTATGGCAGAAACTACACAAAGTGGCTTTCTTCCTTCAGCTATGTCTTCCTTGATCAACGCTTCTAAGTGCGCAGGATCTAAAGCAAAAGCATCATCTACATTTACTTTGCGAAGATTATTGGAGCCTATGCCTGCAATTTTTACGGCCTTATCAATAGAAGAGTGAATTTGGTTTGAAGCATAAACTATGTATTTCTCCGCGCCAGAGAAACCTTCTTCATTCACTTTATAACCCGAAGCTTTTTCGCGCGCAGTAAGAATGGCACAAAGCGTAGCGGTAGAAGCCGTATCTTGAATTACACCCGTAAAATGCTTTGGCAAGGCCAGCATTTCTTTCATCCACTCCATCATTTGTTCTTCAAGCTCTGCTGCGGCAGGCGAGGTAAGCCAAATCATGCATTGCGCACCCAAAGTAGCAGTGAGCATTTCGCCCAAAATGGAGGGCATACTTTTATTGCCTGGGAAGTAGGCCATAAAATTGGGGCTCTCCCAGTGGGTCATTCCTGGCACAATTTGTTGTTTGAAATCGGCAAAAATGGCCTCAAAATGCTCTGATTGCTCAGGAGGGAGTTTTGGAAACTGTTTTTTTATATCGCCCGGTTTTACATCGGGTAAAACAGAGTATTCTTCTACGTTTTGTAGGTAATCGGCCATCCAGTCCACAAGGCTGTGGGCGTGTCGCCTGAAAGATTCATTGTCCATTTACTTACGTTTATCAGCCATATTGTCCGAAAACAAAGTTAGCATATATCTTGCAGGTCTAAGACCGTACTTTAATTCAAAGCACTAAAAATTATGAAAACGAAATGGATTGTTTTAATCGTGGTTGCCCTTGTGGTCATTATCGGTTACTCTACTTTTAAAGGATCTTATAATGGAATGGTTCAACGCGAAGAAAGCATCAGCGGTGCATGGGCGCAAGTTGAAAACCAATACCAAAGAAGATCTGATCTTATCCCCAACTTAGTAAACACAGTAAAAGGTTATGCCGATTTTGAGCAAGAAACCTTAACTGGTGTTATCGAAGCCAGAGCTAAAGCCACTTCGGTAAGCATTAACCCAGAGAACTTAAGCCCAGATGCTATTGCCCAATTTGAGCAAGCACAACAAGGTGTCAGTTCGGCTTTGAGCAGACTTTTGGTAACGGTAGAACGCTACCCTGATTTAAAAGCGAGCACTCAGTTTAGCCAACTTCAGGTTCAGTTGGAAGGTACAGAGAATAGAATTTCAGTAGAAAGAAGAAACTTTAACACAGCTGTTCAAGGGTATAACACCTTTATCAAAACCTTCCCTAAGAATATCATTGCGGGTATGTTTGGTTTTGAGAAGAAGGGATATTTCGAAGCGAAGCCAGGGTCGGATGTAGCACCAGAAGTAACTTTTGACTAATGGCCGAGGATTTATTCAGTAGCGACCAGAAGAAGCGAATCAAAGCAGCAATTCAGGAAGCTGAGTTGAACACCAGCGGAGAGGTTCGGGTACATTTAGAAAACCATTGCAAAACGGAGAATGTACTTGATAGGGCATCGCAAATGTTTTCCAAATTGGACATGCATAAAACCGATGCTAGAAATGGCGTATTGATATACATGGCGGTGAAAGATCACCGCTTTGCCATTATTGGCGATGCCGGCATTAATCAAAAAGTGGGTGACGAATTTTGGGACACCACCAAGGATAAAATGTTGGCCCATTTCAAAAACGGAAATCTTACTACTGGTTTGGTGGAAGGAATCCTTTGTGCGGGAGAAAAGCTAAAAGAACATTTTCCTTACCAAAAGGACGACAAAAACGAACTGTCAGACGACATCTCATTCGGAAAAAACTAATATGCGATACTTACTTACCATAGTCTTAATCTTCAGTCAGGCGCTTGCTTTTGCACAGGGAATTCCAGAAAAGCCTAGCCAAAAGCGATTGGTGAATGACTTTACAGGCACAACTTTATCGAGCGCTGAAGCCAATACGCTTGAGCAAAAGCTCTTGAATTACGAGGATACTACTTCGACCCAAGTGTCAATTCTTATTGTAGAATCACTGGGTGGCTACGAGGTGGTGGATTTTGCTCAGCAAACAGCGCAAAAATGGGGTGTTGGACAAGCGAATAAAGACAATGGAATATTTATAGTAGTATCTATCAGTGATAGAAAAGCAGCCATTGTTTCGGGCTATGGTATGGAGGGTTCCATTACCGATGCTGCAACTTATACCATTCGTGAGGATTATATGAACCCACGGTTTAAGGAAGGTAATTTCTACAAAGGTTTGGACGATGCAACTACGGTGATCTTCAAACTGGCCTCTGGCGAATATACTTCTGATGATGTAGCGAGTGGAAGAACTGGAGATGGTGGCGGAAGATTTCCATTCTTCACGCTATTTATTCTTTTCTTCTTTATCATTCCAGCTTTGGTAGGCAAGAGAAGAGGTAATAGTCACGGTTCACGTGGTATTCCATGGTGGGCTTGGCTTATGATGGGCAGTGGTGGCGGAAACCATAACGACAAATGGGATAATTTCCGTGGAGGAGGCGGCTCATTTGGAGGAGGGTCTGGCTTCGGTGGAGGAGGCGGCTTTGGCGGTTTCGGAGGCGGAAGCTTCGGAGGTGGCGGTTCTGGCGGAAGCTGGTAAACCTAATTCACTTAAAAAGATATTTGAACCCCTTTCAAGAAATTGGAAGGGGTTTTTTGTGCTATCTAATAAAATTGTGTCTAAACCTTTATATTTAATACTAGAAAACGGTTTATGAGAGGTAAGTTATTTCTAGGGTATTCTGCAATTGTAGTACTTGTATTGCTGTTAGGCTATAAAATATACCGTGATACCTATGTTAATGGAGATACGAAATACTTCTATGTGAATCAGTCCTTGTAAGAGACCTATGGGTTGAAATATAATCCGACTAGAAGGGCTTTAGGTATTAGAGAGCTACCAAAGAACTGGTTTACTTATGATACTTCACAAAAACCAGGAATTTGGAATGGAAGAACTAGGGGTAAACAAGATATTTTTTGGCTTAATCAAGTATGGATTCCAATTGACCCCAAAGTTAGTGGGCACTATGAGAAGGAGATTAGGAAGACCTCAGAGACATTGATCTATGAGAAAGACAGATTCAGAAAAGTGATTAATGATTCTTTAGAATATATATTAGAAGTGAAATATAACTACAAATACGATCCAAAAAAGGAAGTCAAACTACTGAAAAATTATTCTGAAAAAGGGGGATATAAAATAGACATCCAAGACTTTGAATGGAGTAAGTTAGATAGTTTAGTCAAATGGATTACTCTATAGTCTTCAATACATCCATACTCAAACACATTAATACTTTAACACACCAACTTATACCCGTAGCCTCGAACATTGAGAATTTCCACGGTTTCGTCTTCGCATAGCTTTTTGCGTAGTTTGGTGATGAAAACGTCCATGCTTCGAGCATTAAAGAAATCGTCATTTCCCCAGAGTTGGGTTAAAATTAAACCTCTATCAGTAACTGCATTTCGATTTTCGCTTAAGTGAAATAGCAGTTGCGCTTCTCTATGGGTTAGGGTTTGTTCTTGGTCTCCAAAAACCAACTTTTGTTTGGAAAGATTGAAACGATAATGACCTATGTTCACCTCTTCTGAAGATTCGCGTTTTCTCTTTCTATCCAATAAAGCATGAATTCGAACAATGAGTTCTTCCATGCTAAAGGGCTTTTTCAAATAATCATTTCCGCCTAAACCAAAGCCTTCCACTACATCCTCGGTTCTGGATTTTGAAGTGAGAAAAATGACAGGAATTTTCTCATTTTCAGCCCGAATTTCTTTAACAAGCGTAAAGCCATCCTTCTTGGGCATCATTACATCAAGCACAAGTAATTCAGGCTTTTCTGAGCGATAGGTACTTAAAGCTTGCTCACCATTGGTACAAAAAAGCACATCGAAACCGCGAGTTTCTAGGCTTTCCTTAATGATGGTGCCTAGGGCCATTTCATCTTCTGCCAACAATATTTTAATTTTTCCCGTCATGAAAAGGCAACTTCAAAACTGGTTAACTGAGGTTTCAGAACTAAATCAATCGACCCGCCATGTTTCTCAATAATCTTTCGGGTATAGTAAAGGCCAATCCCAAAGCCTTTCACATCATGCTGATTACCAGTTGGGATTCTATAGAACTTGTCAAAAACTCTTTCTTTTTGTCCCTTTTCTATAAAACCACCATTGTCCTGAACAATTACTTGAGCACGAGTACCCAATTGAGTTAAAATTACCTGAATATCTCTTCCTCCATATTTGATGGCATTATCCACCAAATTTGAAAGGGCATTTTCTAAATGAAAAGGGTCTGCTTCTATAATGACATCCGTAGTAGAGGCCATAAATGACAGTAGTTTATCTCCAGCCAGCATTTTATACTTCTCAATCATGGTGGAAAGTAACAGTGTTAAATTCACAGGTTCTTTTCTCAAGCTTAATTCATCACTGTCAAGCGTGGCCGTTTCTAGTAATTTCTCCACCATTAGGTTGAGCTTTTTCAACTGGTCGTTCGACATGTCTAAGTACTTGGCTGTTTTTTCAGGATCGTTTTGTTGATTGAAATTTGCGATACCTTCAAGGGCTGAAGTAACTGTAGCTATTGGTGTTTTAAATTCGTGGGTGATGTTACTAATCAGGTCGTTCTTAATTTCGGCCAACTGTTTTTGCTGATTGATAATTCTATAGAGGTATAACAGTGAACCCACCACAGAAACCGAAATGAGCAGTGAAATCAACAAATCGACCATTCCTCTTTTCAGAATAATTAAAGAGGCATTATCGAAATACATCTTGAGCTCCTTTTTGGGCAAATAGCTAGTCTTTGAAAGGGTGGAAAGAGAAAACTCATCATCAGTAAACTCTCTCGATCGCTCAACCACCTCACTGTTTTGCAAAGAGGCAAAAGCGAAATCAATATCTATTTTCTTTCGGCCCAGCTCCTTCTTTACATACTTGGTTAAGGTTTCAAAATCGATGGAGTCTTGCACCATCGAAATCATAATTTTAGTGGTGAACACCTCTAATTCATTCAGGCTTATTGATGGAATGGTATCTTTAGAAATGGAGATGCTTTTAATGGAAGCTGAATTATTAAGTTTAGCACCTCCAAGTAAGCGGATTCTTGAATCTCCTTTGCTTGTGCTTCGCACAGTGACTCCTCCAATAGAAGTGTCTGAAATAGAATTGCTTTTGGTAGAAAATTCAAATTTTGAGAGAGAGTCAGTAACCTTTCCTTCAAAATTATGTTGAAAGAAGGCCTTGATTTCACTGGAATCAAAGGCACCACTATCGCCCTTGTCCAAAAGCACAAAACTCTTGGCCAAAGAGGAAAAATAACCCTCTACTCCGTTGTCTAAAGCTACTTGCACATCGTTGATAAAGCGCTGCTTGTTCAGGTTATAGTTCTGAACATTTCTATACACCTGAATGCCCACGGTAATTAATACCGTAAAGGAAATCAGATAGATAATGGCTTTGAACTTGCGCTTTTTCACAGATCAAATATACGCATTCTCACTGCTTGAGTATCAAAGGTTAACACTCGTTAACACTGGTTAACTATCGGTTTGATTGAATTGAAGCTTTTTTGTACTCCATAAAACAGATCAAAAATGAAAAAGCTCAAAAAAACAATTATGCTCGTATTGGGCATTATAACAGCAGGAACGCTGACACTCAATGCCCAAAACTTTCAAGGCATCGCTACTTACCAATCTGCCCGCAAAATGGGCGGGATGAGTATTAAAGGAGACGGGATGTCTCCGGAAATGGAAAAGCAACTTCAAGAAAGCCTTAAAAAAATGGCGCAAAAAGAATATGAGTTGAAATTCAACTTAACTGAATCTACTTGGGCCGAAGTAGAAAGCCTTGAAGGAGCACCAGCGGCCTCAGCAGGGGGAGTGGTAATGAGATTTTCTTCTGGAGGAGGAGTTAAGTACAAAAACACTGCAGACAATCTTTTTTTAAACGAAACCGAAGTGTTTAGCAAACCATTTTTAGTTGAGAGTAAGCTTAAAAACAGAGAATGGCAGCTGACCAACGAAACCAAGAAAATTGGTAATTACACTGCTCAAAAGGCCATTTTTTCTGAAATAGTAGAGCGCACCGTCATTTCATTCGACAATGACGACAAGGAATCTAAAGTAACTTCTGATACTATAAGCCTCGAGGCATGGTTTACTCCCGAAATCCCAGTTTCACAAGGACCAGATGATTTTTGGGGTCTACCGGGTTTAATCATGGAGATTTCTGATGGCAAAACCACCTACCTCTGCACCAAAGTAATTTTAAATCCAGAAGATGGTGTGAAGATTAAAAAGCCGTCAAAAGGAAAAAAGGTAACTCCAGAAGAGCTAAAGGTTATTCGAGACGAAAAAACCAAAGAGATGATGGAGAAATACAGCCAAGGTAGTGGAGATGGAAAAACCATCCAGATTAAAATAGGCGGCAATTAATTTTTTCGAACCCAAAGGTCAAAAACTCACAACATGAAAAGAATAGGTTTTATTTTTCTGCTCGCATTTCTATGTGGAGCAATACAGCAAGCGCACGCCCAACAGAAAGTGGTTTACCTTGGCGAGGTAAGAGATTCACTGGGCCTTCCGCTTGAATTTGCCAACGTAATGGCAATGGATACCACCAAAAAAACAATTGCTTCGTTTGGAGTGACTAATAAACAAGGCCAGTTTAGATTGCTACTTGAAGACCAAAAGGTCTATCAGCTTAAGGTCAGTTTTATTGGCTTTGTTCCTTTCGAAAGGTATTTCACTGCCAAAGATACCCAAGACTTACCCGTTTCTATTCAGCTGAATAATGACGAAAGAAATTTGGGTGCTGTAGAAGTGGTTTCTGAAATGCCCATTCTAATTCAAGGCGATACCATTACTTATAAAACCGATGTATTTACTCAAGGCAACGAACGCAAGCTAGAAGACGTGCTCAAAGATTTACCTGGTTTTGAAGTAGATGAAGACGGCCAAGTCAAAGTACAGGGAAAAAAGGTGGATAAACTACTTGTGGATGGCAAAGAGTTTTTTGAAGGCGACACCAAATTGGCCACAAAGAACCTACCTGCTAAAGCGGTAGATAAAGTTCAAGTATTGCAGAATTTCAATGATGTTGGCCCTTTGAGCGGAGTGAACAATAGTGAGCAATTGGCGTTGAACATTCAGCTCAAGGAAGACATGAAAAACATGGTTTTTGGTGATTTGGAACTTGCTGGAGGGCCCGAAGAAAGATATAAAGCACACGCCAATGTTTTCTATTATGATAAGAAAACAAACATCAACTTTATTGGTGATGCCAACAATGTAGGCGACTTGGCTTTTAGTATGAGCGACTACTTTAGGTTTAGTGGTGGTTTGGCAAATTTAGGAAGCAGATCGGGCTCAAACTTTAGGGTCAGCTCTGACCAATTAGGCATTCCAATGGCCGAAAGAAACAGCGCAAAAGAATTGAATAATCAATTGGGAGCTCTCAACTTCAATTTCACACCTAGCAGCAAAATCAGGTTTTCTGGATTTGCCATTGGCTCTAAAGTAGACAATACGTTGGGTTCAATTTCGGAACGACAGTATATTTTGCAATCAGGAGAAAAGGAAACCCTCACTACTGAATCGAATGTACAGAGCACTTCGGGCTTATTCAAGTTGGGTATTACCTATTCGCCAAACGCAAGCTTACAATTGGATTACAATGTGTTTTCGCGTTTATCGGACATTGAGAATTCTGATCTTCAAAATTCGCTTTTCAATAATACTTCCAATGACATCAATAGCATGAGCACACAGCAACCATTTTCTATTGAGCAGCAATTGAGAGCATTTTATGCACCCGATGATAAGAATGTATTTTCCGTAGAAACCACCTATAAGAACCAAGAGCAAGATCCAAGTTATGATTTGCTAACCACACAACGACCTTTTGCGGCAATCATTCCTATGACGGGCAACAGTCCTTATAATTTGCTCCAGCTTAAGAACATAAGCACCGAACAAGCCGAAGCAGCCATTAACTATTACAGAATACTCAACAACACCAATCACATCAACTTCAAACTTGGCGTGAATCATACCAGTCAGGATTTGAGCTCCAGTATTTTGGAAAAATTGGATAACGGAAGTACTAATGAGTTCAACGATCCTGATTTGAATAACTTGGTAGACTATACTTTTAGCGACTACTATTTTGGCCTATACTACAAAGTAAAATTTGGTAAGTTAGTATTGAATCCTGGTTTGAACTTGCATCGGTATTCCATCGAAAATCAGCAAAGCGGAATCACCGAAGGTTTCGACAAAACGCTTCTACTTCCCTCATTAAATGCCAAATACAATTTCAGAAATTCGCATTCACTGAATCTGAATTATGGTGTGTCGGCCAGTTTTACCGATATTCAAAATGCTGCCCAAGGCATCATCGTGAGAGGTTATAATTCGCTATTTGCAGGAAACCCAGTGTTGGACAACAGCTGGTATCATAACCTGAACCTCAACTACTTTAACTTCAACATGTATAACTTCTTAAATGTATCGGGTGGGGTGAGTTACCAAAAGCGATATGACGACATTACCAATATTATAGATTTTAGTGGTTTAGAAAGAATAAATACACCTGTTAATATTGATTTGGCCAACGAAAACATGTCGGGAAATGCCAGCATAGACAAAAGATTTGATCATTACAGAGTAAGTCTTTCAGGAAATTGGTCGCGTTCAACAACCAATAACCGTATTAGCGACATTGAAAATGAGAACGTTAGTTTTCAACAAGGCTATAAAGCAGGCATTTCTACTACTGTGCTAAAAGCCTTAGAGTTTAATTTTGGTTATGAGGTTTCATTCAATAATTACACCGCACGAAGCACAAGCAGTAAATTTGAAAACCATAAACCCACTGCCCGTTTACATGTCAATTTCTTAAAAGGTTTCCGTTTCGATACCGATTATGAGTACAACACTTATAAGAACACAACAAACGGAACTAAAAGTACCTATGACTTGCTCAACGCTAAACTAAGTTACCGCAAAGAAGGAAGTAAATGGGAGTTTAAAACAACGGCTATGAACTTGCTTAACACCACTGGAATTAGAAGAGATTCGTTTTCTGAAAGCCTAATTAGCACTTACGAATACTTTATTCAAAAACGTTATTTCTTATTCTCAGTGAATTACGATTTGTAACAAAATACAGTATATAAATTACACAAAATGTCGCCCAACTTTGGGCGACATTCTTTATATCCCATTCATAACATCATTGCTATCAAAATCTTATCTGATTTGGTGTTACTAAAGCTTGTCTTTCGTTTTATACCCTGTAACTGTGTTAACTGATCAATAATTTCTGCTATTTTTACAACTGAGATTTTTTAAATAATACAGTCATGAAGCGTCTTCTAGTTATTGTAGTACTCATCGGTATAATTGCCTATATCACAGTTCAGTACCTTAAAGATCGCAGATTCAATCCTCCTTCAGCTTACGACTATGAGCTAAGCGAAAATATTGATACCGATTTCTACGACCCTGAAGTTCTTAAAAACTATTATAAAACAGCTTTAGAAGTAGGTTCCTACGCCCGATCTCTATGGAGAAATGATCAAATAGATGTTCGGTTTATCAATGATGAAGATTTTGAATCGACCAGAGCTACCGATGTTTATAATGAAATGATTACCACCGCCAAAATGCTCCAAGCCAAACTAGAGCGTTCGGCCGAACTAAAATCACAAGGCTATAGCAACTACGAAGTGCAAATGTACTTTGAGCAAAGCGTAACTCCAGAAGATCTTAAATTCGATAGACACTATAGTTTACTGAACCTAAAAATAGGAGCAAAAGGAGCTGCCGTTTGGGAGCTACAGAAGCTTCTGAACCAAAACGCTGACAGCATTCCGCAAGACGGAATATTTAACCTAATTACTGCCAATAGACTTAAGACTTTTCAACAAAACAATGGTCTTTTCCCTTCGGGCGAAGTAGACGAAAAAACACTTAAAGCTTTAATTAAATAAATCATGGCTAAGGAAAAAGAAGAAGAGAAGAAACAACCTGTTTCTTCAGGCGACCCAAAAATTGACGCGGTTAAACAATTGATTTTTGGAGAAAGCATGCAACAATACGATGCAGAATTCAACGAAATCAAAGCATTGATCAAGCGCACTCGCAATGAAATTGAAAGTGAGCTTAATGATACCCGCGACCAGCTCAACAACATCATCAATGATTTAAGAACCGACATGAATAAGAAGGTAACCCAACTTAGGTCGGACATGGATGAAGCTGTTACCGACCTGGACAATAGAAAAGTAAACAGAAAACTACTCGGAGCCCTATTACAAGAAATGGGCAAACAAATCGCTGAATAAGTAAGCATTCATGAGCAAAGGCTTGGCTTTTGATAAACTTAGAGAAATACTCCTAGAGAAAGACTGGGAGGAAAGGGATGAGTTTGCTCAAAAGCTAAACGACCTCGATGATCAGTTGAATTCTAGAAATAGGCTGGAAAAAAAACTACAGCCTATTCTGGATGATGAGCGCGAAAACCTAAGGCATCGGTTTCCCGAACTTTTTGGCCCTCAAATTACAGAAACAATTAGTAAGCAAATTCGCGAATCGCAAGATGAAGTAGTAGAAGCACTCTACCCCATTTTGGGTAGAATGATCAAAAAGTACATTACCAACGAGATTGAAAAGCTTTCAGAAAAAGTGGACGAGCAAATGAAGCTCGCCTTTTCTTGGGAAGCTTGGAAAATGCGAATCAAGGCATGGTTTACCGGTACGCCTCAAAAAGACTTGATCATATCTAAGCTTATTGAGCCTAAAATTGAAGAAATCTTTATTGTTGAAAAACAGTCGGGAATGTTGCTTGGGAGTTTCTCTAAAAACCATTCGGTTGATCAAGACATGATTGCTGCAATGCTCACAGCCATTAAGGCTTTTGTGGAAGATGCATTTAAAGGTGAAAGCCAAGAATTGGATAGCATTGACTACGACAATTATAAAATCGTGATCAAGAACTTCAAGTCGTTCTTTATAGCTGTTGTTACCTCAGGCGGAATGAGCATGGCTTTTAGAGATAAGCTAGATGACACCTTGCTAGACTTTGCTGAAAAGGTGCTAAAAAAAGCCAAAGATGCTGACGAGGAAGTGAAGCAAGAGAGAATTACCTCTGGTCTTGAGAAATACTTCGATAACTTTGACAAGAATGAATAAAAAGGTAATTCTTGTTGGTCATTTTGGAGTAGGAAAAACTTCCTTAGTACAGCAGTTCGTCCACAGTAAATTCTCAGAAAAATACCTTACCACTATTGGGGTAAAAATTGACAAGAAAGTTGTGGAGTTTGATGGGCATCAAATGACCCTACTGATTTGGGATATTGCGGGTGAAACCGAACAAAACAGTGTATCGAAAAGCTATAAGCTGGGTTCACACGGAATCATCTATGTATTTGATGTTACTCGCCCTTCTACTTACGAAAATTTAGCAGACCAGATAGACTACCTGAAGTCATTACTACCAAATGCACCCGTTCAAATTTTAGGAAATAAAAAAGATTTGATTTCTGAAGCAGAACTTGAATCAGTTACCCAAGCCATTGGCCTCCCTTTTAAAGCTACAAGTGCTAAAACAGGAGAATATGTAGAAGAAGCTTTTATCGACCTATCTAAAGCCATGCTGTAAATGGATAAGCTCAGTCAAGTCAAACTTCAGCAAGTAGCTTCAAAAATTCAAGTAACGATTTTTGATGAAGCTGGAAAAATACTTGAGAGCTGCGACACATTGCTAAAAACAGATATAGGCGAGCCTATTTTCGATCAGTTTATTTTTCTACAAAGTTTACAAGAAGTATTTACCACCATGCTCAAGGGAGAACGCCATGCATTTCCCGAAGTAGAATGGGAAGAGCAGCGGCAAGGTTTGTTCAGCCTTACTTTTGAAAAACTAGAAAACGGACACCTTCAACTCGTTATTCTTGACAAAACCAGTGACTACCCAAAGATTCTCTTAAACCAACAGAGCCGAAACGATAGCGCCATAAATGAAGAAATAGCACTGCTTCAAAATAAAGTGGCTGAAATGGAAAATCAGCTTCTTGGGTACCAAAACGAAGAGTTAAAAAGAATACAAAACTTCAAAAACCAGTTTTTTGCCAACGTAAGCCACGAAGTAAGAACTCCGCTCAACAGCATTGCGGGTTTGGTTAGCCTAATAGAAAACGACAGCTCTAAACTTAATAACTACCTGCCATCTCTTAAAGCCACGTCCAATCATCTCAATTCCATTATAAACGACATACTGGACATCTCAAAAATTGAAGCAGGCAAACTGCGCTTTGAGAAAGTAGACTTTAACTTAAAAGAATGTATATCTAACATTATTGCAGGCTTTGAGTTTGAAGCCGAAAGAAAAAACACGCGGTTAAAGCTCGATTTTCCTAAAGAAACCATTGTTCTAAAAAGCGACCCAACTCGCTTGAGTCAAATTTTATACAACCTTATAGGGAATGGCCTAAAGTTTACTTCAGACGGAACAGTAACACTTTCTATAAAGATTTTAGATCAAGAAGATGACCAAATCAATATTCATTTTGAGCTAATGGATACAGGTATTGGCATGACTACTGAGCAGATCAGCGCAGTGTTAGAACCTTACTCACAAGCCGACCAAAGTACTACCAGAATTTTTGGAGGAACAGGGCTAGGTTTGAGCATTGCCATAAAACTCATTGAAGCTTTTGGTGGAAGCCTCAATATTACTAGTCAGCCGCAAAAAGGCACATCCATGAGCTTCAACCTTCACTTTGACCTAGGAAAAGAAGCGCAAGAAAAAAAGAAACCAAAGGTAAAACAAACAGCTTCTCTTTCTGGATATAAGATACTTTTTGGTGAAGACGACCTTGTAAGCCGAGCAGTTATTGCTGCCTTTCTAGAATCGCGTAAAGCAGAACTCACTGTAGTTTCTTCAGGCGAAGAATTGGTTAAATGTTTGACAGAGAATGATTTCGATATTGTTATTTCCGATATCCAATTTAAGGGCATAAGCGGAATTAACGTGATAGAGCAAAGAAGAAACGCAAACGATTTTGTACCCTTTATTTTTGTAAGTGGAAGCGAATTTGAAGAACCCAATCCGTTAAAATTACTTAGCAATTGGCGGTTATTACAAAAGCCCGTGGATCTCACATTTCTGGAAGAAAACATCATCCAAGTTTTATCACTAAAAGACAAGTTTAAAATTGATCTGGCCATTCTTAATCGCACGGTTGCCGGAGATCAGAGCTTTTTGAAAGATATGATAGAAGTTGTGCTTCTGAATCTTCCTTTAGAGTTGAAAATCCTCAACGAAAAAGTAGCCCAGTCAGATTGGAATGAAGTAAGAAAGGTGTTACATAAAATACGTCCAAGCACAGACTATTTAGGCATCCCTTTTTTAAGTCAAAGTCGAAAAGAAATCCATGAATCTGTAGGATCTGGTAAAATAGATGAAGCCACCAAAGCCCTTATTCTAGAGTTTAATACGGGAATGGCTTTCGCTTTAAATGATTTGAAAACGTATACTTAGCCTTATTCATACCTCAAGGTTTCGGGCAGATTAAACAGTCATGCTCTGACATGCCAAAAATCTGAAAAATTGCTAGCAGTGTTTTTATTAAGTACGGTTCTTATGCCAGTAGTAATTATTGGTTTTACAAAAGCCATCTAAAAAACTCAATGCCGATCCTTAAGAGATGTTAAAACAAAAATATTTTTTTGGACTCAACACACACCAGAAAAGCGAAATTCTTCTCCAATTACATTCAAAAAACATTGTTTAAAGGCAGTAGGGACACAAATTCACTTGCAAGAAGGAAGCATAATTTGAAGTTGGGCTTCCGATAGGGTATGAACCAACCAGTTAATTAACGTTAAATTAATTTAAGAAACACAACCTTTCTGCTAAAAAAACGATCTTTGTATTGAAGATAATGAGAAGTAGTAACCCTCATAGATAAAATTTTCGATCACAAAAGCGTGATCATCTTCATACAGTTAGTAGTTTATTTGTTTAGTAACCCGAGGAGTAGTTAACCTCGGGTTTTTTTATGCACTTATTTTAGATGCCTAATATTTTTAGAAAGCTTGTTTTACGCTAAATAAAAAATTGCACACGCAAGCTTAATTTCATTTTGTAAATTAGGCACATGAATACAGCCTCTTTTACCATTTTCGTAGTTGAAGATGATGAATGGTACCGAAAACTTTTAGTTTACACCCTCGAATTAAACCCCGATTATCGAGTGGTGGCTTTTGAAAACGGAGAATCCTTAATGAAGGCCCTCAAGGAAAAGCCGCAAGTAATTACATTGGACTACCGTTTGCCTGATACCAATGGCGAAGAACTTTTGAAAAAAATAAAGGAGATTGCTCCTGAAATTAAGGTAATCGTCATTTCTGAACAAAGCGAAATAGACACCGCGGTAGAACTGCTTAAAAACGGTGCTTACGATTACATTACCAAAACCAAAGATATTAAGGACAGGCTACACAATGTAATCAAGCACATTCGTGAGCATTCATCTTTACAAGAAAGAATTGAGACTTTACAGTCGGAAGTTGAAAAGAAATATGACTTTCAAAACTCAATCATTGGGCAGAGTGAACCTCTAAAAAAAGTATTTGGACTGATTAAAAAAGCCACCATTACCAATATCTCTGTGATTATTAATGGAGAAACAGGAACCGGAAAAGAACTTGTGGCCAAGGCAGTACACTACAATTCAGAGAAAAAAGAAAGCCCCTTTGTAGCGGTTAATATGAGCGCCATTCCAAAAGAGTTGGCAGAAAGCGAACTCTTTGGCCATGAAAAAGGAGCATTTACTGGAGCAGCCAATCGACATATTGGAAAGTTTGAGCAAGCCAATGGCGGAACACTCTTTCTAGATGAGATGGGCGAAATGGACAAAACCCTTCAAGCCAAAATATTACGTGCCCTTCAAGAGAAAGAAATCAATCGAGTTGGAGGAAAAGAAGTGGTTAAAATTAATTGTAGGATTGTAGCTGCCACCCACCGCGATTTACTGGACGAGGTGAAGGCAGGTAATTTCAGAGAAGATTTATACTATCGTCTTTTTGGGCTCACTATTCATCTACCCCCTTTGCGCGAGCGCGGAAAAGATGTAATTGTTTTGTCTAAACACTTTATAGATGAATTCTGTAAAGAGAATGGACTTCCCAAAAAAATACTTTCCTCAGATGCATCTAAGAAACTATTGGGTTACGGTTACCCCGGAAATATCAGGGAGCTGAAATCGGTAGTAGAGTTAGCAGTGGTAATGTCTGAAGGCGAAACAATTCAGCCAGATGATATCACTTTCGGAACCAAGGATGTGATTTCCGAAATGTCGGGTGAAGAAATGAGCTTAAAGGAATACAACCAGCGAATCATTCAGTTGTATTTAAAGAACTATGATAACGACATTAAGCTGGTAGCTCAAAAATTAGACATTGGCCAATCCACAATCTATCGAATGCTCAAGGAAATTGAAGAAACCGCCTAGCAGAATCTCATTCAAATCTTATTCATTTTGACAAAAACGCTCTCAAAAGTAGAGCGTTTTTCGTTTGTGATCATTTCATTAGTCTGATTTACAGTGTTTTATGTTTAATTCTCAACATGGCTTTGTTTTGGCATAATACCAACCAAAATAGAAAATAAGTATTAACACATATAAATCAGTAGCCATGAAAATTCAAAATTCAAAAACAAGCAAAGCGTTTTTAGCGCTAGCAGCGTTCGCCACTGTAGGTCTGGCGTCTTGCAGTAATGGTGAAAAACAAAAAGTAATCGAAGAGCAAACCGTTTCTATTCAAGAAATGCAAAGCGAGATTGCATCTAGAGATTCCGCCTTCAACGAAGTATTAAATATGCTAAGTCAAGTAGAAGATCAGGTAGCAACGATTGTTGAAAAAGAAAACCTTATTGCCAATGCACAACAAGGCGATAATGCCGATAACAAAGACAAACTTCTAAAAGAGCTTGCTTTGATCGATAATTTGGTAGCTCAATCGAACCAAACCATAGATGATTTAAAAGGTAAGTTGAGAAACACAGATTTGAAGCTTACTGGATTCCAAAAGAGAATCAATCAACTGACTGATGATTTGGAGCAAAGGAGCACCATGATTGCCGACTTGAGAAGCGAAGTGCTTAGAAAAGATGAGCAGATTCAAATGATTGCCGGTAGATACGATTCAATTCAAGTAATGTCAGCAAATCAGGTAAGAGAAATTACCACTAAAGATCAAGAAATCGAATTATTGACTTCTGTAAATGACGACTTGAACACTGTTCACTATGCTGTGGGTAGCTTCAAAGACTTAAAAGAAAGAGGTTTGGTTTCTAAAGAAGGTGGTTTCCTTTGGATAGGTAGAAGCATTGATTTGAACGAGTCTGCCGATAGTAACGAGTATATCGAAACCGACATTCGTGAGTTTTCTAAACTCCCTATCGAAGCAGATAAAATTGAGCTTGTTACTGAACACCCTGCCGATTCTTATGTAATCGTGCAAGACGAAAACGAATCAAATATCAAGTACTTAGAAATTACTGACCCTAAAAAGTTTTGGCAAGTATCTAAATACTTAGTGATTTCAACAAAAAGCTAGTGCCCTCCTCAACTGAGCAATAGCCCAGCAAGAAAAGTAGGCTCCTGTTAAAGGAGCTTACTTTAAAAGCTAAAAACACAAAACATACTTAAAATCTAGAACCATGAAAAAGACAAATAAACTATACATAATTGCCCTATTGATGTTACTTATGGCATCAGCGGCAAAAGCCCAAACAGGATTTACGGTAGGTGCCAATATTTCAAATCTATATGTAGACGATGTAGATGACGAAAACGCCAAAGTAGGCTTAAACATTGGTATTTATAACCGCATTAAGATCACAAACTTTTTAGGCATTCAACACGAATTTCTATACGCTCAAAAAGGAGCGGCCGTACAATACGACAACTTCCTTTCAGGTAGCGGTACATACAAATACAATCTGAATTATATAAAAATGCCTGTTATGCTTAGTGCCAATTTGGGTAAGCTTAACATCCATGCCGGACCTTATGTAGGTTTCTTGGCAGGAGTTAAAATCAAAGATGTAGACGGAGACGGTTCCATCAACAGCATTCAAGAACTAGACCGAGACGATTTCAACACTGTAGATTATGGTGGAGTGGCAGGTTTAGGCTACGACTTTGACGGAGGTATTTTAGGAGTAAGATACAATTACGGTTTCCGAGAAATTGGTAAATCAGGATCGTTTGCTGGAGAAGCCACCAGCGAAGCAAAAAATTCAGCATTAACAGTCTATATCGGCTTTCATTTTTGATGGTTCTTTGAAAGCCATATGTGTAGGGTAGGGTCTATGGACTCTACTCTTTTTTTATGCCCAAAAAGTATAGTTCTTATCATAGATACTTTTTTTAATTTTGGCCATGCGAAAACTCAAAAATGACGAACTGGATAGGCTGACCCTAGAGGAGTTTAAAGAAACTGAAAAGCTTCCGTTAGTACTCATCTTAGATAATGTCCGCAGTATGAACAATGTCGGTTCGGCCTTTCGTACTTCAGATGCTTTCGCCATAGAAAAGATCTACCTCTGTGGAATTACAGCCCAACCCCCACATAGAGAAATCAACAAAACGGCATTGGGCGCTACAGAATCCGTGGATTGGGAGCATGCAGAAAACACCGCAACACTTTGTCAAAACTTACAGCAACAAGGCTATAAAGTATTGGCCGTAGAACAAGCCGACAATAGCACCTCTTTAGAAAATTTCAAAATTAAAAAAGACCAAAAATACGCCCTTGTTTTTGGGAACGAAGTTTTTGGGGTTGAAGATAAAGTGGTTGAAGTTGCCGATGGTTGCTTGGAAATCCCTCAATTTGGCACCAAACATTCGCTAAACATTTCGGTTAGCATTGGTGTGGTTTTATGGGACTTGACGAGTAAAATAAAATTTGGGTAACTCATTTTTGATTAAATTCACCATTCGAAAAATCATCTACTATGAAGCAGATTAGCAACAAAGGAAAAGTGAACCGTTTTAAATACTTGCTGTATTTCTACCTGCTTTTTGCAGTCTTCATCTTTGTTTATAAATACATTATTAGGCCCGATATGCCTGGCCTAATTCTGCTTGTTGCATTTGCTCCGATATTTGGATTTCTTTCCAGTTTAGTCAATTGGCCCCTTTATGTTACTGCCATTGAAACTGAAGGCGGGGTTGCTATTAACACTAAAAAGTTATTCTCGAAAAAGGAAAACGCGATTTTGGTGACCAAATACAATTTTGATAGTTACTACGAAACCGACCACCTACACATTGGCTTGAATCTTTTGGACAAAGACGATAAACTACAAAAGCATAAGCTGCGCATTAGTTGGTTACGCATTAAAGATCTTCGCGCTTTAGAAGAAAAGTTGAGAGAGATTAATCCTTATGCACCTGTGAAGTAACAATGTATTTTGTTTCGACCTTAATTAAACAAGGCCGAAACAAACCATATCTCTTACTCATACTTCAAACTTTTTACAGGATTGGCCGCTGCTGCACGGAACGAATGATAACTTACCGTAAGCAAAGCAATAAGCACAGAAGCACAGCCCGCTATGATGTAAACGCTTACACCAATGGTTGCCTGATACTCGAAGGCCGAGAGGAAATCGGACAAGAAGAAGTAGGACAAGGGTACTGCAACTCCAAAGCCCAAAAGTACCAACAGCAGAAAGTTTTTGGCTAAAAGCATTATCAAATTGCCAATTCCAGCGCCCAATACTTTACGAATTCCAATTTCCTTGATGCGTTGTTCTGCGGCAAAAGAAGCCAAGCCGAAAAGCCCTAGAAGTGAAATAAACACGGCAATCAGGGTAAAAATATTGGCTAAGGTTCCAATATCGGATTCTCTGCGGTAGAGGTTTTCGTATTGCTCGTCTAAGAATTGGTACTCAAACGGATACTGACCATTCACTTGCTTAAACACCTTTTCCACATAATCTAAAGTGGCTTTGGTGTTTTCGGTAGTGGTTTTCATAAACATTACGCTCGATGATTCTGGCCTTAAACTAATTACCAAAGGATCAATCTTATTGTGCAGCGAAGCAAAATGGAAATCCTTTACAATACCAACCACCTTGCCTTGTCTATCCCAAAAAGTAATAGGCTGATTCAATGGATTTTCAACATTCATATTCTTGGCCGTCTGTTCATTGATAATCACATTGAGCGTATCGCTCACCAAATTAGGGTCAAAAGAACGGCCTTCTTTTATCTCCATTCCCAAGGTTTCAATAAAATCGTTGCTTACTTGTAGTACTGTAAACAGCACCTCGCTTTCAGGATCTTTTCCGTCCCAAGAAAACCCACCCGAAGTCGAACTGCCGATATTGATTGGAGTATTGCTGGCTGTAGATACATTCAAGATGTTGGGGTTTTCCAGCATTTTTGATTTGAAAAGCTCAATCTTACTTTCGTTCTGAAGCTCTCCCTCCATAGGAATGTAGATGATGTTTTCTTTGTCATAACCCAGATTGACATTCTTTACATAGGAAATCTGCTTATGAACGGCCAAGCTACTGATGATCAAGAAAATGGAAATCAGAAATTGAAAAACGACCAAACCTTTTCGAATTCCATTGGTCCATCCAGAAGAACGGAAGCTACCTCTCAAAACTTTGATTGGAGAAAAAGAAGAAAGAAAAATGGAAGGATAGCTGCCCGCCAAAATGCCCACTACCAAGGCTATTCCAATAAGGAGCAGAAGGTTACGGATGTTTAAAAGTGAGAAAGCCATGGCCTTATTAGTGAAATCATTCAGAGATGGTAACAGGAGCATAATCACCAAACCTGCTAGTAATGTAGACACCAAAGCCATAATTACGGATTCGCCCATAAACTGAGTAATCAACTGACCTCGTGTAGAACCCACCGCTTTCTTTACACCTACTTCTTTCGCTCTTTTCGAAGAACGCGCTGTAGCCAAATTCATAAAGTTGATACAGGCAATCACCAAAATGAAAATGGCAACATAACCAAATAGCCTCACATAGGTAATTCTTCCTCCTGCCTGAACCCCATCCTTGTATCTTCCATGCAGGTATTGCTCGCCTATATTTTGAACAAAGAGCTCGACAACAGAACCTTCATTCTTAGTTTTTATATAGTCCTTAATTTTTGTGTTGAAAGCTTGAGCATCTACTCCTTTGTGAAACTTCACATAGTCTCTAATGCCATTATTTCCCCAATCTTCCAGCCACTCGTTGTGAACAAGCCAAGGCTCAATGGGAAGCACAAACTCAAAATCGAGAGTTGAATTGACAGGAGGATTTTTAAATACACCTCCAATTTTATACTCGCCCCAACCATTAATCCGAACTGTTTTATCTAAAATCGCAGTGGTTTTAAACATACGTTCTGCCAAGGATTCAGAAATATAGGCCACATCTGGTGCAGTCAAACTATTCTCTTTATTTCCTTCAATCAACGGAAAGTCGAAAACATGGAAAAAATCTTCGCTAGCTACCCTGCCTTGAGATTTATAAGATTGATCACCAATGATAAAGAGGCGTTCTTGTTCCCAAGTAAGTTGAGTAATGTATTCCACCTCGGGCATTTCGGCCTTAAAAGCTTCTTTTAAAGGGCCAGGGTTTGCCGATGTGGTAAGTACATAACCGCCAGAATAGCGCTGATGCTCCATTACCTGATAGATTCGGTCGATATCTTTATGAAAATGATCGACTGTTTTTTCGTCTTGAATATAAAGGAACAGCATAAGGCTTGTGGCAATCCCTACTGTTAGACCTGAAATGTTTAAAACAGAGTAGCCGCGCTCTTTCCAAAAGACACGCAGCGCAGTGATAAAAATGTTCTTGACCATGGTTTTGTTGATTTGAGTTACTAATGAGACGAGGTTATTCGTAATTCATTACTCTACATATGCCAAAAAGTAACCAAGGTTGCACGTATTCGTGGTATTGGAGCATCTCAAAACCCTGATTTATAGAGTGAAGAAGAAATACATTTATTTTTTCACTAAACGCATTGCATATTTAAAGGCCTTAGTTAAATTTGCACTCCAATTCGCTACAAGAGCGGAAAACAAGTACTGAAATAAGCGAGAGTAGCTCAGCTGGTAGAGCACGACCTTGCCAAGGTCGGGGTCGCGGGTTCGAATCCCGTCTCCCGCTCATAAAAATGGAAGATTCTTTATTGCTTCCATTTATGAGTAGACGAAAATCGCACTTTGCTAAGTTTGGCAACGGTTCGCCCCGAAGTTTCGGGATCGTCTCCCGCTCAATACAAAAAGAAGCGTGATCATGATTGCGCTTTTTTACTTTAAGGCCAATAGGTCTTAAAGTCTACCAAAAAAACTTGACTATCTAATAGTCGATGCCGGAGTGGTGGAACTGGTAGACACGCAAGACTTAAAATCTTGTGACCATCTGGTCGTGCGGGTTCAAGTCCCGCCTCTGGTACGTTTAAAGCCCCTTAAAAAGGGGCTTTTTTCGTTTTGTGGATTTGGCAAAATTTATCCAGCAAGCATGCTCAAATTATGAGCATCAAAAACGAAAGAAGATTAAACAATGAAGAGCAATGTTGTCTATTGTTCATTTTTTTCACATGCCTAAGATGAAAGAATCCGTTGGAATTGATCTTTCATCAAAGTGAAACCAAAACTTGATTTGAGTATTATTATGAGGACACTTTTGAGCAAAGTTGGTTAACCGTAGATGAAATCTAAGTGCCTTATTCGACTCAAACATAAGAGGATTAGGGAATACAATTCTGTTGATAGGTTCATTAAAGTCTATCTCGTATTCAACAGTTCCGAGAGAATGTAGAAACAACTCTTGAGGCAGGCCTTTTAGTGTAGTCCAAAGCTTCTCAATATGTATTTCTATACTACCTAATAGGTGGATGTTCGATGTGTTATTTTTAAAGGTGAAATCAAAAATGGGGTCACTTACCTGATTAGGATAATTTTCAGAAGGTGCTCTGAGATTATAGCCATTTTGCCCGTTCAAGACCCAAGAAGATAGTTGACGGTCAATTCCTGAATATGACAGCTTGAAGTTCCCCCCGTTCCTACTAAAGAACTCAGGAAAATACCTCCTTCCAACATGCTCATGTTTTAGGGCAAGTTCAACGATCTTTGTATGCCCCCAATGCTCTATGCTAAATCGACATTTTCTGGTTAATCCATTTGCACTAGCCCAGTACTGCTTTTCGTATTTCTCTCTTATTCCATCCAACCATTGTTGCTCTTCTTTCATGAAGTCTTCAGGAGTAATCAGGATAAAATCCTGAATAAACTGATTTTCTTCTAGAGCCATTTCAATTGATTTGGTAATAACTTGCTTTTGATTTTGTGAGAGTTTAGCTGGAAAAAATTTGAACTGAAATCCAACAATATTATCAGGGAAATCAATACCTCCTTTTATATAACCGTCTACTTTTTTATAGTCGCCAGAGGCATCGGATTCGGAGATAAAGTTTATTCCTCTAGAATGATAATCGGCTGTTAGCAATGTTTTTACAAACCTTGAAAATTCAAGACCGCCTTCCGAACCCGAAGCAATCTTACTATACAATGTAGAAGTATTGAATATTGGCATGTGGTACTGTTCATATGGTCAAATGACCAAAATATTATTATCGATATTTTTCCACGAATTCATCGAATGTACTATACATCTTTTGGCTCTTGCCTTTCATTTTGTATAGAGTAGTACCTTGAATCCACTTGATTAGTACATCGACTACTTCATCAAATTTATGAAGAGGTAGGTCATTGATAGTTCGAGACTGAGCAACTTTGAATCTTTTTTTAAGTCTACTCCCTGTGATGGCGTAGTTAATTTTAAGACCTAAATCACGTTTTAAGTAAGTATCATACCTTTCTTTAAGATAGCCGATATAATCAGCTTTCAGACTGTCAGAACCAATCGTACCGTGAGCACCTCGAATATTCTCCTTCTTACCTAAATTTTTGATGTTTAGTATATTGTTATTTCCAACAATAACATTTCCCAAATTGCCATTTACATCAATAATAGTACGGGTTTCGCTCGTCTCCTTAATTCTTGGGTTCAGTAACAACTCAATCTTTTTTTCCTGTACCTCTATCGGTGGAATATCACCTTTAGTGATTTTCGAATGACAGGTTGGACAAATTAGAATAAGATTTTCCAGTATGTTATTAGATGGATTCTCGTCAATATGATGTATCTCAAAATGCCCTACATCTTGACTTACACAAAAGGGACAAACTGAGTCTATTTCTTTCTGTAATTCAGCCCTTACCTTTGTTTTTTGAGGTATTGTGTTCCTACTTTTTGTCATGAATTCTAATGATTTTTATACTCCATTTCCTGTGTAAGGCGAATCAAATTTCATTTAACGTTGATCTTCCAACATTCCCCAACGAGCAAAAAATAGTTATTGAAACTAATTGAAAAAGCACATCTTACCAAAGATATTAATAATATAGTAATGAAGCATTAATACTCGCTTGACAACAGAAAGAAGAGCTCTACCCCCTGCTCCTCAAGGCTTTTTGGTAGAGGAAATTTACCTCTTCTTCTAGGGTTGGTTCTAATGTTTTTAAGCGATCGAGCAAATTGAGTGACAGATGCTTGATAGTGAGAACGAAAATATCATTGTCCACCACATCACAGATCAACCAGTGAGCACCCGTTTGATAAAGCTTGAAGCGGTTGGAAATTTCAGGTTTCTGAAGAAGCAGTTGGGGGTTTTCTTCGAGTGTAAGCAATGAGTCTTGGATCTGATCAAGGTAGCGCTCAGCCGTTTTCTCTCCCCATTTTTCTATAGAGTATTCATATATTTCTTCAATATCAAGAAGCGCCCTGTCCGTTAAATGAATTTGCGCCATTCTATTTTGAACCTTTGAAAGCTTTCAAATCCTTGTGCAGGTCACCTGAGAACTTTCTAGTCCGTCCGTGAACAATGTCCTGATAACCCTCAACAATTGAAGCCCTGAGCTTAGAGGCCTCCTGTCGTTCTCTATCATGGCGAATAAGGTCGCGCACATACTCGCTTGGCGTTGAATACAATGTGCCGCTACCCGATTGAGAGGCAATAAACTGCTTCATCTCATCGGTCAAAGGGATGTTAATTGAATGAGACTTATTCATATTATACCTTATTTATTTATACATCAAACTTACCATATTATTCAAAAATTGTCAATATTTGAAATAATCATTTGCGCGTACATGTTCTGTGTGCCTATCTTCTTATGCGCTGCAAGTGTATAATATGAAAAGGAAAGGTTTAGCCCAGCACTACAAATACAAAGTTTAATGGGCTTTAACCCCCAAATTCACGTCATAATGTGTGCTACGCCCACTGCCTATTGGCATGAAAGCCTTTATTGTAACTAGCTCCTGTAAATCCCTTGTTGCTGTTGCTTTTGAGGTCTTTGTAATCGACATGTATTTCTTGGCACTCATGCCTCCTTTAAACCCGCCCTCGCCTTCTTCGAGCATTCTGCTGATTACCTTTTCCTGACGCTCGTTGAATTGGCCTTTGTAATGATCAAAGAATTTGGTCTTTTGAAGAGAAAATGAAATCTGCGCTTCGGCCTCTTGTTGTGCCGATACAATTGTACCAACAAAATAGACCAACCATTCCGTGATTTCATTTGAACCCTGTGTTGCCATTAAGCCTTTGTAGTAATCTGCTTTATTAGCCTCTATGCTCTTAGAAAGACTGAGTAGTGCGGGGTAACCCAAACCCTGAGACAATGCTTTCTCCGAAATTGCTCGTCCAATACGGCCATTTCCGTCTTCAAATGGGTGGATGCTTTCAAAATACAAATGGGCTATTGCAGAACGGATGGGAGATTTGTTCATGTCCGCCTTGGTTTTGGGAGCCGTTTCATTGAACCATTTGATAAAACGTTTCATTTCTTCAGGAACACGGTTTGAAGATGGGGCTTCAAAATGTACTTTCTCTCTACCAATAGCCCCTGAAATGATTTGCATTGGCTCGCTATGGGTTCGCCATTGACCAGTATTTATTCCCTTACTACCGAGCATGATCATTTTATGCCAAGAAAAAAGCATGTCCTCGGTTAAAGGCGCTGCGTAGGTATCACGCACATTGGCCATGAGGTCAGCCGCGCCTCGTGCCCGTAAGTCTGAAACTTGCCCTCCATCCTGCAGCCCTAAATTCCTTCTTATTGAAGACATAACGTCCTTACGGCTCAAATACTCACCTTCTATTTCGGATGTTTTTATTGCTTCAGCAATCATCATTTCAATAATTGCCTCGCTTTTAATCTCTTGAGATAACCCTTCTAACAACCCACTCGTACGTCCAGCCCTTTGGGCAAAGTCAAAAAGCATTTCTTCCACTTCAGCAGTGTCGTAGCGGAACTCAGGCCAGTCAGGCTGTTGCCAATTATATCTCATGAGCCGATTATATTATATTATCGGCTCAAATATAGCAAATAAATGAGCCGATTAGAAAGATTAATCGGCTCATTATACTGTTTAGTAGTGCATAGCAGTGTATGCGGAAAACAAAATTATAGCCTACTCATATTTCATTTCTAATTTTACAAACCTAAATCGCTTGCCGTGGTTAATTAAAAAGCATATTTCATAATGCTATAGAGAATTATGGAGTTATTTGTAGAGGAGAAAATTTACATTGAAGAGATTTATTAAGAATCGTTTTTTAAGAATACTGACCCGAGTCATCATCGGTCTGCTTATTTTTTTCAGTTTGGTGGTTCTTTTTATTCGCAGCCCATGGGGTCAGAATATCATTGTTACCAAGGCGGTAAGCTTTATTGCTGACAAAACGGGCACTGAAGTAAGCATAGACAGGCTGTATCTAACCTTTTCGGGTAATCTTTATTTAGAGGGCCTTTATTTGGAAGATGAACAGCAAGATACGCTTGTTTATTCTAAGGATTTAGAGGTATCTGTGGCGTTGCTTCCTTTAATAAAAGGAGACAAAATCAATGTAAAGTCTGTTGATTGGGATGGATTAAAAGCCAACATTCACCGACCAGCCTCTAGTGAAAACTTTAACTACAACTTCTTAATCGAGGCCTTTGCCTCTACCGATACTACCACAGCAAACACTTCTCCTACGGCCAGCCCTGAAATTGTGATCGGAAAAATAAGTTTCAGCAATTTCGATATTACGTATAACGATGAACCGCTGGGCATGAAAGCCTCTGCCGTTCTGGGTGCTCTTGATTTGGAAATAGATGCATTGGACATAGAGCAAATGATTTACGAAATTGATGAACTCTCCATTGCTGATAGCAAGATTCAATATGAGCTCAGCAAAGCACTAGAGGCAAGTACAAACCAAACCCATAACACCCAAAATGAAGCTTCTATACTTCCAACCCTTTCAGTAGAGGCTTTAAAACTAAAAAATGTAAGTCTAGATTATAATGCTATTCCAGATAGAACCGAGGCCAAAATCAACATAGGAAATTTTAGACTCGAGTTGCCCACCGCCAATTTGCAGGAGCAGAAAATTGTGTTGGATGAATTGACTCTAAACGACTCCAAAATATTTATAAAGCAACTATCTAATAGCGGTCAAACGACTCCAACAGACTCTTCTTCAATTTCTGAACCTATGGCTTTTGAGTGGCCAAAATGGAGTGTAGTAGCCAATAATATTTCCTTTAGTGAAAATGACATCACCTTTCAAACTACAGATAGTTTGCCGCAAAGCGGAGTGTTTGATTCTAACTGGATTGAGATCAAAAAACTCAATTTTAAGGCTGATGACATTGAATATGAAGTTGGAAAAGCCAGTTTAGTAGTTGACCAGTTTTCATTTACGGAAAGAAGCGGGCTGACTTTAAAGGAATTTGAATTTGATTTAGAACTAACCGATAAACTCTTATCCATTGAATCGCTTGATTTTGCAACTGCACAGAATATGCTTTCGGGTGATTTAAGTTTGAAATATGCTTCTCTAACCGAATTAATAAATAGCCCAGAATTATCATTGATCAACATCAATTTAGATGAATTAAAAATCAACCTGCTCGAAGCGAAAAGCTTTAGCCCTGAATTGGCTCAGAACGAATATGTCCAGTCCTTATCCAAAAAGAATTTGACAGGACGTTTGGTGGTTGATGGCAACTTAAACGACCTTCAAATTGAAGAAGCAGTGGTGAATTGGGGCAAGGAAACCAATGTTGAAATTGCAGGGCGAGTAACCAATCCTACAGATGTTGATCGCATTGAACTGAACTTATCTACCATAAATGCTAAAACTACCAGAACTGATCTTTCACAAATTATTGATACCACAGGCTTAGGGTTGGGCTTGCCCGAAAATGTTGCATTAACAGGAGCGTTCAAAGGTGGGTTGAATGATGCCCAAGCCAATTTAAAGCTAAATACAACAAGCGGGAATGTTGAAGTAAAAGGTCAGTTCAGCCAAAACGAATCCATCAGTTTTGACGGGCTAATTTCTGTAAAGGAACTTCAGCTCAATCAACTGCTCCAGAACGAACAACTCGACACGCTCACTTTTACAGTAGACTTAAAGGGAATAGGAACCGGTATAAACGATTTAACAGCAGAGCTGAAAACGAATTTTGAGCGACTTAAATACAACGGCTACGATTTCTCAAACCTTAAGCTGAATGGCAAACTGGATCAGGGAAATGGAAATATTGATTTAAGCTTTAAAGACGAGAACCTCGATATGACCATGCAAACCAAGCTAGAGCTTGATTCTGTGGCGCCAAAAGTAATTACCAATCTTACCGTAAAAGGAGCAGACTTTGGTGCTTTAGGTTTGGTTCAAGAAAACATTAAAACGGCATTTGTGCTGGATGCAAGCTTTGAAGGCAACGAATCTAATTTCGATTTAACAACAGAATTGAACGATGGTGTAGCCATATATAAACAGAAAGCCTACACATTTGGAAGCTTTAATCTTGTGGCAAATTCAGCTAGCGACACCCTTTCGATCGATATTAATAGCCAAACGATTGATGCCAGAGTTGTAGCCAACAAAGGCCTGGCGGACATTGCTCCTGTTTTACAGAAAGAATTTACCCGCTACCTAAATAATGGGGCAACATTAGCAGCACCAGATTCTTTGAGTGATGATACCAAACTAAAAATCACCATGGTTGCTAGGCCAACACAAATTCTATCAGAAGTATTTTTACAAGGTTTGGAGCGTATGGATTCCATCGCTTTCGAGTTTGATTTTGATGCTAAGGCCAATAAACTATCAGCCGAGCTTATGGCCCCTTACATTAATTTTCAAGGGACGGAAATCGACAGTTTGGGCTTTAAAGTAAATGGAAAAAATGACCAACTGGACTTTCTTTTGGGTTGGTCAGGCGTTAATTCAGGGCCAGTTTCAATAGACAAAACTAAGTTAGAAGGAAAGGTAGATGCAGGCGTGGTCACTTCACGCTTCAATGTTATCAATAACCGAGAAACACTCTTGAATATTAAGTCTGAAGTAAAATTAAGAGGCGATACAATGGAGCTTCATATCGTTCCAGATACATTAATTTTTAACAGCCAAGAATGGAAAATTTTAGACCAAAACCAGATTGCTCTAGGCAGTAACTACATTAACGTCAACAATTTTGAACTCTCAAGAGGAAGCCAAAAAATAACACTAGGAACCTCATTGCCAGGGCAAGAACAAGATCATTTGGGGGCAGTTTTTAACAATTTTCAGTTGACTACTTTGACTAGCCTGCTGAATGCCGAAAAGCCATTGGCTTCTGGAGTTCTTAAAGGCAATATCATAATGGAGAATCCTCTGGGTAGTTTTGGAGTAGTTGCTGGATTAAATATTTCTGATTTAACGATTTTGGAAGTGCCGTTTGGCCAGTTAAACTTAGAGGCTCAATCTACTGGAGCTGAAAAATATCAAGCAGAACTCTCATTAAAAGGTGCCGATGCCGACCTCGATTTAAGTGGCGATTACGCTGCCTCAGCCAATGGCGGTGATTTAAATCTAACGCTTAACTTGAACGAATTGAAAATGTCTGCCATAGAGCAGTTTTCAAACAATAGTATTTCAGAATCCAAAGGCAGCATTTCTGCCAAGGTAGAAGTTTCTGGAAACACCAACGATCCGCAATATTCAGGAACACTTAGCTTTAGCCAAGTTGGCTTTTTGGTAAATGAACTGAACGCCCGTTTTGCTATTGCAAATGAGCAGTTGAAGGTTGATAATTCTGGCCTTTACCTCGATAACTTCGTGATAACCGATGGTGAAAGCAATGACTTCAGTTTAGAAGGAAAAATTTTGACAGAAAGTCTTAATAACCCAAGCTTCGACCTAAAAGTGAAAGCAAATAATTTCAGGGTGGTCAATTCTGCTAAAGAAGACAGCGACTTGTTTTATGGACAATTAAATGTAGGCGCAGACCTTACCATTACGGGCGATCTGAATATTCCCAAAGTAAGGGGAAGTTTGAAAGTAATAGATGGTTCTACCTTAACCTTTACAGTACCAGAATCTCAGTTAGAACTGAAAGAACGAGACGGAGTTGTACTCTTCGTTAACAGAGAAAACCCAGATGATATTCTAACAAAAGGAGATCAGAGCGAGGTTTCTGCAGATGCAGCCGCCATTGCTGGCTATGATATAGAAACGATTATTACCATTGGCGATAATTCTGAATTCAATATTATTATAGATGAATCCACTGGCGATAACCTGAGGGTTGTTGGCGATGGCGACTTTAACCTAAGTATAGAACCGAACGGAAGAATTGGTCTTTCTGGAAAATATGAATTGAGTGGAGGGCATTATGAAGCCAACCTTTTCAACCTTGTAAAACGTAGGTTCGAAATTGCACCAGGCAGTACCATTTCATGGTCAGGCGACCCCTATGATGCCGATTTGGATGTGAGTGCTATCTACAGCATAAAAACCTCTGCCAGCCCGCTTATGGCCACCAGAACCTCTGCTGAAGCTACTGGCCTAGAAACCTCTTATCAGCAAAGACTTCCTTTTCAGGTATACATTAATGTAGACGGTGAGTTACTGAGCCCATCTATTGCCTTTAATTTGGACATGCCTGAAGATGAAAGAGGCTCTTTGAGCGGAACAGTGTACAGCCAAGTGCAACAATTGAACAGCCAAGAAGAAGAGTTGAACAAGCAAGTATTTTCATTGTTGGTTTTGAATCGATTCTTCCCAAGTTCGGGAAGTGACGGTAGTAGTGGAGGCCCTACTTCTCTGGCTTTAGATAATGTGAATAATGTACTTTCGGGTCAGCTTAATAACTATTCAGAAAAGATTTTTGGCAACACGGGCATCGATGTTGGTTTTAACCTCAACAGCAATACTACCGATGCCAATAGTGGTCAGGTACAAACCCAGTTAGGCATTACAGCCAAAAAGGAATTCTTTAACGACCGTTTAATTGTAAGCGTGGGCAGTGAAGTGGATGTGGCTGGCAATCAAAACGCTTCCCAGGGAGCTCCAATTATTGGCAATGTAAGCTTAGAATACCTACTAACGGAAGACAAAAGGCTGCGCCTTCAAGGCTTTAGTAGAAATGAATACGAAGGAGTAATTGATGGCCAGTTGACGATTTCGGGTATTGCGCTCGTGTTTACCCGTGAGTTCAATAAATTCAAAGAGCTTTTTGCCAAGCAGGTAAAAGAGGAAGTAGAAAAAAAGGAAAAAGAGAATAACAAGAAATGAGTTTTCGTCTGTCATCGGTTCGTTTAATTTTTGCCTTGCTCGCTGGCGTGTTTTTGGCCAGCTCGTGTAGCGTAAGGCGTTTTATTCCTACAGACGAGTACCTCTTAAAATCATCTAGCGTTACGGTAGTTGTTCCAGACAGCGTAAAAAATACAGGTGCAGTAAAGCCTGAGTTGGAAGAGCTCTTAAGGCCAGAGCCCAATGCCACCTTTTTAGGTATGCGTATTGGCTTAAATGCGCATTATAAATCACAAAGAGAAAATCCTGGCTTTCTGAATAAATACCTGAATAGAAAGTTTGGAGAAGAGCCCGTTTATTTATCGGACGTAGACTCTAGTCGCACGATGGATTTGATACAAAATAGGCTTGAAAACAATGGTTTTTTCAATACCAAAGTCTCTTCCTCAACCACCACCAAAAAGAAAGTAGCCACAGTAAATTACAAAGTAGAACTAGGTCAACCGTATTTGTTAGAAAAGTACGAACTCGATACAGGTTCAGGAAAAATTTATGAGGGAATCGTTCAGTCTTTAGAAGAAACCCCAATTACAAAGGGAACACGCTTTAGTTTGGACTTACTAAAAGTAGAACGCGAAAGAATAGATGCGTTTCTAAAAGACAAAGGCTACTATAATTTCAATGCAGATTTTCTAATTTTCGAAGCTGACACGAACCAATATGATAACAGACGCTTCAATCTGTTTTTAAGATTGAAAAATGAGGTGCCACAAAAATCATTGTTGCCCTATAAGCTCAATAAGATTTATGTAAACCCAGATTACTCATTGAATAACAAAGCCACCAAAGAGGATGCATATGTAATAAACGGAATCAATTTTATTCAAGATCCTGAATTCTTTAAGCCAACCCGAATGACACCGTACATTCTGTTTAAGGAAGGTCAACCCTACAACCCAAAAATATCGAGGCTTACCAGTAGCCGATTGTCTTCAATAGGAGCTTATAAGTTTGTGAACATTCGCTACGAACCAGCTTTTGACGAAGTAAGCAATCAAGATACTTTAGGCTTAAATGCCAATATCTTCCTTTCACCATTAAAAAAGCGATCCGTAAGGGCAGAGCTAAAAGCAGTCACTAAATCGAACGGTTTTGCAGGCCCAGCCTTGGCGGTGGTATATAGTAATCGCAACCTTTTTAGGGGTGGGGAAACGCTCAACCTTTCTGGTGATTTTGGCTATGAAGTCCAATTGGGTTCAGGAGATGCAAAAGGCCTAAGCAGTACACAAATTGGTTTTGAAGCAGGACTTGTTATTCCTCGCTTACTTTTACCTTTCAATGTTAAGGATACTTTACTTTACTCAGTGCCTAAAACCAATATTAAGTTTGGTTTCGACTTATTCAACCGTAGTGACCTTTATAATCTCAATGCCCTAAAAACAAGTTTTGGTTACAGTTGGCGAAAAAGCCAATCCATTTATCACGAGCTGAACCCAGTAAGTATCAATTATGTGAACACCTCTAATATTACTCCTGAATTTCAAGAAATTTTAGACCAAAACCTGTTCTTACAAAGTAGCTTTGAACAACAACTGATCACTGGGCCTACTTATAGCTTTATTTATAATCAGCTTACAGAAGGCAGAAAGCGAAACCCTATTCTATTGGTTACCAATTTAGAATTGGCGGGGAACATTCTAGATTTGGTAAGTAAAGATTCGAACGGTGATGGAAAAGAAACCCTTTTTGGAATTGCCTATGCACAGTACCTCAAAGCGGATTTCAACTTTGTGTATAACTATCGCCTCAGCAGTAAACAAACTCTAGTTGGACGCATATTTGGTGGCTATGGCTTACCTTATGGTAACTCCGAAACACTTCCTTTCTCTAGGCAATTCTTTTCTGGCGGCCCTTCTAGCGTAAGGGCATTCCGAACCAGATCGCTTGGTCCAGGGTCATACAATCCTACCGAAATAGATCAAGGTTCCTTTTTCGATAGATCGGGCGACATTCGCTTGGAAGCCAATATTGAGTTTCGCTTCCCCATTTACTCATTCTTAAAAGGAGCCCTGTTTGTTGATGCGGGTAACGTATGGCTCAGCAATGAAAACGAAGCTTTGCCGGGCGGAAAATTTAGCAAAGACTTTATTAAAGAATTGGGCATTGGATATGGTGCTGGTTTAAGGGTAGATATCCAAAATTTTGTAATCCGGTTCGATTTGGCAAGCCCATACAGCAAACCCTATTTGCCTTTGGGTAAACGTACGGGCTTCGACCTTTCAGAAATCCTCTTCAACTTTGGTATTGGTTATCCTTTTTAAGATAAGCCTTGCGATATCAGCATCCTAGCTGGGGATTCTTACTTTTAGAAAATGAATTAATGTTTGATTAACCTACCGTACCGTGAAAATTCGGTAATGTAGAACCAGGAAATCATTGGCCTTTTTCAGCTACCTCGCAAGTCGGCTCATGCCGAATACGGAAATTGCAAGAGTTGGCTATAAAGCAAAGTTGGTTGGCCTTATGATGCAATTTATTTGCTTCCTCTGTTCTACTCTCGTCCGTAATTTTTACTGTTGGTCTTAGTATTACTTCTGCAAAACGACCTCCCCCATCTGGTGTTTCTTCCATCGTACCGAAGGCATTATCAACGTAATCCATTACCGTAATTCCAGTGTCAGCACATAAGTGCAAATAAAACAACATATGGCAGGCCGAAAGAGAAGCAACCAACATATCCTCTGGATTATGTTTGGTTTTGTCGCCTCGAAAAGCAGGATCTGAAGAACCAAGAATTTCGGGCTTTCCTTCAACCAAAATACTATGACTTCTTTCGTAAGCGCGATAAGAACTGGTTCCCGTTCCTTTGTTTCCAGTCCATTCTACTTTTACATTGTAGCTGTGGTTTTTACTCATTTTCTCACATTTAAATAGGGGAGCTTTTTCACTTCAGCAAAGAAAATAAATTCATGATCAATGGCCTAAGACTTCTTCTCAGACCGTTGATCATGAATACAGGAGTAGTCTTTCTCCCAATATAAAAATAGACTTGTTCCGTATAATACTTCAATTATCTTTGAATTGACTACAACTTTAGACCACCTAATACTCAGACCTACGGATGAAATTTCCTTTGGCTACTATTGCCTTATTTCTACTTCTATCAATTCCCTCAAAAGGTCAAACTATTGATGTAAGTTCTATTGTAGAAGGATCAAGAAATATCTCGGCCCAAATGCAAATTTTTGAAGACTCAACAGCCTCCATGAGTATTCAAGAAGTACATAGCCAAAAGTTTCTTATCAATGGCAAGTCTGATTTTAACTTCCCTTTTTCCAATAGCGTCTTCTGGATCAAACTGGTCATTTCTAATACCAGCAATGAAAATAGTAAATGGGTGCTTAACTGGGATAACCCACTTGTAGAAGAGTTGATTTTCTACGAATACTCTGAAATTGACGGCCAGACGGGAAATCAACAATTATCGAATTTAGCTGATGAGAAGGTCTTTTTATTGACTTCTATTGAACCCATGTTTTCATTTGAATTGAACAAAAGGACAGAAAAGGTAATATACCTGAGGCTTCAAAGCAAAAGAGGGCATTTCGGAAAATTGGTTCTATATAAGTCTCAGGCATATGATGCTCATTTGGTTTCAGTTTTGGGTATTGACTCTTTTGTTAATGGCCTACTCGTTTTCCGTATTTTATTGATTGGTATTATTGGCTTGTTCGTTGTAAAAGACCGTATTTTCAGAGCTTATTCGATCTTTATTTTCATTCGAACCTTTGGTTTCTGGGGCTTGGTCAATGTAGGTGGCCCTTTCTTTTCAAGTGATCCTCTAATAATCCCAAGAGTAGATCATTTCTTATATACTTTGGCCCCTTTTTGTTTACTCCTTTTTGCTTTAAAAACTTTGCAACTTGAAAGAGTATCAGGCTGGGTTAAGTCCTTGGGTTATGCCATTGCGGTGATTACAGTTTCTGTTAATCTTATTGTTTTAGTCGATTATCAATGGTATTGGTTAAAGCTAGGGATTGTGCTCTCCGTAATAGCTAACTTTTTCACCCTTTGCCTTTATAGTTATTTTGCATTAAAAAAATGGCCAATACATAAATACTATGCTATACCACTTATGCTAGTATTGGCCAGTAATATGCTCATTATGCTTAGAGTTCTAACTCACATGAGTTTCAACGGTATTTTTCTGTTGGCTTTCTTTCTATTTGTGGCAGAAATCTTTGCATTCATTATCTGCTTAGGTAAAGTGTTTAAGCAAATTGAGAGCAAAAAAATTAATGTTCAGGAGCGGTTAATTTTAGAAGCAGAGCAAAACAAAAAACTCAAGGAACTTGACGAATTGAAAACCAGTTTTTTCACCAACATATCGCATGAACTCAGAACGCCTTTAACATTAATGTATGGCCCAGCACATGAGCTGAGTAAAAAATACCCGAAAGAAAAGTTCGCTAGCTTACTCACCAATAACCTTAAGAAATTAAAAAGTTTGGTTGACGAGCTTTTGGATATTCATAAACTAGAGGCAAAGAAAATGGAACCCGAAATAATGACGGGAGACATTGCTTCCCATTTACGCTTGTTGATTCTATCATTCTCTTCTTTGGCAGAATCAAAAAACATCCTTCTTAAAATAGAAGAAGACAAACCCACTTTTGAAGGCTTTTATGATCAAAAAATGCTTGTAAAGATCATCAATAACCTGATGTCTAACGCCCTCAAGTTTACACCAGAAGGTGGTCATATTACAGTGAACGTAGGTTATAACGAAAATCCGAATCGACTAAACCTAAGCATATCCAACAGCGGAGCAGGAATTGATGAAGAACACCTTCCTCATATTTTTGAACGTTTCTTTCAAGGGAAAAATGCTGGTAGCGAAGGCACAGGCATTGGCTTGGCATTGGTAAAAGAATTGATAATTGTTTTAAAGGGGAATATTAGGGTAGAAAGTAAAGCCAAAGAGAGTACAACCTTCTATATCGAGCTACCAATTGATCGAAGCCATTGGACTGATCAAATAAGTACTGAAGAAGCTATTATTGTTTCTGAAAGGGAAGAAACAGTAAGCTTTGAGAAAGAAAATGTAATAGAAAGAGGTAAAGAAATTCTACTCATTGTAGAAGATAACGATGATATGCGGGAATACATTCAGCTGCTTTTGGCAGATGATTATGAAATTATATTGGCCAGTGATGGTATTGAAGGTTTAGCAATTGCTAGCAAGGAAGTGCCAGATATTATTATTTGCGATGCCATGATGCCCAATATGGACGGCTTCGAATTCAGTAAAATTATTAAAGGGAATCAGGAAACTAGTCATGTACCGATAGTGATGCTCACTGCCAAAACTTCTACTGAAAGTAAAATAGCCAGTTATGAGCAAGGCGTAGACAACTACCTCACAAAGCCCTTCAATACAAAAGAATTAAAAAGTATACTTTACAACCTTAGCTCTAACCGAAGAAAGCTTCAGCAAATTTACGCCAGAGAACTGGTAGACTTAAAACCCAATGAAGTTAGAGTAGACTCTAAGGAAAAACAGTTCTTAGAGTCCCTAAAAAACTATTTGGAAGAGAACTTTTCCAACTCAAATTTAAGTGTCAGCGATATTGCCACCTTCTTGAAAATGAGCGATACCCAGTTGCGCAGAAAACTCAAGAGCATTAGTAACTATTCACCCAATGAATACCTCCGTATGTTTCGATTGAAAAAAGCAGCTGATTTACTGGATTCAAAATCGAACTCAGTAAGTGAAATTGCTTATCAAGTCGGTTTCGAAAACCTCTCGTATTTCTCAAAAGTTTTTCAAAAGGAATACAATTGTCAGCCCTCCGAATACACTACTAAAAAAGCACAATAGTCCCCCTTTCTATTTGGTTTGGCTATCCCCTTTGCCGTCATAATGCGCAAGGGTGTCAAACTCTGCTCATCTAGTTGAAAGGAAAAACCTGCCAAAACCAGCCAGAATAGAGTTCATCGTCTGAAAACTGTCAAAGAATGTCAAGTTTGAGTTAAGCATTCGCTGTAGCTGCATTCTACTTTTACTGTACAATCACCTTGAAATAATTAAGAGCATCAGGTTCTCTTGAAAGAGGAGGTTCTAAGTAATAATTTTCATTTAGAATAGCTTTGAAATTTAATAGAAGTACTCGCCACTTTAGTATTCGGAAACCTATTGTGGGTTTGTTAACTGCTATCTGCCTTATCTTAATCAATGGTGGATATAGCTATACACAAACAGCCGTTGCATTCACCATTCAGAATGATGCGGACATTGTGGAAAACGAAACCGCACCCCTCACTATTAATAATCCATCCACTGGAATTACTTCGGAAGCAACCACAATTCCAAATGTAGCCGTTACAGACGATGCTTTGTTAGCCTGCGGACCTACTGATCAGGTTTTTCCTGGTATCCTTTCTTCTAAGGTTATTGGCGATCCCACCGAGGGACTGGTATCTTCTGCTACCATGCACTTTGGTAGTAGTGCCTCAGGAGCTCGAAGAGGTCGCGTTCAGTTTTTATACACTGCAGCCGAACTTAATGCAGCAGGGTTTATAGGTGGTGGTAAAATTTCATCCCTTTCGTTTATGTACACATTCGCTAGTAATCCAGCAAATACCGTTACTAACCTTACAATGAAAATGGGCTGCACAGGATTGAGCTCTCTGGGGGATGGGCTACCAACTGAAACTGTTCCTGAAGATCGTTGGGATTTTGAAACAGGCCTTACCCAAGTAGGAAGTTATGCAAGTGTTGCTCCCCCCGCAGCATTTATGTTTCCCCCTACTTTTGCCTGGGTAGAATTTCCGATAAATGAACCTGGGATGGATGGATTCTTGTGGGATGGTGTAAGCAATCTACTCGTTGAGTTCTGTACACCTGATTTGCAATCTAACAAACCATTTTTCCTGTCTTCTTCAACAACCGCTAATAATCAAGCATTATATCTTTATGATTTTGCTTCGGGTGATCCTGACGGATGCTCCTATACAGCAGGGAAGAAAAGCGCTATCCGGCCTATCGTGAGAATGGATGTTCGTTCTTCCTTCCCCAATGTGAATCTATCAGTAAGTGCCAATTCAGGAACCGAAGCAGCAGGAACAGCAATCACAGTTACTGCTACTGCCGATGCTGCCGTAACAGGAGATCAAACCGTTGATATAGCCGCGAGCGGCACAGGAATTACGGGTACTGACTACACATTAAGTGCCGGCACAATTACCATTCTTGATGGTGCTACTACAGGAGCTGCCACTTTCACGATACTGGATGATGCAGCTATTGAAGGAGCCGAAACGGCCACTTTAACCATCAGTAACCCTTCGGCTGGAATCACACTTGGTGCTACCACAGCTCGGAATATTTCCATTACAGACAATGACACTGCTGGTTATACATATGCTCATAGTGGTGGAAACACTACAGTATCAGAAACAGGTACGACCGATGGATTTACCATTGTTCTGAATGCACAACCTGCCTCAGATGTAGTAATCGATGTATCCAGCGGAGATACTGGAGAAGCCACCGTCAGTCCGGCCAGCCTTACCTTTACCGCAGCCAACTGGAATACGCCACAAACTATTACGGTCACAGGCGTTGATGATGCCCTTTTGGATGGCACCCGAAATACAGGAATCACTCTTTCCATTAATGATGCTGCGAGCGATGACGCTTTCGATCCATTATCAAACCAAACAGTGATTGTAAGTACCACTGATGATGAGCTCCCAGAAGTAAGCCTCAGTGTTTCCGCGACTTTTGGCACCGAAGCTGCTGGCACAGTCATCACGGTAACCGCTACAGCCACTGGCGCAGTAACAGGCGACCAAACCGTTGATTTAGCTGTTAGCGGAACAGGTATTACAGGCACAGATTATACTTTAAGTGTAGCCACCATTACCATTCTTGATGGTGCTACAACAGGAACTGCCACTTTCACGATCCAAGACGATGCAGCCATAGAAGGAGCCGAAACGGCCACTTTAACCATCAGTAACCCTTCGGCTGGCCTGACCCTAGGAGTGACCACAAGCCGAAATATTTCAATTACGGACAACGATACGGCTGGTTACTCCTATACCCATAGTGGAGGAAATACTACTGTATCAGAAACGGGTACAACCGATGGGTTTACTGTGGTGCTGAGTGCCCAACCTGCCTCAGATGTAGTGATCGATGTATCAAGCGGAGATACAGGCGAAGCTACTGTCAGTCCGGCCAGTCTCACTTTTACCGCAGCCAACTGGAACACACCACAAACTGTTACGGTCACAGGCGTTGACGATGCCCTTTTGGATGGCACCAGAAATACGGGAATCACCCTTTCGATTAACGATGCAACCAGTGATGACGCTTTCGATCCATTATCAAACCAAACGGTGATTGTAAGTACCACTGATGATGAGCTCCCCGAAGTCAACCTTTCTGTATCAGTGGCATTCGGTACTGAAGCAGCAGGAACGGTAATCACCGTGACCGCCACAGCCACTGGCGCAGTAATAGGTGACCAAACCATTGACCTAGCGGCCAGCGGAACTGGAATTACGGGTACAGATTATTCTTTAAGCGCTGGAACTATTACCATATTAAATGGTGCAACCACAGGCACAGCAACCTTTACAATTCTTGATGATGCTGATATTGAAGGTACTGAAACAGCTACTCTAACCATCAGTAATCCTTCAAGTGGACTTAGTCTTGGGGTTACCACAACTCAGAACATTACGATTACTGATAATGAGATTCCAACAGTTAATCTTACTATTAACTCAGCCTCAGTAGGGGAAGCTGGTAATGTTGTTGTGCTTACGGTTACGGCTGATGTAGCTGTTGTGGGAGACCAAACAGTGGATGTGGCAGTTACTGGAGCAGGAGTTACAGGAACAGACTATGCCATCAACTCAGCCACTATTACCATTCTAAATGGGCAGACTAGCGGTGTTTCCAATGTGACATTACAGGATGATAGTTATGTTGAAGGCACCGAGACAGCCACTTTCACCATTAGTAATCCTTCAGCAGGAATAGTCCTTGGTACTACTACATCTCAAAACTTGGACATCTTGGATGATGACGTTGCAGGGTTGACTATTATAGAAAGTGATGGCAATACCACAGTTTCGGAAACTGGTACAACAGATGAGTTTACAGTAAGGTTAAGTAGTCGACCAACCTCTGATGTGATTATCGACATTTCAAGTGGAGATACAGGAGAGGCTACCATAAGCCCCTCTTCGTTAATTTTTACTCAATTCAATTGGAATCTTACTCAAACAGTTACTGTAACTGGGGTTAGTGACGCTGTATTTGATGGTGACCAAAACACTACCATTACACTTTCTGTCAATGATGCAAGCAGTAATGATTTCTTTGATCCAATGGCAGATCAAACCGTAACAGTTACTACCACTGAAGCTCCACCAGCAGTTAACCTTTCAGTAAGTTCAAACACTGGAACAGAAGAAGATGGAACAATAATCACCGTTATCGCCACAGCAGCAAGAGCAGTGGTGGGAGATCAAGCCATTAACCTGGCTGTCAGTGGAACTGGAATTACGGGTGCCGATTATATTTTAAGTGCTGGTTCAATTACTATTCTTAATGGAGAAACTACTGGAACTGTCACTTTTACTATTCAAGACGATGCGTTAGGGGAGGGGAACGAAACAGCCACACTAGCCATTACCAACCCTTCGGGCGGAATACTATTAGGAACGACTAAATCTCAGGATGTAGTGATTACTGATAATGACCCGATTGAAGTAAACCTTTCTGCAAATACCAACTCAGGTTCAGAAATAGGTACGGTCATTACACTTCAGGTAACTTCTGCATTCCCCGTAGTGGGAGACCAAACGGTAGATTTATCTGTGAGCGGAACAGATATTACCTTTACTGATTATGCCTTAATCAATCCTAATATTACAATACTAGATGGACAAACATCGAACACAATATCCTTTACTATTCAGGATGATACTTATGTAGAAGACACAGAAACGGCTACTATTACTATGAGTAATCCTTCAGCAGGACTTGTTTTAGGAGCAACTGCAACTCTGGATATTACCATTATTGACAATGATGTAGCGGGTTTTAATATTACCGAAAGCGATGGTAACACTTCCGTTTCAGAAACAGGTACCACAGATGATTTCTTGGTCAAGCTAGACAGAAGGCCGACTAGCGATGTCGTTATTGATATTTCTAGTGGCGATTTAGGTGAAGCCACTGTAAGTCCTACACAACTGACATTTACTATTAATACTTGGAATACAGCGCAAACAGTAACGGTTACAGGTGTTGATGATAACTTTGTGGATGGAGATCAGAATACTACCATCACACTTTCTATTAATGATGCCAACAGTAACGATCTCTTTGATCCAGTGGCAGACCAAACTCTAACGGTTACCACTATTGATGATGATGCCGTTGGCTTTACGGTTACGCAAAGTGATGGAAATACCGCGGTTTCAGAAACAGGCACTACCGATGAATTTACCGTTGTTCTGAGTGCACAACCTGCTTCGGATGTAATTATTGATATATCGAGTGGAGATACAGGCGAAGCCACAGTAAGCCATGCCAGTCTGACTTTTACCGCAGCGAACTGGAATGCACCACAAACCATTATAGTTACTGGGGTTGATGATGCACTTGTAGATGGAAATCAAAACACTACAGTGACCTTGTCTATTAATGATGCAGGCAGCGATGACTCATTTGATCTGCTGGCTGATCAAACCATTATGGTTACTACTGTTGATGATGATACGCCTGGGTTTACTATTGTTGAAAGTGATGGAAGCACCGAGGTATCAGAAACAGGAACTATCGATAACTTTACAGTTGTACTCAATTCTCAGCCTACATCTGATGTGTTGATTGATGTATCCAGTGGAGATTTAGGTGAAGCCACAGTAAGCCCCACCAGTCTGACTTTTACCACAGCTAATTGGAATACACCTCAAACCATTATAGTTACTGGGGTTGATGATGCACTTGTAGATGGAAATCAAACTACTAATATCACCTTGTCAATTAACGATGGTAGTAGTGACGATTTGTATGATCCTTTAGCTGATCAAGTTGTATCTGTTATTACGACAGATAATGACTTTCCTAAGGTCAACCTTTCAGTAAGTGCCAACGCAGGAACAGAGGCTGCCGGAACAGTCATTACCGTAACCGCCACAGCTTCCGCAGCTGTTACAGGTGACCAAACCGTTGATCTGGCCGTAAGTGGAACTGGAATTACTGGCACGGATTACAGCTTAAGTGCTGCAACAATTACTATCTTAAATGGAGCAACTACTGGCACCGCTACTTTCACTATTCTTGACGATACGGATGTCGAAGGCCCTGAAACCGCTACTCTAACGATAAGTAATCCATCTGCTGGAATAACGCTTGGTGCTACAACAACGCAAAATGTGGTAATAACAGATAATGATTTTGCAGCAAACCCTACTGTGGATTTGAGTCTTTCGGCAAATACAGGAACAGAAGCTGCCGGAACAGTGATCACCGTAACCGCTACAGCATCTGCCGCGGTAACAGGTGATCAAACCATTGATCTTGCTGTCAGCGGAACTGGAATTACAGGAACTGATTACAACTTAAGTGCCACTACAATCACCATCTTAAATGGTGCAACTACTGGCACGGCTACTTTTACTATTCTTGACGATGCTGATATTGAGGGCAATGAAACAGCTACTTTGACTATCAGTAACCCTACTGCCGGAATCGCTTTGGGAGCTACCACAACGCAGAATATCACGATCACCGATAATGATTTCCCCGAAGTCAATCTTTCGGTAAGTCCCAATATTGGAACAGAACAAGATGGAACAATGATAATTGTCACGGCCACAGCTTCAAGTGAAGTAGTGGGAGGGAAAACCGTTGACTTGGGGATTAGTGGAGCTGGCATTACCTCAACCGATTACGCCTTAAGCTCCACTATCCTTACTATTCCTGACGGAGAAACCACTGGCACGGCAATTTTAATGATTGTGGATGATGAGGATATCGAAGGAACAGAAACAGCCACACTAACTATCAGTAATCCTTCGGCTGGAATTGCTTTGGGAACTACAACCACTCAAGATATTATAATCACAGATGATGATTATACTAAGCCTGACCCAACAAATGTAAACACAACAATAATGGCTGCCCCATCAACCTTGGTTGCCGATGGTACTTCCACAAGTATAATTACGGTAATGCTATCGAATGCAAACGGAGATCCATTATCGATTAGTGGAGGAACAGTAATCTTGACTACCTCAGGTAGTGCCTCTTTAAGTGCAGTTGTCGACAATAACGATGGTACTTATACAGCAACTTTAACCAACACTGTTGCCGAAACCGTGACAATAACTGGTCAGGTAGATGGAGAAGACATTACAAACAATGCGCTTGTGATCTTCACCCCAGATTTAACGGACTCAGATGGAGACGGGGTAATAGATAGTGATGAAGACATCAACGGAAATGGAGATTTGACGGATGATGATACCGATGGAGATGGTATTCCTAATTATTTGGACCCAGATGATGACGGTGACGGAGTTCCAACAAAAGATGAGGATGTGAACAAAGATGGAGACCCTACCAATGATGATACTGACGATGACGGAGTACCAAACAACCTAGATGAAGATGATGACGGAGACGGAAAGTCGACCGAAGAAGAGGGTACTGGCGATTCAGACGGAGATGGTACACCTGACTATTTAGACACTGTTGATAAAGTCGAAGCAGGGCAAATTTTAAGTCCAAATGATGATGGCATCAACGATGTTTTCATTCTAGAAGACATTGAGAAATACCCAGAAAATATGGTAAGCATATTCAATCGAAAAGGAAATTTGGTCTTCGAAATTCAAGGCTATAACAATAACGATAAAGCTTGGCGTGGACTCCCTAACACAGGATTCCTAACTAACAGCGACAGAATTGTTCCTAATGGTACTTATTTCTATGTGGTGGATCTTAATGATGGAGAGCGCCCAATAACAGGTTTCCTTGTTCTTAAGCGTTAATCAAATGAGTTTAAAAAGAATATTTGCATCATTGATTATTTCCATTGGGCTTTCGGCAAGCACATATGGACAGCAGCAGATTTTGAATACCCAGTATGTATTCAATCGTCACCTGATCAACCCTGCCTATACTGGAGTTGGAAATACCCTAAAAGCCTCTTTACTATTCAGAAATCAGTGGAAAGGAATCGAAGGAGCTCCAAATACACAGGCTTTTAGTCTTCATTCACCCGTTAATTATGATAATTCATTTTCTCTAGGGGAATTATTATTAGAGATAAAATAGGAGTAACTACTCAAACAGGGGTATATATGACCGCTTCTTATGCTCTTCAGGTAAGCGATGAAACCTTTATTTCCTTTGGCTTACAAGGCGGGGCTTTAACCGACCGAACTAACTTTTCGGAACTTGATGGCTATGCAAATGACCCTTCACTAATTGCTGAAGATCGAACTTACGTTCGCCCTAATTTCGGTGCTGGGATTTATATTTTCGATGATCGATTCCACATCGGGCTATCAGTTCCCAACTTAGCAAATCAAAAGTTCGAGCAGTTCTCCACTCAAGAAGGTTCAGACATCAATCGTTTTTTCTATTTGGATGACGGGTATGTGTTTTTTCTCAACCCTCAATGGACATTAGACCTAAGTACCCTACTTAAAGTTCAACCGGGAGACCCTGTGCAGTTTGATATAAATGCGCTCGTTGGAGTCCGTCAATCCATTTGGTTCGGTACTTCATATCGCTCTTTTGAGTCTTTCGATTTACTCTTCAGGTTGAAAATTGCCAGGGATTATTACTTTTCATATTCATACGACATAGCCACTGGCCCTGTAGCTTTAAGTCGAGTAAACACAGGTTCTCATGAATTCAACCTTCAGTTTGGATTAAGTGAAATCAGTAAAAAAATCAATCGCAGAAATGCTTTCAGAAGATAAATTTTGTACTTTATAAGTCTCATTTAGGCTAAACTGCCTTCCTCTGCTGAATGTATTCCGTAGGCGAAAACTGCATCTTTTTACGAAACTGCCGATTGAAATGTGAGATGTTATTGTAGCCACAATGGTAACTGATTTCGAGGATGCTCATTTGTTTTTCCATCAGCATTTTACAAGCAAAACCAATCCGCACTTCATTCAAAAATTCGGTAAAGGTTCTTTGAGTAGTCTGCTTGAAATACCGGCAAAACGAAGACTTATTCATGCTCACCAAGTCTGCAATATAATTTACCTCAATCCCTTCCTGAAAGTGGTTCATTACATAATCGTAGACCTTTTCTAGTTTGGAACCTTCCGTTTTTTCAAAGTGATTTACAAAGCCAGGGCTGGCAATGGTTTGGGCAGATTTATCTTTAGAAAGCAAACTAAGTACTCTCAAAAAGTGAATCATTCGATCTAAGCTGTTTAAGCTTTCGAGTTCCGAAATCAGAACCTTCACCTCTTTTGTAGTATGTTCTGAAAACTTTAATCCCAATTTGGCCTTTTCAAACAAAACATGGATTTCTCTAAATTCTGGAATATTCGTTAAGGCAGAATTGAGAAATGAAGGGTCGAAATGAATTACGTGCGCTTCGGCCCTGAGCAATGAGCCTTCTTCAAAATACCCTTCGTCATTTTGGTACATATGCGGCAAATTACTGCCCAATAGAATCAGTTCACCCGCCTTAAATCGGTCGATATTATCCCCCACAAAACGAGTTCCTTCACTTTTTACAATGTGTACCAGTTCAAGGGCAGTATGATAATGCCATACTTTAAGAAAATATGGGAAATCATGCTTCGCAATTGCAAAGGAATGATCTGGGGCAGCATGGCGTTTAAGTAATGTTGCTTTCACCGACATTTATTTATCTTCAATAAAGCCAGTAGCTCTATTTGTTGCAAATATAGTGTTAATACTGGAACACCTAAGCGTAGCCAGTATCCAGCATATTGAAGAAATTGCTCTAGATTCAATTGGACTGCCCACAGCATGGAATGTGAGATTATTGGCTACGAGGTAAAAGACATTCGCTTTCCCACCAGCAAAACGTTGGATGGCTCTGATGCTATGAATCCCGACCCCGATTATTCAGCCGCATACCTCATTCTAAAAACCAACATTCCCCAACTTGAAGGCCATGGATTAACCTTTACCATTGGCCGCGGAAATGACATTTGTGTTCAGGCCATTCGGGCTTATATGCCCATGGTTATTGATAAAAAGCTGTCTGAAATCACCTCAAATATGGGCGCCTTTTGGCATACTCTTAATGGCGATAGCCAACTGCGCTGGTTAGGGCCAGAAAAAGGAGTAATGCACATTTCTCTAGGGGCTGTAGTCAATGCCATTTGGGATTTATGGGCGAAGAGAGAAGGCAAACCACTTTGGCAATTGGTCAGCGATATGTCGGCTGAAGAAATCGTCAACTGCATCGACTTTACTTACATTACGGATGCCATTACGCCTCAAGAAGCAGTGGAAATATTAAAGCAGAAGGAGCTCAGCAAAGAGGAGCGCATTGCTCATTTGAAACAAAACGGATACCCAGCCTACACTACCTCTGCGGGCTGGCTAGGTTATTCTGATAAAAAAATTAGACGGCTGTGCCGAGAAGCCATTGCCGAAGGTTGGGCTCATGTGAAGATGAAAGTGGGCAGCAATCTTCAAGACGATATCCGCAGGGCCACCATCATTCGTGAAGAAATTGGTGAAGACCGATTCTTGATGATGGACGCCAACCAAAAATGGGAAGTGAATCAGGCCATTGAATGGATGGATGGGCTTAAGCAATTCAATCCACTTTGGATCGAAGAACCCACCAGCCCAGATGATATTTTAGGACATAAAAGAATCAGAGAAGCCGTTGCACCAATCCGCGTGGCTACGGGAGAACATTGCCAAAACAGAGTAATGTTCAAACAGTTTTTACAAGCCGAAGCCATTGATTATTGCCAGATTGATAGCTGTCGCTTAGGAGGGGTAAACGAAGTGTTGGCTGTGTACTTAATGGCCGCCAAATTTGGCGTAAAAGTTTGCCCTCATGCGGGTGGCGTGGGTCTTTGCGAATACGTTCAGCACTTGTCCATGATCGACTTTATCTGCATTAGCGGAAGTACCGAAGGTCGAGTTATTGAATATGTAGATCACCTCCACGAACACTTCGAATCTCCAGTAATCATTAAAAATGCAGCTTATACCCTACCCAAAGATGCTGGCTATAGCATCACCATGAAAAACGAATCCATCAACACCTATTCCTATCCAAAAGGTAGCTATTGGGTCAAAGAAATGAATTATGAGCAAGTTTAGTCTTCAAGGAAAATACGCCATCATTACTGGGGCAGGTAGCGGAATTGGAAGGGCGATCGCCTTGGTTTTTGCAGAAGCCAAAGCGATCATTCAGGTGCTGGATTTAAATATAGAAGCTGCCAATGAAGTAGTGAATGAAATTAAGGCCACTGGCGGTAATGCTAAAAGCCATGCTTGCGATGTCTCAAATCAAAGCGAAGTAAAAAAGGTAATTGATACCATTGCAGAAAATCATACCATAGATATTCTGGTGAATAATGCTGGCATTGCTCATGTGGGTAATTTGGAAGGCACAACAGAAGCAGATTTAGATCGCATCTACGCTGTCAATGTAAAAGGGGTTTATAATGGTATGTTGGCCTGCGTTCCCTACATGAAAAAATCAGGCGGTGTTATTCTGAACATGGCATCGGTGGCTTCGTCTGTTGGTATTACCGATCGCTTTGCCTATTCAATGAGCAAAGGAGCCGTACTGACCATGACACTTTCTGTAGCCAAAGACTACGTGAAAGAAGGCATTCGTTGCAATTGCATTTCGCCCGGAAGGGTACATACACCATTTGTAGATGGATTCATTGCCAAAAATTACCCAGGAGAAGAAAAAGAAATGTTCGAAAAGCTTTCGGCAACTCAGCCCATTGGTCGAATGGGGCGGCCCGAAGAAATAGCGAACTTAGCCTTGTTCTTATGTTCAGATGAGGCAGGCTTTATAACAGGAACAGACTACCCAATTGACGGGGGATTCATAAAACTCAACACATAAATGAAGTTAATTCGATTTGGAAACACCGGAGAAGAGAAACCCGGAATCATCAATAAAAACGGCCAAAGGCTTGATGTAAGTAAATTCGGTGAAGACTACAATGAGGCATTTTTTGAAAAAGATGGAATCAAAAGATTGATCACATGGCTATCAAAAAATATCGACAACTGTCCAAGAATTTCTGAAAACGAACGTCTTGGCGCTCCTATTTGTAGGCCGTCTAAGATCGTTTGTGTGGGATTAAACTATGCCAAACATGCCCAAGAAAGTGGCGCTCAAGTTCCGTCAGAGCCCGTGCTTTTCTTCAAGTCTACCACCGCCATTTGCGGTCCATACGATGACGTGATTATTCCGAAAGGAAGTCAGAAAACAGATTGGGAAGTAGAGCTAGCCGTGGTCATTGGCAAAAAAGCCTCTTATGTTGAAGAAGAAAATGCCATGGATTATGTGGCAGGCTATGTACTACACAACGACATCAGTGAAAGAGAATTTCAACTAGAAAGACAAGGACAGTGGGTAAAAGGAAAGAGTAATGACACTTTTGCACCACTCGGCCCTTGGTTAACCACACGAGACGAAATAAGTGACCCCAATAACCTTAACCTTTGGTTGAAATTGAATGGCAAAACCATGCAAGAGAGCAATACTTCAGATATGGTGTTTAAAATTCCAGAATTGGTAAGTTATATCAGTCAATTCATGACTTTACTTCCGGGTGATATTATCTCAACAGGAACTCCTTTTGGAGTGGGGCTTGGGCTGAATCCTCAAAAGTATCTTGTTGAAGGAGATGTGATGGAATTGGGCGTTGACGGCCTTGGAGTAGCAAAGCAAAATGTAATAAAATACACATGAAAATCGATGCGCATCAGCACTTTTGGCATTACGACCCAGTCCGAGACTCCTGGATCGATAGTTCTATGTCCGTGTTGATGCGTGATTTTCTTCCGCTTGAGCTAAAAGAAGAAATGGATAGCAACGAAATTCGCGGTTGCGTGGCTGTTCAGGCCGATCAATCCGAGGAAGAAACCAATTTTCTACTTCAATTGGCACAATCCAATTCCTTTATCAAGGGGGTAGTAGGCTGGGTAGATTTACGAGCCGAAAATGCAGAGGATCGCATTTCACACTTCGCTGCAAATAAAAAACTTAAAGGCCTCAGGCACATTGTTCAGGCCGAACCAGACGAGCATTTTATGCTCCAAAATGATTTTAAAAGAGGTATTTCCTTCCTTTCTAAATACGGACTTACCTACGATATTCTGATCTTTCCTAAACACTTGGGTACTGCTCTGGAGCTGGTAAAACAGTTTCCAGAGCAACCCTTTGTTATCGACCACATGGCCAAACCTCAAATCAAAGATCAGCTGTTTTCGCCTTGGAAAGAACAGTTTCAAGAGTTGGCCAAAGCACCCAATGTGTATTGTAAAGCCTCTGGCTTGATCACCGAAGCCAATTGGCACCACTGGAAAATCGAAGATATAAAACCCTATTTGGATATAGCTTTTGAGGCCTTCGGTACAGACCGACTCATGTTTGGCTCCGATTGGCCCGTGTGTAAATTGGCGGGAAACTATACTTCCACTTGTACTATAATGGAAGAGTACCTCAAAGGTTTTTCAGAGGGAGACAAGGCCAAATTCTGGGGGAAGAATGCGGTAAACTTTTACAACTTAAATTGATGAACAATGAAAAAGTCAAGCCTACGATTTGTTCTTACTTTCTTTCTGATGCTTCCTTTTTTAGCGGATGCACAAGAAGAAAAACAGAAGTACTTTCCAGAGACTGACCCTTTGGTTTTAGAAAAGCTGGAGCAATGGCAAGACATTAAATTTGGTTTGTTGATGCACTGGGGAACTTACAGCCAATGGGGCATTGTAGAATCTTGGTCCATTTGTGCCGAAGATGAGCCGTGGTGCAGAAGGCCGCACGACAATTATGAACTGTATAAGCAGGAATACGAAAACCTACAAACGACTTTCAATCCCGTAAACTTCGACCCAAGTAAATGGGCAACTGCGGCCAAGCGCGCAGGAATGAAATACATGGTATTCACCACCAAACACCACGATGGTTTTACCATGTTCGATTCGAAGTTCACCGATTACAAAATCACCGACCCTAAAACTCCCTTTCACACCAATCCAAAAGCCAATATTACCAAAGAGATTTTTGACGCCTTCAGAACTGAAGACTTTATGATTGGCGCCTATTTTTCTAAACCCGATTGGCACTCGCCCTATTATTGGTGGAAGAATTTTGCCACCCCAGATCGAAACGTAAACTACAATGTAAATACCTATCCCGATCGTTGGGAAAAATTCAAAGACTTTACTCATGGCCAAGTAAACGAGCTTATGAGCGGTTATGGTAAAGTCGATATTCTCTGGTTCGATGGCGGTTGGGTGCAGCCCTATACCGATGAGGAAATTCTTGCTTACAAGGTGAAAAAGGATTTTAAACAGGTCAACCTTCAGAATCAGGACATCGACATGCCAAGGTTAGTAGAGGAAGTAAGAGCAAAGCAGCCGGGAACCATTGTTGTTGATAGAGCAGTGGAAGGGCCTTATCAAAACTACATTACCCCAGAAAACCGAATTCCTGAACACATGATTCCTTACCCATGGGAATCGCCAATGATTGCTGGCGGAAGTTGGTCATGGATCAAAAAACCAAACTACATTTCAACCCGAAAAGCAGTACATATGCTGCTAGATATTGTTTCGAAAGGAGGAAATCTATTGCTCAATATTGCCCCTTCTCCCTTAGGTGAATTTGATGAAGGTGCTTATGAATTATTGGAAGGCATTGGCCAATGGATGGACGTAAATAGTGAAGCCATTTATGAAACGCGACCAATCGCACCCTATAAAGAAGGTAAAGTAACCTTGACACAAAATAGACATACCAAAGTTGTTTATGCAGCTTACCTGCCCGAAGAGAACGAAAATCAACCCCCAACCAAAATATGGTTATCCACAATACAACCAGAAAAAGGAACGAAAGTAACCATGTTGGGTTCAAAAGTAAATCTGAAATGGGAGGCGATTGGAAATGGTTTTGAAGTGATTATTCCTGAAAGCCTAAGAAAAAACCCACCGGCTTCAGATGCTTGGGTGCTCAAAATTGAAAAGGTAAAGGACTAGCATTATGAAAAAGGCTCTATCAATTCTATTTACGCTGGCACTAATTTCCGCTTGTGGTACTTCCACAAAAGAAGAAGGCCGAAACGTCCTCTGGTATAATACGCCCGCAACATATTGGTCAAAAGAAGCCTTACCCATTGGCAACGGAAGAATGGGCGCCATGGTATTTGGCGATCCGCTTCACGAACGCATTCAATTGAATGAAGACTCCATGTGGCCAGGTGCCCCAGATTGGGGAGATGCGCAAGGAACACCAGCGGATTTGGAAAAAGTAAGAGCGCTTTTGGTCGCTGGAAAAGTGCATGAAGCCGACAAAGCTTGGGTGGGTTCATTTTCGCATAAAAGCATCGTTCGTTCGCACCAAACCATGGGCGACTTATTCATTGATTTCGAAGAAAGAGAAATTTCAAACTATCATCGTCAGCTAGACTTAGATTCGGCTTTGGTGACGGTCAGCTATAATACGAAAGCCGGAAAATTTGCGGAGCGCATGTTCGCCAGTGAACCACACAATGCCATGGTTTTGGAGCTGGAAACTACGGACGAAGCAGGCTTAAACCTCGACCTTCGATTGAGCAGGCCCGATGACGATGGGCACCCAACCGTTTCAATTTCCACCCCAAAGGAAAATGAAATTCAAATGGACGGCATGGTAACCCAATACAAAGGCAAGCACTTTTCGGAACCAAAGCCCATCGACTATGGCGTGAAATTTCAGACCCGTTTGAAAGTAGAAAACGAAGGAGGAACAATCACGTCTTCAGACGGAAAACTAAAATTAAGTGGAGTCAAAAAAGCCACGATTTACATTGTTGCAGCAACCTCTTATTATCAGGATGATTTTGAAGCCAAAAACGAGCAAGACCTTCAGCGACTTTCGAAAGCTTCATTCCAAGAAATTCTTAAAGAGCATGTAACAGACTACCAAAGTCTTTTCAAAAGAGTTGAAATCGATTTGGGAGACCACGAATTAGATAGTCTTCCTACTAATGAACGCCTCGATCGAATTAAAGCTGGGGCAAAGGACCTAGATTTTGTGGCCAAACAATTCCAATTCGGAAGGTATTTGCTGATTGCAAGTTCGCGCCAAGGCACCAATGCCGCCAACCTTCAAGGCCTTTGGAATGAGCATATTCAAGCTCCTTGGAATGCAGATTATCATTTGAACATCAACCTGCAAATGAACTATTGGCCTGCGGAAGTCACCAACCTGAGTGAAATGCATGACCCCCTTTTTGATTTCACAGAACGGCTCATCGAACGCGGAAAAATTACTGCAAAGGAACAATACAACATGCGTGGTTTTGTAGCGCACCAAGCCACAGACTTTTGGGCTCCGGCATGGATGCGTGCAGAAACACCCTACTGGGGTGCTTGGGTTGGCGGAGGTGGTTGGCTGACACAGCACTTCTGGGATCACTATCAATTCACTCAAGACAAAACCTTTTTAAAAGACCGCGCCTATCCTGCAATTAAGGCTTCCGCACTCTTTTACTTGGATTGGCTGATGGAAGATCCACGAGATGGAAAATGGATTTCGGCACCATCCACTTCCCCCGAAAACTCATATACCGCAGCCGATGGAAAATCTGCGGCCACCGTTTTAGGAACTGCCATTGACCAGCAGATTATTGCCGAAGTATTCACCAATGCATTGGCTGCCGCAAAAGACTTAGGCATTGAAGATGACTTTACGAAAGAAGTAAAAGAGAAACTGGCGAACCTAAGATCGGGAACAATGATTGGCCCAGACGGTCGAATTTTGGAATGGGATCGGCCTTATGAAGAACCCGAAAAAGGGCACCGACACATGTCACATTTATATGCTATTTATCCGGGGAACACCATTACCTCGAAAACTCCCGAACTCTTTGAAGCCGCCCGAAGGTCTACTGAGTACAGACTGGCGAATGGTGGTGCAGGCACAGGTTGGAGCAGGGCTTGGTTAATTAACCTTTCCGCCCGACTTCTAGATGCTGAAGAAGTAGACAAACACGTGACGCTTCATTTACAAAAATCCATTGTGCCGAACCTGTTCGACATGCACCCTCCTTTTCAAATTGATGGCAATTTTGGTTTCACCGCGGGCGTAGCAGAAGCCCTGCTTCAATCGCATACTGAAGAAATTAATCTGTTGCCAGCTTTACCTAAAACTTGGACCACAGGAAATATAAAAGGACTTAAAGCCAGGGGCAATCTGACCATTGACTTATCATGGAAAGATGGCGTACTTGACATGGCCAAAGTAATTCCCGCAAATACAGGGAATTATCAATTCGCATATCAGGGCATTTCAAAAACAATCGAAATGCAAGCTGGAAAAACCTATTACCTCAACACACAACTAAAAACGACAACTCCATGAACAAACCCGCTAAGTTCACCGCCCTCCTACTCACGCTAGTTTTATGGGTGACCTCTGCTGAACAAAGCCACGCCCAATTTCAAAATGGCGTAGACGAAATATGGAAATACATCGAGAATGAGCAGATCATAAGTGAAAACAAAGCGCCCGCTCATGCCTCATTCACTTCTTATACTTCAGAAGCCGATGCGCTGAACAAAAAAGCTACGGATGCCAAATTCTATCAATCGCTAGATGGCACATGGAAATTCAACTGGGTGCGTATGCCAAAAGACAGGCCGCTCACTTTTATGAATCCTTCGGAAAGCGTTGCCAATTGGGATAACATTAAAGTACCTGCCAACTGGGAAGTGGAAGGCTTCGGGGTGCCAATTTATGTAAACCATCAATACGATTTTGCCGATTACAAAGCGCCCGTTTCTGAGGAAATGAAATTTGTAGATCGAATTTACCCTGCTGACCCGGGTAAAGTTCCTCACGATTATAACCCAGTGGGTTCTTACAGAAGAGATTTCGATTTGGCCAAAGATTGGGATGGAAAACAAATTTTTCTGCATATCGGAGCGATGAAATCTGGCGGCTTTCTCTGGATTAATGGAGAATACGTTGGCTACTCTCAAGGGAGTAAATTGCCAGCAGAATTTGATGTGACCAAATTTGTAAAACCGGGCAAAAACACCATTGCTCTGCAAATCTACCGCTGGACGGATGGTGCCTATTTAGAAGGTCAAGATTTTTGGCGCATTAGTGGAATTGAGCGAAGTGTCTATCTCTACGCTCAACCGAAACTTAGAATCAAGGATTTCGAAGTGGTGTCAATTTTAGACGGAGCCTACAAAAATGGAGAGTTCGACTTGACTGTTGATTTGAAAAACCATGGTACGAAGTCCCAGAAATTCAAGCTCAGTTATAAGCTTATCACAGCGGAAGGCAAGGAAATAAAAAGTGGATCCGAAACACTTTCAGTAGCAGCAAACGCGGAAGTCAGCCATAACTTTAAAGCCACCATCGACCAAGTAAAACAATGGAGTGCAGAGCATCCAAACTTATACACATTGCTTTTAAAAGTAGAAGACTCAAAGGGAAAAACGCTTGAAGCTACTTCCCGAAAAATTGGTTTCAGAAGTGTTGAAATCAAACAAGGTTTACTTTTAGTGAATGGCCAGCGGATTACTTTGAAGGGAGTGAACACCCAAGAAAATGACCCAGAAACAGGTCATGTGATGAGCGAAGAAATGATCATGAAAGACATTCGCTTGTGGAAAGAAAATAACATCAATGCGGTGCGCTTGAGTCATTACCCTAGAGGCAGGCGCTTTTACGAGCTCTGCGATGAGCACGGAATTTATGTAGTAGACGAAGCCAATATCGAATCGCACGGTATGTACTATGGTCAATACTCTTTGGCCAAAAAGGAGAGTTGGGAAAAGGCCCATGTGGATAGAATGTTGCGCATGGTCGCCCGCGATAAAAACCATCCGTCTGTGGTGATTTGGTCCATGGGGAATGAAGCTGGAAATGGCATCAACTTTTACGCAGGCTATAACGCGATGAAAGCCTTAGACAAAACCAAACGTCCGATTCAATATGAGCGCCCTTACAAAGATTATGATGGCAGCCTTTATGATATGGATTGGAACACGGACATTATTGTTCCGCAGTATCCGTCACCCGCGCGTTTTGAGCAAGTAGGCCAAAACAAAACCGACCGCCCTTATATTCCAAGTGAGTATGCCCACGCCATGGGAAATAGCACCGGTAATTTTCAAGATTACTGGGACATCATCGAGAAATACGACAACCTGCAAGGCGGTTTTATTTGGGATTGGGTAGATCAGTCCATTTGGAAAACCAATGAAAAGGGAGAACGATTTTATGCCTATGGTGGCGATTATGGCGAAAACATGCCAACGGATAATACCTTCTTGAACAATGGAATTGTGTTTCCAGACCGTACTCCTCAACCCGCTTTATACGAAGTAAAAAAGGCGCATGAGTACATCAACTTCAAAGACCAAGGCATTAACCGACATGATGAATTAAGAGTGTTGGTGGAAAACCTCTATGATTTTACTGACCTCAACCAATTCAATTTTGAAGCAAAAATCAAAGCGGATGGCAGGGTATTGAGAACCATTCCTTTGGAGGAAATATCGGTGGAAACACATACGGGAAAACTGATCCGAATTCCATTGTCAGGAATCGATTATCAACCTAAAACAGAATACTTTGTTGAGATCAGTGCCACTACAAAAACAGATTGGGGACTGCTTCCCAAAGGTTTTGAGGTAGCCCATGAGCAGTTATTCTTAAAGGGGAAATATAAAGCGGAACCCGCGTCTCCAATGAATTATGGAGAAGCTTTAAGCCATACAGAACAAGGCCAAATCATCACGATTCAGAATGACATTGTGAAAGTGGTTTTCGATAAAAATCAAGGCCAAATCACCTCTTATGTTTTCGAAGGCAATGAATTGCTGAAAGATGGCCGAGGCCCAAAACCTAATTTTTGGCGAGCTCCTACCGACAATGATTTGGGCAATAGAATGCAAAACAGAAATATAGAATGGAAGAAAGCTTCTCTGTTTTCTGAAGTAATTGAAACGAAGATTTCGGAACCAGCTAACAACCAAATTCAAATCGATTTCATCTATAAGCTTCTGGGCGTAAATACAAATTACACCAGTCACTACACCATTAGCGGCAATGGGCTGATCCATATTTCCAATGAAATGGAGCCAACGGAATACAAAGCCGACATGCCTAGAATGGGCATGCGCATGCAACTGCCGAAAGCGTATAACACCCTTGACTATTATGGACGTGGCCCTTGGGAAAACTACCAAGACCGTAAAGCTTCGGCCTTTGTGGATGTATATTCTTCCACCGTTTCAGCGCAATATGTGCCTTATGTTCGGCCACAGGAAAACGGCTACAAAACAGATGTGCGTTGGGCCACATTGAGCAATAGTGAAGGTCAGGGTTTAATGATTGTAACAGATTATACCGATCAACCGCTCGGCTTTTCAGCATTGCACATGCCTAATGAAGATTTCGATTTAACAGAAGGATTGGCCTATAGTGCAAACGATAAAATCGATCCAGAATTTCAGTTAAAAGGTGCTTCGCCTGCCAACCCAAGCAAGCACATCAACGACATCAAGGAAAAAGATTTGGTGCAATTGAACATTGACATGGGTCAGCGCGGAGTGGCTGGAGATGACAGTTGGGGGGCAATGCCACAAGAGAAATATCGCATTAAAGCGGATGAAAAACTGAGCTATGGTTTTTACCTTTTCCCCTTTTCAAAGTACAGCAAGGAAGCTGCAATTAGTAAAAGTAAAAGCCTAATGAGGGAAGGAGGCGAATGATAGAAAGTAAACCTTTTGGCCGCACCAAAAACGGAGAAGAATCCACGCTGTTTTACCTGTACAACAATCAGGGACACTCAGTGTGCATTACCGATTTTGGTGCCCGAATTGTTGAAATCAATGTACCCGATAGTCTTGGGAAAATTGAGAATGTTGTGCTGGCCTATGATCGGCTGGAAGCATACGAAAACGACCCAGCTTACCTAGGCGCAATCGTTGGGCGATACGCTTCTAGAATTCATGAAGGCAAGTTTGAAATGGATGGAAAAATCATTCAGCTTTCAAAAAACGAAAAGGGAAATCACCTGCATGGTGGCGAAAACGGATTCGATAAAAAGGTCTGGAAAAGCAGCACAGAAAGCACCAAAGGCTTTGAGCGTTTGACGCTTTCATGCTTCTCTCCAGATGGGGAAGAAGGCTACCCTGGAAACCTTGAGGTGAGCCTAATATATACTTGGAACCATGAGAGTGAATTAAGTCTGGACTTCAGTGCAAAGTCCGATCAGAAAACCATTATCAACCTCACCTCTCATTCCTATTTCAACCTTTCAGGATTTGCCAAAGAAGAGGTTTTGAATCACCTGCTGATGATCCATTCAAAGAGTTTTGCCCCGATGAAAGCTGAGCTCGTACCGCAAGGAACATTAGAAGAAGTAAGCGAAACACCCTTCGATTTTAGTTGCTTCAAAGCCATCGGCAAAGATATTGAAGATCAAGATCCGCAGCTAAAATTGGCTGGCGGTTACGACCATTCCTTTTTTCTACAAGCGGGAAATTCGCTGATAAAAGCGGCCTCCCTTTATGAGCCCAAAAGCAAAAGACTGTTAGAAATTTCTACTACCGAAGTCGCTGCCCACCTGTATTCTGGAAATTATTTACCCAATGTATCGGGCAGAAATGGGATGCCCATTGGACCGAAAAAAGGAGTGGCTCTAGAAATGCAGCACTTCGGAGATGCTCCAAATCAGCCCGCATTCCCCTCCACAATTTTGGACGCCAACACTGAATTTAAAAGCAGCACTTTGTATAAATTCACAACGGTTGAAAGTATTGTGAATCAGATAAATAGTAATTTGTAGATGAAGAACAAGTAAACATATGGATCTGAACCTGAGAGATAAAGTTTTTTTAGTCACCGGAGGTGCAAAGGGAATTGGAGCTGCCATTGTTCGTCAAATTGCGGAGGAGGGCGGCATACCCATAATCTTCGATAAGGATGAAGAGGCGGGAGAAAAACTAGTCTCAGAAATTCAAGGCAAGGCTCAATTTGTTCAGGTCGATTTATGCAATACTGCCGAATGCGAAAAAGCCGTCAAAGAAACGATTGCTTTGTTCGGAGCCATTCACGGACTTGTCAATAATGCTGGAATCAACGATGGTGTGGGATTGGAAAACGGAAGTCCAGAAGCCTTCAAAACCTCCCTTCAAAAGAACCTCCACCACTTTTACGACATGGCGCATTTTTGCTTGCCTTACCTCAAAGAATCGAAGGGTACCATTCTCAATATTGCTTCCAAAACCGCAATTACTGGACAAGGAAATACATCGGGTTATGCTGCGGCAAAAGGTGCCGTTTTGGCCTTGACAAGAGAATGGGCGGTTGAACTTTTAGAAAGCGGCATCCGGGTAAATGCCATTGTGCCTGCCGAAGTAATGACGCCACTTTACGCAAGTTGGCTACAGACTTTCGATGATCCCGAGGCAAAGGTAAAGTCCATCACCGATAAAATTCCTTTAGGAAAAAGAATGACCACAGCCGAAGAAATTGCCAACACGGCTGTTTTCTTAATCTCCGAAAAGGCCAGCCATATTACGGGGCAGCAGATCTTTGTAGACGGAGGTTACACCCATTTAGACCGAACCATTTAACCTCAACCTATGAAAGCTTCAACCAAGGCAAAACTCGTTGACCGAAAAACGCTCCTCCCCTTCATTCTGATTACATCGCTTTTTGCGCTTTGGGGTTTTGCGAATGCGGTAACCGATCCTATGGTGCAGGCTTTCAAGAAGGTGCTGGAGCTAACGAATTCTCAAGCCGCTTGGGTGCAAATGGCATTTTATGGGGGCTACTTTTGCATGGCCTTGCCTGCCGCATTATTTGTGAGAAAATACTCCTATAAAGTGGGTGTGTTAATCGGCTTAGCCCTTTATGCCTTCGGGGCACTGTTATTTTACCCAGCAGCCATTACGGAGCAATTCTGGTTTTTTTGCCTTGGCCTCTACATTCTTACTTTTGGTTTGGCCTTTTTAGAAACCACCGCCAATCCTTATATTCTGGCCATGGGTGCAAAAGAAACCGCCACTCAACGCCTCAATTTGGCGCAGTCGTTTAACCCTGTTGGGTTATTGGCTGGTCTGCTCGTTGCGCAGCAGTTCGTGCTCAAAAAACTGCAGTCCGATGATATAGCCGACTTTGCTTCACTTGAGCTGGCCAAAAAAACATTGATCAAAACCTCCGACCTGATGGTCATTCGTAACCCTTACGTCATTCTCGGCTTAGTACTTATCGGCATCTTTATTCTGATTGCAGTGAGCAAAATGCCACAGACAAAAGGCGATGGAGAAATCCCTAGTGTTAAAGCATCCTTCAATGCCTTGCGCAAAAACAAAAAATACGTACTCGGTGTATTGGCGCAAGTGTTCTATGTGGGGGCACAAATCATGTGCTGGACTTATATTTATCAGTATGCCGAAGCCATAGGCATTTCCAGTTCAGACGCAGCCAATTATCAGTTTGCGGCCTTCATCCTCTTTTTAGTGGGAAGGGCAACTGGCACTTACCTGCTCAGGTTTGTTAACTCTGGTCAGTTACTCAAGTATTTTGCCCTTTTGGCTGGAATAAGTACGGTGCTCACCATTTATGTCGAAGGAATTTATGGTTTGTATGCTTTGGTCGCCATCTCTCTTTTCATGTCCATCATGTTCCCCACCATTTACGGTGTGTCCTTGAATGGTCTGAATGAAGAAGAATCCAAAATCGGGGCAGCGGGCTTGGTAATGGCCATTGTAGGAGGCGCCTTATTACCCAAATGGCAAGGAATGATTATAGATTTAGGCGGAAGCGCAGTGAACGACACTCAAATTACGGGTGCAAGCGAAGTGAATTTCTCCTTTATCCTGCCACTGCTCTGTTTCATGTATATTGGCTGGTATGGAAGAAAGGTGAGTAAACTGTAAGAGCTCCCATCCATGCCTTCCCCAAAGGGGGAAGGTTACCGAAGTGCAAGAAGTTGGCTAAGGGTGCTTTGAGAGAATTTAGAAATCGGTAGATCAGAAATCAGTTAATCAGTGATCGTAAATCGTAACTCAACATTCAAAAATTGAAAAGATACTGTCTTACACTCGACCTAAAAAATGATCCTCAACTGATTGAGGAATACAAAATCCATCACCAAAAGGTATGGCCAGAAATCATTGAAAGCATTCGAGTTTCGGGTATTTTGAAAATGGAGATTTACCTACTTGCCAATCGCCTTTGCATGATTATGGAAACGGAAGATGATTTCTCATTTGATGAAAAAGGAAGAATGGATCAGGCCAATCCTAAAGTGCAAGCATGGGAAGCACTCATGTGGAAATATCAACAAGCTTTACCCTTCGCAAAGCCAGATGAAAAATGGATGCTGATGGAGAGGGTTTTTGAGTTGTAGGCTATGGTTTGTGTATGAGTAGTGGCATCCCGCAGGGTGCTATTACTCATACATCGTGTTGTGCTCAGTTTTTGATTTCCATATTTTTCTAAAGGTCATGTTCCTCAATTTGAACAGAATTGATTCGACCAAATAGGTAACCTTACTCCAGTGCTTAAAGGATAGGCTGTTTAAAACAGCTCCTGTAAATATTAGCCCAATCCCTACAAAGGAAGTTGGCTGATGTGTTAGAGTGTAACCCCCTCCAACAAGCAAAGTTCCAATCAAGCTAATCCAAAAAGGGAATAGTCCATTACGGGCTTTTGCTCTTCTGTAAAGCAATACTAGGTTAAACACCATTACACCAATAATCAAAGGCAGTAACCAAGGGCTATATGGAATACTTTGAAGACCTGAAATTCCAAAAACGCTAAGGTAAGCAGCCCAACAGAAAGGACATTTTGGGAAGAAAACAACCAAAATAGGAATGACTACCTGTTGAAAGGTATTTAAGATTTTTGAGACCCATGTTCGTTTTAATGAACGACCGACCAATTTTGTTAGATCAGAAACCACCTGTTCCACTGTCCACTGTATTCTAGAGTAAGTCGTTGCTACACGACCATATTGATTCAGAATGAATAGCTCGATTCTGTGCTGATTAACCGTAGAGGCCACATGATTGACGCCAAGTTGAAAAAAGTCAGAAAGCACACTAAATTCCTCCGGGCGAGTTCTTAATACATGTGTGTTCGGTCCAAATACCAAACCTCTATTCTCTCCAAATACTCGCATTTTAGTTGGGGTATCGTAGCTCGGATCATAGGTGAATGCAAGCAGGTTTACCTTGCTATCAAGTCCTATTTGTGTCAGCTCTTTTTGCAGCCATCCCATTTTGTTAATAGTAAGTGTACACTTATTTGGGTTCATACAGCGTGTGTAAAAGAATGCTACAACTGTAGGCTTTTGGTCTATAACATCCTGAAGAGACTGGAATTTACCCTTCTCATTTTGAACCTCAAGATTTCCTATACTTCTTACATTATGCAACCCTTTCCACAACCAAGAAATTCCGGTTTTGCTCTTGTTTTCTATTTCACAGCAACTTAAATCAAGGTCTCGTTTGTCTTCCTCGATTTCCTTGATTGTTTTCCGAATTACCTCACGCATTTCTGGTGTAAAATCCTCTGTCTTGTTTAAAAACGACCTGAGTTCTGGTAAAGCTGCTTTAGCATATCCCTTCAACCACTGTAGCGTTCTGAAAATTTCAAGGCGCCCACTTGAAGGATTATTAAGTGGCCATTCAGGTTTAAAAACAGTAAGGTCAAAACTATCGTCATGGTATTTGAGATTATTAACCGATTGGATTAAGAAACTAACGTATTGAGCTTTCGGATGCTTAGCACCACGTAATCCTCTAGCTGCGGCTCCAACCAAATAAGCGTTTCGTCCATTTTGCAATTCATCCAGTACGAAGCTGATGGCCGAACTAGGTAGTCCTGTTTCTTTAAAAGAAGCAAGTGCATACCCTTTGATTCGGTTTATCTGATAGCTTGGGCGCTCTTGATACACAGAATGGCGTTCTGATAAAAGATCTACCAAAATGCTTCTGGACAATTCACCTTTTCGAATTCTACCGAATACTTCTCCGATATGGTCTTCGATACTTTCTGCTGAAAGAACAGGTCTAATCATCGTTTTTACCATCTAGTCTTGAAAGAAGTTCAGCAGCCAGTTGCTCAACGATAGTTGGGCCTGCTACCGGTGCAGCAGCAAATGCCTCGAGTGAACTGCGAAATTTAGCCTTGTATTGAGTGTCCGAGGCAACCACTTCTCGCAATGAAGATTTTAGTTCTTCGTTTCCTTTCAATAGGTCAGTATCTCCTGTGTATACCAACATATTCAATAGTCCCGCTTTAAAATCTACTTCATCTGGGTTGGGATTCACACTTTTAAACATCTTTATCCCGTCTCCAGGTTCTGGTTTTGCAATAATCTTGGCAGCAATGTAGTTCATGGTTTTATAGTCCAGATGGTGTAGCGACAGTCCACTCGCTTCTCTTACACTGTAGTTTTCATTTTCATCGGTAACAACCTCCTTAAGTAGGTCTATAGATTGAGGGTCGTTTCCGAGCCCCTCAATTGCTGCTTTCCTAACGGCATTGTTTCTACTTTCATAAAAAATTTCATGGAATAGCCCAACATGTTGCTGTTTAGTATTTTCCCTTAAAAAGAAAATGGCATCCTGTTTTGAGATAAGCTCACCTTGGTCTTTTCTTAACTCTTCAATAAGAAACTCTTGAGCAACCTCGTCTTCGTGGGATGTAAGAATTTCAATAGCCTGATATCTTAGTTGTAGATTTTCGCCTCTGAGTAATCCTCTTAATAGATCAAAGAATTTAGCTCTCCTTGATGGATATGCTTTGTTCGATCTTTTCGCACCAATCATCGAATGAATCAGTTCAGACCTGATTTCAACGGACTCCAATTTATCCTCGATTATGCTTAATGCTCGATCTAAAAATTCTGCTTGAGAATCGTCTGCTAGGACGATAGACATTAATCTGACCTCAGTTTCTTCGTTCTTGTCACTCAAAACCTCTAATGTCCTCATTTTCTCACCATCTTCAATGAGAAACAGTTTGCTCGCTATCTCTAACCGCTTTGGAGTTTCGATACTCTGGTCGAAGAATTGATCGAGAAGCGCCTTTCTGTCTGTTTCAGGCATCTCACACTTGTATGGTGTTTTATCCTTATCAAAATACGGAAGGTCTGCATAATCAAATCCTTGTTGAGCTTGATTATTCTCGCTGTAGATACCTTGATAATCAATGGTGCTTTTTACTGTAAGAGACTTATATGGATACGGATATTTGGAGGTTGGTGAATCAGGGAACTTAATATTTATTTGTGGGACTTTTCCTTTATTATCTCCTCCTAAATAGTTTGTATCCCACCTTCTTATAGGCCTGCTTAGTTCATAATCATATGCCCATGGCCACAGCGTATCTTCAGCATAGTTTCCAACGTCCTCATTGCCAACATCATAATGACCATCATCATTTAGCACTTTGTCTCGAGCCCACTTTTCTCCTCTTTCTCCTGGATAATTCCCTTGATAAGGGTATGTTTTAATGTCATTTCCATCGAATCTATCATAAACATGTTGCCACAATGCCCATAAACGGTCTACATTGCCGTGCATCATAAAGAATACAGGGTCAACAGGATCTTTACCAACGTTAACCACATGACCCGTGAATGTAAGATGAGCACCATTGTGAGAAAATCTTTCCTCTAAGGAAGACCAAAACTTAAAATTGTCTTTAGTGTCTGCAGGCGCTTCACAAATAAGTTCCTTCTCCGACATGCCAATATACTGAGTTCTACCATCCAAAGGATTTTGATTCCGGTATGCTCGTTTTAAAGCTCCACCCCAAAAAATATGTTTCGAATAAGTGAATAGTGGGTTGTTTTTATTAAATGTAGGTTCCAATGTTTCGCCATAACTCACCTTTACCGTTGTGCTATTGATATTTGTGATACCAGGAATTTTTGTTTGACCATTCTCACCTGCAAATTCTCTTGTGAATACATTATTTGCAGCTTCGTCAAATTTCCAATAAGGAATTGTTACCTCGGGGTGGATTTTTTGCAATTCCCGCTCTAGATGTAAAAGAAAAGCTCTATGCCAGGGGTGAAAAGAGGTCCTCCTATGAATTTCATTCGATGCGTCCAGCGTATGCATTAATACAATCTCGTCCAACAACTTGCTAGGTGTTTTGGTATATTCGTTACTTGGGTCAGGGTAATTATCTTTAGATTCTAGTCTTGCTAATTCTACAAAACTCTCTAAAAACAGTTTTATCTCAATTGGCGCAAGTTCATTGGCATTCTTCCGAACTCGGACCATTACATCTCGTTGAATCGTAGCAATTTTAGAGTCACGGTCTTCAACTCTGATAAAAGTGTCCTTTCTTGCTACACTAGCGTTATCAAACACCCCAGCCACAAAGAAGACTTGTTCTTCGCCCATGTAATCTAGCTCGATGGTTTCTACCGACACTGCGCTTGTGGAATTATCTTTATAAAGAGCAATTTTTCCTTCTGCTCCTTGAAGCTGGCCGGTCGAGATAATGACTCTTACAGGTGAAGAATTTTCAAACGATGCAATCTTTAGGTTGCATTTGACTGGTGTCCAGCCTACATAAGCTGCCTTTTCTGATTCAGATCCATTAATTTTTAATATGAAATTCATTTTTGTGGAGTTTTAAAGGGGTATTAGTTAATGAATTGTTTTTATTACTCCCATCCTGGAAAAGGCCAAATAACCTCCGCTTCCTTAACGAGAGTTGGAGGATGGATAGGGATTTCCATCAGTTCACCTGTGGCTGTTTTTTGTACTTGAACAGTAATGATGGGCTTATCGTTATTTAATCCTCGCTCATCAAGGTCGATATCTGCAAAAAATGTCTTCATCTTAGTTTTCGCAAGAGCTGGAATTAGATGATTTGGTTCAATAGAATCGGCAGATTGAATGGCTTCTTCGAAGAATATACCACAAGCAAAGGCTCCAGCTGAGAAATAAGATGAAGGCATACTGAAGCGTTCAAAAAACTTTCTAGCAAATCGTTCTGGTGTTATAAACTGATCATGTCCGACAAGCTCGACAAACGGATTCCACTGTGCACTGCCAAAAAGGGCATTGGCTTTACTACCCAATTCTGTTCTGAATTTAGGAACAGTAGGCCCTACACTAAAAGCTAGGCCTTTAGGACTAAATTGCAATTTGGCTGCCTGCTTAACAATATCTATACTTTCAGATAGATGCCCTGTATTAAAAAATAGATCGGGGCCAATAGCTTGAATGGACTCCAATTCTTTTCTATAATCCTCTTGAAGGTGTTTGTAAACAACTACGCCTGATTTATCAATTGTTAGATCAGGAGATGGATCGGGCTGTAGTAATTGCATACCCTTATCCTGTGCATATTTTGCCGTGGCCTTTGCATCTTCCAAGGCTGCTGGATCATCGCAGGATAAAAACGAAATCGTTTTGGGTTTGTCTTTTATATCGGAGTTGCCTAGCAAATAATCGATTGTGCCAGATAAATAAACCCTAGCGGGTGACATGATGCCGAAGAGATGCTTATAGCCTTTGTCATACATAAACTCTCCTGCTCCAGTGGCCGTTACTACGGGAATACCCTTGCCGTCAAGAAAATCTGCAATGTGCCAATTTGGAGGAGTAGGATAACTTCCTAGCATAAATTTCACACCATCAAATAGTAATTCCTGGGTCAGATTTTGAATGAATTCCTTATCTCCAGGACCATTACTTTTGGATTCTGTATCTCGAAATTTTAAAACGACTTTATATGCTTTGTTCTGAATTTGAATACCCCCAGTTGAATTAACATGTTCCATCCAGAATTGATAACCTAATCTTATTTCACGCCCCTCAGTAGCGCTTGGGCCAGATAAAGGCAAGCAACAACCAAATACCAGTTGATCAGCTCGTGAAGGAATGCTCACTAATGCGAGTCCGTTTGGTCCTCCCAAAGTTGGTATATTGTTTTTTACCGTAAAGTCTCCCAGACTTAACTTAGAAATAAACTTGCTTCGACCGTGTGAAATATAAGCCATGTTATCCCTAGCATGAACTCGGATGTGTATGGGATCCATTCCTACACTAATCCTTTTTACAACCGATCCTCTTGCAATATCTAGCACCAGTATCTTACTTTCCCAAACAGCTGGACATAGAATATATTTTCCGTCTGGAGTAGGTTGGGAATACAGAATTTGTGCGGCTTCAAGATTATTAAACTCTTGAACAGGAGTGAAATTATTTGGATTGAGTATCACCAAACGTCCACTTCCAGATATAATGAGATTCTTCCCGTCAGCAGTCCATGTGATCCCTCGAACAGCATTATTCTTTCCTAACGAAAAATGGCCTAATTGTTTACCATTATCTGCATCTATCTTATAAAGACCTGCTCTTCCTGCCCCAAGAAAAATAGATTTTCCATCTGCAGAAAATTCGAAATTATGAGTGCCATGTGGAATGGGGAAGTTTTGATCTGGAAAATAATCTGAGTCTGAACCAATGGAATGATGGTCTATATCTAATGCGAAGGACTTTGTTGGGAATTTCTCTTTGGAGTCAAGATCAAAGATCAGCATTTCACTATTCCCTTTTTCCACATTTACATATAGCCTACTTTCATCTGGATGAAGTTTTATTCCATGAGGCGCTCTATATAAAGCATATTCATCATTATCTCGAAATGTATATAATCTATGTAATTCACACTGGGTATGTGTATCAATGACCGAAATACTTGCTCCAGCATCTCCTATGAATTCATCATAGTCTTTTATACCAAAATTCGTTACATAGGCAATTCTACCTGACTTGTTGACCTCTATTTCATGAGGCCAGAATCCAGTTTTGATTCTTCCAATTTCAAGCTCACTATTAAGGTCGAAAAATCCTATTGAAGAATCACTTTCTTCAACTGTAATTAAAATATCCTCCTGATTCATAACTTAAATTTTAACGTCATCTTTATTTCCACAGAAAATTAAAAGGTAGAGAGTTTGCACCCATGGCCACTCTTGTATGATGCGCTTTGTCCTTGAAAACGAATTCCAAGAGTTCACTGGCCCCGTTTATCACCTTTGAGTGTTCGGTATAGTCATCAACCGAGTTTACCATTCCAAAAACCTCAATGATTGATTCTACCCGATCCAAGCTTCCAATTGCCGCTCTAGTAGTTTGAAGAAGATTGAGCATGCATATCTTTGCTGAATTATAGCCTTGATCTGTAGTAAGGTCAATTCCAACCTTCCCCAGGTTTTTGCTAAAATCATTCCCCCAACTAGGACCATGGCCTGAAAGATACAGGTATGAGCCATCGATACGATATAGTTGAAATGGGTTGCCACCTGGTATTTCAATTTGGGGAGGTATTTCAGGAATAGAAAGAAATTTTTTTTCTGCACTCATCTCAATGTTTGGTTTGGTTATTTATTTACAAGAGTTTCAACAGCCTTCAAAGAAGAAATAATTGCACCCTGTATCCAGCCATTATCGAGTGAGCAATGTTCACCAGCAAAGAATAAATTACCTTCCGAAGATATAGCATCTTGATAATAATTGGAAAAATCTCCAGGTTTCATAAAACAGAAAGCTCCATTTGCATATTTATAGTTGTCCCAGGAGATTGATGCCGTATCTTTAACCATTCCGACTTCCATTATTTCTGGATGAATTTTTGAAACGGCATCTATAACAGTGACCGCCCGATCATCCTGTTCTAAAGCACCCAGCCTTCGGGCATCCATTCCCCATACATAACTACCTACTAGAATACCTGGGCTTTCTTTTGAATCGTCAATTAATTCAAATTTGCTATACTTTTGAACCTGCCCATGTAAACCCTTGAGCTGAGACGCGTTAGTTTCCGGTACGGCAACTGTATTGCCAGAAGGATAATAAATTTGCCTGTTGATTAAATCAGTTTGCGAGGCACCACCTTTGATATTATAAGGAGCAGCCTCCCAAAAGCGGTTTTTAGTATTCAGCAATACTTTGGCAGAAGAAGCATAATTAAGATTTCTGATGGCAGTCATCTTAGGTTTACTAAAGCCAGCCAAAGAGATTGTTCGGAGAATAGAAAAAGGTAGCGTACATATTACGTAATCGAAATCTTCGAGTGTTTCCTTGAGTTTATTTTTGATACCTAATTGTATTTGCTCACTTTGTTTGTTTATCGAAAAGACTTCATGTTCGGTTTTAATTTCAACTTTTAGCTTGCTCAACATGTTAAGCATCCCATTTGGAAGCTGATCGGTGCCCCCAATTATTTCATCTCTACCTTCCTCAATACCTTGATCTTTTAATCTTTCTTCTGCCGCCAATTCCTCTCGAATAAACATTGATACTGCCTTGTCCCACCAAACCTCCAAACCAGTAACTCCACCGATTAATTCGATGGCATCCGTAGAAGTATTGTATTTTTTCAAATACTCTCCTAATGAAATCTTATCAATTTCTTTTATTCGTTCAGTTATTGGACCTGTACCAAGAATCGCATTCAGGTCATGGGGATTCGAAGAAATTTCATGCATAAGTTGCTTAAAGGGGTATACTAACAAATTGAGTAATTGAGCATGCCTAGCCTCAGCTGGAATTGGTCCATTATCAATCATCCACTTTTCAAATTCAGTCAGGTTTAATTCTGGAAGAAGCTTGGTGCCCCAAGATGATTTCTCTGTTAAGACCCCTTTTATAAAATAGAATGAGTTTGGTTCGTCATGGTGCTTGATAAATGTTCTAAAAGATAATCCACACTTTTTAGCATAATATCGGGTATGATCATGTTCCATAGGAAAACGCATCGCTCCAAACTCATGGTATTGGCCATCGTCAAAACGATGTGTCCATGCCCTGCCACCAATTCTATCATTTGCTTCGTAAATAACGACTTCATGACCTAGCGAGGCAAGTTCATAGGCTGCTACCAGACCTGCCATTCCTGCTCCTAAAACGGCAATTTTTTTTCGAGGACGATTTTGGTCAGCTTTCTTAATACGGTCTAGTTTTGGTTGAATTTGTTCTATCATTTTTTCTATTTTATTTCTGTTCGAATTATTTTAGATGTATATCATTTAGTTGATTTCTAGTGTTGGTGAGTAAGGTTTCAAATATCATTGAGAGCCATACTGAAGTTTTTAGCCGTAATTTCTTCTGGGTAAATATTATAGCTGCTTTTTCTATTTGCTCGTATAATTGACTTACTTTTTTATTCTCGTAATTCAAATTGATGTAAAAGTTGTTAAATAAGGCATCTGGATTTGTGATTTTAAAGTCGATCATTGTGGAAGGTATCTCTATCTCATTGCAGGGATTAAATCCCAGTATACCGTAGGCTTGTTTAATTTTATCACTGTTGTATCTGGAAATAATATGAAAGAGTTCATGCTCAAAAAGGTGTGCTGAAAGAAAATTATAATTGAGTACCATATAATTTTTCCGTGTAAACCCATTGGCTCCTTCTTCATGCATGGCTGATTTGACAACAAAAATTTCATCCATTCGAATCGATATTGTTTTTTTTGATTTGTTTCTCGGTTTGGGTAATGATATTTTCTAAGTATGCCTTTTCATGATTATTCCAACTATATAGGTATTTCTGTGCATTTGCTAAATAGTCGTCAACTGTTACCTGTCCTATCTGTTTGACCTTTGCTTTAAGGTCAAAAGGTGTCAATAAATGGAGTAAGAATCAGGGTCAATCACTAAGCGTTCGGCTTCTAATGAATCGACCAAATTGATTTTCGAGTTGAGGAATTTTAATTGCATTTGTTTCTTTTTATATCTACTCATATTGAGCACAACGTTATGTAACGCTCAATTTAAGAGTGTTACATTTCCAATAGTTTACAAAAAGGAGAGTTAGCACACCTAATGGGCAATTGCTATAAGCCCTTTTTTAATTTCCAGAAAAGCACGATGAGTGAAAGTGGGAGGTATGTTTTTCTATAATAAAGAAAGACATTTAGGAGAATATTAACAAGAGGTATGCTAGAGGAAGTTTACCCGTGGAAAAAGAGGGTACAGCGTGCAAGATTGGGGCACTAATGCAAAACCTAGCAGAATGTGCTGTCCCTCTCCTTGGAGAGGCATAAAAGGGTGAGGCCTCTCGGAGGTTGTTATGAAGCACGTCTATCTTCTACGTAGCTCAATTCATTTATTCTGAGAAGTAAACTGTCGAGAAACCAGAGCACCCTCCATAGAGTAAATATTCCAACTCATTTCCGTAAATTGTCCCTTTCAGCAAAGCCTTTCCATGGCAAAAGAAGGCGATAAGTGGATGGCTATTTTTTTGATTTAAGAGAATAAAAAAACCTATGCTCAAAAAGCGAATTTTCAGTTTAATCATACTTTGCCAGGTAGTGGGCATATCACTATTTGCTCAAAAATACCCTTACCAGAATGCCAAGCTTCCCGTGGAAGAAAGGGTTTCTGACCTTCTTTCAAGAATGACTTTGGAAGAAAAGGTACGGCAGATGGACATGTACAACGGTGCAAATATTAAAGAAGGAGAAGCCTTTTCACTAGTGCTGGCCAAGGAATTGATCGGAGAAAAATTGGGTGCAGGTGCGGTACACGATTACTATCCGAAAGACGCCAAAGCAGCCAATCAACTTCAAGAATTTATCATCAACAATAACCGTTGGGGAATTCCCGCATTACTCATGTCCGAGTTTTTGCACGGCTATATGGGTGAAGGCAGTACTGCTTTCCCCATGAACATTGGCCTTGGCGCTACTTGGGACAAAGCCTTAATGGAAAAGGTGGGGCAGGTTATTGGCACCGAAGGCCGGGCGCATGGCGTACATTTCGGTTTAGGCCCCAACCTCGATTTGGGCAGAGAACCACGCTGGGGAAGAATTGCAGAAACGCTGGGAGAAGACACCCACTTATCTGCCGAACTCGGTACCGCCTTGATCAAAGGCATCCAAGGAAAAGACTTGAGTTCTGACCGCTCGATGGTAGCAGAACCCAAACATTTTGCCGCCCACGGATCACCACAAGCTGGCGGCAATGCCGGGCCTGTTTTGTTGGGAGAAAGATCCGTAAGACAGGATTACCTTCCTGTATTCAGAAAGGCATTTATGGAAGGAGGCGCTTTGGGCACCATGGCCGCATATTCCGAAATTGACGGAATTCCCAATGCCTCCAATGAATGGCTGATGACGGAAGTGCTCCGAAACGAATGGGGCTTTAAAGGCATCGTGGTTTCTGACCTTGGCGCGATTCGCTTTTTGCAGAGCAGCCACAAGTCCAGCGATTCTCCTAAAGAATCTATCCGGCAAGCCATTTCTGCGGGCATCGACATGCAGTTCTACGACTTCCCAAATGAAGAATTTCAGCAAACCATTATAGAGCTGGTGAATGAAGGAGCACTCGATATTTCAAAAGTGAGCAGAGCGGTATCAGGGGTTTTGAGGTTAAAATTCTTGTTGGGGCTTTTTGAAAACCCATATACAGAACAAAGACTTATTGACGAAAGAAATCACAGTGAAGAAAACCAGAATCTGGCCTTAGAAGCAGCCTTGAAATCGATGGTATTGCTCAAAAATGAAGGTGATTTATTACCCCTCAGTAAAAGCTTAAAGAAGGTCGCGGTGCTTGGGCCATTGGCCGATGAGTCCGTTTTGGGTGGCTATTCTGTAAAAAACAAAAAAGCCATCACGGTTTATGAAGGGGTAAGGCAATTGCTCGGAGCAAATACGGAAGTAGTGTATTCCGAAGGCGTTCCCCTTATTTATAAAGGTCAGCCCATTCCAATGGCCAACTTTAAAACCAAAGACAGATCACAAAACGGATTAAATGCCACATTCTTCAACAATAGAAATGTAGAGGGCGAACCTGTACTCACTAGAATTGACAAGCAAGTCGCTTTTGAATGGCCGGGCTCTCCGGGCGAAGGAGTGGGCGAAGATCACTTCTCTGTCACATGGGAAGGTTACCTTCAGCCAGATGAATCATTTAGCGGATGGTTAGCCGTAAGTTCCGATGATGGCGTAAGACTCTGGGTAGACGACAAACTGGTGATTGACAATTGGGAAAAGGGAGCGACAAGTATCGAAACCACGCCAATGGATTTTGTAAAAGGCAAGGAATACAAAATCAGAATGGACGTATGGGAAGGTGGCTATGGCGCCAAAGCTTATCTCAACTGGAACATGCAAAAGCCCGATTTAACAGAAGCGATCGCGCAGGCAAAATCATCAGACGTGGCCATTGTAGTAGTCGGTGAATCGAACGAACTGGTAGAAGAAAATAAAGACGTAAGCAGCCTAGAACTCTATGGCCTTCAGAAGGAATTCGTAGACGCCATTCTTGCTACCGGAACTCCTGTGGTATGTGTTGTGCTCAATGGCCGCCCCTTATCCATTAACAGTTTAGATCAGAAAGTGCCTGCCATTTTAGAGGCTTGGTTTCCTGGTGAAAAAGGAGGCTTAGCGGTGGCACAAACCCTATTTGGAGACTACAATCCTGCGGGTCGTTTACCTGTTACGGTTGCCCGAAGCGTAGGCCAACTGCCAATGTATTACAGTGCCAAACCCACCAGAAATCACCGCTATGTCGATGAGAAAATTACACCCCTCTACCCCTTTGGCTACGGTTTAAGTTATACCTCTTTCGATTATAAGGACCTTCAGATTACGAATCAAGGAGAAGGTAAAATTCACATTGAAGTGACGGTCACCAACACCGGAATTCAAGCAGGTGAAGAAGTGGTACAGCTTTATCTAAGCGACTTGATCAGCTCTGTAACCACAGCGGTAAAGGAACTCAAGGGTTTTCAACGGATCCATTTCAATGCTGGAGAAAGCAAACGTGTAAGTTTTGATTTAAACCCTGAAGATCTTTCCCTTTGGAGCAGGAACATGGAGCGGGTAGTGGAAGCGGGCAAGTTCCGAATCATGGTTGGGAAAAATTCGGAAGAAGGAGAGAGTGATACTTTCACGGTGGAGTCATTGATCAAACTGAAAAATTAAATGGGAGCAAATTGGTCATATAATAAGAACTACCCATCGATGGATGACCTTCGCAATAAGGCCAAAAAGAAGATGCCCAAATTTGCCTTCGAGTATTTGGATGGAGGTTGCAATGAGGATGTCAATTTACACCGCAATACCTCTGAAATTCGAGAACTCAGTTTGGTGCCGAAATACTTAGCGCCTTACAAAAGCAGCAGTCTAAAAACCGAGCTCTTTGGCCATGAATATGATGCTCCTTTTGGCATTGCACCCGTGGGTCTGCAAGGTCTGATGTGGCCAAATGCGCCAGAGATTCTAGCCAAAGCGGCCTTCGAACACAATATTCCTTTTATCCTTAGCACCGTCACGACTAGTAGCATCGAACGCATTTCAGAATTGACGGAAGGCAGGGCTTGGTTTCAACTTTATCATCCAGCCAAAGAAGAATACCGTGACGACATTTTGAAACGAGCGGCCGCAGCCCATTGCCCAGTTTTAGTATTGCTTTGCGATGTGCCCACCTTTGGTTATCGCCCAAGAGACATTCGTAACGGGCTTTCGATGCCGCCTCGTTTGACCATGAAAAATATCGCTCAGGTGATGACGCATCCGCATTGGGCATTGCAAACGCTCAAACATGGCCAGCCCAACTTCGCAACACTCAAACCTTATATGCCTAAAAATTTGGGCCTAGGCGGACTGGGTGGATTTATGGATCAGATGTTTTCTGGCCGATTAAATGATGATCGGATCAGCCGAATACGTGACCAATGGAAAGGAAAAATCGTGCTGAAAGGTGTAGCCAGCGAAGCAGACACTGAAAAGGCAATTGCCCTTGGTTTAGATGGCATCATTGTTTCGAACCATGGCGGAAGACAACTGGACGCAGGAGAATCGACCATCAAACCTTTGACTAGAATTGCAGAGAAATACAGCGGTCAAATCAAAATAATGATGGACAGTGGTATGCGCTCAGGCCCTGATGTAGCCCGGACTTTGGCCTCTGGTGCTGAATTTACTTTTATGGGCCGAAGCTTTATGTATGGTGTAGGCGCTTTGGGCAAAAAGGGAGGAGATCATACCATCTCCATTTTAAAAACCCAATTACAACAAGTGATGGAGCAGATTTGCTGCGAGAAAATTGAAGATCTTCCAGCACATTTACATAAGGCCTAAAACCTAGGGTAATTTGTGTTCAAAAGTTCCGATAAAACTTCCGAGTAATGAAAATACATATAACCAATTTGCGCCCTTTTCCTTGTTTACGAGGAATACAAATAATAAAAAATAAAGTAAAATAAAGCAATTTACTACTGAAGATCACGGAGGAAAACTTCCGATAAAACTTCCGATAAACTACTTAAGTAGCTCAATGCCTTGTTTTGTAATTTGATATTTACGGTTCTTATTTTTACCAGAAGTTGATATTAGTTTATGCTTAGATAGAGCCCCCAAGTCATCTCTAACCGACCTGTTTGATACTGATAATTTAGCTGAGATTTGATCTACAGAAAACTCCTTGTTAATATGAAGATCCTTAAGTATTTCTAGCATTTTGTCGGCTCTCTTTGTGGAGATTTGAAGAATGCTCTCAAGTGGGTTAACTCTACTTTTTCTTTCAATTTTTAAGGTAAAAAACTCTGAGTATTCAAATTGAATCTCGGGTAAGTTGTTCTCTTGCATTAGCTTTCTCATTCTGCTAATGCCAGTGCCCATTTTTTCGATATAGTTTACTTGGTTGAGCAAAGCGCAAATATTAGGATTTCTGGCCAAGCTCTTTTTCCCAAAATCATTTTCCGATAACCCTTTTGGTAAGCCCCCTGGGTTCGAAATCTCGATCATATCATCAAAAACTTCAACCATTACATTTGCCCCCTTTTCAAAATAGTCTCTATGCGCAATTGCATTAACGATAGCTTCCCTCAAAACAACTTCAGGAATTTCTAAAATTTCCATTCTGCGAGTACCTGATATTTCAATCCTATTCTTAAGATGAGTTTTTAAGAATAGGATAGCCCCTTCAATGTTTGAAATTAAATCGCCCGATAATTCCTTCTTATCGAGAATCGTAGCCTTGTCATTACCCTGAAATCTAGCACATACTACATTGGAATGTGGAATGTACTTGGTGGGAGTTTTGGTGAAAAATAGCACACCAGTATGAGTGAGGTAGGCTTGGTCATCAACAAACTCTAGAACACCAAGATTGGAAAGTATATCAGCGTCCTCGATACTCTTAGAAATGTTCTTAAGGGATAAAAAATGATTTAGTTTTTCTGAATCAAAGATTTCTTCGAAAGGATATTTTTTGAATAATAACTCGTCAAATTTTATCCTTCCCTCACTTTGAACAAACTTAATAATCTGAGCAGTATTCATTTTTTCAGAACTACTCCCTGCTCTTAAAAAGAAGCCTTTCGTACAACGATAGGGTTTGTCATGCCCCTCCTTCACTTCAATAATCAATATATTTTCAAACGTTTCTAGTTTTATGTCAACAGGGGGATCGCAGGTTGAAGCGGCTTGTTGTATTTGAGACCTCAGCTGATTGGTCGCTTCAATGCCCGTAACTTTTCCATCATCAGAAACCCCAAGGAAAACCCTCCCTCCTGATCCATTCGCAAAAGCCACCAGCTCTCGTTGCAAATCACTATTCAGGCTTGATTTAAATTCAGCCCTATAACCTTCACCTTCTTGAAGAATCAATTGAAGTTCTGCCTTTGTCATTGGTTGAATATAATAAAAGGAAGTAAATTAACTGCTAAAGTATTCGGCCGTAGTCGCCAAATACCACTTCATTCTTATTAACCCTTACCAATATGTTGAAAAAGACGCTTTCCTGCTTTTTTCTTGCGCTGCTAATGGCTTCCTTTTTCGGCTGCCAGGGTGGTGATCAAAAATTAGACGAAGCCAAAGAAGAAACCCGAATGGATTGGTGGCGTGATGCCCGCTTTGGCATGTTTATTCATTGGGGCCTTTATGCCATCCCTGCTGGGGAATGGAAAGGAACAACCAACCATGCAGAGTGGATCAGGACCACAGCCGAAATTCCGTTGGAAGAGTATGATCAATTTTTGGATGATTTCAATCCAGTGGAATTTGATGCAGAGGCTTGGGTGAAAATGGCCAAAGATGCGGGAATGAAATACATCACCATCACCAGTAAGCACCACGATGGCTTTGGACTCTACGATTCTAAAACTTCGGATTTTGATGTGATGGCCACCCCTTTCAAAAGAGATATTCTAAAGGAATTGGCCGATGCCTGTGAAAAGGCGGGCATCAAACTCTGCTTCTATCATTCCATTATGGATTGGCATCATCCTGATTATTTGCCAAGAAGAGGCTGGGAAAAAAATCGCTCTACCGAAGGTGCCGAGTTTCCTCGTTACGTGGATTATATGAAAAATCAGCTGAAAGAGCTTCTGACCAACTATGGGGAGATTGGCGTGCTTTGGTTTGATGGGGAATGGGAAGACACATGGACACATGAAGAGGGTGTGGAATTGTATGATTATATCCGAAGTCTTCAACCCAATATCATTATCAATAATAGAGTTGACAAAGGTCGCCAAGGTATGCAAGGCTTAACCGCAGAAGGTAATTTTGTTGGAGATTTTGGAACACCGGAGCAGGAAATTCCTGACACGGGTTTGCCAGGTATCGATTGGGAAAGCTGCATGACCATGAACGATCATTGGGGCTACAATAAAAATGATAACAATTGGAAATCGTCCAAGGAGTTGATTCAAAACCTAGTGGATATTGCCTCTAAGGGCGGCAACTTCTTGTTAAACATTGGCCCAAAAGCAGACGGTACTTTCCCTCAAGAAAGCATTGAAAGATTGGCGGCAATCGGTGATTGGATGAATGTTAACGGAGCGTCTATTTATGAAACAGAAGCAAGTCCATTCGAGCATTTGGTTTGGGGCCGCGTTACTCAAAAATCGATCAATGGAGGCACCAGACTTTATTTACATGTTTTCGATTGGCCAGAAAATGGCGAACTCAGGCTCGGAGGCATTCGGAATGAAGCCATTAAAGCAAGCTTACTTTCAGCCGCTTCCACTCAATTGACGGTCAGAAGAGATGCGGACGCTTTAGTGATTGAGCTTCCTAAAATTTCACCCAATAGCATAGACGAGGTAATTTCTCTTGATATCAAAGGCAAGCCTGAAGTAGTTTTGCCGCCAGAGATTATGGCAGATGAATTTCAGTTTTCTGATCAGCTGCTCGTAAAACTAAAGGCCAAAGATGGCTTTGATGTGCGGTATACACTTGACGGATCTGAGCCAAATTCCTCTTCAACCCTATACTCACAAGAGGGCATAAACATCACCAAAAACACGGTATTGAAAGCCAAAACTTTTGAGGGTTCAAATGCTGCAAGCGCTACTTCCTCAGCAGAATTTAATAAAGTTTCAAGCCAAAAGGCACAGGCAGTATCCAACCTTAAGTCAGGAATTAATTATGCTTATTATGAAGGAGATTGGGATCAACTCTCCAATTTCAATCCATTGAAAAGCACCAAAAAGGGTACAGTAAACACCTTTGATTACAGTGCTCATTCACGCGATGAATACTATGCTTTTTCGTTCGAAGGCTATATCAATGTTCCAGAAAATGGAGCTTACAGATTCTATATTTCCTCAGATGATGGAAGCCAACTTTTCATCAACGATCAATTGGTGGTGGATAATGATGGCTTACACGGCATGGTAGAAAAGTCAGGTTTGGTGGGTTTAGAAAAAGGAAATCATAAAATCAAAGTTACTTATCTTCAAAAAACGGGAGGCAGTGGTCTGGAAGTAAGTTGGAAAGGCCCTAGTTTTATCAAGACCCAAATCCCCGCTTCAGTTTTATATCATCAATAGTTTATAATGAAATTCATCTCTCTGTTTAAATCGGCATTAGTTTTCGTTTTGGTTGTCCAAAGCTTGGGGCTCCACGGCCAGGAAAAGCAATATGAGGCCACTTGGGAATCCTTGAAATCAAAGCCTTATCCTGAATGGTTCAAAGAAGCCAAACTCGGAATTTTCATTCATTGGGGTGTTTATTCTGTGCCTGCTTATAGCAATAAAGAAGATTACGGAGAATGGTATTTGCGTGGACTCATGTTGAGTGATTCGCTCCGCACCTCTTACATGAAAATTAATTATGGTGAAGATTTCACTTACAAAGACTTTGCTCCCTACTTCAAAACCGAACTTTTCTACCCTGATGAGTGGGCCGATCTTTTCAAAAAAGCAGGCGCCAAATACGTAGTCATGGTTTCCAAACATCACGATGGCTATGCCATGTGGCCGAGCAAATACGCTCCCAATTGGAACAGCATGGAAGTCGGGCCAAAAAGAGATTTAGTAGGTGAACTGAGCACGGCAGTAAAAAAAGCAGGCCTCCACATGGGGCTTTACTATTCACTTCCTGAGTGGAACAATCCTCTCCACCGCTGGGATACCGATCCGCATAGAAATATCAAACCCTATGTTGATCAACACATGATTCCGCAATTCAAGGAATTGATTGCTACTTACAAACCAGACTTGATTTTTGCCGATGGCGAGTGGTTCAACTCCGCTGAAGAATGGCATTCAGCCGAATTGATTTCATGGTATTACAATTTGGTTGGACCAGATGCTGTAGTGAATAACCGCTGGGGAGGTGGAAGTCAGGAAATTGGTTTTCTTACCCCAGAATATAGTTCGGGCATCACGGAAACCGAACGTCCTTGGGCGGAAGTCCGTGGTTTGGGTCGCTCTTTTGGGCTTAACCGATTTGAGAAGTTGGATGCCTATATGACGGGTGAAGAGTTGATTCACTTCTTTGTAAAAGCTGTCGCCAACGGTGGCGGTGTAATCATTAATGTTGGACCAAAAGCCGATGGCCAAATCCCATTATTGCAGCAAGACCGCTTGATGCAGTTAGGCCGTTGGTTAGAAATTAATGGTGAAGCCATTTACGGCTCTACCGCTTGGGAGAAAACGGGAGAAGAAAAACCAGTAAGTCTTCAGCGTGTCGATCCGAATATTGACTTCAACTGGGTGAGAAACACACCCGGAAATCCGATCAAAGAAGACAACTTCACCGCTACATGGACGGGCTTTATTCAACCTGAGTTTTCAGAAGAATATCAATTTGAAGTACAGGCCGATGATGGTATTCGCGTATGGATCGACAATCAATTAGTACTGAGCAAATGGGAAGGCGCACCCGCTGGTGCCGAAGGTTTTGTAATGGGCAACAATAACCAAAACAAAGAACAAGGTAGTATTCAGCTCAACGCTGGAAAACGCTATGCCATCAAAGTGGAGTATTTCGAAAAGCAGCAAAACGCCAGTGCCCGCCTTTTTTGGTCGAGCAAAAATACCGAAAAGCAGATCGTTCGTTCTTCTAAATTATACACCTCTGCAACAGGAGATACGCATGGCTTAAATGCCGAATACAAATCCATGCAGCAGCACATTGCCTACACTCAAAACAATGGAAATGTATATGCCATTGCTATGGAGTGGCCAGATGATCAATTGGCCTTGACGGTAAAAGCGCCTTCAAAAAACGCCAAGGTCAGCCTTTTGGGTTATGAAGGAAATCTTGACTGGAAGTATGAAAACGGAAAAATGATCATCAATACAGACGAGATTAAGTTCAGCCAAGTAAAGAGCAAAGAGGCATGGGTGTTTAAGATTGAGGGGTATTGAGTTGGGTGTTATATTATGGAATTGTTTAAAGCAAACTGTACAAGTTGAGACGTGTTGTGCAATTCCGTTTTTCTCAGAATATTCTTTCTATGTGTTTTAACAGTATTTTCAGAGATAAACAGTTTTTCCGCAATCTGCTGACTAGTAAGACCCTCGGCCAGTAATTTGATGACTTCAATTTCCCTATCTCCTAGTTTGTATTGGGTTATTTGATTTTTACTCTTATTAAAAGTCTGGATTAAATCATAGTAGGATTTTCCACTACTTACCCTCAAAATAGCTTCCTTCAATTCTTTCCCAGTGTTGCTTTTTAGTAAAGATCCATCTATTCCAATTTTTAACATTTCTTCAATAAACGACCTTTGAGCATACATGGTAAGAATGATAATCTTAACTTCTGGATAAGAAGTTTTAATCCGTTTTGCGCATGTAAGCCCATCCATTACGGGCATGTTGATATCAAGAACGACTACGTTAATGTCATTTCGATTGTGTAAGATGTTAAGAGCCTCTTCTCCATTATTGGCTTCAGCACAAACCTCAATCTCTTCATGACCATCAAGGACGGCTTTTAATCCTTCAATGACAATGGCATGATCATCTACAAGTAGAACTTTGATTTTCATTTTAGTGGGATTTCAATTACTACATTAATTCCTTTACCCTCAGACTCAATAGAAATATCTCCTGCCATTTTGTGTACTCTCGATTTAATATTTATCAACCCAACTCCTGAAACGGTTTGACCTTGATTAAAGCCAATACCATCATCTGTATAAATAAAGCTTAAATACTCATTCGCAACTTCATACAATTCAATACTAATGTGTTTTGCTCCAGCATGTTTTAAAGTGTTGTTAATCAATTCTTGGGCAATTCGGTAAATGTTTAGAGAAACGTCTCCACTGATAGAGTTGTCTATCAAAATACTGCTTTTTACTGCGATATGACGGGTTTCCCTGATGGCACTCAGCAAATCATCGAGGGCGGTTTTAAGTCCAAAATGCTTTAGAGACACGGAATCAAGCCTGTGCGATAATTTACGTGTTTCATCACTAGCCTTCGTTGCAATTTCATTAATGCGGTTGATTAATTCATTTTTACGCTTTATGTCGACAGTAGACAGTGCGGTATCGGTGTACATATTCAGTGTGACCAATATACTGCCCAAATTGTCATGAAGCTCTTCGGCAATTCGCTTGCGCTCTAGGTCTTGCCCCTGCATTAATGCATAAGTTGATTTTAATTCCTGCTCTTTTAAAAGGTCTTCAATCTCCTGAAATGCGATCTTTTTCTTAAAGAGCTTGCGCTGGTATAAATAAATAAAAAGCACCACTGCACTGGCCAATAATAGCATGCCCAATGTGCCTAAATAAACGAAAGTTCTGTATGCTATTTCTTGCTTACTTTCCATAAGCCAATGGCTAAAAACACATTTTTTAGAACATTTGATGTATTGTGTAAAATCCAGAGTGGCGCATCTGTCAAAATATATTTACTAAGCGTAAAGGTGAAAAATGCGCCCGAGAAGTACACTAAAACCCCAATGGTGATCCAGAATATTGGAGATCGATCAATAAAAATATCTTCTTCCAATTTAAAGAATTGATAAAATAACCTCAGGGATAAAAAGATCATTATCAAACATTCAACAGACCTACCCATCGTGTTAAACTCACCCCATTCAAACCAAATAGAATTAATCAGGTAGAATACAGAGTAAGCCAAGGCCAAAAAAGGAATCCATTTTTGGTTTTTGATTACTGAATTGAAAAACCAAAAGAGTATTAGCGCTTCTAAAAGTCCATATAGGTGAAGCACTGTGTAATTATTTCCAAACAAGAACACAGATACTAAATCAGTTAAAAATGAGAGAGAGATAAAGAGTATAATGATCTGTAAGGGACCATTATACCTACCTTTCAGTAGAAATAGCAGGGGTATAAGCGGTGAAAACACCGAACTATAAACAAAGAAGTAATCCCAGTTAGTCATATTGTTATTTTTCCGGCTCGCAGTTATTTGGGCATGGAGCGGATGTATTTAAAAACAGACTATCGGATAAAAATGGTTGGCCTTTATCAATTTGTCGATAATCAAAACCATTCCCTTGAACAGGGATCATCATCAAATCATAGTGATCCTTTAAAGTTTCTTTGTCCTTTGTAACAACAAGGTAAGCTCTTACGCCACGAATAGACTCTAATGAATCTTTGGGTAATTCATATTGTAAATTTTCTCTTTCTATTGCTCTTATTAGACTTCTGAGGTTGTCGATCCCAAAAGCAAACGCATAAGGTTTTATCCGCTTTTCGCCATTCATTCCCCTATTAATCTCTACAAACTTTGAATATTTTTCTCTGGCTTCACTCAGCTCGATAAATGAACCTGTATTTCTTGGGTGAATACCGCCAACCATTTTGCCGTTTGTGTCTTGATATATATAATTCTTTTTAATCCAATCATCTTGCAGCTCATCGACATCAGAAAGGTTTTGGTAATCAAGCACTGCTTTGACCCATTCTTGGGTTATTGTAAACGGTTCTCCATCATTATCAAAAAAGCTTGGCTCTTTACTACGATTAAAGAAGCCCATGAATACTAGTACACCTATTAAAGCAATACTTAATATGACCGTTGTGGTTTTGTATACTTTCATAAAATAGTGGTTTTGGTTTCATGCTAAATTCTCTTTAAAAATGGTGTGCTTCAATACCTATCTGGGGGTAATTGGTATAAAAAAAATTGCTATAGGTTATAGTATACCTTCCTTAATAAGTCTTGATTTTATCTTTTCCATAATAAGGTAATAATAAATGCCTATAAAATAACCTTTGATACCGCTCAGTGGGTATTGAAATACGTGAACTGATAGAAGAAATTTGATTCTCAATTTTTAAATCAATCAATCATGAAAACGGTATGCACTATTTTTTTTGTACTGCTCTTCTTTGGAGGCAACCTCTTCGCTCAAAAGGAATTCACTTATGATTTCAAGGAAAAGAAAATGAAAGCCCCTGAAGGTTTTGATGGGTATGTTAAAGAAGGAGAATTAATAAGCCTAAAGGTCACCAATATTAATATGCTACTCATGAAGGTTGACCTTGAAAAAAATGCAGTGACATACAATACGAAAGTCCCTGACTTTTCATTGTCGGGGCTTTCTGCTTTGACGCTTTTCAGTAGTGTAACAAATGGAGAAAAATTTTTTGTGGCAAATGATAAGGTTCATGTATTTAAGCAAGAGCTACCCGATTATTACGAGCAGTTTTTCAACCTATATGATCAGCTTGTTACTGATGCCAAAAAAAGTGCCTCAGAGCTTAATATACAGAATCAGTGGTATCCTGATAGCAATCCGCTTAAGAGCCTTACTCCGATGGATATAACGAATTTAACAAATGACCTGAAGAACTTAAATAAATTATATTTCCAAATAATTCTTGATCCAGATCCCGCCAACAAACCCCTTAAAGAAGAAGTTAAAGCACAAAAGTTAAAGCTAGATGAGATCGATCTCCTTGATTGGTATACCAAGAGAAATGTTTACATTGATAACATTCAAAAAAGCACCATTCATTTTTATCAATCACAGCCAAAAAAGGCCTCGGGCGATGAGTTTTCCTTAAGTCTTATAATAAGTCCGAAAGACACTAGTAAATCCTATCCATTTGGTGTTGAGACACCCGTAGTTTCAATGAAGGTAATCAGACGCCATAGAGTCACTTTTAGTACAGGTCTTTTTGGATCTAGCTTATCGAACGAAAAATTCATAAACAAACCAAACTATGTTACAGACATAAACACTCAAGTTGACACGGTCGCCAGTTACACTCTTTCAAAAGAGGGAACTGATAATTATACTGTGGGGCTTGCCGCCTTTATGCATTACACTTGGCATTATGAATATAATTATGGTACAGGATTTAGTATTGGAGTAGGCTATGACCTCGATAAGAATGTTCAATACTTACTTGGAGGAACACTTGTTTTAGGTGCGAAAAATAGAGTTATTTTTAGTGGGGGCCTTTCCTTTGCTCAAAAGGAACAGCTATCAAGTGGGTTCAAGTTAGAAACCACAAGCAACGCCCCAATAGACTTTAAAACTGTCAAGAAAATTGAAACAGGTGCTTTTATAAGCTTTAGTTACAACTTGAACCTCTAACCATAATTCCTGAATCAATTGTAAAGTTGCCTGAAAATGGAAAATCGACATCAGCCAAGTAAAGAGCAAGGAGGCTTGGGTGTTTAAGATGGACTATTAAAAAGTTGTCATGTCAACAAAACCGACTGATTTTTCGTCTAAAAAGCATGAAGCTAATTGCCCTTATTTTTTTAGGAATTACGCTTTCATTAAAGGCTTTTCCTCAAAGTGCTTTTAGTGAAAAATTATTTGAACATGCCAAGAGCACCCCAGAAGAAATACAAAAGGATATTGACGCCCTAGTTTCTTATTTAAAAAAACCTACTGAATCTAAAAGACAATTGGCAGAAGTTATTGCCTATTGGGTAATGCTAAATATCGAGTATGATGTAAAATCATTCGTTAATAACATTAATACGCCTCCAAACTGGGAAACCACTCTCATATCAACAAAAGCTGTATGCTCAGGTTACGCAAATTTATATAAAGAACTCTGTGATAGAGTTGGAGTTAAGTCTTGGGTTATTTCGGGTTATTCAAAAGGTTATAATTATATCCTAGAAGACTTAGAACAAAGCAGTCATGCTTGGAATATTATCCAAACGGATGGAGAATTCCATTTGATGGACCTTACATGGGCAAGTGGTTTTGTAGAAATGGTCAACAATAGGCTCACTTACTTCCCTCAACCAGATAGATCATTTCTGTTTGCTGAGCCAACAGATTTTATTCAACGCCATATTCCAAATCAGCCAAGGTGGCAACTGCTTGATTTTCCCGTTTCTATTGAAGCTTTTGTCGGCTCTACAACCCTTCAAGATATGATTGATTCTACAAGCCAGTATTACAATCACAAAGACAGCATTTTACTTTACCTAGAGTTAGAGCCTATTGAGCAGTTAATTAAGGATACCGAGGCATCTCATGCTTTCTTTCCTAATAATAATCAACTTGCTCAACAATATGAATACCTCGCATATCAATGCGTAGTGCAGGGTAAAAGAAAAGAGGCTTTCTTGAATTCAATAAAATACTACAAGATCGCTGAAACACTTTATATGAATAACCCTAATCATACAGAGCTGGACTTGGATAGATGTAAAGAAGGAATTAAATATGCTCAAACCAGTCTTGAAAAATACTATTAGCATGCAATGGGTTAAATAATCTGTTAGATTAGTTAGTCATACTTGAAAAGGACAATGCCACTGTAAATAACTTACCCATTTACGCCTCTTTTTTCTACATTAGACAAGCAATGAAGAAGATTCAATATTCCAATTTTGGCGTTTTTACAATGCTATTGATAATCGCTTTCTCCTCTGGATGTCAAACCGATCCGAAACCTACACCTCCAGAAGGCATGCAGTACATTCCAAAAGGAAAATCAATTCCTGCTTTTTTTATGGATACCTCGCCAGTAACGGTTGCTCAATTTCGCGCCTTTGTAGAGGCCACCGAATACATTACCGAAGCCGAAAAATTTGGGAACTCTGGAGTCTTTACCATTGAGCAAAACTGGTTTCTAGAAGACGGGGCCGACTGGCAATATCCACAAGGGCCAAATGCTGAAAAAGCCAATGATGACCATCCTGTTACCCAAGTATCTTATAACGATGCGCTCGCCTATGCTAACTGGGCTGGCAAAAGGCTTCCCTCTCAAGCCGAATGGGAACATGCTGCCAAAGATGCGGATGACATCAATACGATTTATAATTGGGGCGACCAGCTTATTGTGGAAGGAAAATACATGGCCAATACTTGGCAGGGTTCTTTTCCCTTTGTCAACCTCAATGAAGATGGCTTCATGCTTACTTCCCCAGTGGGGTCCTTTGGAAAAACCAAGCTTGGCCTTACCGATATGGCAGGCAATGTTTGGGAATGGACCAGCGATTGGTCGATTCCATACGGGGTTAAGCCAGAAAATTTTGTACCGAACCAAACCAGTCAGAAAATATTGAGAGGAGGTTCCTTTCTCTGCGAACCTAGTTTTTGCCATGGTTATCAAATTACTGGCACCAGCGAATCAACTCCCGAAACTAGCTTAATGCACACAGGTTTTAGGTGCGTGAAGGACATTTAGCCAAAAAACAGAATGAAGAAACTAATAGCCGCATTTTTACTGATTACCATAGTCGCTTGTCAAACCAATACCGAAGAAAAGCGGCCCAATATCATCGTGTTTTTGGTAGATGACATGGGCTGGCAAGACACCTCCGTTCCATTTTGGAACCAAAAAACCGCCTTCAATGAATTGTACCAAACGCCTAACATGGAACGCTTGGCCTTAGATGGAATGAAGTTTACCCAAGCTTATTCCTGTTCCGTTTGTACCCCCACCAGGGTAAGCCTAATGACGGGCATGAATGCCGCCCGCCACAGAGTAACCAACTGGACTTTGGAAAAAGACACACAACCAGTTGCTGATGACGATATTTTACAACAACCCGACTGGAATGTGAATGGAATGAGCCCCGTAGAAGGCATTCAAAATTCCATATTTGCCACTCCACTTCCCAAGCTTTTAAAGGATGCAGGTTACTTTACCATCCATTCGGGCAAAGCCCATTTGGGTGCTATTGGAACCCCCGCTGCCGACCCAATTAGCCTCGGTTTTGATGTTAATATCGCTGGTCACGCTGCTGGCGCACCCGGAAGTTACTATGGCAAAGATGACTTCGGAAATAAGAAAGCCGATAATGTTTGGGCCGTTCCGGGTTTAGAAAAGTATTACGGGAAAGATATTTTCCTGACGGAAGCCCTGACCCTTGAAGCCATTTCATCTATGAATCAAGCCATACATTCCGAAAAACCTTTCTTTCTTTATATGGCCCATTATGCGGTGCACACCCCCATTCAAGGAGACGACCGTTTTGTTCAGAAATACCTCGACATGGGCATTAACCCCATTGAGGCAAAATATGCTTCCTTGATTGAAGGCATGGACAAAAGCCTAGGCGACATTATGGATTTTCTAAAACAGAAGGCCATTGATGACAATACAATTGTTCTATTTATGTCCGACAATGGCGGATTAAGTGCCGTATCTAGAGGAGGTGAAAAACATACCCACAACCTACCGCTGAGCAGTGGAAAAGGTTCTGCCCGAGAAGGAGGCATTAGAGAACCGATGATTGTGAAGTGGCCAGAAAAAGTACGTCCCAATTCTGTTACCGATGCGCATATCATCATTGAAGATTTTTTCCCAACCGTTTTAGAAGTCGCTGGCATTGAAAAATATGAAACAGTTCAAGAAGTAGACGGCCTCAGCTTTGTTCCAGTACTAAAAGGCAAGGAATCCGAAAGTAACCGACCACTTTTTTGGCATTACCCTAACCGATGGGGTCCGATAGGTCCAGGCATTGGCTCAACAAGTTCGGTAAGGTTGGGGGAATGGAAGTTAATCTACTATCATGCAGATAGACATTTCGAACTCTTCAACTTAAATGAAGACATTGGTGAAAGCCAAAACCTTGCGGAAAAAGAGCCTGCTAAACTTGAAGAATTAGCCAAAGTACTCTCTGATTATTTAAAGAAAGTAGATGCCCAAATGCCTATTGATAAGGCCACGGGCAAAACGGTGGAGCTTCCTTCAGAAGCATTATCCAATTAGACTAAAATTCCGAAATGAGTTTTGAGTAAATAACCCTAAATTATAGATCAATTCAACCTTAATCAGCCATGAAACAGCTCCTCGCCTTATTGTTTATTTCCGCCATTTGTTTTAGCTGCGGAAAGCCAGAGCAAGTGCCTTCCAAACCCAATATCATTTATATTCTAGCCGATGACCTTGGCTATGGTGAACTGGGTATTTATGGCCAAACAAAAATCCAGACCCCAAATATCGATGCGTTGGCCAAATCGGGAATGATGTTTACCCAACATTATTCTGGTGCCCCTGTTTGTGCTCCTGCCCGCTATATGCTGATGACGGGAAAACACCCGGGCCATGCCGCCATCAGAGGCAACGATGAATGGGCAGAACGAGGCGAAGTTTGGAACTACGAAAAGGCAGTGTACGATCCGAATTTGGAAGGCCAAAGACCAATTCCAGCAGGTACATTGACCGTTGGAAATATTTTACAAAATGCAGGTTATACCACAGGAGTTGTAGGCAAATGGGGTTTGGGTGCTCCCATTACAGATGGCATTCCAACCAATAGAGGTTTCGACTTCTTTTACGGCTACAATTGTCAGCGTCAAGCGCATCAGCTATACCCAAAACACCTCTGGAAAAACGAAGAAAAAGTATGGTTAGATAATGATTTGGTGAAACCTAGTCAGAAGTTGGCTACCGATTTAGACCCAATGGATTTGGCCAGTTACGATATGTTCAATAAGCAACCCGACTATGCGCCAGCCTTAATGCAAACCGAAGTGCTCAACTTTATTGAACAAAATAAGGATCAGCCATTCTTTATGTATTACGCTACGCCAATTCCGCATTTACCCATTCAGGTTCCGCAAGAATACACCGACCGCTATGTGAAATTATGGGGCGAAGAAGAACCCTATGTGGGCGACAAGGGCTACTTCCCAAACCGTTATCCGAAAGCCGCTTATGCTGGAATGATTACCTATTTGGATGATCAGGTGGGCGAAATTGTAGCCAAATTGAAGGAGTTAGGATTGTATGAAAACACGCTAATAGTGTTCACCAGCGATAATGGGCCAACCTATACTGGTGGAGTAGATGCCCCATATTTTGAAAGTGCATCCCCTTTTGAAACGGAGTATGGCCGCACCAAAGGCTTTACTTATGAAGGTGGAATTCGTGTACCAATGATTGCCGCTTGGCCAGGTCAGATTGAGGCAGGTACTAAAACTGATCATATTTCTGTGTTTTGGGATGTGATGGCCACTGTGGGCGAACTTACCAATACTGAAATACCAAAAGACACAGATGGCGTTAGTTTTCTTCCCACCCTAACAGGCAAAGGAACCCAACAAGACCGTGAATATTTGTATTGGGAGTTTCCTGAATACCAAGGTCAGCAGGCCATACGCATGGGCGACTGGAAAGGCATTAGAAAAGACATCAAAAAAGGGAACATGGCCATTGAACTATATAACCTCAAAACCGACCCTGCCGAGCAAACCGATATTGCTGAGCTTCATCCCGACATCATTAAGCATATGGAGGAAATTATGGTCAAGGAACATACTTCTGCTGAACTCGACCGTTTTAAAATGACCCAATTAGGCGATGTAATGACTGGGGGAAAGTAACAAAGAAAACTGTCTTGCCTTGAAGTAATTTAGTCAGGGCAAGACAGTCAATTATGGTTCTAGAATTACTTTGTTAGTATTCTAATTAAAGCATCGTAGCCTTTCAACTTTCGCTTTTTGTGGTATTCATACATCTTATCGTTTTTGATGATTTCTACAGTCTGTACCTTTTTATCTCCTAGGTTGTTTAAGTCAGCAAATGTCATTTCTGGTTTCAGTTCGCCATCCAGATCAATGATAAAATTACGATGATCCAATCTATCGCTGATGAATTTTAATTGTAGATCGTGACTTAGAGCATCCCCAAATTCGATTCTTGTAAAATCATGAGTAATGCTTGATGTAGTAAGTGGGTCTTTTGTAAATACTGAATTGGGAATTAAGTCATTCTTCTTTTTTGTGGATATGCGCACCAAGATTAATTTCTCCCCCGTCAGACTAGGATGTAGTTTAAGTATTTTAGCTTGGTCACTAATAACCTCTGCCGACATTGCTATTCTCGGATCCATAATTAGGAAATCCTTGATATCAACAATTTTATTATCGACTTCATAAATAAGGTTTTCATTTGTTGCTTTTGCTCTAGTAAATTTCAATTCGACTGGGTCATTTTTATCATCCGATATTTTCTTTGAAACATTTTTAAGAGTTATTCTGATGGTGTCTTTCTTCTGCAAGCTTTCCTCCAGTTTCTTTAATTCTTCGGAAACAACAGTCTGTTTATCAACAATTTCTGTAGTTGCCGTTCCTTTAAAAAGAGTAGATACATTGCCCGTAAAATCATTTTGTCCAGTGGTAACCCTGTTTCTTTGCGTTACAAGAATATTTCTTGTTCTCCCTTGAATTCTGCGAACCTCTTCTTGAGCCTCTACGAGCTTTGCTTCTTCCTCTTTCACCTTCTTTACCCACTTAATGATTTCCTCCTGAGTTACCTCAGCCTTTTCAACCACAGAAGCTTTAGATTGTGCTGAAGCCTTAATTACTTCTTCAACTTCTCTGAGGACTTTTTGGGCACGAAGAACTTCCTGTTCGACCAGTTCCTGAGAAGGTTCTTTTTGGGTCCTCTGGCGTTCTTCAGAAAACTTATGGATTTGATAATAAGCGGCTTTATAGGCTTCAAACTCATCTCCAGAAATTTCTTTTTTATCATTCAAAATCATTGTTACCGCGCCAGAAGGATCGGTTTTAACCGTCACTTTAGAGTTTGGGTTGAGTAATTCCAGAATAGCTTTATTCACCTTGGTGGTGTCTTGAAGCGCTGGGTCTTGCATCAAGTTTTCGATGTTGTTTTCTTCCAGCTGAGCCATGGTGGGCTTGTCTTCTTGGTTTGCATTCTGACTCATAAGCGCAAAGCTCAACACTAGAATTCCCAAAGACATAAAACCACTAAGCCAGTTCATTTGAGGCTTATGATCTACGATGCGTTTTACCCTGCTCAGCAATTGATTCTTCTTTCCGGCAAAGGCCAGAGCAGGTTGAAATTTATGCCCCTGATATTCGGAAGCATTTGTTAGCGCTCTGATGAGGGTTAGTTTTTTACCCAGTTGGTTTAGTGCAATGTCATCGCAGTGGAATTCCCTTTCGGCATCAAGCTGTACTTTGAGCCACCAAAAAGCGGGGTGGAAAAAGTAAACTACTTGCAACAGGTTGATAACTATGTTGATAAGAAAATCTTTTCGTTTGATGTGGGCCAATTCGTGCACTAAAATGGCCTCAATTTCATCGGTAGGAAGGGCTTGAATGAGACCCATAGGAAAAATGATTACTGGCTTAATCACCCCCATGACCAATGGAGAAGAAACCCTTTCAGATTGCTTCAAGAGCACTTTTCCCTTTATTTTCAAAGAGGTGCAAAGGGCGCTCATTTTTTCTAACCAAGCCGTATCGGTAATTAGGTTGGCTCCTGATTTTAAGCGATTTAGAAAATAGAAACCGCCTAACATTCTGACTGTGAATAAGAAGGCACCGATGAGCCAAATGACTAAGGCCAAATTGGCGTTCTGTGACGTCCAAACTTTCCATTTTGCCAAAATTGTAGGGGGAACAACAGCCTGCTCAATTGGAACGGGAATTTCACTGAAGTCTAATGAAAATACGGAGGTATTCTCGAAATCAAGCGGGCTATTAAGCGTTGAAGTTGCCGCGCCATTATCTAAATGCCCCAGAAAAGTTGTGACTGAAAGTAAGGGTAAAATGAAAATGGCGACAAGTACTACGGCATAACGTTTTGCAGGCGAAGCTTTCTTCATAAAAAGCAAAACAACTAAACTGGCGATTAGCACTATGGCTCCTTGCCAAAGCGAATCGAATAGGGTTAAGCCCAAGGCTTCGGCCCATTGAGAGTTGATGAATCCTTTCATTTTTGTTCTCCTTCTAGTTGTTCAATGAGTTTTTTGATTTCTTCGAGCTCGGCTTTCGAGGTTTTCCCTTGCCCCAATGCCTGCATGACCAATTGCGAGGCGGAACCGCTAAAAGCGGCATCGACCAATTTATTAAGTAAAGTATGCTGTACATTTTTCTGCTCAATAGCTGGCTTGTACACGTGAGTACGTGACGATTCGTCTCTAGTAACAATACCCTTTTGCGCCATAATCTGCATCAGTTTCAAAGTAGTGGTATAACCTGTTTCTTTTTCCTGACTGAGTATTTCATTGACTTCCCTTACCGTACTTGGGCCTTTTTCCCAAAGTACTTTGAGTATGTCTAATTCCGATTCGGTAGGTTTATGTGTCATGTTGCTTTCGTTTTTGTCTTTAAATTTTGACCTCCATTGAAGTAGATCTCTCTGATCTACGACAAGTTTCGTATCAAACATATACGAATGAGTTCGTAATAACAAATTTTGTTACGAATATTTTCGTAGATACATGCGATAATTTGAATAGGTTCATATGATTTCTACCATAAATGTGAAATCCTTTTCCTCTCATCACCTTTTTAGAACAATTATACTATGTGTCTGTATTTAGCACGAAAGGAATGCTTAATTTCATTAACCACTAAACCTACCAAAGAGATGAAACTACTGAAGAATTTAAAAAGATTTACAGGGCTTCTGGTCTTGGCCATGCTATTGAACTTTGGTTCGATACAAGCCCAAGATGCCAATATTGGCTACCAAAGACCTCCAGAAGAAATTGCTAAACTCATTGATGCGCCTTCTACGCCATCGGTGAGTATTGACTCTAAAGCAGAATGGATGCTGCTGATGGAAAGACCGGGTTATCCTTCTATTGAAGAAGTAGCTGCGCCAGAACTCAGAATTGGGGGAACCAGAATTAATCCTGCCACCAACGGCCCAAGTAGAGAAAGTTTTATGACAGGCTTGAGCTTAAAGAACATAGCTTCAGGCCAAGAATTTCAGTTTTCGGGAATGCCAAGCAAACCTCAAATTGGCAATGTTAGCTGGTCGATGGACGAAAGTAAAATTGCTTTTACCAATACCACAGAAAACGGAATTGAGCTTTGGGTGGCAGATGTCAACAGTAAGTCAGCCAAAAAATTGACGGGCGAAATCATCAACAATGCCTATGTAGGTGCATTTGAATGGATGCCAGATAATGCCACTCTATTGGCCAGCACGGTAGTAGATAACCGTGGCCCTCAGCCTAAAAAACCTTTGGCACCTACCGGACCAGTACTTCAAGAAACCTCTGGTGCGCTTGCTGCTTCAAGAACCTATCAGGATTTGCTTGAAAATCCTTATGACGAAATGCTTTTCGAATACTATACCATGGTTCAGCTGAGAAAGATTGACATGAATGGAAATAGCCAAAAGGTAGGGCAGCCAGATATCATTAAGTCGGTGAATATTTCGCCTGACGGCCAATACATGTTGGTGCAAACTATTCAGAAACCCTTTTCTTATTTGGTGCCTGCTTCTCGTTTTCCTTTTCAATACGAAGTATGGAGCAATACAGGAAGTTTGGTGAAAGTAATGGCCAAAATTGATTTGGATGAAGTTCGTCCGAATGGCTTTGACGCCACAAGATTGGGTGAAAGAAGCATGAACTGGAGAGCGGACAAGCCTAATACTTTATACTGGGCAGTGGCCAACGATGGTGGCGACCCGAACAAAGAAGTAAAAGAGCGTGACATTGTGTACATGCAAAGCGCTCCTTTCAACGGAAATCCAACCAAGCTTTTTGGGACCAGTTTACGTTACTCTGGCATTCAGTGGGGCGATGAGAATCGTGCCATATTAAATGAAGGTTGGTGGGCACAACGCTTAGACAGGGCTACTTTGATTAACCCTTCCAAACCTAATACTCCTGGCCAGGTTTTAATTGACCGCGCTACCACCGATCGATATAATGATCCTGGAAATCCAGTAATGACTAAAAATCAATATGGCTGGAATGTGCTTTTGTTTGACAAAGACGACTTGTTTATGCGGAGTACGGGTGGTTCGCCAGAAGGTGACAGACCCTTCTTGAGCAGGTTCAACACGAAAACTAAAAAGGCAGAAATCCTTTTTAGGTCTGAAGCTCCTTATTACGAAAGAGTAACTGATCTTCTTTCTAAAAAAGGAGATATGATAATTACCATTCGCGAGTCAGAAAAAGAGCCACCTAACTATTACATCCGTGATTTGAAGAAGGGCACAATGAAGGCCATTACGGACTTCCCTCATCCACAGCCTTCATTAATGGCCATTAACAAGGAAATTGTAAAGTATAAAAGGAAGGATGGCGTAAACCTAAGCGCCACATTATATACGCCTGCTGGTTACGACAAAGACAGAGACGGTCGACTGCCAGTAATTATGTGGGCTTATCCAATTGAGTACAAGTCGGTAGAAACCGCTTCTCAAATTAGAGGTACGCCTTATTCGTTTACGAGAGTAAGTTCTGGTTCACCTTTGTTTTGGGTACTACGAGGTTATGCAGTTATGGATGGTACGGAGTTTCCTATTATTGGAGAAGGTGATAAAGAGCCGAACGACACTTTCGTAGAGCAATTGGTAATGAATGCCGAAGCCGCGATTGACAAAGCTGTAGAAATGGGTGTGGGCGACCGCAACAAATTTGCAGTAGGGGGCCATTCTTATGGTGCCTTTATGACGGCCAACCTTTTGGCGCATTCCGATTTATTTGCAGCCGGAATTGCCCGAAGTGGTGCTTATAATAGAACTTTGACGCCTTTTGGTTTCCAAAGAGAAGAACGTACTTATTGGGAAGATCCAGACCTTTACAACACCATGTCGCCATTTATGAATGCCGATAAAGTGAATGAACCATTGCTTTTGATTCATGGCGAGGCCGACAATAACTCTGGCACATTCCCAATCCAGAGTATTCGTTTTTATAATGCCATTAAAGGCCATGGCGGCACCTCTCGTTTGGTTATGTTACCACACGAAAGCCACGGTTACAGGGCAAAGGAATCGATTATGCACATGCTTTGGGAAATGGATACTTGGATGGAAACGCACGTAAAAAATGCGAAAAGTCAACCAGAGAATACTGCGATCAATACTAAGAAGTAATTGATCCGCCAATACTGAAACAACGAACCGCGCTTGAAAGGGTGCGGTTTTTTGTTTACGGGTAAGAGTTATGATATATTCATGAGTATTGACTCATATATGAATGACGTTTGATGTAATCGACTATAATGTAAAAGGGTTGGCCAAGCGATATAGATAGAATCATCAGATGACTATAGGAACGAGGCTTAAAAAAATAGAGATTGAATTATGAACTTTATAAAAGGAACATTATCCCTTTTTTTAATGACGACATCATTGTTGTCTTTAGGGCAAACTATCAATTATGAGCAAAGAGCCATGGAGCATTTTTTTGACTCTATTTTTTACTCGGAATATCCTAAAGCGTCAGACATTCAATTCAGTGGCTTGACTAGCGAAAGAGTTAGTCAATTTGGTTTTCTGAATCCATGTTTCGGAGAGGGGAGAATACCAGAGATATATACCAAACTGGAAACAGCGGCACGGAATAAGCAACTAGTAAAGCCATCTCGTGTGGATTTGAGTGAATTTGATGAGATAATTTTTAAAAAAAGAAGGGCTAAGTCCAGACTAAAACTTGAGCTGGCTCAAGCGGTTGCGGTTGATGGTTACTATTATGTTGAGTTAGACATAACTGTGAGGGTGCACAGTTTAGATGCCTACTATCTTAAAATCAATGAAGTTGGAGATTTGGTTGATTGGTGCAAAACTGCAATCATTTACTAAGCTGAAAACCCCAGCACTCGCTGGTTTCCCCTAATTCGTAAGAAACCTCATTTTATACTTCATGGCAATTTCAGAAACGGTTCGGGGGTCTGGCGGGCCATCTTGTGAAATGGCGGCTATTTCATCGAAGAACTTCTCCAGTCCTCCGGGTGTCATGGTATTTAGGGTTATGCCCGTGGTGCTTCCAATGTTCTTAAAACTATGAGGTAAGTTTTTTGGCAATACCACCATCGCGCCTTTATTGGCCGTTACTTTTCTATCGCCAAAGGTAAACTCAAATGAGCCTTCCAACACATAGAAGACTTCCTCTTCGTTTTCGTGTACATGCAAGGGCGGGCCACCGTTCGCTGGGGTATGACTGATAATGGTGGAGTAGGCGCCATTGGTATCTTCGCTCATGATCTTTCCAATGATTTTAAGCCCGAACACATTCCAAGTTTTTCCTTTCTCCGCATCAACAAAAAGAGGCGCCTGATTGGCTTCAAGCAGGTTCAGCTCAAATTCATTTTCAGGAAGACCGAGCGCTTCCTTTTCCAGTCCTTCGGTCATGATTTTTACGTTTTTCCACTTGATCTGCTTGCCGGGTTCGTCATTGGCACCTATACCGTGTACTTGCAGCGAAATAAACCCAGAAGCATCTTTATTGTCCTGCATGGCAGCCGTAAACACCCCATTGACCCACACCCGAATGGAAGTGCCAATCGCCTCGATGCGGTATTTGTTCCAAATGCCATTTTTAAAAGCGGTTCTCGCTTTGGGGTTATAGGTGAGCGGATATAGCCAGCCCCTTCGGCTTTCATCATAAATGCCGCCACTCCAAGCGCGTTCGGCTGGGTCCACCTCAATCTGATAACCAAAAACCCGTTCGCCTTCATGACTCCTGATTTGAATGCCCGAATTCATGGAAGGGTCAACCAAAAGTTCGAGTTCGAGAATGAAATCGGAGTATTCTTTTTTGGTAGAAAGGAAAGTGTTGTAGCGTCCTTTTGTAGTGCCGATGACCATTCCGTCTTTGGTTTCATAAGAAGCTTCGCCCCCTCTTTTTTCCCAGCCAGAAAGGTCTTTGCCATTGAACATGGGCTGCCAACCTTCTTGTGCAGTGCCTAAAAAGGCAATGCCGATGAATGCGAATATCAATAGGGATTTCATAAGGCTAGTTTTTGATTTTAAGTAATTCTTCTTCGGTATAAGCACCGCCTGTTTTGGATTTTACCGCCCTCAATTCTTTCACGGTAGCGGCATTAATTCCTCTTGACGAATTGCCAAAGGCATTGCTCAAGTAGGTCATTAAATCGGTAATGTCTTGGTCGGTCATGGCTGGATTATTCGCAATTCCCGGCATTTCACCATTGAACTCATAATGAGTTCCATTCACATTGATGGGCCCTTTTAAACCATGCAATAGAATCAGCGCAAGCCTTTTGGGCGACCCAGTTATGTATTCTGAATTGAGGAGTGGAGGCGCCAAACCTTCAATGCCATTTCCGCCTGGGCCATGGCAGGCACTGCAAATGTTTTTGTAGAAGCGTAGGCCGCGTGTTCGGTCGTCTTCTGGTAAAGAAAGACGTTCGTAAATTCCATTTTTGGAATTCTTGGCCCTGTTTTCCGTAGCGGTTTCGAGCATAGCAACAAGCTCTGCTTTGGGCGAAAGTTTTAGCATTGCCGCTTCATTATTTCCTAAACCACTGACGGCCGCCTCTTGGTAAATGGCTTCCTCATGTCGCTCTGTCAATTGATATAATAGAGGTAGAAAAGTGTCGCCATCCATTTGCGACCAATTTCCCAAAGCGATGGTTAAATAGAGGTCAATGGTGGGGTCGTTTTGGGTGATTAGACTTTCCGATAATGCTTTGAGGGATTGGGTTTGTTGCTCAATTTCTAATTCATCGAAAAGCATTAATGCATGCGCAACCACTTGCGGGTCGCTGGTTTTTGCAAGGTTGAGAAGCAGATCAAAAGTTAGTTTTTGCAATCCATTCAAAGTGTGCAAAACATGAATTTGAGCAATGGGGTTTTGATTGTCTTTTGCTTTCGCCTCCAATGCGGATACATCTTTGTCTGTTCCCCTAAGGATTAATAAATGTTGCGCTTTGTCCCGCACCCAGCCGTTTTGGTGACTGAGTAAATTGATTAGATCCTTGTTCGAAGCTTTGTCTAATTCAGGCAGTTCTAGCAGGGGGCTGTTTTTGTTTTTGACCCGAAGAATTCTGCCCATACCAATCACCTTGTCCAAGCCTTTTTCTTCTAAATGCTTTCTTAAATAAGGACTCATATAAGCGCCATGTTGAATTATTCCTCGGTGCATATCCACCACATACATCGCCCCATCTGGGCCGTTGAATAAATTGACAGGCCTGAAGGATTCATCGGTGGAGGCCAGAAATTCCTTGTCTTCCCATGCGGCTTCTCCCGTGGTTTTTATGGATTCAAAATTTAGAATATGTCGCTTTATAAGGTTGACTTCGGGCGCACAAATGAATGCATTTTCGTCATAATCATTGGGGAACTGCCCTCCGCGATACACCAAAGGCCCGCAGGCAGAGGTAACGTTTACGAGGATACTGTCTTGGTCGAGCACCCCTTTTTCATATCCCCGATTTACCGAAGTTACGTGCAGCGGATATACCCGCTGACTGGAGGTGAGCACTTTGCCGATGGCGTTTCTTGGACTGTAATACTCGTTGTTGATAAGAGTGTTGGGCAATACATAATCGCCCTGAAGCAATGTGGAATTATTGTTATGGTATAGTCGCCCAAAATTGTCTTTTGTAATTCCCCATTGGCCTCGGTAAGAAGTAGGTTCTTTGATCCACGCTCCGTTTTTGCGCTGGTAGCGAAAGTTTGATTTGGCATTGTAAATCCAGTTATCAATGTTCATCATTAAGCCGTTGGGCTGATGCTCCACATTGCCATCGTCTGCATACAATGAATCTACAAGCACCTTCTTTCCGGGCTTGTCATTCTCTATTTCCACAAACCAAAGTTTTGGAGGTTCGGCATAAAGCAGACCATCATACACCAAGGCCAAAGCCCTAGGGAGTACAAGGCCGTCCATGAAAATTTTAGAATGATCTGTCACGCCATCGCCATCCAAATCTTCCATAATGGAAATGGTGCCGCTTGGTTTGTCCTCATCATCCCCATTAATATTGGTCATGTAGCCCCGCATTTCAGCTACCCAAATTCTGCCTTGGGTGTCGAAATCAATCGCGACAGGAGCTTCTAAAAATGGCTCACTGGCGACCACTTGCAGCTCAAAACCTTCTTCAATTTGATAAGCTTCCAATGAAACTTCTGGCTCTTCGTATTCTAGTTTTTCTGTAGCGCAGGAAAAAATAAGAAGCAGGCTTAGAAGTGAAAAAATGCATTTGTTCATAAGCTAAAAATGAGATGTCGGATTTCAATTTAGAGATTTTTGTTTGATCTCGTTGCTTCTATCTACCCATCCGCTAAAACCCTAAACAAGGCAGTTCTTTTGTTTAGGGTTTACAGTTATAAAATTCAATATTTTTATGGGGGTTAACCTCATTTGTGACCTAAAGATAATTCTAGTACACATATAGGTTATGAACTAAATTTTGTGGTTTATTTTTTCATTATTATATTTGACAAATAATGTCAAGTCAAAATATGGAAAATAGTTTTGGAGAAACAATAAGAGGATTGAGAGAAGAGCGGAATTTGCTTTTGAGAGAACTCTCAGCAAAGTTGGAAATGGACTCCTCACTATTAAGCAAAATTGAGACAAATAATAGAACTGCGACAAAAGAACAAGTTCAGAGATTCGCGAAAGTATTTAAAATAGATTATCAGGAACTGTTAATAATTTGGTTCTCAGACAAAATCGCAAACGAATTGAAAAATGAAGAGAATGTTGGTGAAATATTAAAAATCACTGAACAAAAAATAAAGAATGGGAAATAATAAGTTAATGGATTATCACCGTTTTTTAGATGAGGCTGGTGATACAACCTTTTACGGAAAAGGAAAGAAAAATATAATAGGAGAAAATGGTGTTTCTAACGTCTTTATTTTAGGAATGATAAAAGTAAAAGACCCATTAGATGACGTTAGAGATAGAATCAACGTGCTTCAGGATAAAATAATTAATGATGAATTTTATCACGTTCCTAGTGTATTAAAGAAAATCAATACGAGTGGGTATTATTTGCACGCAACAGATGACTTACCAGAAGTTAGAAAAGAAATGTTCGACTTGATGAAAAGCATTAACTGTAGCTTTGAGGCTGTTGTTGGGAGGAAGGATATTGAGCGATACGAAACAAAACATAAAGGGAAAGAAGAATATTTTTACGCAGATTTACTATCTCACTTACTAAAAAACAAGCTTTCAAAGCACGACAAACTTGTATTGCATATTTCGGAACGAGGTAAAAGCACTAAAAACCATAATTTGGAATTAGCATTTATGAAAGCAAAACAAAGATTTTCTAAAATAAACGGAGATAAAGAAACCAGAACTAAAGTGGTTTTTAATGTCAACTATCCAACAAAGGACCCTTTGTTAAATTTAGCTGATTACTTTTGCTGGACAATTCAAAGAGTGTTTGAAAGAGGAGAAATGAGGTACTACAATTTTTTAAAAGAACAAATTAAAGTAGTGATTGATTTGTATGATACTGATAATTACAAGGGTTGGAAAAACTATTATGATAATGGTAAAAATCCACTAACGGCTAAAAATAAAATAAGCCCACTAAAACACTAATTTCAAATTAAATTTAAAATAACGACTTGTAGTCGACTTTCGTGTTTTGCAGACTTAAGGACACAAATATACAAAATATTTAAGAATTCAGAAAGACGCATACTAGCACCTCATAAGGAAACCGACCATTTCCATGCCAAATTATATTTCATGGGGTTCTTTAGTAAAGATATATTGGTCGGGATAGGGTATCCTCATTTAATACTATAATCATCTCTAAAACAACCCCATCTGCCCTTTGTTGGTTTTTACAAATATGTCGGTGCGAAGCTTAGGCCTTGGCTCCGTATTTTGAAAGTACTTGGCTTTAGAAAGCTCAAACAGTCGGTTGATGGATTGCACCATCAAACCCTCGCCTCGCATTCTGGTGCTGTAACGGCTATCGTTTAATTTGCCTCCGTGCGCTTCCTTTATTTGGTTCAGAATTTTTCTAGCCCTGTCGGGGAAAGCCTCCTGCACCCAATGTTCGAACACTTGGCCAATGGCACCATTTAACCGCACCATGGTATAGCTTGCGCCTCGTGCGCCAGCCTCAGCAGCAGCTTTCATAATGTCGGGAATTTCATGGTCGTTTAGGCCGGGAATAATAGGGCCAATCATAATGCTTACGGGCACGCCACGCTGGGTCAGCGTTTCAATGGCTTTCAATTTTCTTGCAGCCGAAGCCGTTCTGGGTTCAAGCTTTCTTCTTACGGATTCATCCAAAGTAGTGAGGCTGAAATAAACACTAATCAGGTTGAGATCGGCTAAAGACCCGATAATATCGAGGTCACGGGTGATGGTGACGTTTTTGGTAATAATGCCCACAGGGTGTTTGTATTTCAGAAAAACCGCCAGCAGCTTTCGGGTAATTTCAAGCTTCTGCTCCAAAGGCTGATAGCAATCGGTATTGCCAGAAAGCACGATGGTAGAAGGTTGCCAATTGGGGTTTTGCAAATGCTTTTCCAGCAGTTGAGGCGCGGACTCTTTGTACATGATCACTTTTTCAAAATCGAGCCCAGCATTGTAGCCCCAGTATTCGTGGCTGTTTCGCGCATAGCAATAAATGCAGCCATGCTCGCAACCTTGATAAGGGTTGAGGGAATAGGTCATGCCCACATCTGGGCTTTCCACTTTGTTGACAATGGTTTTTGGGAAGATGGGGATGTATTTGGTGTTCGGGTTTTGGCCATCAAATTCATCGATTGCCTCTAGGTGTTCTTGCACATATTCGTGCATCAAGAACCTGTTCTTCATCTGCTTTTGAGCGCCTCTTCCCTTAATCATTAATCTAGTATTTTTAGTTTTACTAAAAATACTAGATTAAAACCAAATATTATAGCTAATAGATTGAGTATTTCTTTTGAAGTGCTATTGTTTTGTGCAGCGTCACGGCTGTGGGGTTTTTGTTTTCTGGGCTATTAATTTATATTTTAGAACATAAAATTATACTTAAGATATAATGAAACTCCGATCTCAGGCATTCTCAATTTTTAGTTTCCTTCTTCTCACATGCTGCCTTATAACAATGGTGGCCTGCAATGGCAATGAAGAAAACTCAGAAAGTAAAATTGCGAGCTTTAAAGCTGAAATTGTTGACTCTTTGGTGATTGATAGACTTTCGGTCTTGGAGTTATTTGATTACCAAAGTAGTACGGGAGAGCTTCTATTTTTCGATACCCAAACAGGGGAACATCTAATTATAAACGAAGAAGCTGAAGTTCTTTCTTCTTTTAACCCACTAGTGGAAGGGCCAAGTTATATGGGTAATAGCTATGGCTGGAGTTTCTACGGTAAAGACGAACTGGCTGCTTATGGTCACGCTTACTTTTATCGTTATTCTAAATCGGGCGAAATACTTGGTCGATATGAACCCCCAATAGAAGTGGGCGGGGGTATTATTTTAGATTTTAAGCCGCAGCGCATAAAAGCCTTTGAAACAGAAAGAGGAACAGAAGTGTTGGCCATGATTTTAGACCTCTCGAATAGAAACCGTAAGACTCAGCAATTCCAAGATTCGATCGATGATGTTTTTCGAATGAATTTTGAGACAGGTGAAAACACTACGGTAATGCACAAGCAACCTGACAATATTTACCGCACTGCTGGTGAGTACATGGTGGGGTTATCCGACTTTCACACTATTGTCAGGAAGTACTTTTGCTTTTACCCATCAAAGCGATAATCACCTCTATATTTTTGACGCAGAGAAAAATGAATACCTCAATAAAATTGCGATTCCTACCGAGTTTTTGCCTGAGTATAAAGCGGTAGAATTTGGAAGTAAAGACGACCCTGAGCTGTTGAAGATAAACTCACACGTCTTTTCTGTAGGGAATAAAATTCTGCTCCTCAGTTTGGGGAAAATTCCTAACGCTGTAATGAAAGAATTGCAACAGCTTCCTAGATGGTGGTACTCGCCTGAATTTGAGGCAGCCACGAGAAAATACATGACCACTGATTTTCTGTTGTTCGATCAAAAGCAGTTTTTAGGAAAAGTAGACTGGGATATTAACCTTAATGAGCCCATGCCCAAAGGTACCGAAAATGATTTCCTATGGCTGAAACGAACTTATAAAGATGAGCGCGACTACCAGACTTTTTTGAAGGTGAAGATTGTTAAAGAATGATTTTCTAACTTGAGCTCTGTTAATACAATATACCTAAAGAAATCAATTGAGGTTCTTCTGATTGCTAAAACTCTCCAAAAGTTCTCAATATATAGTTCAAATAAATCTATCGGCTCCTGTTAGTCTATAGGCATCAACTTTTGGAGAGGTCTTTAAAATTTACAGTCAAGCTCAGATTTCCTACCCAAAGACGGAAACCTCTTCAATGGCTTTTTCCATGGCTTCTTTTTCTGAAAGCACTTTTTCAGCAGACCAGCCAAAGTGATTTTGAAAATCTTTAAGGATAACTTCAAGCGTAGGTTTGATGCTGTGAATATCGAAATACAAACGGCCCGTTCTGCGGATATAGAAATCTTGAATTGAAAAGACCATTTCATTTTCTAGGCAATACCTCAATTCTGAACGAATCAATTTAAGATGGAGTGCTTTGTTGTCAAAGGCATTCATGCCTTCAATAATTTCGTCTGTTACTTTTCCGTAATTGCTCACCAAATAACCAGCATAGTACTTTTCGAGGCCAATGACCTCTAATTGCTCACGAATGGTTTTTCTATATTTCTTTACCGCTTTGGCATTTTTAAAAGCACCATTATCTAAATCAATATGGATGGTTTTGGTTTCCACAATGGGCAGATCTTCCTCATCGTTCAGTCGATCATACAAGCGATCGACCACTTTTTCAGCCATTTTGCGATAGCCCGTAAGTTTTCCGCCAGCAATAGAAATCAGTCCAGTTTCCGATTCGAAGATTTCATCTTTACGCGAAATTTCTGAGGCAGACTTTCCGTCTTCATGTATAAGTGGCCTTACTCCAGCCCAGCTCGATTCTACATCTTTGACCTTCAGGTTCAGCTTTGGAAATGCATGATTTGTGCCTTTAATAAGGTATTCCACATCGGCTTTGGTCGTCAAAATTTTATCCTTGTCGCCAGAGTAATCGGTGTCGGTAGTGCCTATATAAGTGATTTTCCCTCGGGGAATGGCAAACACCATTCGCTTGTCGGGGAAATCGAAATAAATGGCCTGCTTGAGCGGAAATTTACTGTGGGGCAACACAATGTGTACGCCTTTGGTGAGGTGGAGGTGCTTGCTGGTCAAAGAATGGTTTTTCGTTCTCAGCTCATCTACCCAAGGGCCAGCCGCACTAATGGTGGATGTGGCCTTGATCTCCATTTTTTCACCTGAGATAAAGTCCGTAGCGAAAACTCCGGCTACTTTTCCTTCCCTATAAATGAATTCATCGGCCTGCACATAATTAAGGCAATGCGCTCCAAATCTGGAGGCGGTTTTAATAATTTCAATCGTTAGACGGGCATCGTCTGTTCGGTATTCCGCATAAATGCCACCGCCTTCCACATTTTCTTCGCTTAAAAGCGGTTCCTTCTCCAAAGTCTCTTCAATATCCAACATTTTGCGTTGATCCACTTTTTCTACGCCTGCCAAAACATCGTAGACCATCAAACCTATACTGGTCATGAGCTTTCCGAAAGTGCCATCCTTAATAAGGGGGAGCAACATTTTTTCTGAAGTCACCAAGTTGGGAATGAGCTTGTGCAAAGTGGCGCGCTCTCTGCCTACTTCACGCACGAGCGCAATTTCAAATTGCTTGAGGTAGCGCAAGCCACCATGAATCAGCTTGGTGGATTTACTGCTGGTGCCGGAGGCGAAATCGTTCTTTTCAACCAACACGGTTTTAAGTCCTCTTGAAGCTGCATCGAGCGCAATGCCTGCCCCGGTAATGCCTCCACCAATGATTAAAAGATCATAGTGCTGCGTTTTTGCAGTATCGGTTAATGCTTTTCGGTTGGTGGAAGAGAGGAAGTTCATAATACTAATTTTCTACCCAGTCCATAGATCTCTTCACCGCCTTTTGCCAAGTGGCGTAGAGTTTTTCCCTGAGCTTGGCGTCCATTTCTGGCTCAAACTCATGCTCGATAATTCTGTTTTTGATGATGTCTTCTTGCTTCCAAAAACCCACTGAAATTCCAGCCAAGTAAGCCGCACCTTGGGCGGTGGATTCAATAACTTCTGGTCGTTCCACCCCTACGCCAAGAATATCGGCTTGAAACTGCATGAGGTAATTATTGGCCGCAGCACCACCATCTACTTTCAATTCCTTCAACTTTAGCCCCGCGTCTTTTTGCATGGCTTGTAAAATATCACGGGTTTGAAAAGCCAGAGAGTCTAGCGTGGCCTTGATAATGTGTTCTTTTCCCGTATCACGAGAGAGTCCGAAAATGGCGCCTCGAGCATACATATCCCAATAGGGAGCGCCCAAGCCCGCAAAGGCTGGTACGACTACGACTTCATGACTGTCTTTGAGCTTTTCCGCAATCGCTTCGGAGTCGCTAGAATTCTCAATGATTTCGAGTGCATCGCGTAGCCATTGCACAGCTGCACCTGCTACAAAAACACTTCCTTCCAAAGCGTAGTATACTTTATCGTCAATGCCCCAAGCAATGGTGCTGAGCAAGCCATTGTATGAATGTTGAAGGTCTTCGCCCGTATTCATTAGCATAAAACAGCCGGTGCCGTAAGTGTTTTTCGCCATGCCGGGTTCAAAGCAAGCTTGGCCAAAAAGGGCGGCTTGTTGGTCTCCAGCAATGCCTGCGATAGGAATTTCTACACCGTCAAGTTCATAAGTACCGAAATTTCCGCAGCTTGGGCGGGCTTCAGGAAGCATGGATTTTGGTACGTCTAGCGCCTTTAAAAGCTTGTTGTCCCACTTCACGGTTTTGATATTGAAAAGCAAAGTGCGGGAAGCATTGCTGTAATCGGTGGCGTGTATTTTTCTATTGGTCAGGTTCCAAACCAACCAACTGTCAATGGTTCCGAAGAGTAAATTACCAGCTTCGGCACTTGCTTTTGCACCTTCTACATTGTCTAAAATCCATTTTATTTTGGTGCCAGAAAAATAAGAGTCGATCACTAAGCCCGTGTTTTCTCTAAGGTAGGCTTCAATACCAGTGTGCTTTAGGTCTTCGCAAATGCTGGCCGTCCGTTTGTCTTGCCAAACAATGGCGTTGTAAATAGGCTTGCCCGTGTTTTTGTTCCAAACCACTGTGGTTTCTCGTTGGTTGGTAATGCCTATGGCCGCTACTTCTTCGCCTTTGATTTTGTTCTTTTTAATAAGTTTGGAAAGGGTTTCCATTTGGCTGGAAAGGATTTCCATAGCATCATGTTCCACCCATCCTGGTTTAGGGAAAATCTGGGAAAACTCTTGCTGTGCAATGTCAATGATTTGTCCTTTTTGATCGAAGAGCACCGAACGAGAACTCGTGGTGCCTTGGTCTAATGCGATGATGTATTTCTTTTCTCCCATAGTTTTAGAGGTAACAGAAAAAATTGGTTTGGCCTTCTTATAATATTAGCGACAATTGAGCGGAAAGCCTAGAGGCCTAATTCAATTCTATATGTTTCTCATTCGGTATTTATTGGTGCTTCTCTACCTATATTTGATTCAAGTCTATTTTTACCTTTCCTGTTAAAGGCTCAATACTTAGCTTTACCGCGATGAATTGGTTACAACTTCTTTCTTTAGATACTCCTGATGTTCAGCAAAACCAGACGAGAACGGTTTTCGATCGTGATTTTGATCGGATTATCTTTTCTCATCCGTTTAGGAAATTGCAGGACAAAACGCAGGTACACCCCTTGCCAGAGCAGGATTTTGTACACACCCGACTGACGCACAGCTTGGAAGTGTCTAGCGTGGGCCGATCTTTAGGAAGGTTGGTGGGCAGTAAACTGATAGAGAAGTATGATTTTCTTCAGAATAAAATAAGTGCACATGATTTTGGTGCCATAGTTGCGGCCGCTTCTTTGGCGCACGATATTGGGAACCCTCCTTTTGGGCACTCAGGAGAATCATCTATTTCGGATTATTTTAAAAATGCCGAGACTGAACTTAAACCGGAAGTAACCGAAGCCGAATGGGCCGACTTGATCAATTTTGAAGGAAATGCACAAGGGTTTAGACTACTGAACCGACCGGGTTATCAGGGCTTGAAGTTATCTTCAGCCACCTTAGCTGCTTTTACAAAATACCCTCGTCCTTCGCTGGTTGAAAAGCAAGACAAGGCCAGAAGAAGCCAGAAGAAATTTGGCTTTTACGATACAGAAAGAACGATTTTTCAGGAGTTGGGAAAAGAACTTGGTCTTGAGGTTTTAGGAACTGATCAGTACTGTCGCCATCCGCTGGCCTTTTTGGTAGAGGCTGCCGATGACATTTGCTACCATATTATAGATTTAGAAGACGGCTGTAATTTAGGCTTGGTCACTTATGAGCAAACGGTCGAATTGCTTGCCAATGTGATTGGCGATAAGTTTCAGCCCGAAAAATTAGAGGCCATTCATAGCCTAAAAGAGCGAATTGGAGTGCTTCGTGCTTTGGCCATTAATCAGCTAATTGGAGAGTGCGTAGATTTATTTATGAAGCATGAAGAGAGACTACTGACTTCGGAATTCGATATTTCTTTGGCCGATGAAATTCCTTCGAAAGCGGCTATGGCCGAAATTATTAACGTTTCTATAGAAAAAATTTACCGTAGTCGCGATGTGGTAGAAACCGAGGCTGCGGGTTATCGTGTATTAAATGGTTTGTTGGAAACCCTTGTGCCTGCTACTTTGGCTGGTTTTAAAAATAACCTTTCCGCAAAAGATAAAACCTATTTTAGGTTATTACCCACCGAAACTCAAACGGAAGTGAAGCAAGCGAATTCTGCTTACATTGCCTTAAGGTCTGTGCTCGATTACGTTGCTGGAATGACCGATTCTGACGCTTTGAATTTGTACCGAAAAATTATGGGTATTTCCCTACCGGGCCGATAGCCGAATTAACCTTTCTGTTTATAGGATAAAATGGTGAGAATCAATTTACTGAGAAGGGATTTCTATTACCTTTGTGATCTTTGAAAAAAATGTGGTCTAAACTTCCTCATATCGTACTGAAATACAGGCTCGCCCTGATGATTCTCTTGCTCCTTTTTACGGTGTTCATGGGCTATATGGCGCGCGATGTAAAAATGGCATTTAACTTCAATACGGCCGTTCCAGAAACAGACGAGAACTATAAGTACTTCCAAGACTTTAAAAAGAACTTTGGTGAGGATGGAAATATTCTAGTACTCGGTATGAAAGATAGCAGTCTTTACGAGCTCGAAAATTTCAATAAGTATGAGGCACTGAACAAAAAGTTACAAAAAGTGGAAGGAATCACCAATGTGATTTCGTTGGCCACGCTTCAGAATATTACTAAAAATCAAGACAACCGCAGTTTTGAGCTTTCCCCTTTAGTTGGCAAAAGCCCTACCTCTCAGGCCGAATTGGATTCGTTGATGGCTGTGGCTTTGAACCTAAAATTTTACAGTGGTCAGTTGATGAATGTTAAGAATGGAGCTACGCTGATCCTGATTACGATGGATCGTGAGGTGCTCAATTCTAAACTTAGGAATGATGTAGTTGGCGAAATCCAAGGTATTGGTAAGGCGTTTTCGGCAGATACGGGCATCGAGCTTCATTATTCAGGAATGCCGTTTGTGAGAACGGTAATGCAAGAAATGACGGCCAAGGAACTCAAGTTGTTCATTGTGCTTTCCATTGCCATTACTGCCCTTATTCTCTTTCTCTTCTTTAGGTCGTGGACAGCAGTGGTTTTTCCACTGATTGTAATTGGCGTAGTGGTGACTTGGGTAATGGGAACCCTCGGAATACTTCAATACAATATCAATGTGCTTACGGGTTTAATACCGTCAATCATCATTGTAATCGGTATTCCCAATTCGATTTATTTACTGAATAAATATCATCAGGACTTTGCCAAACATGGCAATAAAATGAAGGCACTTAGCCTGATGATCAGAAAAATAGGCTTAGTAACCTTTATCACAAACTTTACAACGGCTATCGGTTTCTTGGTTTTGGTAACTACAGACATCACCCTCTTAAAGGAGTTTGGTTTGGTTGCTGGAATCAACATTTTGGCCACTTTTGTGGTAAGTATGGTACTCATTCCGGGTATCTTCTCTTACTTGCCTGCCCCTAAACCAGCCCAGCTTAAACACCTAGAGTTCAAGATAACTGGGCGCATGCTCACATTGCTCGATTTGTTGGTACACAGACACCGCTATCGTGTTTTCGCAATTACCATTGTTGTTTTAGGAGTGTCGCTTTATGGAGTTTCCAAACTCTATTCTGTGGCCTATATGGTAGACGATATTCCCGAAGAGTCAAAATTGAAGCAAGACCTTTACTTTTTCGAAAACAACTTTAGCGGGGTAATGCCGCTTGAAATTATTATTGACTTCGGAAAACCAAGGTCATCACTGAATGCCAGAAACTTAAGAAAAGTGGAAAGGCTTGAAATCGGTCTCGATTCAATCGACTTTGTTTCTCAGCCCATTTCCATTGTCAGTTTTGCAAAGGCCATTCGTCAAGCCTATTATAACGGTGATTCTAACCGATATAGCCTTCCGAGCCCAAGCGATAGAAATGCAATTCTGAACTATTTGAGTAATCAAAAAGATGAAGATGGCTTACTGAATAGCTTTGTAGATACAACAGGACAAGTGTTAAGGGTTTCTCTTAAAATCTGGGATTTAGGCTCTGTTAAAATGGATTCGCTCATCACCCAAGTAGTTGAACCAAGAATTGATGAAGTGTTTGGTGATGATGAAGATGTTCATACCAGCGTAACCGGGTCGACCTTGTTATTTGTGAAAGGCAATAAGTTTTTGATCGAAAACCTACAAATGTCGCTATTGCTGGCTTTTGGTATTATAGCCATCATCATGGCAATCCTATTTGCTAACCTCAGAATGATTATCATTTCTATGGTGCCGAACTTAATTCCATTAATACTCACCGCAGGCATCATGGGTTATTTTGGAATTCCGTTGAAACCGAGTACGGCCTTGATTTTCAGTATAGCTTTTGGTATTTCTGTAGATGACTCTATTCACTTCTTGGCCAAATACCGCCAAGAGCTGTTTGCCAATAAGTTCTTTGTGCCAATCGCCATAAGTAAAAGTATAAAAGAAACAGGGTCAAGTATGCTCTATACTTCCATCGTGCTGTTTTTCGGCTTTGTAATCTTCGTGTTTTCCGATTTTGGTGGAACCGTAGCTTTGGGTTTGCTTACATCGCTTACATTGCTTTTCGCCATGATGACCAACCTTACTGTATTACCAGCATTGCTTATGGTGTTTGACAGTGGAAAAAGAGATACTAATTTCCGCCCACTTATTGAGCATTATGAGTTTTATATTGAAGACGAAGACGAAGAAATTGATACTCAAAGCTTATTGATTAAGAGTAACGACCCGTTTGTTGGTTCAACAGACAAAGACAATAAAGATTCCTAAAAGCCAATTCGGCTTAGCCCATAAAACAAGGAGTAAAGTGAAAAAGTACAACGAATACAAAAACCCGAATTATGCTGAAATAGGTGAGCAAATGCTCCAGTTCTGGAAAGAGAACGGCATATTCGAAAAGTCAGTAGACACCAGAGAAGGGAGACCTTCTTTTACCTTTTACGAGGGACCTCCATCTGCAAACGGAACCCCAGGTATTCACCACGTAATGGCGCGAACGGTGAAGGATATTTTCTGCCGATACAAAACACAAAAAGGCTTTCAAGTAAAAAGAAAGGGCGGTTGGGATACCCACGGCCTTCCTGTTGAACTTCAGGTAGAAAAGGAATTAGGCATTACCAAAGAAGACATAGGCAAAAAGATTTCGGTTGAAGAATACAACCAGAAATGTCGTGAGGCGGTAATGAAGTTCAAAGATGAATGGGATGATCTTACCGAGAAAATGGGCTATTGGGTAGATTTAGAAAACCCATACATTACTTTCGAAACCAACTATATTGAAACGCTTTGGTCGCTTTTAAAACGACTTTACGATAAAGACCTTATCTATAAGGGCTACACCATTCAGCCGTATTCACCAGCAGCAGGTACAGGTCTGAGTTCACATGAACTGAACCAACCAGGTACTTACCAAGATGTGAAAGACACATCGATGACGGCCATGTTTAAGGTAGAAGGCACTGAAAACGATTTCTTCTTGGCTTGGACAACAACGCCATGGACATTGCCTGCCAACAACGGTTTGGCCGTTGGCGCTGGTATTGAATATGTAAAGGTGAAAACCTTCAACCAGTACACCTTTGAGCCAATCAATGTGATTTTGGCCAAAGATAGAGTAGCTTCATTCTTTAGCGATAAAGCAAAAGAAGTTAAGCTTGAAGATTATAAAGCTGGCGATAAAATTATTCCTTTTGAAGTAGTTGAAAGCTTCAAAGGCCGCGATATAGCAGGCAAAAGCTATGAGCAATTGATGCCTTACATTCCTTTAGAAAAACCAGCTTTTACCGTAGTGATTGGTGATTTTGTAACTACGGAAGACGGTACAGGTATCGTTCACATTTCAAAAACATTTGGTGCAGACGATTACCGTGTTTCGGTAATGAATAATATGCCAGGCATTTTTGTAAAGGACGAAGAAGGCAAAGATGTTCCGATTGTAGATAAGCAAGGAAAGTACGTGAAAGAGATCACGGACTTTGCTGGCATGTACGTAAAAAACGAATACTATTCTGATGCAGAGCGTCCTGAAAAATCGCTCGATGTTTTGATTTCGATCAAACTGAAAGAAGAAAACAGGGCTTTTAAGGTAGAAAAATACGAGCACTCTTATCCGCATTGCTGGAGAACCGATAAGCCGATTTTATACTATCCGCTAGATTCTTGGTTCATTAAAACCACGGCTTTTAAAGATGATTTAGTAGCCTTAAATAAAACAATCAACTGGAAACCCGCTTCAACAGGCGAAGGCCGCTTTGGCAACTGGTTAGAAAACTTGGTAGACTGGAACCTAAGCCGTTCGCGCTATTGGGGAACTCCATTGCCAATTTGGGTTTCAGAAGACAAAAAAGAACATATCTGTATTGGCTCATTGGCTGAATTGAAAGCTGAAGTAGAGAAATCAATTGCTGCTGGTTTTATGACCGAAAGCATTGGCGAAGACTTCGATTTACACCGCCCTTATGTAGACGATGTGTATTTGGTGAGTGAAACAGGTCAGAAAATGACCCGTGAAGCTGACTTGATAGATGTTTGGTTCGATTCAGGAGCCATGCCTTACGCGCAATGGCATTACCCGTTTGAGAACAAAGAAATTTTCGAATCGAATTTCCCAGCAGACTTTATTGCAGAGGGCGTAGACCAAACCCGTGGTTGGTTCTTTACGCTCCATGCCTTAGCTGTAATGCTAGAAGATAAAGTGGCTTTTAAGAATGTAATCGCCAACGGTTTGGTGCTCGATAAAAACGGCAATAAAATGTCGAAGCGACTGGGCAATGCGGTGAACCCATTTGAAACCATCAACAATTTTGGCCCAGATGCCACACGTTGGTACATGATTTCAAATGCCAACCCTTGGGACAACCTGAAATTCAATATTGAAGGCGTGGGCGAAGTACAGAGAAGGTTCTTCGGAACGCTTCAAAACACCTATGCTTTCTTTGCGCTTTATGCCAATTTAGATGGCTTTACTTTCGAGGATGCTGAAATTCCTTTGAATGAAAGACCCGAAAGCGACCGTTGGATCTTGTCTCGATTGAACAGTTTGATCAAAGAGGTAGACCAAGCCTATAATGATTATGAGCCAACCCGTGCTTCGCGAATGATCATGGATTTTGTAACCGATGAAGTGAGTAACTGGTATGTACGTTTGAACAGAAAACGTTTCTGGAAAGGCGACTACGATCAAGGCAAAAAAGCAGCTTACCAAACTTTGTACACTTGCTTGGTGAGTGTGGCGAAATTGGCGGCTCCTGTTGCTCCGTTCTACATGGATCGTTTATATCAGGATTTGAATGCCGTTTCTGGTAAAGAGAACTTCGAGTCGGTTCACCTTTCCGATTTCCCAGAGGCCAATGAGGCTTGCATTAATGCAGACTTAGAAGCCCAAATGATTTTGGCGCAAACCATCTCTTCGTTAACACACTCCATTCGTAAGAAGGAAAAAATCAAAGTGCGTCAGCCTTTGACCAAAGTGATGGTGCCTGTTTTGGATGAAAAAACCAAGCAATATATTGAGGCGGTTCAAGACTTGATCATGACCGAAGTCAATGTAAAAGCGGTAGAATATATAGATGATGCTTCGGGCATTTTAGTCAAGAAGGTAAAACCGAACTTCCGCACCTTGGGTAAAAAATTCGGTTCACAAATGAAGTTGGTGGCTGCGGCCATCGGCCAGTGGACGAAAACTGAAATTGCCGAAATCGAAAAGAACGGATCGATCAATATTTCGCTTGATGGCGAATCCGCTTCACTTTTGTTGGAAGACGTAGAAATCTCTAGCGAAGATATTCCGGGCTGGTCAGTAGCTTCTGAAGGCAAGGTAACCGTAGCGCTAGACATCTCAATTACCGATGAGCTTCGTGCCGAAGGAATTGCCCGTGATTTCGTGAACCGAATTCAGAATTTGCGAAAAGACATGGGACTGGATGTTCAGGATAAAATCAACATTCAAGTAGCCAAGAATGAAGCTTTGATTAACGAAGCTTTGACGGCCAATGCAGCTTATGTTTGTGAAGAAACCCAAGCTTTGAATTTAGATGTTGTGGAGTCAATTTCAGATGCGCAAAGTGTTGAAATTGACGAGTGGACCCTTGAAGTGAAAATAGCAGTGGGCTAATGGCTGCGCAGTTCAAGCACTATAAATATTTTCTCCTCACTTTGGCGGTAATCGCCATAGACCAGACGGTAAAACTTCTGGTGCATTTTAAAATGGTTTTTGGCCAAATTGGGGAGATTAAGGTTTTTGGTGATTGGTTCAAGCTACATTATATCTTAAATGAAGGCATGGCTTTCGGCCTTCAATTTGGTTCGGAATGGGGAAAGTTAGGGCTTACTATTTTCAGAATGATAGCCATGACTTTCATTGCTGTTTACCTCTACAAACTAGCCAAGAAGAACTATAACTCAGGATTACTCTGGAGCATGGCCCTTATTTTAGGTGGCGCCATGGGCAATGTAATAGATAGTATTTTTTACGGAGTTTATTTGAATAACGCACCGTACGATGCCGTAACGCCTTGGTTCCATGGCAAAGTGGTAGATATGTTTTACCTCGATGTTTGGGAAGGATACATTGCAGATTGGGTTCCGTTTTGGGGAGGTAAATACATAGCGCTTTGGCCTATTTTCAATGTGGCCGATGTTTGTATTTTTTTAGGGGTTGCCATACTCCTTATTTTTCATAGAAAATTTTTCAGCCGCCAAGCTAACATCCAAAATGAGGTAATTGCTGATTAGGCAGTGATTAACAGTGTTATAGTATCACCTAGCTTATTGCTTAACATTTTTTAATAGTTTAAAAATGTAGAATCATTTCTTATTTCAATCATAATTGATATATTTAACTAATTGAATAGTTTTAATTATCAGATATGACACAACGACTTCAAAAACTCAGTATCTGGGCAGTACTATTGCTCGTCCTTCCGCTATCATCATTTGCCTTTCAACAACTTGAAAAGGATCCGTCTGTTAAAATAGGCAAGTTAGAAAATGGCTTTACCTATTATTTAAGACAGAATGCCAAACCAGAGAATCGTATTGAATTTAGACTGGCTGTAAATGCAGGTTCAATTTTAGAAGATGACGACCAGCAAGGCTTGGCTCACTTTACAGAGCACATGCTTTTTAACGGTACAAAAAACTTTGAGAAAAACGAACTGATCAGCTTTCTTCAGAAAATGGGGCTTGAGTTTGGAGGCGACCTTAACGCCTACACAAGCTTTGATGAAACAGTTTACTTTTTACCCATTCCTACAGAGGACAAAGAGAATATTGATAAGGCCTTAACCGTTTTGAGCGATTGGGCACATAATGCCACTTTCGATAACGAGGAAATAGACAAAGAAAGAGGCGTGGTAATGGAAGAGTGGAGGCTTGGAAGAGGCGCTTCTCAAAGAATGAGAGAAGAAACTTGGCCAGTAGTATTGCAAGGTTCTAGATATGCCGAAAGACTGCCTATTGGTAAGGAAACTGTATTACAGAATTTTAAATACGATGCAGCCAAAAGGTATTACCGTGATTGGTACAGACCAGATTTAATGGCAATTGTAGCCGTGGGCGATTTTGATCCTGCCGAAATGGAGGCTAAAATCAAATCGTATTTTGGGTCGATAGAAAATCCTAAAAAGCCAAAGGAGAGAAAATACTATGATTTACCACCTTTCAAAGGAACCCGCATTGCAGTAGCTACGGATGATGAAGCCACTGGAAGTTCAATTGCAGTAGGCTTTATTACCCCAGGAACTCACAAGCCAGAAAATACACTAGAAGATTTCAGAAAGAGCATTCTGAACGGTCTGTATGGTCAGATGATCAACCAACGATTGCGAGAAAAATTACAATCAGAAAACCCGCCTTACTTATTCAGCTTTAGTGGCTATGGTGGCTCGCTAGGCAAGCATAAAAAGGAATATAGCATTGTAGTGAATGTAAAGGATGACATGTTCAAAGAGGGGCTTAAAGCTGCTATGGTAGAGAATGAAAGAGTGAGAAGGTACGGCTTTACCAATGGAGAACTTGAACGAGTGAAAGCACTATACCTTAATTCATACGATAGAAGAGCCAAAGAGTCAGACAAAGCACAATCGGGTAGTCTTGTAAATACTTATGTGCAGCATTTCTTGAATGGAGGAACACTGTTGAGCGAAAAACAAATGTTAGACCTCGTAAATCAGATACTCCCAACCATTAAAGTTGAAGAGATTAATGAGCTAGTAAAAGGATGGATTACGGAAGATAACCAAACCATTGTTATTACAGCCAAAACAGACCAAGAAGCTAATATTCCTTCAGAGAATGAGCTGAAAGCAATAATGAAGGATGTGCGAACTGACGAATCGATTGAGCCTTATGTAGAAGAAAAATTGGCAACTGCTTTAATGACCTCTGCACCAAAACCAGGCAAAATTACAAGTGAAAGCACTAATGAACCTACGGGCATTACCAAGCTCACGCTTTCAAATGGAGCTACAGTTTATCTAAAACCTACAGATTTCAAGAACGATGAAGTGCGGATGAGTGCTTATAGCGATGGCGGTGTTTCGCTCTATTCTGCCGATGAGTTTATAGATTTGACCAATGCCAGTCAGGTTATAGCTGAGCTGGGGCTTGGTGAGTTTAGCCAGGTTGATTTGGGTAAATTTATGACTGGGAAAACCGCATCCGTAGGCGCAAGTATTGGTCAATATGAAGAAAGCATGTCGGGCTTTTCGAGCTTAAAGGATTTGGAAACGTTTTTTCAAATGGTGCACTTAAAGTTTACCACCGTACGGTACGATGAACAAGCTTTCAAAAGCTGGGTCACTAGAATGAAGACACTTTATTCAAATTTTGGCTCTAGCCCAGATATAAAGTATCAGCTAGAATCTCAAAAAATTATGTTCGGAGATAACCCTTGGGTTGGAGGACTGCCTACTGCGGAAGAAATGGATCAAATTTCGCTGAAAAGAGTAACGGAGATTTACAAAGAGCGTTTTGCCGATGCCAGTGATTTTAGCTTTGTGTTTGTAGGGAATATAGACATGAAAACCTTTAAGCCTTTATTGGAGAAATACATCGCAAGTTTGCCGGCAACCCATAAAAAGGAATCAAGTAAAGATTTGAATTTAAGGCCTTTACCTGGAGTAATCACTCAAAATGTATATGCTGGAGTAGACGATAAAAGCGTAGTTACAATTACCCTGAGCGGAGATTACAATTACACTTTAGAGAATAATGGGCTGATGAACGCGGCAGCCAGTATTTTGACCAATAAAATGATAGAAACGCTAAGGGAAGAACTGGGCGGAGTTTATGGCGTTAGCGCTAGGGCTTCAATGAGTGAGAACCCAAAGGAGACGTTCACTTTTACAATTTCATTCCCTTGTAAACCCGATAATGCAGAGGCTTTAGCAGAAGCTGCCATGAAGGAGCTAGAGAAACTCAAAAATGGTGAGTTTACGGAGGAAGATTTGCAGAAAGTGATTACTGCCCGTATGCAGAACTTTGATGAGCAAATTAAAACAAACGCCTACTGGCAGGGTATGATAAAAAGCTATTCAAAATCTGGAGATGGCTTTGAAGAAATCTTGAAATCAAATGAACGCGCCAAGGCCATTACAAAAGACCAAGTGGTAAAGGCCGTAAATCAATATTTAACAGGTGAGAACATTATTAGAATCACCAAGCTTCCTGATGGCTATAAAGGTGATACCAACCTGAAACAGGAAATCAAAAAGAATTAAGGAAAGTTGAAGTTGAATAGAAGGGGCCGGCATATTGTCGGCCTTTTCGCTTTTTAGGCACTTAAAGCAGGATTACATCATTTACGATAGGGCTTCCAAATTCTTTGGCCAGCAAAACCAAAATCTTGTTTTTAGACATATTGAGCTCGTGCCTTAATGGCGCAGAAGTAAGGTGAACGTAAAGCTTTTTGTCCTTAATGTAAATCTTGCTGGTACGTTTGGCAATCGCCACGCCCATAACTTGCTCCCAAGAATTGATCAGGTTAGTTTCATGGAATTTCTGTTCAATATTGAATGACTTCAACATTTCTTTCACAGCATCTCCAATACTCTCTGGCTGTCCTTTTCTATTGTTGGGGTACGGTCTTTTATTCACTATTACTTCGTTCGAATTATAAAAGTAGGTATTTGGAAGGGTCGTTTTTAAGAAGCACTCAGATTTACTTATCAAGACGGTTATCCACAAACAGAATTAAGCGTACAATCCTGTCAATCTTCCTTGCTATAAACGAATAAATCAGAAGCTATTTTATCGGCCAAAAGCTTTCCGTTATTGGTGAGTGTAATGCAACCATCTTCTACCTGAATCATGCCTTTGTAGTCAATCCGCATGAGGTAATCTTCGTGCATTCTCAATAAATCTACCTTGTGCTTTTGTTTGAGCCATTCGGTATCACAACCCCATTTGGTTCTTAAGCTTGTGAGAATATACTCGTTGATTTGGTCTTCTTTTGAAAGAATAATTTTCTCGAAAGGAATTTCCCCTTCACTTATTCCTTTAATGTATTTGGCGTTGTGCGAAACATTGGCTTGCTTAAAATGACCGTTGAATGAATGTGCCGAAGGGCCTATGCCCAAGTATTTTTCCTGTTTCCAGTAATTACCGTTGTGCTGCGATTCGTAACCAGGCTGGGCAAAATTTGAAATTTCGTATTGCTCAAAGCCGTAGCGGTCCAAAGTTTCGGTCAGTATTTCAAATTGTTGCGCAGCGTACTCTTCTTCTACATCTTCCATTTTTCCTTTCGAAACCAGGTGGCCAAAAGCGGTTTTAGGTTCTATGGTAAGACAATAAGAAGAAATATGTTCAGGTCGCATGTGAATCACCTTCATTAAGTCCCTTTCCCAAATCTCATGGTTATGGTGAGGCAAGGCATAAATCAGGTCCACGCTTATGTTTTCAAAACCAGCTTTTCGGGCATTATAGAAACACATTTCTGCCTGTTGGGCTGTGTGTTGGCGGTTCATCCATTTTAAATGCGGCTCATGAAAGGACTGAATTCCCATGCTTAATCGGTTAATACCCGAAGCATAAAGTGATTTCAGCTGGTCTGCGTCTAGGTCGTCAGGGTTGGCTTCCAGTGTAATTTCAGGGTTGCTAGCCAGCCTAAAAGTATACTGAACCTGCTTCATGATTCTTTTCAGCTGATCCTCATTCATTAATGATGGAGTACCACCACCAAAATAGATTGTGTTTATGGCGTCTCCATTCAAATAATCAGCTTGCATTTCCAGTTCTTTACAAATGGCATTTACCATACTGTCCATTTGCCCAACAGATTGAGTAAAATGGAAATCGCAATAATGACAAGCCTTTTTGCAAAAGGGAATATGAATATATAATCCGGCCAAAGAATCGTTAATTTGAAGCTTAAATTCGCAGAATGCCCAAGATATACTTAAAGTATATTTATTGCTTATTCCTTTATGGTTTTTTATGCCTTTCCGTTGAGGCGCAGGAAAAGTATGTGTTAAAGATTGAAGCTGTTGCCGAAGAGGAATCGGTACTTAGAAAGTATAAATACCCTGCTGAACATACGGATTCTTTGAGTACCGAAAGAGCAATTAGGCAGCTGATCAATACCCTTCATTCCGATGGGTATTTGCTGGCCAGTACCCTTTCACGCTCCAGTGTAAGTAACGAACTCAGGGTCAAAATTTCGATAGGAGAAAAATTTACATGGTTAAGACTGACTTCTGGTAATGTAGAAAACTCACTTTTGAGAAGAAGTGGGTATAAGCAGGCCCAATTTGAAGAAAAGCCTTTTCGGTTCAATCAGGTGGCACGGATGGAGAAATCTATTTTGTCTTTTGCAGAAAGAAATGGTTATCCCTTTGCAAGCTTGAAATTGGACTCCCTTCGGATTGAAGTAAATCAGATTGGCGCTTCATTGAACTTAGACTTAGGGCCGCTGATTGTTTTTGATAGCTTAGATATTAAAAGCGATTTTGCCATTAAAGCCCGCTTTCTGGGAAATTACTTGGGCATTGTTCAAGGGAACCCTTATGACCAGAAAAAAATAGATTACGTCTCTCAACGATTAAGAAATTTGCCTTACCTAAGGGTGAGTGAAGCTTCCACTTTAACTTTTCAGAACTCTGAAGCCACCGTACACCTGAAAGTTGAGAAAAGGCCTGTAAATCAAATTGATGGTATCATTGGTTTTCTACCAAACTCAAATCGTTCGGATGGACTTTTGGTTACAGGTCAGGTAGATGTGGATTTACTAAACCCTTTTGGTTCAGGGAAACAGATTGGGTTACATTGGCAGCGACTGAGTGAAGAAACACAGAATTTGAACCTTCAATATGCTCACCCTAATGTACTGGGCAGTCCACTTAATTTTGATTTTGCCTTCGACTTTTTAAAGCAAGACACCTTATTTACGAAACGTATTTTCGACTTAGAAATAAGCTATAATCTTGGAGGAAACAGCTTTCTGAATGTCTTTTCAACAAGTGAAGGCACCGACTTAATTGGCACGCCAAAGGTTACAAACAATCAGCTCCCCTCTGTTATTGACTTCGATTTAACTTCTTATGGATTGGGCTTTGACTGGAACAATTTTGATGACCCATTTATAATTTCTAGAGGTGCAGGCTTGAGTATTAAAGCTTCAACAGGAAATAAGAAGATTAGCCGTAATGTTAGTTTGCCTGCAGAAGTCTATCAAGGAGTAGACCTAAAAACACTTCAATATACATTCGAATTGGGCTTTCAGAATTACTTTAGGTGGAAGAACAATTTTGTTTTAGTAAGCAAACTGAGCGGAGGCTTAAAAGCCAATGATCAACTTTTTCAGAATGACGCATTTCGTTTGGGCGGACTTAAATCGATTAGAGGCTTTAATGAGAATTTCTTTTTTGCGACAAAATATGGATTAGCTACGCTTGAGGGTAGGTTGTTATTTGATGAAAGTTCATATTTGCTACTGTTTACAGACCTAGCTCATTTAGAAGGAGAGTTTAAGGAATCTCCAACATCGGAATGGGCTTTAGGGCTAGGCACGGGATTAAGCTTTGCTACCTCATCAGGTATATTTAACTTTATTTATGCGCTGGGGAGTTCGCAAAGCACTGGCAGTTTTAATTTTAATCAATCTAAAATACACTTTGGTTACACTACCAGATTTTGAGAGAATATGATCTATTCGCAATTGGTTAGGGCAGAAGGCAGAGATGCATTTATTGTAATTGCAATTATTTTGCTTTGTACCTATGCCGTATCCAGAGCGGTTTTCCCCAAAGTGTTTTCAGGCATTATTGCTCCAAACAAACTTTTTGGTTTTAGGGTGAGAGAAGATTTGGGCAGCAACCTAAGACCTTTTAGTTCGGAACACCTATACTTTACTGCTTTAAGCTCCCTGTCACTTTCCTTTGTAATTTTATTTATAGCCAATGGCCTTTGGAAGGACAACGGCCTACCAGAAACACTCATTGTCGACCATTTTGGCTTTGCCATTCTGCAATGGTTAGGTCTTTTTGTGGTACTCAATGTACTGGTCTATGTTAAGTTTTTGTTGATTTTAGGTTTCGGATTGCTCTTTGATTTGCGTTCAACTATCTCTCGCCACTTTGTAGATATGGTCAACGCTTCGCTGGTGTTTTTTCTGATTGTGCTTCTATTTTTAGCTGTTATAAGCTTTTCTTCCATAGTGTTTCCTAAAAACCTGATTCAGTTTACATTGGCTGCATCGATTATCTTTTTCTATTATCGGGGGTTTTTAATCTATATGAGAATGCTCAATGATAGGCCTCATAGCAAGTTGTTTATATTTTCGTACATTTGCGCCACGGAACTGACGCCACTGACCATCGGGCTAGTTCTAATAATAAACAGCCAAATCTAGAAGAAGAAGTAGGGAACTTATGTCTAATAGTACACAAGAGGATAGGCTTAAACAAGTAAAAAGCATCCTAGTATCTCAGCCAAAACCATCTGATGATAAATCACCTTATTACGTTTTAGCGAATAAGTATAACATCAAGATTGATTTCAGGCCTTTCATTCAAGTAGATCCAATTAATGTTAAGGACTTTAGAAAGCAGAAGGTAGATATACTTAAACACACAGCCGTTATTTTCACAAGTAGAAATGCCGTTGATCACTTTTTTAGGCTTTGCAAAGAGCTTAAAGTTGAAGTGCCAGCAGACATGAAATACTTCTGTATTTCAGAGCAGACGGCTAACTACCTTCAAAAATATATTGTTGTTAGAAAAAGAAAGATTTTTACAGGCTCAAGAACAGCTCAAGATTTAATAGAGATTCTTAAAAAGCACAAAAACGAAAAATACGTTTTCCCTTGCTCCAACATTCGTAAGGAAGACATTCCTGTGTTTTTAGAAGAAAATAATTATCATTTCACAGAGGCAATCATTTACGAAACCGTAGCAAGCGACTTGTCGGATTTGGATGATGTACTGTATGATATTATTGCCTTTTATAGCCCTAGCGGTATTAATTCCCTGTTTGTAAACTTCCCTGAATTCAAACAGAACGATACGAGAATAGCTGTTTTTGGCCCAACAACTGCGCAAGCAGCAAGAGATGCTGGTTTGATCATTGACATTGAAGCTCCATTACCCAATGCTCCTTCTATGACGGGTGCTTTGGAGTTATATATAAAAAAGGCAAATAATCTGGATTGATTTAACCTTAGCTCTAAGGGGGGAATCCAGTTATCTTGTAATATATTCGAGCCGAATGAATAATTCGGCTAAATTTGTCGTTACGAGATTATGAAAAGAACTTTTCTGTTTTCATTGGCTCTTCTACTGGTTGCCATTTTTCAGGTAAGAGCTCAACAAGATGCTCAGTTTACCCAGTACATGTTCAATCAACTGTACTACAATCCAGCTTTTGCGGGGCCATCAAATGGAACAACATTAACGGCTATCCATCGATCACAATGGTTTGGGTATGACGGTACTGTAAATCAAGGAGGGGCTCCAAGCACACAATTAATAAGCTACAATTCAAATTTACCTCAAATTAAATCTGGGCTCGGAATATATTTGAGCAATGACAATTTAGGGCCTACCAACAATTTACAAGTGCAAGCAGCATTGTCTCGAAGCTTGAACTTACCCAATGGAGGAATACTAACTGTAGGATTAAACGTAGGTATGTTTTCAAGTTCTATAGATTATGATAAGATCGTGGTAGTGGACCCGTCTGATCCAATCTTTAATGCTTCAGGAAAAGAAGGGCAAATCCGACCTGATTTGGGTGTAGGGCTTGTATATAGAAAAGGAAATTTTTTTGGTGGTTTGAGTTCAAATCACTTACTTCAACCAAAATTTGACTTTGGAGAAAGTCAGGTTTCCAATCAATTAAATCGACATTACTATTTGACAGCGGGTTATGATTACTCATTTACCCCTCAAATAACTATCACACCAACTGTTTTACTAAAATCTGTAAGTTTGAATACTTACAATGTAGAAGTGAGCGTTATTGGCGAGTACAATAATAACCTCAGGGCTGGTTTGGCTTACAGACAATCAGAGTCGGCCTCCCTGATAGTTGGATACAAGATTTTGAGTGATCGTTCTTTAACATTGGCCTATGCCTTTGATTTTGTTGTTGGAAATCAAAGTAGTAAAAAGCCAACATCACAGGAGTTGATGTTAATTTATAATTTCAAGTCTTCCCCAAGAATAGGAGGACAAAGAATTATAAGAACTCCTAGATTTAGGTACTAAATGAACGTTTTGCCTAAGTTATGATTTCGATAATTTTCGGTCATGGACTGGATTAATGAATAGAAAATACTATTTTTCGCGCTTTATTTAATTGATTGGCAATAAGATAAGCAGGCGGTCAGTTAAATAAAAACAAGAATTAGCTATCAATGAGGAGAATATACGCTGGGTTTGCGATTTTAATGGTTGTCTCTTTATCTACTGGTTGCTCTATGTTTAAGGGCTTTCTAGGTGGTGGAGGCATGAGTAAGGTAGAAAAACTTAATGCCGAAGGGCAGTTAATGGGGGTGCCTGATCGAGAAGGATGGTACCAAGAAACACCTTACGGAATGGTTCAGATTCCTGGAGGAACATTTTTCATGGGTCAAGCCGATGAAGATGTTGCTGCATCTCAAATCAACTTCAACCGACAAATAACTGTCAGTTCATTTCTGATGGACTCAGAAGAAATTACAAACAACGAGTATCGTCAGTTTTTGAATTTTATCGATACCATTTCCCAAGACCCTAACGAACAATACTGGACACAGCAAGTAAAGCAAGATGTTACTCCAAACCCTAATGTTTGGGATACAGAGTTTGCCTATCATATGGGTGATAAAATGACCCAATACTATTTTAGTCATCAGGCTTTTGATGATTACCCAGTAGTAGGAATTAGCTGGGAGTCTGCATCTAAATTTGCTGAGTGGAGAACCGAACACTTGAACATTGGTCGTGAAGACGATTATTTTGGAACTGGTGGCGGGGGCCTTTTTGGAGGTAAAAAGAACAAAAATGCCGACCCTGCTGGAGTTCAAGGCTTAGGTGGCCCAGGTCAATTAGGTGCACAACCTCAAACGAATCAAGGACAGGGAAATCAAACAAATACAACTTTTAAAAGCACACTACCTGTAGAAGCACGTTACCCTAATTTCAGATTGGCCACGGAGGCCGAATGGGAATATGCTGCAAGAGGAGGACGTGAAATTATTAAATACCCTTGGGGTGGCCCATATACTAAAAACAAGAGCGGTTGCTTTTTAGCGAACTTTAAACCTGGAAGAGGTAATTATGACGATGACGGATATCCGTATACTGCTCCAGTTAACTCTTTCCTTCCAAATGGTTTTAACCTGTATAATATGGCAGGTAACGTTGCCGAATGGTGTTTAGATGACTTTTCACCAATATATAACCCATTGGTTTGGGATTTGAACCCACTATTCCTTTATAAAGACAATGAAACAGGCAATCCGCACTACGGTAAAAAAGTAGTAAGAGGTGGCGCTTGGAATGATATATCTTATTACCTGCAAACAGGAACACGTACTTACGAATACAGAGATGTAGAATCTGCCAGTATTGGTTTTAGATGTGCAATGGACTACCTAGGACGTGCAGGTGATGACTTCGGAACCAATTAACCAAATTTTAACCAAATAACTTCAACCTTATTAATACGCATATGGCTAACAAATCATTTTCAGAGAAATTTTATGGCGACATAATGCCCAAAATATATGGGCTAGGAGCTGCGGTAGTAATTGTAGGAGCAATGTTTAAGCTAGAAGGCTGGGCAGGTGCAACTCCAATGCTAATTACAGGTTTGAGCGTAGAAGCATTAATTTTTGCTTTTAGTGCTTTCGAACCAAAATCAACAGATTATACTAAAAAATTATACGAGGCAAATTCAGCAGGAGTTAGCCCTAGCGATCAAGGCGGTAAAGACGAGATAAGTCTTGGTAAAATTCTTAAAGAAGCTGCCGTAAGTAAGGAAAGCCTCAAACAATTTGGTGAAGGAATGACCACCCTTGCAGCCAATGCTAAAGGAATGTCAGATATGTCAAATGCTGTTTCTGCAACAAATGCATATGCTGATAGTGCGAAAAAAGCATCTGAAAGCTTAGGTAAAATTAATCAAAGCACAACAGTAACAGCCACTGCCATGGCGCAAATGGCCGAAGCAGCAAAAGGAGCAGGTGAAATTCAGTCGCAGTTAAAAACTTCGGTAGGATCCTACCAAACACAATTGCAAAATGCTTCAGTTCAGCTAGACGCTTTGAATAAAGTATACAAAGAAGAATTGAACGATTCACAAGCACACGTGAAGGCGATCAAATCTTTCTATGCAAATATTGATACTGCCTTAGCAGGTGTATCTGCTGCAACTAAAGAAGCAGAAGAATTTAAAGCTCAAATGGGCAAGTTGAATACCAATGTGAATTCACTTAACAAAGTGTATGGCGCAATGTTGTCAGCAATGAAATCATCAAACTAAACTGATCTATTATGGCAGGAGGTAAAGAAACCCCAAGGCAGAAGATGATCGGTATGATGTACCTCGTACTGACAGCTCTTTTGGCCTTGCAAATTAAAGATACAGTACTTGAAAAGTTTGTATTAATGGAGGCAGGCTTGGAGACTTCAAATGAAGTGTATGCAACAAGCAACGCCCAAGTATTGACCAGCATTGACAAGGCAGCTAAAGATCAGGGAAGTAAAGACACTGATATTGCTGTTGTTAATGCAGCAAAACAAGTTCGTCAAAAGACAATCGATATTGTTGAGTACCTAGCAGGTATTAAACAAGAGGTTGGATTGAAGTCTTCTGGTGGCGATAAAGATGCTATTTATGAAAGAAGTACTCTAAAGAAGTATGAAGAACCATCTCACTATTTAGTGGAGCAAAAAAAGGCAGATGAAATTAAAACTCGTTTGGACGCTTATAATGATGAGATGAAGTCAACTTTGGCTCAAATAGGAATCAATAAGAATTGGCAATCACTTGCACTAGATGCTAGCGAAATCGAATTCTACAAGAACAATCCTGAAGAAAAGAACAAGGATTTTGCAAACTTGAACTTTTACAAAACACCTTTGGCAGCTGTTTTGGCTCAACTTACTTTCTATGAAAATCAAATTTATGCCCGTGAATCTGAGGCGTTAGGTTTGTTAGGAGGAAGAGTAGGAGCAACAGCCGTAAAAGGATTTGACCAAATTACAGGAACTGTTTTGCCAGTATCAAATGTGGTTACTGCGGGAACTGAGTTTGAAGCTGAACTTTTCTTAACAGCATCTAACTCAGCGTTAGAGCCTACAATGACTTATAACGGTTCAAAACTGACAGTTGAAAACGGCAGGGGAAAAATCAAATTCAGAGCTTCAGCAACAAACTATGTGGATAACATGTCCAAACAAAAGTTTGAAGCTAACATCCAGTACAATGATGGTGGAGAGATTAAAACTGTACCAATTGTACATGAGTATATGGTAGCTAAGCCCGTGATAGAGGTAAAGGCTGAAGCGATTCAGAACTTATATCAGAACTCTGCAAACGTACTCCAAATCAATGTACCTTCATTGGGGCCTGCCTATAATCCTTCTTTTACGGTAAAGGGAGCTGAGCAACGTGCGGGTTCAAAAAAAGGTGAAGTAGTAGTAATTCCAACTACAGGTACTAGAAACGTAACAATTGGCGTTAGTAGTGGTGGAGCATTTATTGATAACACGTCTTTTACTGTGAAATCAATACCAAGGCCTAAGTTTGAGGTTAAGGTTGACGGGAAAGACTATAATGCCGAAAGTGGTTACAATGGTATTCCCAATAAGCTTAGTTTGATTTTAGTGCCTGATGAGGACTTTCTAAAAAACTTCAAATCTGATGCTAACTTCTTTATTTCTAAAGGTAAAGTAATGTTGATTCAGAATAATCGTCAGAGTGGTACTATAAATATAGACGCAGCTACAACAGATGTTGATTTAGCACCTTTGAAATCTAGAATGAGAGCAGGCGATAGATTGCGAGTTATTGTAGAAGAATATACGCGTTTGAACTTTGCCAATCAGAAAGAAGTGGTGAAGTACAGCGATGGACAAGAAATAAATATTAATTAATTATGAGAACTCTCTCAGCAATTTGTTTTTTACTCTTAGTGAGTGCCAGTAGTTTTGGTCAAGCCAATTCCAATGGAACCGCACCTATTGATAGTGTGCAAAACTCAAGAAGGTATAATATCAACTCCGTTAGACCCATTAGAAGTGAGGACGTAATGTTCAGCATTCGAGTATGGTCTAAAATGGATCTGAGAGAGAAATCTAATGAAGGCTGGAATTCCAGGTATTCTAAAATTGTTGAAATCATTTTCGAAGGGATTGATCTTTGGTACAACTCTGCAGAGGGAGAAGGAATTGCTCCTTACAACCCTTTAACACAGGGCTTCGATGATTCAGACTTATTATCGGATAGAAATGCTTATACCGATAGAGTAATCATTGATGGAACCAAAGGTGAAGATGCTACTTTGGATGAGATTGACAGATGGAAAACTGAAGCGATAACTCGTGGTGTTGAACCTGATGCTTATGTGCAACAGAAGACACAAGAGAAACTTGCTCCAGATTCTATTCCAAAAGATAGGATTTCAATGCTTGAAATTGAGGAAGACTTAATTTTTGATAGAAACCGATCTGTACCGATTTGGGATGTTCAGTCTGTAAAGATTGTTGCACAGTCTGATATTGCTGGAGGTGTTGAAAAGGAGATGGTAAGAGTTAAGTACAAAGACTTGGTAGCTTACTTGGATAAAGTGTATCGTGAGAGTGTAGCAAATAAAGAGGCGAACGTTAGAGCGTTTTGGTTCAACCCAAGAAACCCAAGAAACTTTGATATTAGCTTAACCAATGCTTTTGATATGCGATTGTTCAGTTCAAATATCGTTAAGTTCTCTAACCCAAGTGATGCAGCCATGGAGCAGTTCTTTGAAGCACAGATTACAGCAGGAAAGAGAAATTTGATGGAAATATCGAGAGACTTCAGATACCAACTATTAGAGACAATGCATAACCTTTGGGAATACTAAATAAGGTTTGATTTATAAATTGGAAAGGAGGCTTAGGCCTCCTTTTTTTGTTGGAAGAAGTTTTGGATTCTTTTCGCTCGACTCTCTCCTGCAATAGCTGATAGTTCTTCAAAACTGGCAGCCTCAATTCCGCTCATGGTGCGAAACTCTTTGAGCAGTTTGTCTACCGTAAACCTTCCAATCCCCTTTACATTTTCAAGCTCAAAGTTAAAGCTGTTTTTACTTCTTAAGTCGCGGTGGAAGGTAATTGCAAAGCGGTGAGCCTCATCTCTAAGTTTCTGAATTAATCGGAGAGATTCTGATTTTTTATCGATGTGGAGCGGGAAGGAATCCTCTGGAAAATAGATTTCTTCAAGCCTTTTGGCAATACCAATAATGGGTATTTCACCATAAATGCCTAGGCTTTTCAAGGCATCGCAAGCGGCACTTAATTGACCCTTGCCTCCATCTATAACAATGAGTTTTGGTAAGGGCTGTTTTTCCTCCAGAAGACGTTTGTATCGTCTGCCTACAACTTCAGTCATTGATGCAAAATCATCTGGGCCGATAACGGTTTTGATTTTATAATGGCGATAGTCTTTTTTTGACGGCCGTCCCATTTTGAAACAGACCATTGACGCTACTGGGTTTGTTCCTTGTATGTTTGAGTTATCAAAGCATTCAATGTGCACAGGCAATTCTTTCAATTGAAGATCTTTTTGCAACTGTTTCAATACTCGGTTTCCTTTGTCCTTTACATTGTCTAGTGATTGATATTTTTCTTTTTTAGCGAAGAGCGAATTCTTTAATGATAACTCTACCAATTTACGCTTGTCGCCAATTTGAGGAACTACAGGCTGGAAGGTTTCAGAACCTAGGTCCAAAGGCTTATTGGTAAGAATTTCTTTGGTTATGCTTTGGTAGCGGTCTCGCATATCCACCAACATAAGTGAAAGAATTTCTTCGTCCGTCTCGTTAAGTTTCTTCTTAATCTCGTTGGTTTTGGAAAGATTAATCATTCCATTTTTAATGCGGATGTAATTAACAAATGCATACTTTTCGTCCGATACAATTGTGAATACATCTACATCTGTAAGTTTTGGGCTTACTATAACCGACTTAGAATGGAAGTCATCTACTAACTCCAGCTTTTCTTTAAACCCTTGGGCTTTTTCAAACTGCAATTGGGCGGCTGCTTCTTGCATTCGCTCTTTGAAATAGCTTTTGGGAAGCCCCAAGTTTCCTTTCAGAATATTTAATGCTTGATCAACATCTTTGAGGTAGTCTTCTTCACTTTGAAAACCTTCACATGGGCCCTGACAATTTCCTATGTGATACTCTAAGCAAACTTTGAACTTGCCTTTAGCGATATTTTCTTGCGATAAGTCAAAGCGGCAAGTGCGTAAAGTGAACAAAGAGTTAATTAGCTTCAGTACATTGTTCATGGCCTTTACATTGGTGAAAGGGCCAAAGTATCTTCCTAAAGAAGGAATTAGTTTACGAGTGCTATATATTCTCGGAAATCGTTCATTAGAAACGCACAGATACGGAAAGGTTTTATCATCCTTGAGTAGGATATTGTACTTAGGTTGGTTTTGCTTGATCAGATTGTTCTCGAGCAAGAGGGCATCAAATTCTGAATTGACGAGTACAATTTCGATACTGTCAATTTCACTGACCATACGGATGGTCTTTTGACTGTGCTGTGCCGATTTATTGAAGTAACTCGATACGCGCTTCTTTAATGATTTTGACTTCCCAACATAGATAAGGGTGTTTTCAGTATTGTAATACCGATAGACACCCGGGTTATCGGGTAATTTTAAAATGTCTTTTGTTGAAAAGCGTATCGCTTCCATTTACCAGTTTAATAAATTTCTGGATCATAAATGGTGGAACCCGAAGTGGTATCCTGCGGTACAAGTATGTCTTGAAACTTCTGACAGTCAATTTCCATTTGAAGATTGGTAGGGCGTTCAAAAATACCTTTTTGAAGGTTTATGGAAGTATCCTTGTATACTTTTTCAAAGAATCGACCTACAATTGGAAGGGCGGTTCTTGCTCCCTGTCCATCAGGCCAATTTCTAAAATGGATAGCGCGATCATCTCCACCTACCCAAGCACCTGCCACTAAATCTTTGGTTACGGCCATAAACCAACCATCAGAAGCATTTTGTGTAGTACCTGTTTTAGAACCTATTGAGTTTTCAGTTTGGTTAAAATTGGTGATTTTGTATTCACTCCACAGCCTGATACCAGAACCATTTGTAGTATTTTCTTGTAGCATATTTAGCATTACATAGGCTACATCTTCGCTAATCGCTCTTTTCTTTTGAGGCACCTTGCTCCAAATAACGTTACCAAAACGGTCTTCAATTTTAGTCACATAATGAGCTTCTATGTGTGTTCCTTTATTGGCGAAGGTACCAAAAGCCGAAACCATTTCTTTTACCGAAACATCTACAGTGCCAAGTGCTATAGAATAGAATGGGCCTATCTCCGATTCAACCCCTAACCTTCCCGCCATTTTAGAGACGTTATCAGGTTTAACAATGTCCATTACCCTTGCAGAAATGGAGTTCACGGATTTTGCCATGGCGGTTTTCATGGTCATTTTTTCGCCACTGAATTTGTTATCAGAGTTTTGAGGAGACCATGAGTTCTGCCCAGAAATTTTAATTGTTATGGGCTGGTCTTCAAATTCGTAACATGGGGAAAAGCCTTTTTCAACGGCTGTTGCATATAAGAATGGTTTAAACAAAGAACCCGCTTGTCTTTTCCCCAATCTTACATGGTCAAATTTGAAATACTCGTAATTTATTCCTCCTACCCAAGCTTTAATTTCACCATTGTGTGGGTCGGCAGCCATAAAGCCTGCTTGTAAAAAGTGTTTGTAATATTTTAGTGAGTCCATTGGGCTCATTAGCGTATCTATCTCTCCTTTCCACGAAAATACTTTCATCGGAACTTTCTTATTCAAATAGTAATCAATTGAATCGGAGCCTTTACCATATTCTTTCTCCAAGCTTCTATACCTTTCGGTTCTAAGTAGTATCTTTTCTATAAAGTCTTTGATTACTCGGCCTTGATCATCAATCCAAGGTTCACGTATATTACCATTGTCGTCTTTCAATTTATTGAAGAAACTGGCCTGCACTTGACGCATGGTACTGTCCACTGCTTGTTCTGCATAGCGCTGCATTCTGCTATCAATAGTGGTATATATTTTTAGGCCATCGGCAAACAGATCGTAGCCTAAATCCCTGGCAATTACGATAAGGTCTTTCTGTACTTCAGCTCTAAAATATTGACCAGGTCCAAAGTTTTGATCTTGGGCGTTGTAGTCAAGTACAATGTCTTGGGGTGCTAAAGTGTCATAAGCCACTTTATCTAAATAACCGTACCTCACCATTTGGCTTAGCACTACATTCCTTCTCGATTTTGAGTTTTCAGGGTTCCTTAAGGGGTTGTAACGGGTTACTGCTTTCTGAAGGCCAACCAAAACTGCTGCTTCTTCAACATTGAGTTGTTTTGGCTTTTTATTAAAGAAACTTTCCGCGGCCGACTGTATTCCAAACGTGTTGTTTCCAAAGCTCACTTGGTTAAAATACATGGCCATCAGTTCGTCCTTAGTATATGATCTTTCTAAACGAACTGCCAAAATCCATTCTTTGGTTTTATATATTAATTGATCTAGAAGACGGTTAACACCTTCTAACTTTCCTTTTTCATCTTCTTCAATAACACGTGTATCAAATAAGTTTTTGGCCAATTGCTGAGTTACTGTACTTCCTCCTCCTTGGCGGTTGAAGGTTATTACCCCAAAAGCTGCCCTTAACATACTGCGCAGGTCAATTCCTGAGTGGCTGTTGAAGCGAATATCTTCTGTTGCTTTTAGGGCATTGATTAGGTTAGGCCCCAATTGGTCGTAAGTAACTGGATTTCGATTGTCTCTATAATAAGCACCTAGAATTTCATCATCTGCACTAAAAAGCAGGGAACTTAGGTTTTGCTCAGGATTTTCCAATTGGCTATAGCTAGGTAGCTCGCCAAATAAATCTCCAGCATTGCTGCTTACCATCCAGATGTAGACAGGGAAGCCCACAAAAACTAGAAAGAAGCCTACCCAAAGGAGTATGGTTAATTTTTTGAGAATTTTTTTGTCACCTTTATTTTCTTCCTTGGCCATGTCTATTGATAGAATGTATTATGAAATCTGAGGTAAGCTTCTAACTCTTTGGTTTGAAAGAGCATCTGAAAGTTATCTCGTGATATTGCAAAATTATTAAAATTTGAATCGACTTCTATTGTGAAGTCTGTTAAAGCTTTTTTAAAGGCCCTATGATAGGCCTCTACTGTTTTTTTGTCTTCAAATGAATTGATGAATATGATACCCAGCTTTTTGCTAGTATCAAATTCTAATTGTCCAACGCTCAGTTTTAAATGTGTGAATGAGCTTTTGTTGAAGTTTTCAATTGCCGTTTTCAAATCTGCAGATTTTGTTACTTCATTATTATAAACAATCGCTACGAGATGAAGTTGTTTAAAATCTTCGCTGTATTCAAAATCTTCGCTCCTCACTATGGTTTCTTTTATAGGGTTAACCGCTATTAAAAGATCCTTGGCGTAATTGGTTAAACGGCCTTCTGGGTATTTGTTTACAAAAGCTTTTAAGGCTTCTTCATAAGAAAATAAGCTTTCTGTTTTGCCCTTTAATATGGCTGAAAGTAATTCTACAGTAGGAAGAAAGTCAACGTCTTCGAAGGATTGCAAGGCGCCTCGTATAATTTGATCGGCCTTTACATACTCACCGTTTTCATAAGCGTTATAGGCCGATGCATATACTTTTTGCAATGCTTTATTTCGTGCTTCCTTTTCAGCCAAATAGTTTGGGTTGATAAGCGTTTTGGCAATTAATGATTCTGGGAAAGCATCAATAATTTGCTGCTTGTAGTTTTGGGCTTGGTTGGGGTCCGATTCTAAGTAAATGGTATACAGTGCAAAAAGAGCATCTAGCTTATATTCAGTATTAGGGTATTTTTGAAGAAGAGTTTTGTAGCTGCCAGCTGCTTTGGCATCTTTTTCTAACCCAAACCTATACACTGAACCAAGCTTGAAATGGGCTTCTTGAATTTCTAAATTCAATTTTTCTTTGGCTTCTGGTGTGGTTGGAATATTGGCCAACAGCTCTTTTTTCTTAGCCGCTCTTCCTTCATCAGTTGGAGCTTTGTCTTCCGATTGCTCAGTGCTTTCGTCAGTAATATTTTCTTCTGTAGAGGTTTCTGTTGGCGAAGAAGCTTCTTTTGAAGAGCGTCTCCAATTATCTTCCAGCTTTCTGTTGCCCCAGCGTCTTTGAAATTCTATCGATCCTAATTCAACAGCCGCATCGTTATAGAAGTACCATTCGCTTGAAGGTGTACTTGATGCAAATCCACCTCCGCTTGATGGAGAAATAACTGAACCTGTAGAGGCGGCATTTCTTCTTTCTTCTTTTTCTAGAGCCTTGGCTTCCTTTTCTTGTTGGTTTAAATAGCTGTCAACAAAGGCATCTAAGGATATGGCAGGAAGTTCGGCCAAGGAAAGCAAGCTGTCATTTGTCTGAATAATTTTGAGCTGTGTTACAAAGTCAGTGAGCACTTCTTTTCTTTTCACATGAATTGGATAACCGTCAATATCTGCGGGCATAATGGAAACCGCGCTGTCATAATAATTACTGGCTAGCTCGAATTTCTCATAGGTGTCAAAATAGAGTTGGCCGATTCGCAAATAAGAAAGCGACTTTTGACGGGGCGAAGGTTCTTCAACCGCTACTGCTTTCAAGTAATTACCAATGGCTAAGTCATAATGAGTTTGCTTCTTTTCAAACTCTCCCATTTCATAATAAATCTTGCCTTGGTATTCTTTGTTCTTACCGTCTTTTAAAAGTTGAGCATAAAATTTCCTTACTTTTTCAATTTCCGCTGCACCATTTACCGAACTAACCTGCTGCATATTCAACTTTGCGTGAAAGGTAAGGTCATAAGGAGGAGACCCAGCAAGTGATGCTTTATAATATTCGTAAGCTTCAGCATTTTGACCTTTCTCTTGTTCTATTTGGCCTAGAATAAAGTTGATTCTCGATTTTGTTTCTTTTTTGGAAATAATTTCGGCTACTTCTTTCAAGTTGGTAGCCATGGCCTCAAAGTCTTCTTCTTTTTGATGGAAATAGGCAAGCATTACTTTATAGTTTGCCATGTTCTCATCGTCCAGCTCTTCAGTTTCTAGGTAATTAGAAACTTCTTTGGCTTTATCTTTTTCGCCAGCATCCATATAGGTTTGCATTAAGGCAATAAGCGAAGCGTGCCTAGTTGGGTCATCTTCGCTAGTTTGGTTAATGTATTGAAGGGTTTCAATGGCAAACTGAAACTGGGCTCTCAAATGCCTAATTTTACCAATTATTAAATAATTGTCGTCCGTCCAGTCACTTGATCCGTACCATTCAATTACCTGAGAAGCTTTTTTGAAAGCATCATCCAATTTGCTTTTGTTGCTTTGAATAATACTTGAATCAATATCAGGATAGATTTTTAAAATTTGGTCGTAATTATATTGGTATGAATCCTCGATTTGCTGATTTACTTCATTTAGATACTGGTTGGCATAAAAGTACCCATTATAGCGAGCGTTCATGTTTTGGTACCCCTTGGAATTACAACCTATAAAGAGCGATGTAATGGTCAGCAGCCCAAAAAATCTGGCGATATGTAAAAATCTAAATCTCAAAATCTCGTTTACCCGATTAAGGAACGAAATTAAATCTTAATTAATACAAATAAAGGAAGTGGAATATCTATTAATCTATAATTTTGTTGTCCTTATAAAATAACCGTGGCGAAGAACAAAAAAACACTCTCTAATTGGTTGAATAACAGGCACATTCTGATCATTCAGAATGAAGAGGACTTTTCGCATAAAGCAACCTATAATTTTACATATGCTAGGGTAGTCTTTTTTAGCCTAATCGCCTTTATTCTAATTTTTGTAATCAGCTTTTACTTGGTAAATACTGTTTTGGCGCAATGGTTCGACCCAACGCATGCCGAAAGAGAAACAAGAAAGGATTTGGTGACTATGAGCCTTTCCTTAGATTCATTAGCTACAGAATTGGAGAACAGAGATCTTTTTATTCAAAGTATGAAGCGAGTGCTGGATGGAGATCAGCCTACAGATGATGAAGCAATTGATGATGTAAATACTTCAAAGGTTCAGCTTTCACAAAGTTCCAGCTCTCAAGAAATTGATTCACTCTTTAAGTCTGAGTTCGAAACGGGTGGTGATTTCCTTCTGGGTCAAAGAATTGATAATATAGAGTTGAGGCAAACCTATTTGTTTTCGCCTATCAGTGGCTATGTTTCTCAGCCTTTCGACCCAAGAAATGAGCATTTTGGTATTGACGTGGTTTCAAAGAAGGACGAACCAGTAAAATGTATTGCGGATGGCACTGTAATTTTTGCTTCGTGGACGCAGGATGCAGGAAACGTAATAGCCGTTCAGCACAAAGAGAATTTAATTTCTGTTTATAAACATAATTCTGCCTTAACTAAAGAGGTGGGCAATTTCATCAGCGCTGGCGAAATTTTGGCCATTATTGGAAATACAGGAGAGCTAACTAATGGGCCACATTTGCATTTTGAACTTTGGTACAACGGAAGTGCTGTGAATCCTGAAGATTTCATCGTATTTTAGACCCACCCAACTCAACCATTATAGTAATATGTTTACATCTAAGGAAGAAAAAAAGGCTACCGAAGAACAAAGCAACACCAGTAATATTATTGGTAAAGACACCGTACTCGAAGGCAGTATAGAGTCGATCGGTAACATAAGAATTGAAGGCAAAATATTTGGCCACGCAAAAGCCAAGGCCAAATTGGTGATGGGCACAGAAGCTACTGTAGATGGTAATGTTACCGCCAGAACCGCTGAAATTGCTGGAACCATTAAAGGAAACATAGAGATTTCTGAGCTGCTGATTTTAAAACCCACCGCAGTAATTAAAGGCGACATTCTTACCAATAAATTGGTAGTAGAACCTGGTGCTACATTTAATGGTGGTTGTAAAATGGGGCACTTGGCTAAAGAAATTGAAATAGGAAAGCCAGCAAGCCCAGCTAGAGAAGCCGCCATTAAAAGAGCATAGTCTATCTACTGGGTTCTATTTCTTACTTTAATATATGAAGCCTAAGAAACCACCTTTTGATAAAAAGCCAGTTAATGTTTATCTCAAGTATTCGCAGTTAGGCTTACAGATGTTCCTAACCATCGGGCTTTGTGCTTGGCTGGGTTTTAAAATCGATCAATGGTATTTCGATGCTAAACCTATTTTTTTCATCATTCTATTTCTCTTAGGAGCTTTTGGTGCATTTTATCAGTTTTATAGACAAATAAAGTCGGACTGAAACCAACATAATTCGCTACCTTTGCGCGATGAATTCGATTAAAACGCAGTTACTCAGGCTTTTGGCATTTTCTGGGGTTATTCTTCTGCTAATTCTCGTGCTCGACTTTATACCATTTACCACAGCTTTAATTCACGAGAAGGCTTATGGGTTATATATATATATGACCGTTTTGAGCTTTATTTTGAGCTTTGCTACATTAACCATTATGAAAAATACTGACCAGGAGAGCTGGACAGGACTTTTTATGGGTGCTATGGTGGCAAGACTATTATTTACAGCGGGTTATATAGGAGTGGTGTTGTATTTAGGGGTAGAGAATCGACTTCTGTTAGTTATAAATCTTTTTGTTGTCTATTTGTTTTACATGGGGTTTGAAATCATGGGGTTAGTGACTAACTTGCGCGCGATTTCAAAGAAGGCTGGATAAGTAATGTTCAAAAAAAAATCAGTAGTACCAAACAAAGCGCTTTTCGTTAGTTTTCTAGCGCTATTCCTACTCTTAGTTCCCGCATTGTCTAGTGCAAAAGCGTATTCTGGCGGAGGTGAAGAAAAAGGAGCAACCGACTTTATCCTGCATCACGTTGTTGATGACCATGTTTGGCATTTCTTCGATGGTGAATACGGAACACTTTACTTACCTATTATTCTTTATTCTGAAGATAGAGGTTTAGAAGTTTTTTCATCCCATCACTTCTATGATGACCACCACGAAAAAGTAGCATACAACGGTTATGAGTTAGGTGAAGATGGCCACATTGCTGCTTTAGATGCAGGCAGACACGCCATGGACTTCTCTATCACAAAAAATACGGCCATGCTTATCCTTACAATGATTGTATTGTCATTCATTGCCTTAAGAGCAGCAAGCCACTACAAAAAGAATCCGAAAACAGCACCTAAAGGTGTGGCCTCTTTCTTAGAGCCTATTATTATATATGTAAGAGATGAAATAGCGAAGCCAAACATTGGTAAGAAGTATGAGAAGTTCATGCCTTATTTGCTCACGCTTTTCTTCTTTATTTGGTTGGGTAACCTTTTGGGTTTGATTCCTGGGGCTTCTAACCTAACTGGTAACATCGCAGTAACTTTTGTGTTGGCAGTATTTACCTTTATTGCTACAAACGTTAACGGAAACAAAGAATATTGGAAGCACGTGTTTGCAACACCAGGTGTTCCAAAACCATTACTATTAATTATGGTGCCTGTAGAGTTCATTGGTCTTTTCACAAAGCCTTTCTCTCTTATGGTGCGTTTGTTTGTAGCCATTACGGCAGGTCACATTGTAATCTTAAGTTTGATTGGTCTGGTATTTATATTCCAGTCGCATGCGGTAGGAGTGGCCAGTACTGTAATGGTAATATTTATTAATATGATCGAATTGTTGGTAGCTACAATTCAGGCGTACGTATTTACGCTTTTCTCTGCAATGTACATTGGAGCGGCTGTAGCAGACCATGATCATCACTAAGAAACTTATTTGTTCAATTTTATAAAACACGAATTATGTTAACTACAATTTTACTTACTGCAGGTTATGCTCTTATGGGCGCAGGTATTGGTGCAGGCATCGTTGCGATAGGCGCGGGTCTTGGTATCGGTAGAATCGGTGGTCAAGCAATGGAAGGTATTGCTAGACAACCTGAGGCTGCAGGAAAAATTCAAACAGCTATGTTGATCATCGCTGCTTTGATCGAGGTAGTTTCTCTGTTTGGTGTAGTAGTTTGTCTTTTGATTGCTACTAACCCAAGTGTAACAGCAGGATTCCAATAAGAACTAATCGGAGTGGCGTTAGGCCACTCCTTTTATTTGATTTGAACACAGATTTTAAAATATAAATTATGATTGCTGCGGATTTATTATCTCCAGGTCTTGGCTTAATTGTTTATCAGGCGATAGGTTTCTTAGTCCTATTGTTTATTCTAGGTAAATTTGCTTGGAAACCAATTTTAGGAGCCTTAAAAGAAAGAGAAGACAGTATTGAAAGTGCTTTACTTTCAGCCGAGCAGGCTAAAAACGAAATGCAAGCTTTGCAGGCCGATAATGAAAAACTATTGGCTGAAGCAAGAGTAGAGAGAGATAGCATTTTAAAAGAAGCAATCGCTACTGCCAATTCAATTAAAGAAGGCGCTAAAGAGGAAACCTCTAAAATTACTGCCAAAATGATTGAAGAGGCTAAAGCGGCAATTGAAATCGAAAAGAAAGCGGCACTTGCAGATGTTAAGAATCAAGTAGCCATGCTGTCTTTAGAAATTACTGAAAAACTGCTTAGAAAGCAGTTGGCTGATCAAAAAGCTCAAAAAGAGTTGATTGACGGTTTCGTAAAAGATTTGAACCTTAACTAATAGGTATAAATGTCAGAATTCAGAATTGCTTCCCGTTATGCCAAGTCACTGCTAGAGTTAGCAAGTGAGCAAGGTAAGTTGGAAGATGTGAACAAGGACATGCTGCTTTTCTCTGATGTTGTTTCAGAGAACAGGGACTTTCAGTTATTTCTGAAAAACCCAGTAGTAGCACACGACAAGAAATTGACGGTATTGAATCAGGTATTTACAGGTAAAGTTAACGACCTGACCTTGGCTATCTTTAGAATTCTAATCAAGAAACAAAGAGAGGCCTATTTACCAGCAATCGCTACAGAGTTTCACCATCAGTACAATGCAAAAATTGGAGTAGAGGAAGCTACGGTAACAACTACTTTCCCAATTGATAATGAACTCCGCAACGAGTTTAAAGAAGTGGTGAAGAAAATATCTGGAAAAGAAGTAGAGTTAACCGAGAAGATTGATGAAAATCTGATTGGTGGCTTTATCTTAAAAGTAGGTGATCGTCAAATTGATGATTCTATTAACTCAAGGCTAAAAGCCTTAAAATTGAAATTTAGTCAAAACCCTTACGTAAAGGAGTTTTAAATAATTAACACATAACTGTATCATAAAATGGCAGATGTAAGACCTGATGAGGTTTCAGCAATTTTGAGAGAGCAGCTCTCGAACTTTAAATCAGAAGCTGAATTAGAAGAAGTAGGTACCGTATTGCAAGTGGGTGATGGTGTAGCCAGAATCTACGGCTTGTCTAAAGCGCAATCGGGAGAGCTTCTTGAATTTGAAAACGGACTGAAAGCCCTAGTATTGAACCTTGAAGAGGACAATGTAGGTGCTGTATTACTTGGTGAATCAGCTGAAATCAAAGAAGGCGATACCGTTAAAAGAACAGGTAAAATCGCATCTATCAATGTAGGTGAAGGAATGGTTGGCCGTGTGGTTGACACCCTTGGTAACCCAATTGATGGTAAAGGACCTATTTCTGGCGAAACGTTTGAAATGCCATTGGAGAGAAAAGCTCCAGGGGTAATTTACAGACAGCCAGTAACTGAGCCTCTTCAAACTGGTGTTAAGGCGATTGATGCCATGATTCCAATTGGAAGAGGTCAAAGAGAATTGGTAATTGGTGACAGACAGACAGGTAAAACTGCTGTAGTTATCGATACTATTCTTAACCAAAGAGAATTCTACGAAAAAGGAGAGCCTGTATTCTGTATCTACGTTGCCGTAGGTCAAAAGGCATCTACTGTAGCAGGAGTAGTAGCAGCCCTTGAAAAAGGTGGTGCAATGGATTACACTGTTGTAGTATTGGCTTCTGCTTCTGACCCTGCTCCAATGCAGTTCTTCTCGCCAATGGCGGGTGCTGCTATCGGTGAGTACTTCAGAGATACAGGAAGACCAGCTTTAGTAATTTATGATGACCTTTCTAAGCAGGCAGTAGCTTACCGTGAAGTTTCTCTTCTTTTGAGAAGACCTCCGGGACGTGAAGCTTACCCAGGTGATGTATTCTATTTGCACTCTAGACTTTTGGAAAGAGCCGCAAAAGTGAATGATAACGATGATATTGCAGCGGCAATGAACGACCTTCCTCCTTCATTGGTAGGAAAAGTAAAAGGTGGTGGTTCATTAACAGCCCTTCCAATTATCGAAACACAAGCAGGTGACGTTTCTGCTTATATTCCAACCAACGTAATTTCAATTACAGACGGACAGATTTTCTTGGAAACTAACCTTTTCAACTCTGGTGTGCGTCCTGCAATTAACGTAGGTATCTCAGTATCAAGAGTAGGAGGTAACGCTCAAATCAAATCAATGAAGAAGGTTTCTGGAACTTTAAAGCTTGATCAAGCTCAGTTCCGTGAATTAGAAGCTTTCGCGAAATTTGGTTCTGATTTGGATGCATCTACTAAACTTACAATTGATAGAGGTAGAAGAAACCAAGAAATTCTTAAGCAAGCACAGTTTTCTCCAGCACCAGTTGAAGAGCAAGTGGCAATCATTTATGCTTCTACAAAAGGTCTTTTAGATAAAGTGCCAGTTGAGAAAGTGAGAGAATTTGAAAAAGAATTCTTGACTATAATGAGAACTTCTGAAAGAGCAGCACTTGATTTATTGAAAGCAGGTAAGCTTGACGAAGCAGCTACTTCAGCAATCGAGAAGACGGTTAAAGATTTAGCAAGTAGGTATTAATTTCATTAAGCCTAAATCGTAATAGATGGCGAATTTAAAGGAAGTAAAGGAAAGGATTAAGTCGGTATCTTCTACCCAGCAGATTACCAGAGCCATGAAAATGGTTGCTGCTGCAAAGTTGAGAAGAGCTCAGGATAAGATCATTCAGTTGAGACCTTATTCAGAGAAACTATCGGCTATTCTTGCCAATGTATCTGCTGGTAACAGCGATGAGTCTATGACCACTTACGCCCAAGAGCGTGACGTAAAAAATGTACTTATTGTGCCAGTAACCTCTGATAGAGGACTTTGTGGAGCGTTCAACTCAAATATCAACAAAGCATTAAATGTAGTAGTAAAAGCCCATGAGGGTGCAACTATTCACGTAATGCCTATTGGTAAAAAAGCGTTCGATATGTCTAAAAAGCAGAAATTCACTAACGTGACTGCTTATTGGGATATGTTCTCGAAACTGAGCTTTGAAACGGCTCGTGAGGCAGCAGAATACGCTATGAACGGTTATGTTGAGGGTAAATACGACAAAGTAATATTGGCATATAACGAGTTCAAGAACGTAGCCACTCAGGTTGTAAGAAGCGAACAGTTACTGCCTATTGTTCAGGTAGAACAAGAAGGCGAAACAACCGCTACTGGAACGGATTATATCTTCGAGCCTTCAAAGGATTTTATCATTGAAGACTTGATTCCGAAATCGTTGAAAATTCAGTTTTACAAAGCAATATTAGAATCTAATGCTTCTGAGCATGGTGCTCGAATGACGGCCATGGGTAAAGCAACCGATAACGCTGGTGATTTGCTGAAAGAACTGAAATTGATGTATAACAGAACACGTCAGGCAGCCATTACCAAAGAAATCCTAGAGATTGTAGGTGGAGCAGAAGCTTTAGCAGCCGACAACTAGAAATTCAATTGTAATAAGTAGAGAAAGCCCTTATGAGAAATCAGAGGGCTTTTTTGTTTGCTTTCGCTTCATAAGTTTCTATAAATTGAGGCTAGATAATATGAGAAAGCTTTTGACTCTTATACAGAACCTTAGCCTTGATGTTACGGCAGGCGCAGTAATTTGTAGCCTGTATGTGGCTAAGCTGTTTGAGGTACGGTTAGAAAGCTCAATGCTGGTAGGTTTGGGCGTAGCTATCTGGCTCATATATACCATAGATCATCTATTTGATGCTAAAAAGGATGGTGGCAACTCGACTAACCAACGTCATGCTTTTCACCAGAAGTACTTCAAACCAATTATATATGCTACTGCTATTGTCTTTCTCGTAGGAGTATTAAATCTGTATTACTTGCCATGGGTTACTACAAAACTTGGTTTGATTCTAGCGCTTTTGGTTTTGATTTACATTGGCTCCTTGCACCTACTTAAGCTCAACAAGACTTGGCATAAAGAGTTTTTGGCGGCTATAATCTACAGCTTTGGAATTTTTGTAGCACCGCTGAGTTTATTGAAACACTGGGATGTTTTTGTGCTGTATGTATTCGCTGTGTTTTTTCTCATTGTAGTTACCAACCTACTTGTATTTCCCATATTCGAATATAATAATGATAGAAGTAACAATACTCAGTCTATCGCAACACTTTACGGTAAGGCTTTTGTGAGAAGGCTGGCCGTTATCATTCTGGTTTTAAATGTACTGCTTATTGTTTGTGGAATGATTTATCTAAACCCAGTTATGACAGGCGCGCGGTGGCTGAACTCAGAGTATATACTGTTTATGATGACTTTGGTCTTGGCTGTACTTTTAAGGTACCCGACCTTTTTTCAGCATAAAGATAGGTACAGATGGGTTGGTGATGGCATCTTCTTTTTTCCTCTGATTTTTCTTTTACTGTGAAGAACAATTTCGATCTTATTGCTCCTGTATATGACGGCTTGGCGAAAGTTGTTTTTGGAAGAAATCTAAAGAAGATTCAAACTCATTTTTTACCCTTGATTCCGGGAAATGCCAATGTTTTGATCATCGGTGGAGGCACTGGATGGATTATCAACGAACTGTTCAACACTGATTTTAAAGGGAGGCTTACTTATGTAGAAGCCTCTGAGAAGATGATCTCCCTATCAAAAAAGAACTGTGTCAAGGACTCGGTCAACTTTATACATGGTGATGAAAGTGCTATTCCTCTTGGTCAGAAATATGATGTAATTATCACCAATTTCTTTCTAGATGTTTTTTCTGAACCGCGTTTAGATCAAGTGATGACAACGCTTTCGGAGAAATTGGATAAGGATGGAATATGGATTTGTTCAGACTTTCAGAATAATGGTCGATTTAGTCATCAGTTGTTACTGTGGCTTATGTTCAGATTTTTCAAGATAACTTCAAAGCTAGAGTCAAAATCACTCCTCAATTTTGATCTTAAGTTCAAAAAAATAGGCCATTCAAGAAGCGAAAATTTCACATTAATGAATGGCCTAATATTTTCTTCGGTTTATTCTAGCGAACAATAACCTTAAAGGTTTGTCTCTTTTGAGTCACTTTATCGGTGATAACAACCATTATTAAACCTCTACTTAACTCTTTTGTTTCCAGCTCTAGGTTTCCTGTTTCAGGTTGAAGTATTACAGATTGGCTATTGATAAGTACACCCGCACTTGAAATCATTTGCACAAGTACTTCACTTTCTGCTTCAACGTTGTATTCTAAAGTAATCAGCTCTCCTCTATTTACAGGATTAGGAAAAACGTTGAAGGTTTGAGTCGTAGTCTTTTTCTCAACAAATACCCTTTTAATTTCGGAAACGGTTGAAGTTCCATTGAAATCTGTTTGTCTAAGGCGATAGAAGTTATTACCAGATTTAGCCTCTTTGTCGATAAAGAAGTAGTTATTCACTTCGTCACTACTACCAGCCCCTACTAGTCTGTGTATGCTTTCAAAGTCTTCTCCATTTGAACTTCTCTCAATTGTGAAGTATGCATTATTGAACTCTGCTGCTGTACTCCAATCTAGTCGAACATAATCCTCATTCGTTTTTTGAGCGTCAAAAGATAATAAAGTAATAGGTAACGAGGCAGCCTGTAATGAGCCTAAGGTGAAGAACTGCGTGTCGCTTAAGTTGACTGTAAAAGTGACCGTTTTGTTGGTTGCATTGATTGAAGCTGGAGCCACCAAGGTTGCTCCTGAAGTAAAGTTACCGTCAGCATCAAGCATTAATCTTACTTGGTTTAGGTTGTTTGTACCGACACCACTTGGCCCCATTATGTCAGCCAGTTCAAAGGTTAAGTTTACATTTCCAACAGTTCCGGTTTCTTGCACATACCATTCTCTGAACAGTCGACCACTTACTTGAGAAGAATTGTATTCTGTATTACCTTCTGCTCTAGTGCCCGTTTTGGCCACATTGTCATTTCCCCAAATTAAGAATGAGTTATCTGCCGAGAATGCTCCGGCCATTTCCATAGTCACAATAGCATCATCATTTTCACTTTTTGATTTCCATTGTTGGAAACAAGAGTCATCATCACGTCCAATGCCGGCAATGTCGTTGTTGTACACTGGTTGTTCTGACCAGTCCCAAGTGATTGTGCCGGCTGATGACTGGTAGTCTTCTGTGGCGGTGCCTCCAGCGTTTCTTGTGATACCGTATTTCACTGCCAGATACGATTCAACCCTTTGTCTTTCTGTGGCGGTCAGGTCATCGGAGAACACCAATACTTCTGCTACTCTGCCACTGAACTGTGAGGCAACATTTGGGTCGGAGTGGTTTCCGATTCCGAAAGAGGCTGGCCCTGTAAGGGAGGTGTTGGTGGAAGCTGAGGAGCCTACACTGAGGGAGTTGATATAGAGCTGAATGGAGCCTGCAGCTGTGGACCTTACCCTTGTTGCAGTGGCTATAAAGGGCTCAAAGTTATTGTACACTGGCCCAGCGGTACTTCGTACATTCAGGGTTGAGTTGTTGGATGCGTTTACATGCACTCTTCCTCCTGAAATGCCCAGCCCGTAATCTGCCGATCCTCCTGAGTCGCCTCCGCCAATAATGGCTGGGGCGTCTTCAAAATTGCTGGTTGAACCTCCTGTTTGGCCTGTCTCAAAAACTGCAATCAAAGTAAAGTCTTCTGAAACGTTATTGCCTCCTGAGGTTGCCATAAATGAAGCATTGGTGGAGTTGGGGTCACTAAAGTTAATTGCTGGGTTAAAGTTTATTTGGCTGGTCAGGTATTTTGGTTCTACCGGCACTGCTCCGCCTAAATCAGCTTCACTGGCATTTCTGCCATTGGGGCTCTGATCGGCCCAAGTGTCTAGGTCAGTATTGTTTGTTGTGGTACCTGTTCCATCATCTGCTCTTAGCCATAGTGCCAAGTCTGTGGTGATTCCACCGGGGCCACAGGTTTCACGGGCGGTGCCTAATGTAAAGAAGTCTCCATCAGCAAAGTCTACATTGTTGAAGGTGATCACGTTGCCATTGAAGGTTCCTCCTGAAATGGTTGACCCGCTGGCCATAGTGGAGGTGGAAGAGGTGATCAGTTGGAAATCTGAGGCATTGGAGGAGTAGCCTAGACCTGTGAGGTCAAAAGAGACGGATGTGTTTCCAACCGATCCTGATTCGTCTACTCTCCAAATCCTTGTCATGCGTTCGGTCACATTGCCTGGTACGTCAACTGTATTTGCTCCTGACTGCAATGCACTGCCCGCATCTCTACCCCAAACTAAATAGGAGTTGTCTGCCAAGAAGTTATTGGGGTTAGTGGAGTTGTCGGAAAAGATTCCTCCGTTGCCTATAGTGACAATTGAGCCTGAGTTGGCGCTTTTTGATTGTTTCTGCTGTAAACAGGATCCGTCATCACGGGCTATGCCTGCAATGTCTCTATTGTATGTACTGTTGGTTGTGGCATTCCAAACGGTAGTACCAGATGAGTTTACATAGTTCTGTGCTGTGTTCTGGCTCAAGGTAATTCCGTATTTAATGGCCAAATAGGATTGTATCCTGTTGTGCTCTGCATCTGAAGGGCGGGCAGAGAATGAAATGACTTCAGCTATTTGCCCATCAAAGTTGTCGTTGGTGAAGGTGTTGGCGTCTAGGTTTCCTCCAATACGGTATGCCACATTGGTGGAGGTAAGCAAACTGCCGTCTATTAAGTTTGCTTGGTTTCGGCCGTTTACAAATAGCTCTGTACTGTTGTTTGCCGCATTGTTCTTAACCCCAAACATCATGGTGGTATTATTGGCTATTGCACCAAAGGCGGCCTGTGTTGTGCCCCTTCTGTAACGGGTTCCCGTTCCGCCAATGGCATGGGTTATTATCTCGTCTGCAAAGGCTCCGGTTGCTGTGCCCAGAAGCAAGCTTCCGAACTGGTTGGTTGCTCCGGCAGGCACCACAAACTCCATGATACTTTCTTGTGCCGAGGCCGAAGTATATGCGGCATCGGTATTAATGACCATGTAATAGGCGCTGGAGTTAAAACCACCACTTCCAGAGATTTCTTCGGTATTGGCTGCATCAAAATTAAGGGCGGGGTTAAAGTTGATGGAGTTGCTCTCGTAGTTGGGCTCATCGCCCGAAACTGCGGTGGCATTGTTGCTCCCGGCCTGGTCGGACCATGTGCTTACATTTGCTCCATTTGTGGTTGAGCTTGGGCCTATGTCGGCTTTGAGCCAGAGGGTCAGGTTTGAGCTTACGTCTCCGGGGGCACAATCAATAAAGCCTGTCCCAATTGTAAAGTACTGGCCGTTGGAAAGGTTTACATTGTTAAAGGTTATTGTGTTTCCTGAAATGATACCGCCCGTGATTACCGAGGCGGAAGAAAAGTCGCCATTGGAGCTGTTGCCGGCCACAAGCAAACTGTAGTCAGAGGCTCCGGGGCTGCCAGAAATACTGAGTTCATCGAGGTCAAACGAAATGGAGTTGTTGCCTGTTTCGCCTGTTTCTCCGGCACGCCAAACTCTTTCTACTCTTTGAGATACTAATGGGGGAACATCGGTAGTTTCTGTATCGGTGTCTGCGCCTCCATCATTGCCCCAGATTAACCAAGAGTCATTGGTGGTAAAGCTTCCTCCATGATCCATTGTGACTACCGAGTTGTTGTTCTCGCTTCTTGATTTGATCTGCTCAAAGGCTGAGTTGTCATCACGGCCAATGCCTGCAATATCTCTGTTGTATTCTAAAAACCCTCCAATTGATGCTGCTGAGGTGGTATTGAAGATGACGGAACCTGCTGAGTTTACATAGTTGATCGGGGTGGCCTGATCGAGTGTGATCCCGTATTTAATGGCCAAATAACTTTCAATCCTGTTGCGTTGGGTAAGCGGAAAGGCGCCCGGCTCATTACAGTAGATCATCTCTGATATTTCTCCATAATAGGAGTTGCCGCTGCTATTTGAACCGTCATCAAACCTCGTATTCCCGTCTGATCCTCCAAACTGAATTCCACCTGTATGTTGATAGAGCAGGCCTACGCTCCCAAAGGAGCCAAAACTTTGGCCATTGAGGTAGGCTGTTATGGTGCCTGTTCCTGATGAGTTTCCGTTTTCTTCAAATGTAACAATGTACTCTCTATTTGTAAATATTGGGGTGCTTATTGTGGTTACATTGCCGCTATCATTCCATGGTGATCCAGCTCCATCGTTTGCCCTGTTCCATGCGGTAAGGTGAAGGCTTCCATTACGGATATAGATATTAATCCCCCTTGTGTTTCCTCCTTGCTCAAACAATACTTGTCTTGTGTTAATATCGCTTGTACTGGTACGAAAAGCCAAGTTGATCCCCTTTCTGGTGTATGACGAGGCAGTGTTGAAGCCGTTATTATTTGCAATGTCCAAGCTGTTGTTTCCATTTCCGAATTCAGCGGTTGGGTTAAAGTTGATATTGCTGGTTGTGCTTCTGTACACCACTGTTCCCGTGCTTGAGGTGGCATCATTGTCGCCCACCCACTGGTCTTGCCAGTCGCTTATGGTGCTGCCATCTGTAGCGGTAGTAACTCCTACATTCGCCTTGAGCCATGTAGTCAAAGCGGCCTTATATCCTCCAGGTCCTACTGCCGGGGTAAGGCAATTATCTGATGAAACGGCTGCCGAAACACCTGCTACTAAATCTAATCCAGAAACAGAAGAAAGGGTATTTGTAGGAAAAGTATTAATATCGGTTAGATCAATTCCAGGAGTCGCCTCATTTGTGTCAGAAGCAAAAATAGAATAACCATAGACGACCTGATTGGGTGCAATTCCAAGCTCAGTAAATGAAACCGCTACACCCTGTACCGTTTGAGCGGCTTGTCCTGCAATCGTTCCAATGTTAATCAGTGGCAAAGGGTTTTGCCCTACTATTTGCCTTCTTAGAATCAGGTAATTATTAAATGTGCTTCCTGTCCCCGGCCAGTCAGAGGTCTCAATAAGTACAGATGAAGAATATCCGTTTGGATCACCGTTACTATCTAAGGAAGTAATAGCCGCTACTCTAATATTATCATTACCACCTCTTTCTATTATAGGGAAAACTGCATTATCAGGCTCGCAGGTAACAATACCCGTATACCAAATAGCATCTACTCGTTCAATTTGGGCCTGAATAGCATCACCAGCCAAATCATCATCATTCACTAAAATATTATCATAGCCTGCATTAATATTTCGAGTTTGATAAATGAGGTCAGCATCCGCAACGGCTCTTGGGTCTAAATCTAACTGATTGGGGGTTGTACCTGTATTGATTTGTATTAAGGTATACCAAATATTTACGAACCTACTTCCATCGGTACGTCTTAGTGCTAAGGTATCTGGAGTAAGAAAGTTATTATATGTATTACCGCCTACGATATAGCTCGTAACTTCAATGTCGTTTCCTTGACCATTGCGCACAGTATAAACGGTTGAGCCACTATTATTAATGTTGTTTCCTGCATCAGTTGGGGCAGTTTGATTGTATTGAGAATCAGGAGCAGCTGCAGAAGCTACGTTGATGGTGGTAATTGGGGACTGTCCAAGAGCTGCTTGGTTTGACCATACGATCAAACATGTAGCAAGGAATACCTTGAGCAGTTTTGGCATTAATAGAATACGTTTAGGTGAACAAAACATTAAATAAGCTCCGTCTATTTTCAAAGTACTTGATTTGCAAAAGACTTTAGCCTTTATACAAATACGAGAAAAACAGTGCCAAGAGTTTATTTCTTGCCTATAGAAGCAAAAGTGTTGGTTTTTTTATTATAAAACAATAAGAATCCAAAGGAAATTATTCTCAAATTGAAAACCTTTTCCCAATTTAAGACTCTGGTTTTTCTAATTGCCACCCAAACTTCAATTGGGTTTAAATATTGTATGTAGGTGAACTAGCGTACCTTTATATCGTATTAAAGGCTAATGCAGGTTTCTACAATGTCAGGTCCGTTTTCTGTTTTTAAATACCTCAAAATGGTAAGAGGCCTTAACCTTATTATTGTAGGGCTTACGCAATATTTTACGGCCATTTTTTTGCTCCACAAAGGATTTACTTGGGAGCTGTTGAGTGATGAGAAATTCTTTTTGTTAGTACTCTCCACAGTGGTTATTACCAGTGCTGGCTATTTAATCAATGACTATTATGATGTAAAAATCGATTACATAAACCGGCCCGACAGGGTCATGGTTGGTAAAAGCCTAAAAAGAAGGTGGATAATTATTGGACATACCGCTTTGAATTTTTTAGGAATCGGAATTGGTTTCTATGTCTCTCCAATCATAGGTATCATTAATTTTATGGCGGCCTTCCTTCTTTGGCTTTATTCTAACCAACTTAAAAGGCTACCCTTTATTGGTAATTTAACTATTGCTATTCTTACAGGAACAACACTTTTTTTAGTTGGGCAATACTTTCGTGAGCGAGAGTACTTGGTTTTGTGTTACGCCATATTCGCTGGTTTTATAACGCTCATTAGAGAGATTATCAAGGATATGGAAGATTTAAAAGGAGATGAAAGGTTTGGTTGTAAAACCCTTCCAATAGTTTTTGGAATTGCTCAAACAAAGAAAATCATATATGTGATCTCTTTGGTTTTTTGTATAGTCGTCTTTTTATTAATGATTTCTGTAAATATTGTTCTCCCAATCACGCTTTCAGTTGTAATGATTTTCCTCATATTTGAGCTTTTAAAAGCTGATAAGGTAAAGGATTACCATAGGCTCAGTACATTTTGTAAAGTTATTATGCTGATGGGTATTATCAGTATGGTTTGGATATGAACAAAAAACGGATAGCAGTTTTTGCCTCTGGCAACGGCACCAATGCCGAAAAAATATTTGAGAATTTCAAAAATCACGACCAAGTTGAGGTTGTGCTTTTGTTGAGCAATAAAAAGGATGCGGGTGTTTTAGATAGGGCTAAAAAGTTTGACATTCCCAGTTTGTCTTTTTCTCGACAAGAATTTTATGATAGCCAATCTGTTTTGCAGGTATTACATGGTCACCAAGTTGATTTTGTGGTACTAGCAGGCTTTATGTGGTTGGTTCCCTCTTATTTGGTTGACGCCTTTCCGAATAAAATTGTGAATATTCACCCTGCACTTTTGCCTAAGTTCGGAGGCAAAGGAATGTACGGAATGCATGTGCATGAGGCGGTGAAGGCCGCTGGTGAAAAAGAGACTGGCATTACTATTCACTTGGTGAACCAACATTATGATGAAGGCTCAGTACTTGCTCAATTTTCTTGTGATATTGAACCAAACGACTCATCAGAAAAAATCGCAAAAAAGGTTCAGGTGTTAGAACATGAAAAATATCCAAAAGTGATTGAGAATCTAGTTCTTAATAAGTTCTAAAATGCCTAGTTTTGCGACTTAATTAAAAATCAACCTAAATGTCGCAGGTTAAGATTCAATCCGCATTAATTTCAGTTTTTCATAAAGATAACCTTGCTCCAATTGTTGAGAAATTGGGAGCATTAGGTGTTCAAATTTATTCAACAGGAGGTACCCAAACTTTTATTGAAGAATTGGGAGTTCCCGTAACGGCTGTAGAAGACCTTACAAGCTACCCATCGATTTTCGGAGGTAGGGTAAAGACCCTTCACCCAAAAGTATTTGGTGGGATTTTGCATAGGAGAGATAACTCTGACGACTTAAAACAAGCAAAGGAATTTGAAATTCCTTCTATTGATTTGGTGATTGTAGACTTGTATCCTTTTGAGGCTACAGTAGCTTCAGGAGCACCAGAACAAGATATTATTGAGAAAATAGACATCGGTGGAATTTCATTGATTAGAGCTGCAGCCAAGAATTTTAAAGATGTGGTAATTGTTTCGTCAAGAGAGCAATACCCTACCTTGGAGAAACTGCTTCATGAGAAAAACGGTAGCACTGATCTTTCAGATAGAAAAGCTTTTGCGGCTCAAGCCTTTGACGTATCGTCTCATTATGATACAGCAATTTTCAATTATTTTAATCAAGACGAGACCCTTGAAAGGTTTAAGGTGAGCCAAACGGAAGGACAAACCTTGCGCTACGGAGAAAACCCACATCAGAAAGGTCAGTTCTTTGGCCCACTTGACGAGCTTTTCGAAAAATTAAATGGAAAAGAACTTTCTTATAACAACTTGGTAGATGTTGATGCTGCCGTAAGTTTAATCGAGGAATTTTCTAACGATGAAAAGGCTTTTGCCATTTTAAAACATACCAACGCTTGTGGCGTTGCTACTGGTAGCACCGTGAAAGAGGCATACTTAAAAGCCTTTGCTGCCGATACAGTAAGTGCTTTTGGCGGAGTGTTGGTAAGTAACCAACCAATTGATTTGGCGGCTGCGGAAGAGTTGAATACACTTTTCTTCGAAGTATTAATTGCCCCAGCGTTTGATACCGATGCTCTTGAGTTACTAAAAGGTAAAAAGAATCGAATTTTACTAGTAAAGAAACAAGCTTTAAACACTAAAAAGCAGTTTAAAAGTTTATTAAATGGCGTTATTGTTCAGGACAGAGATTTAGTAACTGATCAAATTTCTGACTTCAAACAAGTAACAAAGAAAGCCACCTCTGATGCCGAAAATCAGGCCTTAGCTTTTGCGAGCAAAATTTGTAAACACACTAAATCGAACACCATTATTTTAGCAAAAGATGGTCAAATGCTTTCTAGCGGTGTAGGTCAAACATCGAGGGTCGATGCTTTGAAGCAAGCCATTGAAAAGGCCAAAGTTTTTGGTTTTGATTTGAATGGAGCTGTAATGGCTTCAGATGCTTTTTTTCCATTCCCCGATTGCGTAGAAATAGCCAAGAACGAGGGTATTGTTGCGGTAATTCAACCTGGAGGTTCTATTAAGGATGATCTTTCAATTGAGTTTTGCGATAAAAACAGCATGGCGATGGTGTTTACAGGCACTCGTCATTTTAAACATTAAAAGAATTTTTCAACCCTTAGATAATTGCGAGTTATTCGTAACTTTCAAGGATATAAAATATAGGAGACAAGACTGGATATGGGGTTTTTCGACTTTCTTACAAGTGACATTGCAATTGACTTGGGTACAGCAAATACCCTTATCATACATAAAGATAAAATCGTTGTAGACGAACCGTCTATCATTGCTATAGATAGAAACACAAATAAGGTGTTGGCTATTGGAAAGGACGCGATGAACATGCATGAAAAAACGCATGAAAACATTAAAACCATTCGTCCTTTGAAGGATGGCGTAATTGCGGATTTCGAAGCTGCCGAGCTAATGATCAAGGGAATGATCAAAATGATTGATTTGAAACGAAGAAGCTTTATGCCGTCATCGCATCGAATGGTCATTTGTATTCCTTCTGGAATTACTGAAGTAGAAAAAAGAGCGGTTCGCGATTCGGCCGAACATGCCAACGCCAAAGAGGTGTACATGATTTACGAACCAATTGCTGCGGCCATTGGAACAGGAATTAAAATTGACGAGCCTATGGGCTCAATGATTGTAGATATTGGGGGAGGAACAACAGAGATTGCAGTAATCGCCCTTTCTGGAATCGTTTGTGACCAATCGATCAGAGTAGCAGGAGACACCTTTACCAAGGATATTCTTGATTACATGAGGAGACAGCATAATCTTTTGATTGGAGAACGATCTGCTGAAAAGGTAAAGATTGCCATTGGATCTGCCTTAACAGAATTAGATGATGCACCAGACGACTACGAAATCCGAGGACGTGATTTAATGACTGGAATTCCAAAGGTGATTAAAATCTCTTATTCCGAAATTGCCTTTGCGCTAGATAAATCTGTTTCTAAAATTGAAGAGGCAGTGCTAAAAGCCCTTGAAATTTCTCCACCAGAACTTTCTGCCGATATTTATGATCGCGGAATTCACCTCACAGGTGGTGGTGCAATGCTTAAAGGTTTGGACAGGCGTTTGGCTTTGAAAACCAAATTACCAATTCACATTGCAGACGATCCGTTAAGAGCGGTAGTGCGTGGAACTGGTGAGGCCTTGAAAAACATTGATCAATACAGAGCGGTGTTAATGACTTGATAATGAATGGGTCAGTTATTTGTTTTTCTTTATAAGTACCGAGCTTTTTTTACATTTCTAACACTGGAGTTGCTATGTATTTGGATGATTGTTCGAAACAACAATTACCAAAGGGCGGCATACTTCAGTGCAGCTTCTGGTTTTGTTGGAAACATCAATGAAAGGACAAATAATATCAGCGACTACTTCAGCCTGAAAAAAGTGAACAGCGACTTAGCGGAAGAGAACGCTATGTTAAGAGCGCTTCTTTTAAGGGTAACAGAAACTCCGATAGATTCCCTTAAAACTTTTGATATTGACACCGATACTACTGACGCTATCCATTATAAATTAATTGCAGCTGAAATAGTAGATAATTCTATCCGTCTAAGCCATAACTTCTTTAAAATTAATAAAGGAAGCAAAGACGGGATTCAACCTGGGATGGGTGTGATTAGCCAGAAAGGTGTGGTTGGTAAAATTAGATCAGTTTCTAAAAACTATTCCAGCGGTATTTCCCTACTCAACTCCAGAAATCAAGTTTCAGCTAAACTTAAAAACTCCAACAGAACGGCTACTATTCAGTGGGATGGTGACGGCCGTAATCCAAGGATAGCAAAACTCTTATACATTACTCGAGAAGATGATGTGAATGTCGGAGACACTGTTGTGACTTCTAGCTTTAATGCTGTTTACCCAAAGGACATCATGATTGGAACCGTGGCCAGTGTCAAACCCGACCAAAATCAGCGTGATTTAGAAATTGAAGTAGCCCTAAGTGTTGACTTTGGAACCTTGGCTTATGTCTATGTTATTGAGAATATATATAAGAACGAAGAGGATTCTGTTTCTATCAACAACCCCATAGATTTTAATGAGTAGAAACCTGATCATATTGACTTTTACGGCAATAGTACTGATGCTTCTTCAGGTGCTTATCCTAAAATACTTTGTGCTTTTTGGTATTGGATTTTGTTTTCTGTACCTCATGTTTTTGCTTTTTCTACCATTAGAAATCGGCTTTGCTTCGGCCATGGTCATTGGCTTAATCGCTGGCCTAATCGTAGATTTATTTTATAACACACTCGGTATACATGCCTTCGCATGCGTTCTCATTATGTTCCTTCGTCCTTATTGGATGAAATGGAGCAAACCCAGAAGTGGCTACGAAGTCAATGACTTACCCATGATTACCAATTATGGGCTTGGTTGGTTTGTGATTTATGCGTTACCGCTCATCTTTATTCACACCCTCACCGTATTCTTAATTGAATCAGGAGGAAATCAGTTAATGGGCTTATCAATTCTTAAATCTATTGTTACAACCCTCATTTCGCTGGTTTTTATGATCGCTATTCAGTATCTTTTTTACTCTAAGGCGAAGCGGTAATGTGGGACAACAGAAGGTATATTATACAAGGGGCATTTATTTTGATTGGATTGATCTTTTTGATCAAGCTGTTTGCCATTCAAGTATTAGATAAAGATTATACCGTAAGAGCAGAGCGAAATATCATTCAGCCTATTGTCCAATACCCTTTCCGCGGACTTATTTACGATAGAAACAAAGAGCTCATTGTTTATAATGAACCTGTCTATGACCTTATGGTCGTTCCTAAAGATGTTTCTATTGCCGATACCACAGAGTTTTGTGAGTTGTTGGGAATTGAAAAGGAGGTTTTTCTAGAGAACATGAGGATAGCTAAGACTCTTCCACGCGGAAGACCATCCGTATTTCTAAAGAAAATATCGCATGAGGAATATGGCAAGATTCAAGACTTGCTGTATAAGTTCAGCGGATTTTTTGTAAACCCAAGAACAGTCAGAGGATACACTTCTCCAATTTTGGCCAACGAGTTGGGCTACACGGGCGAAATTAGCAGGCGTCAATTAGACAGAGATACAACAGGCTACTACAGATCTGGTGATAATATTGGAATTACTGGTTTAGAAGAGCAGTATGAAAGACTGTTGAGCGGGAAAAGGGGAGTAAACTATAAACAAGTAAATGTAAGAGGCATAGAAAAGGGCTCGTTCAAGGATGGTGCTCTCGATACTGCATCTGTACCTGGCACAAACTTGATTACCACTTTCGACCTTGAGTTGCAGACCTATGCCGAGAAACTTTTAGAAGGAAAAACTGGTAGCATAGTGGCTATTGATCCTTCTACAGGAGAAGTATTGGTTATGGCCACTGCCCCTACTTATGAGCCTAAAATGCTTTCTGGAAGAGAGTTTGGAAAGAACTTTAGCCAAATAGCTTTAGATAGCTCCAAGCTTTTATTCAATAGAGCACATATGGCCACCTACCCTGCGGGCTCTGTGTTTAAAACCGTGCAAGCACTTATTGCCTTAGATGAAGGCGTTATTAGGGCAGATGAGCAAATCTTTGTCAACTTAAATGGAATTGGAGACCATGCTCCAGCAGGTTACTATGATGTAGCCAGAGGAATAGAGAAATCTTCAAACAACTATTTTCTCGAGGTAATGAGAAGGGTAGTAAATCAGAAAAAAGACCCAAGTATTTTTACCGATTCTCGAATAGGTTTGGCCATATGGGCAGAGGCAGTAAAGAAGTTTGGTTTTGGTGCTCCACTTGGAATTGATATTCCCGGTGAGGCTTCTGGCTTGGTGCCTGATGTAGCCCATTATGATAAGATGTATAAAAATAAAGATTGGGCTTATAGTACCATTAAGTCCTTATCAATAGGTCAAGGAGAGATTTTAGTAACACCTCTACAAGTAGCTAACCTAGCGGCTATTATTGCCAATAGAGGCCATTACATTCAACCACATTTGGTGAAGGGTTTTGAAAAGGACGGAATTGTAACTTTGAAACAGTTTGAGAAGAACTTTACAGGAAAGGGAACGGATTATTATCCTGCGATTATTGAAGGTATGAAACTGTCAGCTAAAGGCACTTTTAGGTCGTTAATCAAAGATATTACGATTGCCAGCAAAACGGGAACTGCTGAGAATGGAGCGAAAGACGAGGCCTTAGACCATTCCGTATTTATGGCTTTTGCACCAGTGGCTGACCCAAAAATCGCTATTGCGGTGTATATCGAAAATGCGGGTTGGGGTGGACGAGCTGCCGCTACCACAGCCAGTTTAGTAATGGAAATGTATCTTAAAGGGGCTCTTGATAAGAGTTCTCAATACAAAGAGGAATACGTTCTCAAGGGTGACTTCTTGGATGAAGAGCAGAAGAAGGAAATTGAGAGAAAGAAATTGGAAAAGGCGAGAAAGAACGCTTTAGTGCAGCATTGAGGAAAAGAGACTCCATATTAAAAAACCTAGATTGGCCTATTGTTTTCCTGTACATCATTCTCGTGATTATGGGTTGGTTCAATATTTTTGCATCAGTTTATGATCCCGAAACCGCATTCAATATTTTTGATATAGACCTAAGCTCAGGCAGACAGCTTTTGTTTATTGGCGGTTCTGTAATCCTGATTATCGTTATTTTACTTTTAGACTTTCGTATTTACGAGTCTTTTGCCCCCTACCTCTATATTTTATTTATCCTTTTGTTGATGGGAGTTTTAGTTTTCGGAGCTAAAATTAACGGGGCAAGAGCTTGGTTCGACTTGGGCATTTTTCGATTACAGCCTTCAGAATTTACCAAGCTAGCCACCGCCCTTTTGCTGGCTAGGTATATTTCTAATAACAATGTTAAGCTTACAGAATTTAAACATCAGCTGATAGCCCTGTTTATCATTTTCTTACCCGTTGGGTTTATTATGCTTCAACCTGACTTGGGTTCATCTTTGGTGTTCTTTGCTTTCGTTCTCCCTCTTTTTAGAGAAGGCTTACCCGCTATTTATTTAATTGTAGCAGGAGCTTTCGCTTTGGTTGGTGTATTGACAATTTTATTGCCTATCCATATCATAATTATTATAGTGTTAGTTGTAGGCGTTATTTGGGTTTTGGTTACCTCAAGATCAGTTTCCAATATTGTGCTTACCTCGTTGTTGATACTTTTGAGTGTCGGCTTTTCGTATGGCTTCGGCTATGCTTTCGAAAACCTAGTACCGAAGTATCAGAAAGACAGAATACTTGTCATTTTCGATTCAACTGCGGTAGACCCTCTGGGAGCTGGCTATAACTTAAATCAATCTAAAATTGCCATTGGATCAGGCGGATTTTCAGGAAAAGGCTTTTTAGAGGGAACGCAAACCAAATATGGCTATGTACCAGAACAAAGTACCGACTTTATTTTTAGCACACTGGCCGAAGAGCACGGGTGGTTAGGAAGTTTCATTGTGATTGCCCTGTTTGTAGTTTTGATGATTAGAATAACCATAATTGCTGAAAGGCAGAAGTTTAAATTTGCACGGTTTTATGGCTATGCGGTGGCCTCTATTATCTTTTTCCACTTCACCATAAATATCGCCATGACCATCGGCCTGTTTCCTGTGGTGGGTATTCCACTGCCATTTTTTAGCTATGGGGGCTCATCTCTTTGGTCATTTACCATAATGCTCTTTGTGCTCCTTAAAATGGATATGCACAGAACTCAGGTGCTTTCTAGGTGATCCGTTCCTAAACCTTTACCGTTTTTTGGAATGAATACTCTGATTATTTAATAAATCTGTATCCTTTTTTTCGAAGTTCACTTGGGTCGGTTATTATTACTTCCGTGGTAATTTTTGTGGCCTCATAGTAGCTTTTAACATCACCTGATTCGTCTAATAGATCAATTCTTAGTGGGAGTCCTTTACTCAGTTCTCTTACTGAGGAAACGCTACTCAAGTCTGCTGTAATACTCGCTATTTTGTCCAAGTTCTCAAACTCTAAGTCTCCCGCAATCCAATGCCAACCAAGGGTTGTTCGACCGTATTCTGTATTGTACTTTTCGATTATGTATTTTCTACATCGGTAGCCTTGAATCTCTCTAAACTCTTCTGTTTCTATGATTTTATCAGGCCTTGCACTACTTGTTTTAGGTTCAGCACCCAACCTCTTCATGGTTCTTTCTTTGTGGGAAATCGAGAGTCTTTCTTTTGTTGAAAATAGAATCAGCAAATCACCGAGGTTTAACATAGCGTTAGTGCTTAGGAGTGTTTTTTCATAAGCGTTATCACTGAAAATGTGTTTTTCTTGCCAAAATATTTGACCACTTCTGAAATAGTTGTACTCAATACTGCCTTCAAATGAGTCGGTTTGAGCTAGAACGGAGTGATTATAAAAACCAATTATGGAGAGTATTAAAAGTATCTTTTTCATCTTTCTTTTTTGATTTTCTGTGGTCAAGTTCTAAATGTAACGCACCTACTTTTTAGTGTTTTGAATGGTTCTTGTAATCAGATTCTCTACTTGAGTTGAAGAGGGTCTTGGTGCGTTGAGGTGAATTATTTCTCCCTTGCTGTCTAAAAGTAAATACCTAGGAATTGAATTGAGGTTGAGTTGTTCAAAGAGCTTTGTGCCTATTCCCTGCTTAATAATGTAGCTATTCTCTTTGGTGCCGTATTTCTGAATTACACTTAGCCATTTTTCGTAATCATCATCTACTGAAATATGAATGTACATAAACTCTGACGGATGGTACTTTGCTATAAGTGCTTCTATATATGGAAATTGCTGATAGCACGGAAGGCACCAAGTAGCCCAAAAATCTAGGTAAATAACCTTTCCTCTATTGACTTTAATTAGCTCTTCCAACCCTATTTCCTTTTGATCAGAGTCAATTAGCCTCGAAGATAAATCAAGCGCTTTTGGATTAATTTTACTGGAATTATAGTACGCTTTGAACGCAGTATCATTGTGGTTTTGGCTGTATTGATCAACCATCATTGTTTCCTCTTCAACCGATAGTTTGGGAAGGTTCTCAAGCAATGCTATTCGACTAATTATTGTTTTTTCTATTGCCGAAATACTTTGATTGGTCAGAATAGGCGGAAGCACATGATAAAGGTCTTCTTTGGTGTAAATGGGTTGAGGTGGAGCGAAATTTTTAGTGTAGATGGTGGTCATTAATTCGCGGTACTCAAATGCATGATGAATCAGTTGAATAGAGTCTTCATCATAAATAGTGGAGAGGAAGAATGAATCGAGCGGAAAGGGATTTTTATTAACAATATCATTTGCATTGAGTAAAACCTTGAACTTATCAAGTTCATTCAACCAAGTGTAGTAATAGTAGGCTTTTACAGTAAGTCTTTGTTCCCTTAGCAAGGAGTCAAGTAAGTCTGCCTCTTTGCTGATCTCTATCAAAGCCTTCTCCCTTAAGTTAAGAATGTCTTTGTTTAGCTCTTCATCCTCATTTTGGGGTTGAATTTTGTTTTGATCGGAGTTCTTAAAATTTAAGAAATCGTAAAAATAAGATTCACTTGAAATCGTATTTGAAAAGAGTGCTGAGTCTCTAAACGCTATATAATCGAAGATTTGATTGCTAGGTTGAAAATAGAAAGGAATACTATCGGGAAGGATATTCAGTTTTTGCGAACCGAAGAGCGAAAGGTTTTGACTCTTTCGGTTATAGGATGCTTGGATAGACAAAGCTTTATCGAGAGGGGAGATACTTTTTATACTCCCGTTATCTGTTGAGTCAAAGCGTATCTCTTCCTCCAATAAGTCATCGTTGATATAATGAAACTTTAAAGCTCCTTTGCGAATAAGTGATATGATTGCTTGGTCAGAGAACTGAAGTACAATGGCCTTTTCGCTGTGGTTAACAGTAGCTTTTTTGCATGAACTAACTGTGACAAAAAGAACAAGAATTAAAAGGGAGTACCTCATATTTTTTGAGGAGTTAGTTCGAGGATTTTTTGATAAACTGCTGGTATAAGGGCTGCTTATTTTTTAAGCTTTCCTTTACCCAATCGGGTAGCGGAATCGGGTAACTTTCCCAAAATCCTGAATTGTAAGGTAATTCGGGTAAGCTATTATTTCTTGGAGTAATTTCCTTGAATTTGATTTTTTTGAAGTCATCCGTATGCACGTTTGGAAATTCTATATAATGAATTTCCATTTCGTCATCGTCCGAATTTCTGTTGATAAAACGAGGGCTAACGCTCTTAATGGATTTGGGATAATAGCGACCTTCTACCTTCTGAAATTTGACTTCAACATCATTCATAAGATGTTCTTGGTTGTATTGAAATCGCCTAAATTCCAAAATAGCATAGTCCCTCAGATCAATTTTAATGGAGGTGCTGCCCCAAAGCGTTGGGTAAGAAATATGACATATGGAATCGTTGAATTCTAAAATCTCGAACTTTTTGTTTTCTATATTTTTAAATGAACCAAATACAGTTGATGGGTTATTAAAAAGGCGAATGTAGTTTCTTTCGTAAACGTTCTGAATAGGGTTAACGGGAGCCTCTTTAACAGGGCTTACTCTATTGAAAAACCGAATGGCAGTACTGTCTATATTTCCTGAATCGGTGGTTTCCCTTTTCTCATTCAGCTTTATCTTAACGTTATCCTTGGCGGGTTTTTTATACCCAGCATCTTGTAGCGAGAAGTCAGCTTCGGTAACCTTGGTTATCTTATCTCCTTCCGTAAAAAGGGATCTATAATAGCCATCTAGCATATGCGCACGGTTGGGGTAATTCGTGCCAAAGAGGTCGAATGTTTTTTCGAGTATTGGAAGTATTTCGATCTTTTTTCCTTCAACAATAAAGTCTTTGAGGATGATTGCGTTAGGAGAAAGCTCAATTTTAAAAGGAATGTCTGTATATGAAATGTCCTTTAAAGGAATCAACACCTGTTGGTAACCTAACACCGAAACCAATAGCCTATCGTTGAGAAAAGAACTATCAAATGATAGGCTGAAAACTCCAGTTGAATCGACCAATTTACCGATGTGGTTATTTTCCTGCAAAAACACGATGACGTTTTCTATCGGTTGCTGATTGGCTTTATCGACAATAAAGGCCTTTAATGTGATTTTGTTAGCCTCTTGGGCTTGAGCGAAAGTCACAATAAAAGCATATAGCAGAAGTGCGATGGCCTTTTTCATATTGCATCAGTCATGAGGAATATATTTCTCCAAAATTGTTTTAATATTCGGATCCTTTGGCCCAGGGGCATCGGATTCTACTAATTTTCCATTGGTATCAATAATCAGGTACCTAGGGATGGTTTGGATTTTTAGGCTTTGAACCCAATCTGAATTTTTGTGATTTAAAGACAGGTAACTGTTTTCCAGATTGCTTAAACCATATCGTTCAGCGGCCTTTTTCCAAGCGCTTTGGTCGTTGTCGGAAGAGAGGTAAACGAAAATGATATTCTCGTTCGCATACTCATTTCTAAGCGCTTCCGCATATGGCATGGCCTCTATACATGGAGCGCACCAGCTGGCCCAATAATCGATGTAGATTACTTTGCCTTTGTTCTCAATTAAAATATCTTGAAATCTAATTACACTACCATCTGCTTTTAACAAGTTCAACCCAACTTTCTCACTAATTTGTTGCTCATAACCCAAAAGGAATTGGGCGGTAAACTCTTGTAAAAAAGTAGAGTCCTGATAAGTCATCATATACTCATTCAGGTAATCGGAGATTTCTACATACGGCTCCTTATATTCGACCATTTTAAATAACGATGTTTCTCTACCTAATTTCAAAAGTTCTCCTTCAGGCATATGGTTGGGAAGTTTATCGTAAGCCTCTTTGTAATTGATGTATTCCATTGACCTACTCCGATCAGTTTTACCTTCTAGCACTACCTGTATGATGAAATTTTGAAAATACCCCATGCCAAAACGACTGTTCACTATAGACTCATCTGTGAACATAGTAGAAGCAAAAGCCTTGTCTTTGATTTCTTCACTTTTTGTCCAACGCAGAAGGCTCATTAGTCTATAAAAGGCCTTTCTTTTTTCTAAATCCAGCCTAAGGTCCTCCCAATCACTTGAGCGTGAAACCCCTTCTTCTAATATTATTTGTTCCGAAAGCTCACCTAACAGGCCGTCAACAAGTAAGTTAAACGCGTCTGGGTTGCTCTTTAGCAGCTTCTTATTGAGAGTGTGCGGAAACCCAAGGTTAATTTTCTCAAAACCTGAGTTGATCTCCATAGGTTTAAACTTGTTGTTTGAGATCATGAATAACCTATATAGAGAGTCGAGGTACGTCTGTTTAGCACCTGATGTTGAAATGCTCTTTTTACCACCACTTAATTGAAAGGCTTCTCCACTTTGCGGCAGCAGAATGCGAATTGAGTCACCTTTGGTCACATAAAGTGTATCGCTATAAATGCTCTTATGGCTTACTAGAACTACTTCCGGCTGATATATAGGAAAGGTAAGGGTGTCTTTTCCTTGGTAAGCATAATAGTCTGCCTCAAGGCTGTCGGCCATACTTCTAAAAAACCTGATTCTGATGGGCGAATCGCTATAGTTATCAACGAAAAAAACGACTTCATTTTTTTCAGGAATGATTATCTCTTCAATAACGGCCTTCTGCTTACAACCAAAGCTCAAGCAAATGATAAATGATAAACTCAGCTTATTGATAACTTCCATATTGAATTAATTTTTTTCGTTGCTTTAAAAGCACACAGCATTTAAAGTACTTCTTAATGTTTTGGGAAGATAAAACTAAAAAATAAGTTATCAAGTGAATTCGTTTTTGATGTTGGCACTTTACTTACATCTTTGATGATTAAACCTCAATTCTTTATTGCCCTTAGCAAAGCAGTTAAAAATCCCTTAGCTTTCTTTTATGAAAGTACTGTTTATCCAAGTAGGAGGGACTATTGATAAGGACTATCCAAAAGTAAATAAAGGTTATGCCTTTGAGATAGGTGAACCTGCCATTTCACGAATTCTAGAACGGAATTTTTTAGGCTTTGATTATGAAATTGTAAGCCTCATGAAAAAGGACAGCCTTGATATGACGGATCAAGATAGAAGCCAGATTCGGGACTTTTGTAATAAGTCTGAGTATACAAAAATTGTCGTTACACATGGGTCAGATACACTAGTAGAAACCGCCAAAACTATTGGGCAGATCAGAGGAAAAACCATTGTACTTACTGCAGCGTATAGGCCTGAAAGATTTTCGAACTCCGATGCAGACTTCAATGTTGGAGTGGCGGTAGGCGCCCTCAGTAATATATTAGAAGGCACGTTTATTGCCATGAATGGGCTGCTGATTCACCCAGACCGATGTTATAAAAATGAAAAAACAGGAAGGTTTGAACAGCTCTAATACTATATTTAAGACCAAGAATTTTAAAAAGATGAAGAAATATACAATATGGATGATTCTCTTGTTCGTTGGCCTTCAGGGCTATGCGCAACAAGGTGTATTAAGTATCCCTCCAAAAAACTGGTTCAACCTAGACCCAGTAGAAAACAAGGTAAATGGAGTAAGCAGCGAAAAAGCTTACAATGAGTTATTGAAAGGAAAAACTTCCAAAAAAGTACTGGTGGCAGTTATCGACTCAGGTATAGATATCGAGCACGAAGACCTTAAGGATGTGATTTGGACTAACCCAGGCGAAATCCCAAACAATGGTATTGACGATGACAATAATGGTTTTATTGACGATGTGCACGGTTGGAATTTCATAGGAGGTAAAGACGGCCGCAATGTGGGCAAAGACAGCTATGAAGTAACGCGCTACTATAAAATTCTTAGTAAGAAATATGAAGGCAAAGAGCTGAAAGACATCGATAAAAAGGATAGAGAAGAGTTTATTACTTGGCAAAAAGTAAAAGGTGAATTCGAAGAAGCATATGGAAAGGCACAAATGGAGTTTGAGCAGTATGGAAGCTTGGCTCGTCAGATTGAGCGCTTCAATAAATTGTTTGAAGCCTATTTGGATGTTGAAGAGGTAACAGCCAAAACTTTGCAAGAAATAGATTCAGACGATGCTGTAATTGATTTAGGTAAGAACTATATGAGTCAAATATTACAAGCTGTTGATGGAGAAGTATCGCTTGACAGTGTTTTAGTATTGATTAATATGGACCTGAAGGAGTTAGAGGCCAATGCTACGATTTCTTATGATTTAAATTTCGACTCTCGAGAAATTGTGGGCGATGACCCAAATAAACTCGATGAGAAAGGTTACGGTAATAACGATGTGAGCGGTAAAGGAACAGATAATTTTCATGGTACTCATGTGGCTGGAATTATTGCCGCCAGCAGAGGCAACGATATGGGAATTGATGGTGTGGCTAGCAACGTGAGTATTATGGCAATTAGGGTTGTGCCCGATGGCGATGAGCATGATAAGGATGTAGCAAATGGTATTCGCTATGCAGTAGATAATGGCGCCCAAATTATTAACATGAGTTTTGGAAAAGCCTACTCTCCCAATCTTCAATATGTGTATGAAGCCATTGAATATGCCAATTCGAAAGGCGTTTTATTAGTGCATGCTGCAGGAAATAGCGGAGAAGATATTGACGAGGCGAATAACTTTCCAAACGATAAATTTGGCAAAAGTGGCGATTGGTCAAACTGGATTGAAGTGGGAGCTTCTTCATGGGGCGGAGATGGCCAATTTGTAGGTAGCTTTAGTAATTACGGAGATAAAACGGTAGATCTATTTGCGCCAGGCGTAGCCATATATTCAACCGCTCCAAATAATGACTACCAAGATGCCCAAGGAACAAGTATGGCATCGCCTGTAACCGCTGGTGTGGCAGCTATGCTTTTATCTTATTTCCCCGATTTAAAGGCAGATCAACTTAAAGATATTTTGATGAAGTCTGTTCGCAAGCTGGACGGTGTTAAAGTAACCAAGCCAGGAACATTCGATCAAGAAGTGAATTTCTCAAAACTGTCAAAATCAGGCGGAATTATCAATGCTTATGAAGCTGTGAAAATGGCTGAATCTATGAAAGTAGGTAAGAAGAAATAGAGGTTCGCTAAAATACACAATGTACAAAAAAGGGCACTTGAATTATTCTCAAGCGCCCTTTTTGATTTCTAATGATACTCTATTTCTCAAGAATCAATTTTCTATGTAAAAAGAAGGAGGAAATAAAGCCAACACCTAACATTAAGAAGATAGTGAAAAAGTAAGCGCCTGGGTGGTCATTTGACCTATAACGATCGAATTGAATATTTGACTCGCTCATGTTACTGAGCAGATTGTCTAATAAGTATCCTAATCCAATTCCTAATGAAAGGCACACAAGCAAACAGCCCAGAATTATCGTAAAGAATAAATTTCTCTTTTTCGGTTCTGTCTGAAATAGGCTTGCATCTGCTCCTTTTTCTATGAGCATGGTACGTTCTCTGTGTCTTGTTAGTAAAGAGAAGAATATCAAACCAGCTATACCAAGCCAAAAAATGACCATAAATAATCCAAATATTAAATCTTCATCCATGATGTCTATGTTTTAGGTTTCATTGTTGTGCTCTTATAGATGCACATTCTAAAATTTAGGTTACACCCTGTTCCAAAGTTTAATTTTTAACTTGGTATAAAAACGAATCTCTAAACTTTAATGTAACCTCAAACCCCGCCTTGTAGTCAAACATAAAAAATGAAACCTCAAAATGAACGATATGCAATGGAGCTAATCATCGCGAAAGTAAAAAAAGGCGATGTTGCGGCTTTCAATGTATTGGTTGACGAGCATAAGGCCATGGCTTTTACGCTGGCTTTGCGTTTGTTAAAGTCGAGGGAAGATGCTGAGGAGGTAACACAAGATTCATTTTTAAAAGCCTATAAAAATATAGGTCAGTTTAAAGAAGAAGCTAAATTTTCCACTTGGCTGTATACTATTGTGTATAATACTGCTTTAACCTCTTTGAGAAAGAAAAAGCTAAAGACCACGGAAATTGACGACCTGTCTTCTGAAAACTTGCTTCAGCTGAGTGAGCCAGATTCAGAATGGAGAAGACTTCAAAAAGAAGAAAGGTCTGGTTATATTAAACTGGCCTTGGCGCAACTTTCAAACGATGATCAGGTAGCGATTACGCTGTTTTATCTCAATGAAAATTCGCTCCAAGAAATTTGTGAGATTACGAACTGGGAGCTTTCAAATGTTAAAGTTAGATTGCAGAGGGCCAGAAAAAGATTATTGAGTGCGTTAGAGCATTTATTGGACAAAGAGGTGAGAGAATTATTATGAAAGAGTTCGATCTATCAGATAAAGAATTAAAGGAATTACTACAAATGGAAGGTTTGGAAGAGCCCTCTATGGGTTTCAATCATGCCTTACTTGAAAAAGTAACACAATACGAAAAAACTAAAATCCGACCTGTTTATATTCCTAAATGGCTCAAGGTAGCTTATTTCTCAATTATCATTGTGGCAGTAGGCTTTCTTTTACTCTCCAAAAAGAACATTGATTTAGAAGGGCTTGGTATATCTAAAATTACAGAGCTCTTTACTCTTAATATCGATTTGTCCTTGCTTGTCCTAGGCTTACTTGGGGTGATTGTAGTTTGGATGGCCTTTCTTTTGAACCGATATTTTAAACACCAAGAACTAGAAAGGGCGGTTAAAAAAAGTTAAATACCAATTTTAGCTTAGGGTTATCTATCAATCAAACGTTACTTTGTAACGTGTTCAAAACCATCACTATCGTATGTCTGCTTTTCTTTTGTTTTTGCCTTAGCGCACAGCAACAAGAAACCTATGTATTGAAAGGGCAACTGGTAGACAAAACGACCCTAGAGCCAGTAGTGTTTGCTACGGTTTTGGTGGTAAACAAAAAACAAGGTGTAGCATCTGATAATAATGGGAAGTTCGAATTTCCTGTTCAGCTGAACGATAGCATCAAGATTACCTCCATTGGTTATAAACCCATCACTTTTTCAGTAACAGCTTCATTATTAGAAACTCATCCAGATGGATTATTTATTCAGTTGGAAGAAGGAACCTATCTGCTCGATTCGGTAGTAGTAACCGCTTTCGCGAAAGGCTTTTATCTTAATCGTCCCGAACGCGTACCTATGGATATGGGCTTTGTAGACCCTAACGCACCCAAAACCGATTGGTCTAAACCACAGCTGGAGACTTTAGAGCAAGGAGGTGTTGGTATTTCTGGCTTACTCAATTTCTTGGACAGAAAGTTTATAGAGAAGCGGAAGTTGAATGTGCTGTTGGCCGCTCAGCAAAAAGAAAAAACACAGAAAGAAGCCGTTGAGGCTAAATTCAATAAGGAGTTCGTGAAATTCGTTACGCGAATAGACGACCGCGTGATTGATGAGTTTATGGAATTCTGTAACTTCTACGATATCGAAATCCTTCGTGTCTCAGAATACCAACTGGCACAAAAAGTACTGAACAAGTACGATGCTTTTTTAAGGCGTTGAAACTCGACTTTCTATTTTTTATCCCTCAGGGAAAATAATTTCTCTTTAACACAGACTCCTAAAGAGTATTTTATTTTATACAGGTGCTATGCGCTACTAAAATAAACCGTTTATTTTAGTAATAGAATAAGCAACATCTGAAATCAACGGAATTGAGTGAGTGTTTGAGAGGAAAAAGATGATCGTTTTCAAAAGTTACCAATGCAAATTAGAAGGGTTTGAACCATGAACAATGAATTAAATAAATTTAGCTTCTACAGGACGCCTAATGGTGATGTGATATTAAGTGTAATCATAGAAGATGAAACGGTTTGGCTTACGCAACGGTCAATGTCAGTGCTTTTTGATACTACTCCTCAAAACATAACTACCCATTTAAAAAACATTTTTGAAAGTGCCGAATTGGATGAATTGACAACTTGTAAGGAAATTTTACAAGTTCAGAAAGAGGGTGAACGTGAGGTAAGTCGAAATCAAAAATTTTACAATCTTGATGCAATAATCTCAGTTGGCTATAGGGTAAATTCTGCCAAGGCTACCCAGTTTAGAATTTGGGCTACCAAAACGCTGAAGGAATTTATTATTAAGGGCTTTGTGCTAGACGATAACCGACTAAAGCAAGGAGAGAGCACTTTTGGAAAAGATTATTTTAGAGAGTTATTAGAGCGTGTTCGTTCTATCAGGGCCAGCGAAAGAAGAATTTACCAACAAATCACAGATATTTTTGCGGAATGTAGTATTGATTATAACCCTCAATCAGAAATTACGAAGAGTTTTTACGCGATGGTTCAAAATAAATTTCATTTTGCCATTACTGGAAAAACGGCCGCTGAAATTATCTATGCAACTGCCAATGCTACCAAACAGAATATGGGCTTGACTACCTGGAAAAATGCTCCAGAAGGTAGAATCTTAAAAACCGATACCATCATAGCCAAAAACTACCTTCAAGAAAAAGAGATAAGACGATTGGAGCGCACTGTAACGGGGTACTTTGATTATATCGAAAATTTGATTGAGCAAGAAAACACTTTTACTATGGAAGGTTTGGCAAAGAGCATAGATAAGTTTTTGAACTTTAATGAATTCAAAATTTTAGAAGGCAAGGGAAGGATTTCGCATAGTAAAGCCTTATCCAAAGCAGGAACTGAATACGATCAATTTAACAAGACACAAAAAATCATTTCTGACTTTGATAAAGAAGTTAAGCGATTAAAGGATTTATGATTTTTCAAACAAGATAGGCTTCACCTCACATACTTCTCCAAATACATCCACACGGTTTCTGCTACAATTTTATGCCCAGCGTGGTTAGGGTGAATTCCGTCCGATTGATTTAAATCTTCTTCCCCTCCTACGTTTTCAAGCAGAAAGGGAATTAAATCTACTTTTTTGTCTTTCGCTACTTTGGCAAAAACCTTACGGAATGATTCAGTGTATTCCTGCCCCAGATTAGGTGGAATCTGCATGCCCGCCAAAAGGATTTTAGTGCTCGGTTTGGCCTGACGCACTTTGTCGATCATGGCTTTTAAGTTGGCTTCTGTTTCTTGAATGCTTAAGCCGCGCAGGCCATCGTTTCCGCCTAATTCCAATACAAAAATATCGGGCTTACCTTGCAGTATCCAGTCAATTCTGTCCAAACCACCAGCCGAAGCTTCACCACTTAAACCAGCATTGATCACCTCATAATTCAGCCCCAAAGAATCTATCTTTTTCTGAATAAGGTTGGGGAAAGCTTCCTCCAAGCTTATACCATAACCAGCCGTAATGCTGTCACCAAAAAAGATGATTTTTTTCTTTTCCTGACTGTTCGGGCTGATCCAAAACGCAACAATGAAAGTTAGAATACTGAGGATCGGAAGTTTTGAAATCATATGTTTCTACACTTAATTGAAAGATCATTAAACATTCAAGAAGGAAAAACGTCTTAAATGTTCACATCCCTATTACTACATGGCAAGTATACTGAAGGTTCAAGACCTAACGAAAACTTACAAAAGCGGTTCTAAAAATTTAACCGTACTCAAAAATGTAAATTTTGAAATTGAAAAAGGCACAAGTTTCTCTATAGTTGGCCCTTCGGGCAGTGGAAAAACCACTTTGCTTGGACTTTGTGCTGGCCTCGACAGAGCCTCATCAGGTACAGTGGTATTAAACGGCCATGCCTTGGAAACCCTCAATGAAGATCAAAGAGCCGCAGTGCGTAATCAGAATGTTGGTTTTGTGTTTCAAAATTTTCAATTGTTACCCACGCTTACCGCGCTGGAAAATGTGATGGTACCGATGGAGCTGAGAAAAGAAAAAAATATAAGAGCACGCTCTTTAGAATTGCTCGACCGTGTAGGCTTAGCCGATAGACACGACCATTACCCAACACAACTTTCAGGTGGAGAACAACAGCGAATTTCAATAGCTCGGGCTTTTTCAAATCAACCTGAAATTCTTTTTGCAGATGAACCTACTGGTAATTTAGATGAAGAAACTTCTGAGAAAGTAGAAGAACTGCTGTTCAGCTTAAATAAGGAAGCGGGCACTACCTTAATTCTGGTAACACATGATTTAGAGCTGGCCAATAAAACCAATCGAATAATTAGAATTAAAGGTGGACAAGTGGTTTTTGATTCGGAATTGGTGAATACCGAAACCTCAATTTGATTGTTTTAGATGAGCATTAATCCAAATAATTTTCAGTCAAATTCTTCTGCTAAGTGGTTATTTTTAATGGCTTGGCGCGATGCCCGAAAAAGTAAATCAAGACTTTTTCTATTTATTTCATCTATCATTCTCGGTATAGCTGCTTTAGTGGCGATTAACTCTTTCAGCGAAAATCTGAAAGATGATATCAATGGTCAAGCAAAGGAATTGCTCGGTGCAGATTTGGAATTAAGCGCCAACAAAGACGATTTCAGCTATCCCTTTCTAGATACACTCGATTATGAAGTGTCATCTGAAAACAGCTTTGCCTCGATGGTGTACTTCCCAAAAAACCAAGGCAGTCGACTGGTAGATGTTAGAGCTTTAGAAGGTGCATTTCCTTTTTATGGAGTGATTGAATCTAACCCTGCTTCAGCCGCGCAATCTTTTAGAGATGGACAAGCCAAGGCTTTGGTAGATCAAAGTGTTTTGGTGCAGTATGATGTTCAAGTAGGCGATTCCGTCCGAATTGGTAAGGTCACTTTTTTGATTGAAGGCGCCTTGATTAGTTCACCATCACAATCAATGGCCGCTACTTTGGTAGCCCCTGCGGTGTATATCCCTATGAAATATGTGGAGGCTACGGGTCTGATTCAGAAAGGGAGCAGAGTTCAATACAGAAAATTTTATAAGCTGAACGACCTTGATCCTGAATTTGACCTAGATGAACAGCTAAGAACCGACCGAGAGTATCTGCGTACCGAAGGCATTCGTGGCGATACAGTAGAGGAAAGAAAGCGAGACACAGGCCGTACGTTTGAAGACTTGAGTAGCTTCTTAAACTTGGTGGCTTTTGTGGCCTTACTCTTGGGTTGCGTAGGCGTGGCCAGTGCGGTGCATATTTACATTAAAGAGAAAATCAGAACCGTGGCGATTCTTCGCTGTCTTGGCGCTAAAGGAAGAGATACTTTTTTAATCTACCTTATTCAAATTGGCGTGATTGGGCTTATTGGCGCAACGATTGGTGCCTTTTCAGGAACACTTTTACAAACCATCTTACCAAAAGTATTTGCAGATTTTCTACCCGTAGAAGTCAATTTCAGCATTTCTTGGCCTTCAATTTTAGGAGGTATTGCAACAGGGCTTGTAGTGTCTATCCTTTTTGCGCTTACACCACTTTTAGCAATCAGAAAGGCATCACCATTACTTACCTTAAGGAACACGCCTGATGGAGAAAAAGGTGCAAGAGATCCACTGAGGTGGTTGGTTTTTGGCGGAATCTTCATTTTCATCTTTGGCTTTGCCTATTTACAAATCGGAGATCTCTCGAACAGCTTTGTGTTTACCATTTCGGTATTAATGGCCTTTGGGTTTTTAGTGCTCATTGCCCGTTTGGCCATGTGGGCAGTGAAGAAATTCTTCCCAACGGGCTGGAGCTACCTTTGGCGACAAAGTTTGGCCAATTTGTATCGACCAAATAACCAGACTACGATATTGATCGCCTCCATTGGTTTGGGCACAGCGCTAATCACCACCCTCTACTTTATTCAGGGTTTACTGATCAGTCAGGTAGAAATTACCACCGATGCAGGCCGCCCGAACATGATGCTGTTCGATATCCAATCCTACCAGAAAGATGAAATTGCAGCCTTTACAAAAGAGCAAGGCTTGCCGGTATTGCAGCAAGTGCCTGTAGTAACTATGAGGCTGTCAAAAATTAACGGCAATACTTTGGCCGATGTAATGGCCGATTCCACCTTGAATTATCGATCTGGAGCTTTCAATCGTGAATGGCGAATTACGTACCGAGATAACCTTATTGAGTCAGAGAAATTGGTGGAAGGTGAATTTAGAACGATGAATGCGCAAAGCGATTCAGTTTTTGTGACCATAGAGAAGGGTTATGCAGAAAGTAGTAGAATTAAATTAGGTGACGAGCTCATTTGGAATGTACAAGGCGTACCCATTACCACCTATGTGGGGGGCTTTAGAGAAATTGATTGGGAAAGAGTACAAACGAATTTCTTGGTGCTTTTCCCAGAGGGAGTTTTAGAAAAAGCACCGCAGTTTCATGTGTTGATTACAAGGGTTAAATCCACTGAAGAAGGAGCGCTTTATCAACGCGATATAGTCAAGAAATATCCGAACGTTTCGGTAATCGATATTGGATTGATTTTGACTACGGTGGATGAAATCTTGGGCAAAATCTCGTTTGTCATTCGCTTTATGGCCTTGTTCAGTATTGTTACGGGGCTTTTGGTTTTAATTGGCTCGGAAATTCTGAGCAAATTTCAACGCATCAGAGAAAGCATTTTGTTAAGAACTTTGGGAGGAAGTAAACGTCAGATCTTGACCATTAATAGCCTTGAATATTTTGTGTTGGGTAGTTTAGCCTCCCTGTCAGGAATTGCCTTGGCACTTTTAGGTAGCTGGGCCTTGGCTTACTTTACTTTCGAAACTTCTTTCGTGCCCAATGTACTTCCGATACTGCTGGTGTATGTTTCCATTACTTCGTTGACCGTTATGATTGGGTTGCTGAACAGCCGAGGTATTTTAAGTAAATCTCCGCTTGAAGTACTCAGGAGCGAAATTCAATGATCGGTTTAATATTTCATTTAACCATTGTATTTCCCTCTCACGTTTTTTTTAGATTCTTGTAGCAGTCTTTTCGTATACATTTGGCCTAATCAAAAACTCAAATTATGAAATTTATAACCACAGTATTACTCGTATTCACAAGTCTTAGTTTTTCATTCCAAGACAACGCCAAAGTGCTTGGCGATTGGAACGGAAAGATTACTACACCTCAAGGTGATTTTGAGTTAGTAATTCATCTTACAGAAAAAGACAAGGCGCTCATCGCAACAATGGACAGCCCAGCACAAAATGCATATGGCTTGGTAATGGACACTGTCAGCTATAAAGAGGGAGTGCTAAAAATGAAAATGGAAGCAATTGGAGGTACTTATGAAGGAACGTTTAAGGAAGGTAAAATAATTGGGAAATGGAACCAAGCTGGGATGAGCTTCGATTTGAACCTTGAGAAAGTAAAAAAGAAATAGCATTATTATTTTTAAGCTATAATTTGAAGCCTCTCAATTTTGTCGAGAGGCTTTTTTGTTTCAAAGACTAAATTTCCCTACCCAATCTTTCCATAAGCATAAGCCCCGTTGTGTTCGGTGATGGAAATAATTATCTTCTGCACAAATTCAACCTTAATCACTATGAAAAAACACTTCTTGAGGGCAATCGCGTCCCTTTTTCTACTCACCATAGTCGCTCAACTGCACGCGCAAATAGAAAAAGCCCCTAACCGCAACGAAGGGGAAGGGCCTTTCGAAAGACTTATCATTCGCGGAGTTACCTTAATTAATGGAAATGGAGCTCCCCCCACTGGTCCTGTCGATATTGTTGTTGAAAAGAACATTATTAAAGGTATTTATAATGTAGGTTACCCGGGTCTAGAAATTCGTGAGCAAGACCGACCAAAGGTAGGGCCAAAGGATCAAGTGATGGATTTAGAAGGCATGTATTTAATGCCTGGATTTGTGGATATGCACGGTCATATCGGTGGATCAGCTCAAGGTACGCCAGCAGAATATGTTTTTAAATTATGGTTGGCCCATGGCATTACTACCATTCGTGATCCTTCCACAGGCAATGGTCTTCAGTGGGTTTTAGACCAAAAAGAAAAGAGTAATCAAAATACCATTACCGCCCCTAGAATTTTGGCTTATACAGGTTTTGGACAGGGATCTAAGGAGCCAATTTCAACCCCAGAAATGGCCAGAGAGTGGGTAAGACAAAACAAAGCCAAAGGGGCTGATGGGATCAAGTTCTTTGGAGCCGCTCCTGAAATTATGCAGGCTGCTTTAGAAGAAAACAAAAAGCTGGGATTGAAATCGGCCATGCATCATGCGCAAATGGACGTAGTGCGTTGGAATGTACTCAACTCGGCCCGAGCTGGATTGACGTCAATGGAGCACTGGTATGGTTTGCCTGAAGCACTTTTCACAGATAGAAGGGTTCAGAACTATAGCTTAGACTATAACTACAGAAATGAGCAAGATCGCTTTGGTGAGGCAGGTAGGCTTTGGGCACAGGCTGCACCTCCTTTTTCAGATCACTGGAACAATGTGATGAACGAATTGATTGAGTTGGATTTCACCTTGGATCCAACATTCAATATTTATGAAGCCAGCCGTGATTTAATGCGTGCTTATACAGCCGAGTGGCACCAGGAATATACACTTCCTTCACTTTGGGAATTCTATCGCCCAAGTAAAAGGTCGCATGGTTCTTATTGGTTCTATTGGGGAACGGAAGAAGAAGTGGCGTGGAAAGAAAACTACCGTCTTTGGATGACCTTTGTAAATGAATATAAAAACCGTGGAGGCCGTGTTACAGCAGGTTCCGATTCTGGGTTTATCTTCCAGCTGTATGGCTTCGCCTATATTCGTGAATTGGAATTGCTTCGCGAGGCAGGGTTCCACCCCTTAGAAGTAATTATGTCCGCTACGTTGAATGGGGCAGAAGCTTTGGGAATGGCTGATAAAATAGGGACGGTTGAAGTAGGTAAATTTGCAGATTTTGTAATTGTAGAGGAGAACCCGCTTCAAAATATGAAAGTGCTTTACGGTACAGGAGCATTAAAACTGAATGACGACAATGAACTTATTAGAGTTGGGGGAGTTCGTTATACAGTGAAGGACGGAATAGTGTATGATGCCAAAAAGCTTCTAGAAGACGTGAAGAAAATGGTAGATGAGAAAAAGAATGGAATGACCTTCAAACTGACGGATAAATACTAAATATATGAAAGCCCACTTATTGATATTGCTATACTGTACCGTATTTTTCTTTGCTTGTTCAGGCGAAAAGGTAGAGGAAAAGGAAGAAGTTCAAGCCTATGCTGTGGATGGCTCCCCTTTGTATATTCCCGAAAGAAGTGATGAAGCTACATCTGCCTTAGAGGCTAACTTAAAAGAAGCCGAAACTAACTATAAAGCCGAATCCAATGAAATGAACACCATTTGGCTAGGAAGACGTTGGGCGTATTTAACCAATTACAATAAAGCTATAGGAGTGTTTTCTGATGGGATTAAACAATTTCCGAACTCTTATAAGCTTTATAGACACAGAGGTCATCGCTACATTAGTACACGACAATTTGAAAAAGCTGAAGCCGATTATAAAAAGGCTTTTGAGTTGATGGATAAGGAGAAGATTGAGGTTGAACCAGATGGTGCTCCTAACAGCATGAATATTCCACTTTCAAATACCCAATTCAACATTCTTTATCACTATGGACTCGCACTTTATTTACAAGGTAAGTTCGAGGAGGCCACAGAAATATATAAAGAATGTTTGAAGTATAGTGTAAATGATGATTTGCTAGTAGCTACTACCGACTGGTTGTATATGAGTCTAATGCGAGAAGGGAAAGCGGAAGAAGCTACCGCAGTACTTGAGCCTATTCATTCGGAAATGACAATTATCGAAAACGATAGTTATTACAAGCGAATTATGATGTATAAAGGCGAACTTGCAAAAGAAGAACTTCTCAGAACGGATCAAATGGATGTTGCTTTGAGTCTGGCTACCCAGGGCTATGGAATGGGGAATTGGTATTTGTATAACGGAGACACTGCCAAGGCGAAAGAAATCTTCCAAAAAGTTATTGATACTGGAAATTGGCCAGCCTTTGGGTATGTGGCTGCCGAAGTAGATTTACATAAGCTTAAAGATTGATTCTATAACTAACAAAACCAAAAAGGCCATCTCAACTGAATTGAGATGGCCTTTTGTTTTATCAGATACTTTTTCTTAGTTACCTCCTGATTTTGCTGCTGGAGCTCCTTCTCCTTCTTTTGGAGTTGGCATTGGAACACCTAATTTTTCAAATACAGCTTTAGTAATATTATCTTCTTCTCTAGCTGCCAAAACGATTCCACCAGTTTCGGTACCAGCGTTTAGAATCATACCGTAGCCTTTTTCTTTTCTTACTTCCTCAATAGCGTTCTGAACCTTCGAATAAATAGGGTTAAACAAGCTGTTTGATTTATTACTTAGAGATTCGTCTGCTTTTTGAGAAAAATTTGCGAAATCAGCTTGTAATTTTCTGATTTCAGTTTCTTTTTCCTGCATAGCTGTTGGCGCAGCAGTTCCTAATTGAGCTAATTGCTGATACTCTGCAATTTTAGCATCAATGGTTTTTTGTTTGCTTTCTACCTGACTGGCCAATTGCTTTTGATAAACTTGTAGGTCGGCATTGATTTGAGGAATTTCTGGCATACTGAATACAATAGCATCTATGCTAGTATAACCAACTTTAAATTCCTGGCTCCAGGCAGTCATTGCCATTAAAAACAATGATGTAGCGAGTAATAGTTTACGATTCATGACTTTAAAATTCAAATTATGTTTTAGTTCTTCTTTTTTAATAACTCCAACTCCTCAAGCACAAACTCTGTGTAATCGTGTTCTGGATTGGAGTAGATAATGCTAACATCGGAAGCCTTATCGAGCATATAATCTAAATTATGCTTTCTACAAACTACCTCCGTGGCATCAGACATTTTTTGCATGAGAGGCCTTAGTAATTCATTTTGTTTTTTATAAATAAGCCCATCATAACCAAAAAGCTCTGTCGATTTGTCGAGGGCTTCTTGTTCTTTCAGTTCAATCTCTTTTTGCTTTTCCTTAATCATTTCAGGAGTAAACAAAATTTCTTTGGCCCTAAGCTCCGCCCTCATCTTCTCTGCTTCATTTTGCAAACTCCGTACCACTTTGTCATACTCCTTGTAGAGATCTTCTATCTCCTTCTTTTTTTGGCCGTGCTCAGGCATTTGCGACAAAATATATTCAGAATCAATATGACCGAACTTTTGCGCTGAGGCTTCGTTTTGAGCGAGCACAAAGTTAGAAATTACGAAGAATAATACTATGACGCGCGAGATTTTGTGCATGCCTACCTAATTTGTTGACCAATAGTGAAGTGAATTTGGCCTTTACTTTCTATGCCCAATTCTCTATCAGAATCAAAACCGTATGCCCAATCTAGACCTAACAAGCCAAATGCAGGAAGGAATACCCTTGCACCCACACCAGCCGATCTAAACAAATTCCTTGGAGAATACTCCGAGTAATTGTTCCAAGCGTTACCTGCTTCTCCAAAGCCTAACAAGTAAATCGTTGAAGATGGCTTAAGAGAAACTGGATACCTTAGTTCAGCTACAAATTTATTAAATATAAGCCCACCTCTAAAGCCAGTTTTCGGGTCTACTGGGACAATACTGTTATCATCATAACCTCTTAACGCAATAATGTCTTGTCCAATTATAAAGTTGTTAGCGCCATTTAGTCCGTTACCTCCTAGGAAGAACCTTTCGAATGGTCCTGTATCCGTTTTATTTCCATATGAACCAATGAACCCAAGGTGTGCTCTAGCATTCAAAACAAGCTTACTTGGAAGCGGAATAAAGAATGATGCATCGAATAATGTTTTATTGTACTCAATAAATTGATAACGCTCTCTTGTGGTAAGATCAGAGCTACCTTCACCATTGAATCGGTCTAGGAATAATGAATAAGGTGGAGTTAAGTTAATATTTAAATTGAATTGAGACCCATGTTTCGGGAATTGAGGGTTATCAATGTTACTTCTGGAAATGGAAGTGTTAAAGGTAATACTATTTGCTTGACCCGTAGAGAAACCAAGCGTGTTTCCAAAATTGAATACATCGTAAAACTGGTATGAAATACTGTTTGAAATACCGAAGTAGTCATCTGGCCAACGTAGTTTTCTACCCAACCCAACGGTAAAACCAGATGCTTTTAAGAATCCATTTACATCAGTTGGATTAAATGCGTCAGTAAAGGTTCTGTTTACCGTTCTGTTAAAGCTAACACTAAAGCTGTTTGGTTTTTTTCCTCCCAACCACGGTTCTGAGAAAGTCATATTATAGTTTTGGAAACGTCTACCGTTAGACTGAACCTGTACAGATAGTCTTTGACCGTCTCCAGATGGGTAAGGTCTCCATTTACTCCAGTCGCCAATACTCTTAATAGAAAAGTTGTTTAGCTGAAGTCCAACGGTTCCCACGAAACCGAATGGTCCTCCAAAGCCTCCTGAAAGCTGAATTTGATCGGATGATTTTTCGACAAGACTAAACTCAATATCTACAGTACCATCACCTACGTTTGGTATTGGCTTTGGATTAATTTGCTCTGGGTCGAAATAACCAAGTTGAGCAAGTTCTCTAGTTGTTCTAATTAATTCTCTTCTACTGAATTTTTGACCCGGCAGTGTTCTGATTTCTCTTAAAACTACATGGTCACTTGTTCTATCGTTTCCTGTAAGAATAATTCTTTTAATTGTGGCTTGCTCCCCTTCATACATCCTCATTTCGAGGTCAATAGAGTCGTTATCAGCTCGTACTTCAACTACTTCTAACCTAAAGAAAAGATAGCCATCATCCATATAAAGCGAGTTGATGTCATCTCCACTTTGGCCATCAAATGACGTTCTAGCTTCTATTCGCTCTCTATTGTAAACATCACCTTTTTTAATTCCTAAGAGATCAGAAAGCTCTGCCGAAGTATATTTATAGTTTCCTGTCCAATCAATATCTCTGATGTAATACTTATTTCCTTCGTCAATTTCTATGTTAAGATCAATATAATCTTCATCTAGCTTGGTTACAGAGCTATTCACTATAGCAGCGTCTCTGTAACCTTTGGTGTTATAGAATGCAATTAGCCCATCTTTATCCGCTTCAAACTCTGTTTGAATAAATTTTGAACTTTGAAGGAAGTTGAGCTTAACGTTATCGTTAATAAAAGACTTAAACCTAGACTCACTCACTGTGTAGGTAGAGTCTACATAATTAGAAACTGTTTTTGGAGAAGTCTTGAAAATCTGATCGAAAAGCCTAGCTACAAGCCAGAAACGAGGCTTCTCATTGGTTTTCTTTAATGGCTTTTTAAGACGTTGGTCAGAAAAAGAATCGTTACCTTCAAATTCAATCTTATTGATTCTTACTTTCGACATTTTGTCAACAACAAAAGTCAATTGAGCACCTTTAGTGCCTGTGGAGTCTGCTTCTTGAAGTGTTTTTACATCTGCATTTAAATAGCCTTTTGCTACAAAGTACTTTTTAATCAGCGTCTCACTATTCTTAATTAGTGGGGCGCTTGCTACCTTCCCAATGACACCAATTTGCTCTTTTAAATCTGATTTTTGAGAAGAGGTAACTCCTTCAACTTCAAACTTTGTAATTCTTGGGCGTTCGCTAATCTTAATTTCTAGAAATGCTCTGTCACCTTCAATTTTTGTAAGCCAAATCTGAACATCGGCAATAATGCCTTGTTTCCACAATTTTTTAATGGCATCAGAAATTTCGTTTCCGGGAATACTGATCTTATCACCAACTTTAATACCTACTAAGCCAGTTAGTGCTCGTTCTTCTATGGTACTTAGGCCGGTGTATTGCACTTCTGCAATTTCAAAAACCCTCGGATTTGTATAATCAATTTGAACACCTTCTGCCGTATTCACACCATATCTCACTTGTCCTTTGACTTGTGTCAAACCACATATGCTAATGATCAGAAGTAAAAATATTTTCTTCATTCCCAAGGTTAATTCTATATCTGTTCGCTCGTTTTACCGAACCTTCTTTCTCTTGTTTGGTACGAGACAATTGCCTCGTATAAATGCTCTCTTCTAAAGTCTGGCCAAAGCGTATCGGTTATAAAAAACTCGGTATATGCCATTTGCCACAATAGAAAATTACTTATTCTTTGTTCACCACTTGTTCTTATCAACAACTCTGGATCAGGAATCCCCGATGTTGACAAATGGTTTTCGATAATTTCATTTGTAATGTTTTCAGCCTTTAATGTTCCGCTTTCACACTTGAGGGCTATTTGCTTTACAGCATTGGTAATGTCCCATTTGCCACTATAGCTTAAAGCCAACACCAATGTCATTCTTTTATTTTTAGAAGTAGTTTCCATTGCTTGCGCCAATTCGCGTTGGCACGACTCTGGTAAACTGGCGATGTCACCAATTGCAGTTAATTTGATGTCATTGTCCATCAAGGTTTTGATTTCCTTGTTAATGGTAGCCACCAATAATTGCATTAAAGCATTAACTTCTAGTTTGGGCCTGTTCCAATTTTCTGTTGAAAAAGCGTAGAGGGTAAGGTATTCAACTCCTAATTCCGCACAGCCTTCGGTAGTATCTCTTACGGCTTTGATAGCATTTTTATGACCAAAAACACGCGCAGCGCCTTGGCTTTTTGCCCAACGGCCGTTACCATCCATGATTACGGCAATGTGTTTTGGAAGTGAGTCGAGCTTTATTTTGTTCTTCATTGTATCTGCTTCGCGAAAAAGCGAGTGCGAAGGTACGAAAATGGTTATTGTTTTTAAACCCTAATTGATTCTTTATCAGTGCTATCTAAATTTGCCTTGTGGACAAACGATTTTATAGAGTGTGTAGCTAATGGATATTGAAGTGAAGAACATCCAATCGTCATCATTAGGATTGCCCCCTCTGTAATCTTTAATGGAAGGAGTATTGATGGATACATTATCTAATTGATCTGAATTAGACTTGATTGCGCTGGTTGATGCGGCTAATGTCCACCTTCTATCAATTCTATATTTAAGGCCTAAACCTATGGGTAATCTTAAGTTTATTCCAGAATCATAGGATGAACCAAAACCATCTTCTCCTGAAAATTTATATGCTCCAATACCAAACAAAATATAAGGAGTCCAGAATTGCTGTAATTTTTCATCTCGATAGTCAAGGAAGTTATACTCCCAAAGAAAATCAATGTTGAAAAAACGCCCCTTGAAAGAAGCTTTCCTATTTGCTGAAAACACGTCAAATGCTTCGTCATCCACACCCTTTAATTTACCAAAACCAGCAGAAATGCGGGTATTGAAACCATTATTGAGATGTTTTTTAACAAAAGCCTGTGCCCCTAAAGTTGAATTTCCAAAATCGTAAGTTCGGGCTACATCGCCAAGGTAGTTATAAACTCCTAGCTCTAAACCTACTTCGGAGTCTTGTGCTTGCGCACTGAAAACCGCCAAGAGTAAAGCCACCACTAAAGATGATTTTTTCAAAAATTTAGGTAATACAGGTTTATCCGTATGATATGCTCGCAAGCTAGATAACATTGTGATTTCGTTTCAAAAATGGCCAGTTAAATATTGTTAATTCAATTTCTGGCGTCTACCCCCCAATTCAACTTATGTCGTAAGGTGTCAAAATAGCTGTTATGGTCGAACCGTACCAGCTTTGCTTCAAACGACTCCCTCTTAACGGATATTTTTACTTTATCGTCTACACTACACGACCTTGAATCTAAAGACACCATAAAACGGTTCGTTCTACCTTCAATTTCAAACGTAATTTCGCTTTGGTCTGAAACAATGATGGGGCGAACATTGAGGTTATGCGGAGAAACTGGGGTAAGAATAAAGTTCTTTAATCTTGGGTGAACCAACGGCCCTCCACAGCTTAATGAGTACCCAGTCGATCCTGTTGGTGTAGAAACAATCAGCCCATCGGCCCAATAGGAATTTAAGTACTCACCGTCTACATAGGTGTGTACTACAATCATAGATGATGTTTCTTTTTTGACGATCGTGAATTCGTTCAACCCAAAATTGAAAGGGGTAAAAAGTTCATCATTAGAGTCAACATGAATTAATGACCTACTTTCTACATTGTACTCACCAGAAATGAGTGATTCAACGGCTTTGTTAATTTCGCCTCTTGGGGTAGTGGCTAAAAAACCCAGTCTTCCAAGATTAATGCCTACGATAGGGGTTTCATATTGTGCGGTATAAGCAATTGTATCTAGCATAGTGCCATCGCCTCCCAAGCTCAAAACAAAGTCGATATTCGTTAGGTCATCTCCTGGTAAAAGTATTCTTTCTGGATTGGATTGGAGCTTTACTTTTTTAAGCTGCTTCTCAAAATCTTTTGACATTGAAATATCAATCGATTTTTCGCCTAAAACCTTGAGTAGATCTTTAACACAATCAATGGCTTCGGGCGTTATGCTTTTTCCGTGGAGCGCAATTTTCATAGGCGGTTATATGTTGAGGTATTTCATCAACAAATCATAGCGATCTTGGTCGTTCGACTTGATCTCAATTTCTTGAAACTTTCCAATTACCCTATAGCCAAAGCGTTCGATAGAGGCACTGATATGCGAAATGTCGGGCTGATTAACCTTTAGGGTTAGTTTGATCCTTGAAGCATCCATATAATCGTTGGTAACACAGCTGCTTAAGATTTTAGCATTTTCGCCTTCAACAATTCTACTGATTTCGGCCAAAGAGTAATCTCTGTAGTTCATAGAAACAATAAGAATTGCTCCTGGTTCTTGAACGGCCATTGATTGGGCAAAGCTGCTGATTGTATCTTCAATGGTTACTACACCAAGGAAGTTACCACTTCTACCTAAAATAGAAACTAGCTGAACTTCATGTTCATGTGCCATTTTAATGACATCATAGAAATGTTGATCTTCAAAAATGAAACAGTCTTCTGCAAACAGATCGTAGTCACTGATTGGGCGGGTAGCATCATTATTTTCGAGAATTACTTCTTCGGAAATAAAGCCCAAAAACTTTCCTTTTTCTACTACAGGCAGCTGATTGGTACGTAATTCTTCCATCCAAATAATAGCCTTGTTGCCATCATCGGTTAGTTTTAATGGAGGAATTAAGTAATTGATCAGTTCTGCTGCGGTCATGCTGCTTTTTGCTCGTCTAAAAATTCTTGAAGTAATTGATTGAATCTTTCTGGGTGTTCCATCATTGGTGCATGGCAACACTTATCTATAAACCTTAGTTTCGTATTAGGAATAAGTCTATCAAACTCATGTGCAACAATTGGAGGTGTAATAGTATCGTTAAGACCCCAAATCAATAGGGTTGGTATTTTTATGTTTGGAATTTCTTTGGCCATATTGTGCCTTTGTGCCGACTTAGCAATAGCTACAATTCGCATACATTTTGGAATGCTCTTGGTGGTTTCAAAAACTTCATTTACATACTCTTCTGTAACGGTTTTAGGGTCGTAGAAAGTATATTCTACTCTTTCCCTAATGTATTCGTAGCTTCCTCTTTTAGGAAAACTTCCGCCCATTGAGTTTTCGAAAAGTCCAGAACTGCCTGTTAGAATTAGCCCGTTGACTTTATCTGGATTGGCGAGTGTATAAATTAAACCTATATGGCCGCCCAATGAGTTGCCCATCAGTTTCATGCTTGTTAAACCCTTTAAGGCTACAAAACCTTCAAGATGTTTTACTAGGCCTTCGAGCCCAGCTTGTTTGATTGGCATTTCATAAATAGGAAGCATGGGAATCATAACTCTATATTCTTTAGAGAAATGATTTACTACGCTTTCCCAATTACTTAAAGCTCCAAAAAGGCCATGAAGCAAAACAATTACTTCGCCCTGCCCCTCATCTATATACTCGTATCCTTTTTCTTCTTTAATTTCTAATGCCATGTGGTCAGGTTTTAGCTAACGATTTAAACAATATTATAAAAACTCACCCAATTTTTCAGCATTTCTAATCCATACTGGGTCAAAATAGCTTCTGGGTGGAACTGTATTCCTGTTACTTTTAATTCAACATTTTCAAATGCCATTAGTTCTCCTTCTTTTGTTTGGGCAATGGAAGAAAGGTTACTTGGCAAATTTTGAAGCACCAACGAATGGTAACGTACCACATCAAACTCATTGGGCAAACCGCTAAATATAACTGCTTCTTTGGTTTTAATCCTAGAAATTTTGCCATGCATTGGGTAATTGGCCTTTCTTAAAGAAGCTCCTAAATACTGGCCAATGGCTTGGTGCCCTAGACAAATACCCAGTATAGGTGTTTGCCCAATTTGGTTTTTCACAACCTCTAATAATATACCTGCTTTTTCTGGCTTCTCTGGTCCAGGGGATAAAACAATGCCGGAATACTTGCCAAAGTTGATACTGTCAATAGCAACATTGTTTCTTTCTACTTCGGTTTTTACATTAAGTTGACCAAAGTAATCCACCAAGTTATAGGTGAATGAGTCGAAGTTATCTAAAATGAGTATCAAGCTACTTGTGGAGAAACCATTTCTTTGATAGAGTCCAGCATTTCTTCGGCAAAAGGCAGTACTACATTGAGGGCTTCAATCAGATTCGGGCCAAGTTTTACCAAATAAGGGTAAAGCACTAAATCTTCATCTTGTCCCGGTAGTTCAATGCCAAAATTATTGGTAAGCCAAAGGAGAATACTTAAACCAATGGCCCATTTTGCAATGCCAACAATGGCACCTGCAAATTTATCTACTCCTCCTAGTAGTGTCATATCCACTACCTTCTTCATTAGCTTTCCGATCATATTTACTAGCAGAATGATAGCCAGAAAAATAACAAGAAAGGAAATGAATGGAAGAAGGTGATCCATGCCTTCTATGTGCTCTTGCAAATAGGAAATGCCAATTTCCATAAGTTTAAAACCACCAATAATTGCCAAAACAAAGGCCAATATTCCGATGATTTCTAAGAGTAACCCTTTTCTAAAACCCATTACCGCCCCAAAAACGAGCGGTATTAATAGTATGATGTCAAGGGTTTTCAATGAACTAGGCTGTCAGTAATTGCTTTACTAAGGTTGAAATGGTTTTGCCATCTGCTTTTCCAGCTAGCGCTTTGGTGGCTGCACCCATTACTTTGCCCATGTCTTGAGGACCAGTAGCGCCTACGTGAGCAATAATTTTCTGAAGCTCAGTTTTTACCTCTTCTTCGGTAAGTTGTTTTGGTAAATATTTTTCGATTACCTCAACTTCGGCCATTTCAATAGCATAAAGATCCTCTCTGTTTTGCTCTTTATAAATTTGTGCAGAATCCCTTCTTTGCTTTACCGCTTTTATTAAGAGCTTCATTTCAGCATCTTCAGAAACTCCTTCGGTATTTCCCTTTTCGGTTTCCGCTAAAAGAATCATTGATTTAACCGCCCTTAAGGCTTTCAAGTCATCCTTACGCTTTTCAAGCATTGCACTTTTAATATCTGCGTCAATCTGTTGTTTTAGGCTCATCTCAAAATTTTTACGATCAATGAAATCATTAACTTGCGGGCAAAGTTATGCAAATAAAAATATTCCATGACTAAGCTCAGTGTCAACATCAACAAGATAGCCACAATTCGGAACGCGCGTGGCGGAAATAACCCCAATGTAGTTCAAGTAGCAATCGATTGTGAACGGTTTGGTGCTCAAGGAATCACTGTGCATCCGCGCCCAGATGAACGTCATATTACCAGACAGGATGTTTACGATTTGAAGAAAGTAGTAACTACTGAATTCAATATTGAGGGTTATCCTGATGAGCGTTTTATGAAAATGGTGAAAGAAGTGAAGCCAGAACAAGCCACACTCGTACCTGATCCTCCAGGAGTATTAACCTCAAATGCGGGTTGGGATACCGTTGCTCATGAAGAATTTCTGAAAGGGGTGATTTCGGAACTAAAGGCGACAGGAGTACGTGTTTCGATTTTCGTAGCACCAGAAATTGATATGATTGAAGGAGCTGCCAAAGTAGGCACCGATCGTATTGAACTATATACCGAAATGTATGCTTCTGCTTACGAAATCGATAAAACGAAATCGATTGCCGATTATAAATTGGCTGCAGTGAGAGCTAAAGAGTTAGGACTTGGAATTAACGCTGGTCACGATTTAGATTTAAAGAATTTAGCCTACTTGAAACAAGAAATTCCTTTTATGGACGAGGTTTCCATTGGTCACGCCTTGGTTTGCGATGCGCTATACTTTGGTTTAGAAAATACTATTCAACTTTATTTAAGAGAATTAAGATAATGCAAGAACTCTATTTTAGAGAATTGGGAGAGGGGAAACCATTAATCATCCTTCATGGCCTATTAGGTACATCAGACAACTGGCTTACACTGGGTAAAAAGTATGCTGAGCATTTTAAAGTATACATCCTGGACCAACGGAATCACGGTCAGTCTTTTCATGACGATGAGTTTTCTTATCCTGCAATGGCAGAGGATTTACTCAGCTTTATGAACAATCAAAATATTGAAAAGGCTCATATTTTGGGGCATTCAATGGGAGGTAAGGTGGCCATGACTTTTGCTACTGAACATCCAAATCGAGTAGATAAATTGATTGTTGCTGATATTGGGCCCCAATCTTACCCACCACATCATACCCTTATTTTTAAAGGCTTGTTTTCACTAGATCTTCCTAATTTAAGCTCTAGAAAAGAAGCGGATGAAAAGCTGGCGGAATATATTCCAGAGTTTGGAGTGCGTCAGTTTTTGCTTAAAAACTTAGCGAGGAATAACGATGCATTTGAGTGGAAAATGAACCTAGATGTAATTGCTAAAGAAATTGATAAAGTGGGTTTGGGGCTAAACCATAATGCTGAGTATAAGGGAAGCACTTTATTTGTTCGAGGTGGAAAGTCGGATTATATAAAGGATTCTGACTTCAACTTAATTCACTCCATTTTTAAGGATAGTAAAATAGAAACCATAAAGGGCGCAGGGCATTGGCTTCATGCCGAAAAGCCAGAAGAGTTTTTAAATCTCACTTTAGATTATTTGCAAAATGGGTAGTGGACAAGTTTTTATGATTCCGAATGTGATTTCGGCCAACACCCAGCAAGCGGTTATTCCCGAGCAAGTGCGAGAAGCCATTCTTAAATGCGACCTGTTTTATGTAGAAGATTTACGAACTGCGAGAAGATACCTCAGTTCTTTAAGGCTAGGTTTAGTAATTGAAGAGCTTCAGTTTGAAATTCTAAATAAGAAAACCTCTTTCGAAGACTGTTTCGAATTGATACAGCCCGCGCTTTCAGGAAAAAACATTGGGGTGATATCAGAGTCTGGCTGTCCTGGCGTGGCCGATCCTGGCGCTCGTTTAGTACACATGGCACATCAGTTTGGGGTGAAGGTAAACCCTTTGGTTGGGCCTTCCTCAATACTTCTGGCCTTAATGGCGAGCGGTTTCAACGGTCAATCATTTACCTTTCATGGCTACTTGCCTATCGACAGAAAGGAAAGGCAACAGGCCATTAGAGATTTGGAAAAAGAGTCTAATTCGAAAAATGTTACCCAAATTTTCATGGATACACCTTACCGAAACGAGGCTTTATTGACAGACATCCTTAAAGTGGCAAAAAAGGAAACTTTCTTATGTGTAGCCAAGGATGTTTCAGGAGCAACAGAGCATATTGTTTCCAAATCAGTAGGTAAATGGAAAGCTTCAGACATTGACATGAAGAAGACTCCTGCTATCTTTCTGCTTTACAGCAGTTAGTATTACAGACATTTGTTTTCATAATAAAATCAAAAGCCTATTTTTGCGCTCCAATATTTGAAAAAACTAACATTATAATATGTCATATCTATTTACCTCTGAATCAGTTTCTGAAGGACACCCTGATAAAGTTTCTGATCAAATTTCCGATGCACTTATCGATAACTTTTTAGCGTTCGATCCTGACTCAAAAGTAGCTTGTGAAACTTTAGTGACTACTGGCCAAGTGATTTTAGCTGGTGAGGTAAAGTCTAAAACTTACCTTGACGTTCAGAGAATTGCTAGAGACGTAATCGAGAGAATTGGTTATACCAAAGCCGAATATCAATTCGATAGCAAGTCTTGTGGTGTGCTTTCTGCCATTCATGAGCAGTCGCAAGACATTAACCAAGGGGTTGATAGAGCAAGCAAAGAAGAGCAAGGCGCTGGCGACCAAGGTATGATGTTCGGTTATGCTACTAAGGAAACTGAAAACTACATGCCTCTGGCATTAGATCTTTCTCATAAAATTCTTCAAGAATTAGCAGACCTCAGAAGAGAATGTAAAGAAATTCCTTACCTAAGACCAGATGCAAAATCTCAGGTTACAATTGAATATTCTGACGACAATGTGCCGTTGAGAATTGACAGTATTGTGGTTTCAACTCAGCATGATGATTTTGCTGGAGACGAAGAAATGTTGGCGACTATCCGTAAGGACATCATCAATATCTTGATTCCAAGAGTGATGGCGAAATTGCCAGCCAATCTTCAGGCGTTATTCAATGACCAGATTAAATACCACATTAACCCAACAGGGAAGTTTGTGATTGGTGGGCCACACGGTGATACTGGTTTAACAGGAAGAAAAATTATTGTAGATACTTACGGTGGCAAAGGCGCTCACGGTGGAGGTGCTTTCTCGGGTAAAGATCCTTCAAAAGTAGACCGTTCTGCAGCTTACGCTACAAGGCATATCGCTAAAAACTTAGTGGCTGCAGGTGTAGCTGACGAGGTTTTAGTACAAGTTTCTTACGCTATTGGAGTAGTTGAACCAATGGGTATTTTCATCTCTACTTACGGAACAGCTCACGTTGACATGACCGATGGGGAGATTGCTAAAAAAGTATCTGAAGTGTTCGATATGCGTCCTTATGCAATTGAAACTAGATTGAAATTGAGAAACCCGATGTATCTTGAAACTGCGGCTTATGGCCACATGGGTAGAAAGAACGAAATAGTGAAGAAAAGCTTTATCGGTGCTGATGGTCAATCACACGAAAAGGAAGTGGAATTATTTACTTGGGAAAAATTAGATTATCAAGATCAAGTAAAAGCAGCTTTCGGGCTTTAAGCTTTACTTTATAAATATTAACCCAAAGCCCGATTCATTGAATCGGGCTTTTTATTTAACTAGCAGCTATGGAACATAATTTAAGAGAAACGATTCTTTCCGCCTTTGAGCGCTTTATGATGATGCCCGAAAACGAAGCCAATTTAAGGCTCGGTGCTGGCAAATGGTCGATTCAAGAAATTGTGGGGCACATGATCGACTCGGCTGCGAATAACCATGCGCGAATTGTAAAGGCTCAATCTACGGATGACTTGATTTTTGAAGGCTACGATCAAGTGGTATGGGTAGAAAACCAAAATTATGCGGGTGCGCAATGGCATGATTTGATTATTCTATGGAGACAATACAACCTGCATATTGATTACATCGTCAGTCAAATTCCTGACAAGGTGTTAACAAAGGAAAGAGTAAATCACAACCTTGATAAAATTGCTTGGAAACCTGTTCCCGTAGACCAACCCACAACGCTTGAATATTTCATCAATGATTATATCAAGCACTTGAAACATCATTTGGGTCAGATTGAGGAGATTATATCTAACACCTGAGATAACAAAAAATAAATTGTCAAATGCGTAGACAATTTATTTTTTGTTAAGTGCTGATGCTATTCTGTTAATCTGAAATTTTCACGCTCTCATTACCAATAATAATTGGAGGTAAATCGTAACGTTTTTCCTCTGGGCCATTTTCTAATTTCAGTACACCTCTTGGACAAACAGCAGAACAAACCCCGCAACCCACGCAACTCGCGCGAACAATATTCTGACCTTTCTGAGCATAAGCCCTCACATCAATTCCTTGCTCACAATAAGTAGAGCAGTTTCCGCAAGAAATACATTGACCGCCATTCGTGGTAATTCTGAATTTAGATTTAAAGCGTTGAATAATGCCCATATAACCTGCCATTGGGCAACCAAAACGACACCAAACACGGTTGCCAAGCATGGGGTAAAAACCTACTCCGATGATTCCTGAGAAAATAGCTCCGATAAAGAAACCATAAGGTTTTTGGAATTTAGAATAGATATCGAGCCCAAAAACGGAACTGACACCAGTAAAATATCCATAGAGCGTAACGGCCGTCATAACGAAAACAAAAACCATTACACTATGAATAAGCCAGCGTTCAAGTTTCCAAGCGCTTAGTTTTTTCGAGGAAAGGTGACGGAAGGGGTCTCCTGCAGTTTCGGCCAAACCGCCACAACCACATACCCAAGAGCAGTACCAACGCTTACCAATCAAGTAGGTCAAAATAGGGGTGCCGATTAAGAACAAGCCAATCCCAACGACTAAATAAATCATTCCGAAAGGCTGATAGGCATTTTCCTGCATCGCGTCTAAATGGTAGCTATAAAAGAAGTCGTAATCGAGTGGCCAAACGTTTTTAATGTCAGTGTCATAATAGCCAACATATTCTCCAGCTGTAGTGGTTACATCGTTATAATTAAGGGCCGCTAAAATTTCAGGAATAGTATAGGCAAAAACCAGTTGCGCAATCATCACCGAAATGGTTCTGATAAGTTGATAACGGCTATGTCGGTATTTGAAAATGAACTTCATTCCCAAAGCCAAAATAGCGATGGTATAAAGGGTTCCGTACATAAACCATTGGCTGGCAGGGCGCCCTTTTATGGCCATGCTCAAGGGGTCGAATAACGCGACTAAGCCTTGGTTTTCACCGTTCTGAACAAAACCTACATAGCCTGGAAACCAATACAACAGTACATAGAAGCCAGTAAGTAAAATCCCGACCGCCCAAGCGAAAGCACCTCTGCTGGTCAATGAGAAATGCCAAACGCCATTATTCTTAATTCCTTCAGGTTGTTTTAAATAGCTTCGGGCACCATAAACTGTGGTTCCGCCAATCATGGAAATGATGGCGATGGGCATGAATACCGAAGCATCTAAGGCTACATTGGCCCAAGCCGCCAGCAGTATAAGTACTCCAAAGCAGGCGACCACTAAGGCTATTTTCTGGATTACATCTGTATCTTCTGGATGCGGATTCGAAATGGATAAATTCGGTTCTGTAGTCGACATTATTGTCTATTTGAATTATGATACAAAGTCTAAAATGCGTTTCCAGCTTTTCTTTTTAAGCTGAATGTTTTTGCCGTTTTCACGATTGAATTGAGCGATGATTTCGGCCTCATAGGTTTTATAAAGCTCAGGGTCAAAGTTGGCGTCCTTTAAGTGTTCAAGCACGTAATCAACTGTTCTTCCCTCTTTAAACCATTTATCAAAAGCGTGGTGTCGAAGTCTAAAGCCTAAATTGTTTACGCCCAATAGCTTACCTGTGGATTTATCCCATCGTAAGCGAAGGCAGATTTTTCCATTCTTATGCTCCCAGTAAAAGTCGTTTTCATTTTCCTTGGCTTTCGCCCAAACCCAACCGTAGGTCTGATACTCTATGTCGAAAAATTTAGCAGAGTTGAACCAATGCCCTGGTTCATATTTGGTGGGTTTATCGCATAATGTTCTGGCGAGCGCTTCGCCCATCATTCGGCCAGTATACCAAACTTGTTCTATGCTTTTTCTTTCTCCATTCGGCTCTAAAAATTCAGCACAATCGCCAAGGGCATATACATTATCAATATTGGTTTTAAGGAATGGGTCAACTAAAACACCTCTTTTTGTTTCAATTCCCGAATCTTTTAAGAATTCGATATTTGGAGAAACACCCGCGGTAAGCCCAACAAATTCACATTTAATGGTTTCGCCTATTCCAGTAATTACTGCTTTCACACGGTCGTTTTCATCTGAAACAATTTCTTTTAATTCGGTCGCCAGCCGTAAGTCTATATGGTGTTCTTTGATGTGGCGGTTGATCATTTGAGATTCTCCGTTTGGCAGAACATTATCCCAAAAGCTTTCTTCCCTCACTAAAAAAGTAACTGGAATATTTCTGGAGCGAAGCATTTCGGCCATTTCAATACCAATCAAGCCTCCCCCGACAATGACAGCCCTAGAAATGTTCTTGGTATTGGCTTCCATGGTTTCTAAATCCTGATAGCTGTAAAGCCCTTGTACACCTTCTAAGTTTTGGCCCGGCCAACCAAATTTATTCGGTTTAGAGCCTGTGGCAATGACCAACTTATCATAAGCCATAGTTTCTCCATTCGAAAAATGGAGGATTTTACCTTCAGTATCTACTTTCTCTACAAGGGCACGCTTCAGATCGATCCTGTTTTTCTTCCAAAACCAATCTTCATAAGGTTTGGTGTGTTCGTATTTCATATGGCCCATGAAAATGTACATCAGCGCAGTTCTGGAAAAGAAATGGTCGGTTTCGGCAGAAATCACAGTGATTTTATGGTCGCTGAGTTTACGGATATGCCGAGCCGTAGTAATGCCCGAAATGCCGTTTCCTATAATTACAATGTTATGCATAGCTGGATGATAATACCCAAGTTGAGATTTTTAGTTGCCCGAACATGTCGTTTTTATGACGGTAATACAACTTCTTGTCATTTGGGTTTTTCGCTTCTGCTGAATTTAAGGAATTAATGCCGCATGTCTAACCTCACCCTTGCTAAATGAACGAACATATTTATCTTGAACCAGTATTCATGATGGGCCATGCAACCTTTTACATTGGCTGCCATCTTTAGGCCAGATTCAAGTTTTAAGAAAATGAAAACATTATTAAGAATTTCGAGACCCACTTTACTTGCCGCTTTTATGGTAATGTTTGCCGCGACCGCTTTTGGGCAAGCCAAGCAGAAGAGGGAAATATCTGGCGTTAGAGAGCTGAGCGTAAGCAATGCCTTTGCGGTTGAAATCCGAGTTGGAAATCAAGAATCTTTGGAAATAGAGATCGATGAGGACTATATGGATGATGTAATCACAGAAGTAAGAGGAGGCCGATTGACTATTAAAATGAGAGATCAATCTGGGCGAAGGAGTTATAGAATGAGAGAAACCCCGAGGGCTTATCTTACTGTAAAGTCGTTAGAATCAATTTCTGCCAGTGGTGCGGTTTCTATCAAAACCATGCAAACTTTGGAGAGTAATAAAATGAGTGTTGACATTTCAGGTGCTTCATCTCTAAGTTTAGATTTAGATATTGATGACTTGAACCTTGAAGTTTCGGGCTCATGTGTAATCAACTTAAAAGGTAGAGCTGACAGACAAACTGTTAGAATTACTGGCGCGTCTACTTATAGTGCTTATGACCTTCAGAATAAAATTGCAGACTTGCGTGTTTCTGGTGCTAGTAATGCAAGAGTTAATGTTTCTGAACGATTAGAAGCCAATGTTTCTGGAGCCTCTAGTGTTCGCTATCGTGGAAATGCTTCTGTAGATTCAGATACTTCGGGTGCTTCAAGTGTAAGAAAAGGAGAGTAATATTTTTGGACCTTGCTCCATTAAAATCATATAGATTCCGAGAATTCGGAACAGAATAATAAAAAGTCCCTTTCGAAAGGGACTTTTTATTTGCTCTTAAATTTTTGAATTAGCTGTATGGCAGCGTTCAGTGCTGGCAAAGAACCAGCTTTAACGGCCTTGGTGATTTCTGGAAGGCTGTTTTTTACGGCATCGTTGGTGTAAAATTCCTGTTCCAATAAGGCACTAATATTTTCCTTCATCCAGTTCAAATTCTGAGCTTTCCTGTTGACATCAAAATAACCGTTGGTTTGGGTGTGACGAACATATTTCTCCATCATTTCCCAAATTTCAGACAATCCAGTGTTTTGCAACGCAGAACAGGTTTTTACTTCGGGAGTCCAGCCCGATTCAGAAGCAGGGAACAAGTGAAGTGCGTTTTGGTATTCAACTTTAGCCCTTTTTGCGGCCTTAATATTGTCGCCATCTGCTTTATTAATAACTACCGCATCAGCCATTTCCATGATGCCTTTTTTGATGCCTTGAAGTTCATCGCCTGCTCCTGCGAGCATCAGTAAAAGGAAGAAATCCACCATGCCATGCACCAAAGTTTCCGACTGACCAACACCCACGGTTTCAATAAAAATAACATCGAAACCAGCGGCTTCGCAAAGCAACATGGCCTCTCTGGTTTTTCCACTTACACCACCAAGCGCAGTACCCGATGCCGATGGACGGATAAAGGCTTTAGGGTTTCTGGCCAAAGTTTCCATCCTCGTCTTATCGCCCAAAATACTGCCTTTGCTTAGTTGACTACTTGGATCGATAGTGAGCACGGCTAAATTTTTATCCTGCTGCGTTAGAAACTCACCAAATGATTCGATGAAAGTACTCTTTCCAACACCTGGAACTCCCGTAATACCAATGCGAATCGCCTTGCCTGCATGTGGAATAATGTTCTCCAATAATGCTTGCGCCAGCTCAATATCTGAGGGTAAATTACTTTCCACCAAAGTAATGGCACGGCTCAAAATCAGGCGATCGGAATTTAAGATTCCTTCCGTATAGGCTTTTACACTAAGTCTTTTTGATTTCAACATCTTCAGTACCCAAAGTAATAATTATTTAACTTGGCCAAACATGATTGTCGAACAAACCGATCAAATATCCTTAAGGAAAGTCAATGGCATTTAAAAAACTTGGAAAACGGATGCTGCTTTGGCCATTAGGGCTTCTGTTTCTGCTGACGACAATTCTCTACTTTACACCGCAAACGGCACGTTTATTCTACCCTAAAGAGGTCTCAAACATTAGCCCAGTAGAGGCGAAGAGCTTAATTCAATCCCAAAAGCTACTGATCTTAGATGTGCGCGAACAAGCAGAATATGAAGTCAGTCATTTGTCGGGTGCCAAACGTTTTACACCAGAAGTGTTGAAAAACGTTGAACCCGATACCGAGATTTTGGTGTATTGTACCGTAGGGGTTCGAAGTGCTAATTTGGCGAAAGAACTTCAGGCGCAAGGTTTTTCGAATGTGCATAACATTGATTTGGGAATTGTAAACTGGAAAAACGAAGGTTTTGAAGTGGTAGACGAAAAGGAGAAACCCACTGAAAAAGTACATGTGTATAAGGGCATCTTTGGCCTTTGGTTGAAAAAAGGAGAAGCGATTAAGTAAGATATATGGGGAAAGCATTGCTCATTATTTTCGTAAAAAACCCAGTGTTGGGAAAGGCAAAAACACGCTTGGCCGCTACTGTAGGAGAAGAGGCTGCTTTGGCGATTTATAAACGTCTGCTGGAGCGTACTAAATCAATAACCCAACCTTTAGCAGTGGACAAAACTGTGTTTTACGATCATGATTTGGGTGAAAATGACTTGTGGTCAGCGGAAGATTTTTCTAAAGACTTACAGTCCAATGGTGACTTAGGTGAAAAAATGTTAGCTGCCGTTCAATCGGCTTTTCAACAGGGCTATGAAAGAGTTTGCGTCATTGGCAGCGACTGCTATGATTTAACTACTGACATCTTGAACCAAGCTTTTTCTTCTCTGGAAAATCATGATGCAGTGATTGGTGGAGCCGTAGACGGAGGTTATTACCTTATAGGAATGAGCAGCTTGATTACTGATGTTTTTCAAAACAAGAAATGGAGCACAGAAGAGGTTTTTCCTTCTACCATTCAAGATTTTAAGAATAAAGGGCTTTCGTATTTTCAACTCCCTGTTTTAAATGATGTTGATACCGAAGAAGACTTGGGCGATTGGGCGCAAGATATTTTGAAAGAACATAAAAAGGCGTAATCATGAAAGCTATTGTCAATTTATTGCTGCTCGTTTTTATCAGTTCTGCTTGCAGCATTCCACAAGATTCAGTTCAAGACCAATATGCACCTAACGAATATTTCGATCAGAATTGGGCCATGAATAAATTGTGGGAAGATGGCTTGGCCGAAGTGGCACATTACAAAGCTGAGACGATGATTTACGGGAAGCCAAGAACTTTCGATCAGGTTTTTATTACGGTAAAAGAAGAGTTCAACAAGGAGTGGAATGTGAAGACAGACGACTATAAAAGAGACGATCTTTTTAGCGTGATGAAGGTGAATAAGTTCGCTCGCATTGAAACCGATAACTATCCTTACCATTATCTCAGCAGCCTTTTCTTTAAAAGAGATCAACCAGATCAATTGTATAAAATGACACATACAGGTCAAGAATGGTGCGGAAATACCTTCAAACAGTTTATAATTGAAGGGGCTAATTATGCTTATGATTACAACAGTTATTTTGATGGGACCGGTGATGGTGAAATGGGAATTAACGGCACCGATTTTTTATGGGAAGACCAGTTGAGTTATGCGCTCAGGGCTTTAAAGTTTGAAGATGGATTAACCTTCGAGAACCAAGTTGTAGAAAGTCAAATCAATACAAAAGTACGGACGCCAACCATTTATAATGCTCAGTTTTCTGTGATGGATAAAAGCGACTCTTGGCAAGTGGAAGTAAAGCTTGACGCAGAAAAAACAAACGTTTATAGCTTTGAAAAGGAATACCCTAATCTTTTGCGCTCCCAACAGTCATGGAATGGCTACAAGCTTGAACTTGATTCTGTAAGCCGATATCAATATTGGAGGTAAACTTTTAACTTGGGGCCACAAAGGAAAAAGCCATGTCGAACTTGATTATTACCGCACTTTACATTTATCCGATTAAGTCATTGGCGGGCATTGAAGTAGCCAAAGCCAAAGTAGAAAGCCATGGCTTCCAAAACGACCGAAGGTTCATGCTGGTAGATGAAAATAATCAATTCATTACCCAGCGTAAATTCGCTAAAATGGCTTTGCTTCAGCCAGAATTGACTGCAACAGAAATCATAGTTCGGCACAAAACAGAAGCAGTAATCCCGCTAAAAATCAGTTTGAACGAGCCCAATACCACTTCTGAAATGGTAACTATTTGGGACGATACCTGCCCTGCAAAACCTGTGAGTCCCGAAGCAGACGAATGGTTCAGTGCTGTGTTAGGAATGAAGTGCAGACTCATGTACATGCACGATGATTCCATCCGCCAAGCCGACCAGCGTTATGCCATTAACGAAACCGACAAAGTGAGTTTTGCCGATGGCTATCCCTATTTAATGATCAGCGAAGAATCTTTAGCACAACTGAATGGGAAGCTTGATGAACCAATGGACATGAGAAGGTTCCGGCCAAGCATCGTTTTCAAAGGCGGAAAGCCGCACGAGGAAGATGAGATAAGAAGAGTGTTTTGCAATGGAATTGAAATGTATGGCGTAAAACCCTGTGCCCGTTGTGTGATGACTACCGTAAATCCTGATACTTCTGAAAAAGGAAAAGAACCGCTAAAAACTCTCAGTACTTATCGTCAAACAGGCAACAAAATACTTTTTGGCGAGAACTTTATCGCCACCAGCAAGGGTGAGTTAAAGGTCGGTTATTTGCTCAAGGTGTTGGAGAGAAAGATACCTTCCTTGCGTTAGAGAAAGAGTACTTATAGTTCAAGAGTCAACTAAAACGGAACCCGTACTTCATCTTGATATTATGTAATTTTTTGAGCGATTTATTAAGTTAATGTATAGCTTTGGTTTTTATCTAAAGTATAACTTATTACTAATGAAAATCAGATTCCTTGCTCTACTGTTTGCCTCAATTTTAAGCTCGACCTGCTTTGCTCAAATTCGTTTTGAGAAAGGGTATTTTATCAACAATTCTGGTGAAACAGTAAGCTGTTTGATAAAAAACGTGGCTTGGCGAAACAATCCAACTCAATTTCAATATAAACTTTCAGAGGAAGGACAAATACAAACTGCAGACCTTGAATCCATTAAAGAGTTCGGAGTTTTGGATGAATCAAAATACGTAAAGTTTGTAGGCGGAATAGATAGGTCAAGCGAAAGCCTTAGTGATATGAGTTCTGACTACGAACCATCGTTCAATAATGAAGAACTGTTTTTAAAAGTAGTTATTGACGGAAAAGCCAGTCTATATGAATACAGAGATGGAAATTTAACAAGGTACTTTTTTGGAATGCAAAATTCAGAGATTAGTCAACTCGTATACAAGTCATACTTAACAGCAGATAAAAGGGCTTTAAAAAATAAGCAATATAAAAAGCAACTTCAGGACGAGCTAAAATGTGAGAGCATTACATTAACTACTATTTCAGAATTGGAATATGACAAAAAGGAACTCGCAAAATTGTTTATTGATTATAATACATGTGCTAATTCTGAGTTAACAGATTTCATGAAAAAGGGCAATAAGGGAACTTTGAATTTTATAATCAAGCCGGGCATTCAGAGAGCTTCTATTTCATTAGAAAGAACGGGGCAATATCACAGCGCCACACAACCATATAAATTGAATTTTGGAGGACAGCAGAGGTTTAGCTTTGGGATTGAGATGGAGTATGTATTTCCTTTTAATAAAAATAAATGGAGCTTTTTTATTGAGCCAACTTATTTATCTCCTTATAAAGTAGAAAAGGAGGTTGAGGTGGATAATGAATCTTTAGAGGTTAAATATAGTTCAATTGATCTTCCGGTAGGTATACGGCATTATTTCTTTCTGAATGACAAGTCTAAAATATCTGTCGATGTATCTTATGTCATGAACTTTGCAGTCGGTAATTCACTATTTGATTATGAACGAAGTGAAGATTTGTCTATCAAAAGAGGTGCTAACTCAATGGTAGGATTAGGCTATATCTACAGTAATAAATATAGTATAGAAGTAAGGCATGGTTTCAAAAGACAGCTATTTAATTATTCTTTTTATGATTCAAAGTATAAGACTACATCAATCGTCTTTGGCTATAAAATTTTCTAACGCATAAAAACTCTAGGGGCTCTTAGCTTTCTTCTTCGTTATCTTTTTAACCAAAAACTCAGCTAACCCACCACCAATAAGTCCCACAATAAGAATAAATAAGCCTTCGGTTAAGCTGTACTGTTTAAGTAAGTATCCAGCAAAAACGATGAGCAATATTAAAGGAATGGAGTATTTAAGCTTCATTAGATGTAATATAAAAAATGAGCTGCCTTTTTACAAAAGCAGCTCATTTGATTTAATGAATTCTTATTTATCGTTAGTGCGCCAAAGATTTCTCTTTGTGCTTTTTGATTTGTCTGCGTAAGGCTTCTGTACAATGGTCGGTTGCGGCTTCAAACGACCCGTTGGTTTTTTCAGCAAAAAGCTGATCGCCAGGAACGTTCAATTTAATCTCAACCGTTTTGTTTTCGATTCCCTCATTATTCACTCTTAAAATCACTTCTGCATCAATAGTTCGGTCGTAAAATGTATCTAGTTTATCTAATTTTTTCTGAATAAAGTCTGTCAATTTGCTGTCTGCAACGAAGTGAACGGATTGAATCTGTACTTTCATAATCGTAATGTTTAAGGGTTAAAACTTAAGCTTTAGGGTGTGCTTGATCAAAAACTGATTTCAGTTTTTCAAGCGAATTGTGTGTATAAACCTGCGTTGCCGCCAAGCTGCTGTGCCCTAAAAGATCTTTCACAGCGTTAAGGTCGGCACCTTTGTTTAGAAGGTGCGTGGCAAATGTATGCCGCAGGGCATGGGGACTTTTCTTCTCGGTAGAAGAAACCATTTCCAAGAAATTATTTACTATTCTGTAAACCATCATCGGGTATGCCTTGTCTCCTTTGTTGTTTACGAGCAATGGCGCATTTGGATTGCCTCCAAACACATGATTTTTCTCAATTTTGTATTGATCTATAAGAGAGAGGAGCGGTGCTGCTATGGGTATAACCCGCTCTTTGTTTCTCTTACCCAATACTTTAAGGGTGTTTTGGTGGTGATTAATATCCGAATCTTTGAGCCCAATTAATTCTGATAATCTTATGCCTGTTCCGTAAAGTAATTCGATAATTAGTTTTTCTCTCAGTCCTTCAAAGTCTTTAGTGAACTCAAACTTGTCTAAAAGGTTGACCAACTCTTTTTCATCGGCAAAGCTGGGCAGGTCTTTTTGGGTTTTTAATAAGCGAACCTTGATGGTTGGATCTTTCTCGATTTCGCCTCGCTTGATTAAGAATTTATAATAAGACCTAAGGCTAGCAATTTTTCGGTTGACGGTGCGGGGCGAAGTGCCAGCGTCCATTAAAGATAGTACCCAAGAGCGCACCATAATTTGAGTGGCCGAACCAAGGTCACTGCATTTAAATTGTTCCGAAATGTAATTTGTGAATTGCGCGAGATCTGATTGATAGGAAATAACAGTATGATTACTGTATCTTTTCTCGAACGATATGTATTTGAGGAATGAATCAACCATGCTAGTACTGCGCATTTGCAAACAGTACTAACATAGTGATTAAATATGATTAGAAAAAGTATGCCTTAGTAGTTTTCGTTGGCGTACATTTTTTCTTTGTAAGCAGCTTTGATCTTCTGAGCTCTGTTAGCAACTGAAGGTTTTTCGTAAGCTTGTCTTGCTCTTAGCTCTTTCAAAACACCAGTTCTTTCAAACTTCTTTTTGAACCTTTTTAGAGCCCTGTCGATAGATTCGTTTTCTTTTACGTTAATAATAATCATAATCCTTGAAACACCTCCCTTCAAATTGGACTGCAAAAATAGGAGTTTTTTTTTCTAAACCATTGATTTCCACAAAAAAAGGACAACTAAGCAGCTGCCCTTTGTAGGTTTTGTCAAAACACCTATCGATTTACTTTAAAATAGATCTAGAAATCACGAGTTTTTGAATTTCAGAAGTTCCTTCACCAATGGTGCAAAGTTTAGAATCGCGGTAGTATTTCTCTACTGGGTAATCTTTGGTGTAACCATAACCGCCAAAAATTTGAACGGCTTCATTAGAAAACTCAACAGCACACTCAGAAGCATAATATTTGGCCATAGCCGATTCTTTGGTAACGCTCTTGCCGTTATTCTTTAACTCAGCTGCTCTAAAAGTGAGAAGTTTAGCGGCCTCTAGCTTTGTGGCCATATCTGATAGCTTGAAGGAAATGCCCTGAAAGTTGAAAATTGGTTGGTTAAACTGTTCTCTTTCTTGAGAATATTTTAGAGCGGCTTCAAAAGCTCCTTCGGCAATTCCTAAACTTAGTGCAGCAATCGAGATTCTACCTCCGTCCAATACTTTCATGGATTGTATAAAGCCTTGACCAACTTCGCCCAAGACGTTTTCTTCAGGAATTCGACAATCTTCAAAAATCATTTCGGCAGTTTCTGAGCTACGCATACCCAGCTTGTCTTCTTTTTTTCCGCCTTTGAAGCCTGGAGTACCTCTTTCTACTACAAAAGCAGTCATTCCATGAGAATCGCCCACTTCGCCAGTACGAACAATAACTACCGTGATATCGCTGCTTTTACCATGTGTAATCCAGTTTTTAGTACCATTAATTACCCATTCGTTACCGTCTTTTTTAGCAGTGGTTTTCATGTTTCCAGCGTCTGAGCCTGTGTTTGGTTCAGTCAAACCCCACGATCCGATCCATTCAGCAGTAGCCAATTTTGGCAACCATTTTTTCTTTTGAGCTTCATTACCAAACTGAAGAATATGCCCTGTACACAAAGAGTTGTGTGCAGCCATTGACAAACCAACCCCTGGGTCAAGTTTGGTCAATTCCATAATCGCGGTAATGTATTCGTCATAACCAAAGCCAGAGCCACCGTATTCCTGAGGAACCACAACGCCCATAAGGCCGAGTTCGCCCAACTTTTTCATTACATCTACAGGGAAGGTTTGGTCATCGTCCCATTTATTTCTAAAAGGAGTTATTTCTTTCTCTCCAAAATCCTTGATCATACTAGCGATCATGGTTTGGTTTTCATTTAGCTCAAAATCCATGGTTGTTATTATTTTCTGAAAATTACGCAATTTCATTAACCGAACAAACGATCGTTAGGTAAATTGATTGTCGAAGATTAATGTTCATTTAAACATTGAAGTGAAAACCCTGTCGAATGTAAAGGTGTCGGATAAGAGCATTCTATTATCTTTGAACATATTCAATACGGATTGCATGAATAAGATTTTAATTACAGGCGGAGCAGGTTTTATTGGGAGCCATTTGGTTAGGCTTTTTGTAAAGAAGTATCCGAATTATTCCATTTATAATTTAGATGCGCTTACCTATGCTGGTAACCTCGAAAACCTGAAGGATATTGAGAATGAAGCCAATTATACCTTTCTAAAGGGAGATATTAATGATGCTGATTTCTTGGATGGTATTTTTAAAGAGCATCAGTTTGATGCAGTGATCCATTTGGCAGCAGAATCTCATGTAGACCGCTCCATCACCGACCCATTGGCTTTTGTAAAAACGAATGTAATCGGAACAGTAAATCTTTTGAATGCGGCCAAAAACACTTGGGCCGGAAACTTCAAAAACAAACTTTTCTACCATGTTTCTACAGATGAGGTATATGGTTCATTAGGCGAAACGGGTTATTTCTTGGAGACGACCCCTTACGACCCACAATCACCTTATTCTGCATCAAAAGCCAGCTCAGACCATTTTGTGAGGGCTTATGCGAATACTTACAAAATGCCTATTGTGGTTTCAAACTGTTCCAATAACTACGGTCCTTTTCAGTTTCCAGAAAAGCTTTTGCCTTTGTGCATCAACAATATAAAAAACAATAAAGCTTTGCCTATTTATGGTAAAGGCGAAAATATTAGAGATTGGCTATTTGTAGAAGATCACGCCAGGGCAATCGATATGATCTTCCATAAAGGAAAAGAAGGCGAAACCTATAACATTGGGGGTTTTAATGAATGGAAGAACATTGACATTGTGAAGCTACTTTGCAAAGTAATGGACAAGAAATTAGGCAGAGCGGAAGGTACTTCTGAAAAGTTAATTACCTACGTAACCGACAGGGCCGGCCATGACATGCGCTACGCCATTGATGCCAGTAAAATTAAAGAAGAATTGGGTTGGGAACCTTCCTTACAATTTGAAGAAGGAATGGAGAAAACCGTAGATTGGTACCTTGCTAATGAAGAATGGTTGAGTAACGTAACTTCAGGGCAGTATCAGTCATATTATAGTAAACAGTACAAAGACTAATTATGAAAGGAATTATACTTGCAGGAGGCTCAGGCACAAGGTTGCACCCATTAACATTGGCAGTGAGCAAGCAGCTAATGCCTGTATACGACAAGCCTATGATTTACTATCCGTTGTCTATTTTGATGATGGCAGGAATTAAAGATATTCTGATCATTACTACACCTCATGACAACGCACTCTTCAAGAAACTGTTAGGAGACGGAAGTCAGTTGGGCTGTAATTTTCAGTATGCGGTGCAAGAAAACCCAGAAGGCTTGGCGCAGGCTTTTATTATTGGGGAAGAATTTATAGGTGATGATAAAGTAGCCTTAGTATTGGGCGACAATATTTTTTACGGTTCTGGTTTACCAAAATTACTTCAGTCCAATACCGAGGTTGAAGGTGGAGTAGTTTATGCTTACCGCGTTTCAGACCCAGAAAGATACGGTGTGGTGGAGTTTGATGAAGAAATGAATGCCTTGAGCATTGAAGAAAAACCTGCTGAACCTAAATCTAATTATGCAGTTCCTGGTCTTTATTTCTATGACAACCGTGTAGTAGAAATTGCTAAGAATTTGAAACCTAGTCCAAGAGGCGAGTTGGAAATTACCGATGTAAACAAAGAATATTTATCCAAAGGCGAACTCAAAGTAAGTATCCTCGATAGAGGAACCGCTTGGTTAGACACTGGTACTTTTGAGTCTTTAATGCAGGCAGGTCAGTTTGTTCAAGTGATTGAAGAAAGGCAAGGTTTTAAGATTAGCTGTATAGAAGAGATTGCCTACAGAATGAAGTTCATTTCTAAGCAACAATTGGAAGCAGTAGCCAAACCTTTGGTCAAATCGGGGTATGGCCAATACTTATTAAGCTTGCTGAAATAACTACTCATTATATATAACAGCTAGTAAGGTTTCGCCTACTGCTTTTAAGGTAGCTTTACTAATTCCTTCCATATTATCTTGAGTGGTATGGTGGCCGGGAAAAAAGCTGTTCTGAGCCTTTCGGTAATCCATAATATCAATCATCGGAATTCGCGCGTATTTATTGACGTAAACATGGTCATCTATAAGTCCGTTTTGTAAAACACTCTCTTGTTTAAAGTATTTCTGATGACCTAATTCATTAGCGATACCCCAAACCTGAGTGAGTATTCGGCCTGCATTTTCTTGCGATACCCCATCATAATAAAATGTGGCATCCTTTGCGCCTACCATATCTAGAAGTACTCCGTAATAGGCCGTGTAATTAGGGATATGCTTTTTCTTGCTCCAATACTGCGAACCCAAACACCACCAAGAATCTTTGTCTCCTTTCATTCTGCCGAAATCCTCACCGGCATCACCCCAGTCTTCACCATCAAACAAAATGATATCGATACCCACATCTGGATTTTGAACTGAACCAATAATTCTTGCCACTTCCAGTAAAACCCCAACCCCACTTGCTCCATCATTGGCTCCATCCAGCGGAGCCTTCTTATCCTCGGGATCACTATCTGCAAAAGGGCGGGTGTCCCAATGTGCTGCCAGCAGCAGGCGCTTTTTCTTTTCTGGGTTGAAACTGGCTACTATGTTCTTGAGTTCTACTTTTACACCATTGTAGGTATACTCTTCAAATTCTTGTAAATAGACCTTAGCACCATAAGATTTGAACTTCTCTTCAAACCATTCGCCAGCCACCTTGTGCGCTTCAGAGTTTGGAACCCTTGGTCCAAAATCAACTTGCTTCTGAATAAATGAATAGGCTGAGTCTATGTTTAATTCAGGAGCAGCAATAAGTGTTTTTGTTTCACTCTTTTCATTTGATGTAGAACAGCCCATGGCTGAACAAAAAATAGCTAGTAACAATACTGAGGATAGCCTGTAATGTGAGATCATTTTTCGATTTGAGTTTAGGCCAAAATAATAGACTCAGATGTTAAAATCTATCTCTCAGACATTTATTTGATTTGAATAAAAAAAACATTAATTTTGCATCACTTAAGGGATTTTACCACGAGGGGACCAAAAGTCCCCTCTTTGTTTATCTGAATTAGTTTATGGATTTAAAGGATTTTGTAGAGAAGGTGGCTTTAAGTAGCCTGAAGGATGAATCCTACTTTATCGTTGATGTGATAGTGAAGGGCGTTAGTGGAAAGACCAAAATATTGGTGCTTCTAGATAGCGACAGTGGCTTTAATATCGATGATTGTGCCGATTTAAGTCGAGCCATCAGTAACGAAATGGAGGCCGAGGCCATCATGGACGATCCATATATCTTAGAAGTTTCTTCGCCTGGTCTTGACCATCCGTTGAAGCTAAAAAGGCAGTATCAGAAAAATGTGGGTAGAGACTTGAAGTTGACTTTAACAGATAACACAATTGTAAAAGGAAAACTTATAGAGGTTTGCGAGAATACCATTAAGTTTGAAAAAGAAGTAAAAGAGAAAAAGAAAATAGGTTCTGAATTGGTGGAAATCAATTTTGATACTATCGAAAAAGCGAATGTATTAGTGTCATTTAAGTAATCAGAATGGACAGTTCAATATTAATCGAATCATTTGCAGAGTTTGCAAAAAATAAAAATGTCGACAGGCCTACTATGATCAGAATTCTGGAAGATGTTTTCAGAACCATGATCAGAAAAAAATACGAGGTTGATGATAACTTTGATATCATTATTAATGCCGATAAAGGTGACTTGGAAATTTGGCGTTTTAGAGAGATCGTTGACGACAACTCTGAAGATATTTGGGATTATGACAAAATAAGCCTTACTGAAGCACGTCAGATTGAACCTGACTTTGAAATTGGTGAGGAAGTTTCTGAAGAAATTAAATTATTAGACTTCGGCCGTAGGGCGGTAATGACTGCCCGTCAGACTTTGATTCAGCGAATTAAAGATTTAGAGAAAGATCTTCTATATCAGAAGTACAAAGACTTAGTGGGTGAAATGATTTCTGCTGAGGTATATCAAATATTGGGTAGAGAAGTATTACTTATTGATGCCGAAGGAAATGAAATTTCTCTTCCAAAGGCAGAACAAATACCAAAAGATCGTTTCCGTAAAGGAGACTCTGTACGTGCGATTATCGACCGTGTAGACATGGTAAATGGTAACCCAAAAATTATTCTTTCTAGAACTTCAGGAGAATTCCTTGAAAGACTTTTCGAGAACGAAGTACCAGAAGTTTATGATGGTTTGATCACCATCAAGAAAGTGGTTCGCGAACCAGGAGAAAGAGCTAAAGTAGCTGTTGAGTCTTACGATGACCGTATTGACCCAGTAGGTGCTTGCGTAGGTATGAAAGGATCTAGAATCCATTCAATTGTGCGTGAGCTTCAAAACGAAAATATAGATGTAATCAACTTTACCGACAATATGGAGTTGTACATCGCCCGAGCGTTAAGCCCTGCTAAAATTACTAGTATGAAAATTCGGGACGAAGACGGTAGAGTTTCAGTTTTCCTTAAGCCAGACCAAGTTTCATTGGCCATTGGTAAAGGCGGGCAGAATATAAAATTAGCTTCTAAGCTAGTTGGATTAGAAATAGATGTGTTCAGAGAACTATCTGAACTAGAAGAAGAAGATGTTGATTTGGATGAATTTTCTGATGAAATCGACAGCTGGATTATTGATGAGTTAAAGAAAATCGGTCTAGATACCGCAAAGAGTGTGCTTGCCCTTTCTCAAGAGGATATTGTGAGAAGAACAGAGTTGGAGGAAGAGACAATAAAGCACGTTTTTGGTATCCTTTCGCAAGAATTTGATAAAGACTGATATTTTTTAAACGCTTAAAAAAAGGGATATTTGAGTATGGCAGAAGAAAGAACGATGAGATTTAGCCAAGTGGCGAGGAAACTGAACGTTGGTAGTAGTACCATCGTGGACTTCCTTTCCTCTAAAGGATTTGATGTTGACAGCAGTCCAAACGCCAAAATCACTGGTGAGCAGTACAGTATGCTCGCTAAAGAATTTGCTGCATCAGCTTCTGAAAAAGAGGAGGCTTCTCATCTAACTATCGGTAATAAGCATACCGAAGAAAAGCCGGCTTCAAAACCTGAGCCTACTCCTTCAGTTGCTCCAAAGAAGGTTGATGAAGAATCGGAACCTGAAGAAAAAGAGGTGCTGATCAAAAACGTTAGCAGCGAAAAGGTTGTAAAGAAGGAAGAACCTAAGCCAGCACCAGCGGCTGAAACACCGAAAGAGGTTAAGGAAGAACCTAAAGCTGAAAAAGAAGAGCCTAAACCTGCTCCTGCTAAGGAGGAAGTTAGCGCGGCTAAGAGCGAAGAGGCTCCTGTTAAAGAAGCTCCTAAGGTTGAAAAAAAGGTAGAAGAGCCTAAAAAAGAAGTGAAGGAGAATAAGCCTCACACTTTTAAAGTATTGGGTAAAATAGACCTTGAGCCAAAGAAAAAGGCAGAGGTTAAGGTAGAAGAGAAGAAACCAGAAGCACCTAAACCAGCACCGGTAGCACCAACTCCAGTAGAAAGTGAAACCATTAAGGCAAAGGCTGATTCGCTTAGCGGATTGAAGGTTCTAGGTAAAATTGAACTACCTACTAAGAAAGAAAAGCCTAAGCAAGAACAAAATAGAGGTAATCAATCTGCGGCAGATAAGAAAAAACGCCCAAGAAAGAGAATTCAGTCTAAACCGGAACACCCTAATAACAGAGGTGGCGCTCCAGCAACTGGTGGAGGCGACAGAAGAGGATCGAATAGAGGCGGAGGAGCAGACTCTAGAAAGAGAGTTCCAAAAGAAGAACTTACTGACAAGCAAATCCAAGATCAAATCAAGGAAACACTTGCCCGCTTAAGTGGTGGAAAAGGTGGCGGAAAAGGCCGATCTAAATACCGTAAAGAAAAGAGAAGTGCTGCAGCTGAAGCTGCTGAAGAAAGAATGCTTCAGGAGCACGAAGAGTCAAGAGTACTTAAAGTAACAGAGTTTATTTCTGCGAGTGACTTGGCCTCTTTAATGAATGTTACTGTAAACGAAGTAATCTCAACTTGTATGAGTTTGGGAATGTTCGTTTCTATCAACCAACGTTTAGATGCAGAAGCCATTACCATTATTACTGATGAGTTTGGCTTTGATGTAAGCTTTACTTCGGCAGACGAAGATGTTGAGGTGACAGAAGAAACTGATGAAGCAGAGGATCTACTAGATAGAGCCCCAATTGTAACCATCATGGGTCACGTTGACCACGGTAAAACTTCATTGCTCGATTATATTAGAGATTCTAAAGTAACTGAGGGCGAAGCAGGAGGAATTACGCAGCACATTGGTGCATATGACGTAACCACCAAGGATGGTAAGAAAATCGCTTTCCTAGATACTCCTGGTCACGAAGCCTTTACTGCGATGAGAGCGCGTGGTGCTAAAATCACTGACGTAGTAATCATTGTAGTTGCGGCAGACGATAACGTGATGCCTCAAACGAAAGAAGCAATCAACCATGCTCAAGTAGCTGAGGTGCCAATTGTAATTGCAATTAATAAAATAGATAAGCCACACGCCAATCCAGATAAGATTAGAGAAGAGCTTTCTCAAATGAATATCTTGGTTGAAGACTGGGGTGGTAAATACCAGTGCCAAGAAGTTTCTGCCAAAACCGGTCAAGGTGTGGAAGAACTATTGGAAAAAGTGTTGCTCGAAGCTGAATTACTTGAGCTAAAGGCTAACCCAGAAAAGAATGCTGTAGGTACAGTTGTAGAAGCTTCTCTAGATAAAGGTAGAGGTTACTTAACCACACTGATGGTTCAAGGTGGCTCGCTAAAAATTGGAGATGTACTTTTGGCCGGACCGCATTACGGTAAGGTAAAAGCCATGTTCGATTACAGAGGTAACAAGCTGAAAGAAGTTGGCCCTTCTACCCCTGTGCAAATGCTAGGTTTAGATGGAGCTCCTCAAGCAGGTGACCGTTTCAACGTGATGAACTCTGAACGCGAAGCGAGAGAAATTGCAAACAAGCGTGAGCAGATTCTACGTGAACAAAGCGTAAGAACTAAGAAGCACATTACCCTTGATGAGATCGGAAGACGATTGGCTGTTGGTAACTTCAAAGAACTTAACGTAATCATTAAAGGTGACGTGGATGGTTCTATCGAAGCTTTGGGAGATTCACTATTGAAACTTTCTACTGAAGAAGTTCAAGTAAATATTATCCATAAAGGTGTAGGTCAAATTTCCGAGTCGGATGTATTGCTTGCCTCTGCTTCTGATGCGGTAATCATAGGTTTCCAAGTAAGGCCATCTAGCGGTGCTAGAAGAATTGCTGAAAACGAAGAAATCGAAATCAGACTTTACTCTATCATCTACGATGCGATCAACGAGATCAAAGATGCAATGGAAGGCTTACTAGAGCCAACCGAGAAAGAAGTAATTACTGGTAACATCGAAGTAAGAGAAGTATTCAAAATCTCTAAAGTGGGTACTGTTGCAGGTTGTTTCGTGTTAGATGGTTTCGTGAAGAGAAACAATCAAATCCGAGTAATCAGAGACGGTATTGTAACCTATACAGGTAGCATTGGTCAATTGAAACGTTTCAAAGACGATGTATCTGAAGTTAAATTTGGCTACGAATGTGGTTTGAGCATTAAAGGCTTTAACGACATTAAAGAAGGAGACGTAATTGAAGGTTTCGAAATTCAAGAAGTAAAAAGAACACTTTAAGTGCTCTAGAACATAAATTGAAAAGCCATTCTGAGAAATCGGAATGGCTTTTTTAATGAAATTAGCTTTCTTTTGGTATGGAAGTTACCCTTAAATTTCTGATTGGTGTTGCCTTATTATCTGTGATTATTGGCCTGTATTCACCTTGGCGAATGCTGTGGTGGATGAGCAGACAAAATCGATTACTTGTACTTAAATACTATGGGATCCCGTTGGTGGTTCTTGGCTTGATTTATCTCCTGTTTTATGGCTACTAACTTTCCAAAAATTTAAAGCTTTGGAAAGTTATTTCAGTATTATGCTTTCTCACACAACACTACCTTTTTACCCGTGTTCTCTTCTAAACAACAAACCTTTAACCCAATGATTCTATAAAATCAGAAAGCTTACCATTGTCATCAAAGGTAGGTATGACATAGATATCTTGGATACCGTCTTTAATCGAATATTTGATAAACACGGGTGTGCTGATATACTGGAGGCTTCCTCTAATTGTATTGGAGTTGTCATCATAAATCATATAAGGATAGTCATAGGACATTTGAATGTTTCCAATATTTGATTGATAAGAAATTGGCACAATAAATAAATGATTATTTATCATATTCTTATGTTCAATAGCAGCTATTGCTTTTTGTATACAAGATGAACAGTCGCTACCAGTAAAATATAAAATTAGATGTGTATCTGGCAAAGTGTTATAGGCCGTATCAAGTATAAGATCATATTTTACAATTTTCTTTCCTTCTAAGGATTTCTTCATCTTTTCAACTTTTGAAAAAAAGGAACTTGTATCAATGCTTGAGTAAGAAACATCAGCGGTATCTAAATTATCAACTCTAGAACTACATCCTACAGAAAATAGTATCAAGAATAAATGGGCAATTAAAAAAGTGAAGGTAGAATACTTCATATTTAATTATTTAGCGAAAATTGTTCAATTGATTGGGTTGAGTAATTAAAAGCAACAAGTTTATTTTTGCCAACAGAAAAGCTTAAATAATACCCAGTCAAATTTAACTGATATATAAGGATCGGTTTTATTTCACTATCGGAGATAGAGCATTTCAAAATTTTATTAAAACTAACATTGCCCTCTACGTTGTGAGAGGTAATTAAAGCATACAAATTATCGCCTACCAATTGAACATCCCTTATTATAATCATAGAAGTATTGCGCTGAGGTAAAACCTGTTCTTTATATTTTACTAAACTATTTTTAAAGATTTCCAAGTAACTTAAGTCCAAACTTTGCATGAGTTGCCCTGTTTTACTATAGAGTTCTATCGTAGGGCTGTCTGATTGATAAGCAACTATTAAGTTGTCATTAATATCTGAAAGTATATGGCGTTCTACATCAAAAGACTTATTAGACCATTTTCTACCCAGCCCAAAACGCTTTAACTCACCATTGTCCATAGAATAAGACAGCAGGGGTTTTTCACTTCTAAAATCACTAATATAAAGAGAGTTACCAAAAACAGAAAAATCTGTACTTATACCAATGGCTGGCAGTTTATATGCCTGATTAAATCTACTGTCTTGAGTTGTATATTCTTTAACAGAACCTGAGCCATTGTCAAATATATATATACTACCATTGGACAAAGTGAAATTTCCTGCTGCATTTACTTCTTCTGGCCCAGGGCCAACGGTTTGCATCAAACGTTTGAAAATTAAGTCGTATGAGAAGATACCAATTAACCCAGTTTTTCCATCTAAATAATAGAATTCATCATCAGAAAACTCAATATCTTCGATTCTACTAAAAAAAATACTGTCCTGAAATGAATCTACTGAACTATTCATTGTTAATTCAATCATTTTCAAGTCTTCATTTCTTCTTGCACAAGAAGAAATGAAGACTATCAAAGAGCATGCGGACAACAGCCTTAATTTCAGCATCAAACTCATAGCAGCTCTATTGGACCTTCGCAATATTTACATACTTCATCACAACATACCTTTACATATGCTTGTGAATAACAATCTGAACCTTTGCATTCGATCCTTGATGGGTCACCTTGGCAGCTTGTATCAGTCCTACAGCCAGAATACAGATTTGACGGTGAAACGAGAAATATTATAATCACAATTGAGGATAATATTATTATAAAATTTTTTGTATTCATATTCAATTACTTATGTTTATAATGGTGTAGCTGGTTGAGGACATGTAAATCTAAGTCCGTCACATTCAATCCAAGGGACATCTCCACTGCTACCCGATTGACAATAGCTTGTGCCAATACAAAATGGTATCGCGGTAGTCTTTGGACAATCAACCTCTACCCAGCAACCGGCAAATAGTTGATTACCAATAAGCCCAAGTAGCGTGATTAGCGATAGAAAGTAAAATGATTTAAGTTTCTTTTTCATAGTTGTTAATTAATAAGATAGTAATGGACCTTCACAATAATGGCAAATGCCATTGCAACAAGCTCTTAAAAATGCTTGAGCTTCGCAAAAAGAATATTCCTCTGTAGCATTACAGTTAACTTCTTCTCCATTGCCACAATCCGCAGAAGCAATACAAACAGATGGATTATTAAAAGCGATAGAGTAAAACCCTAAACAGAGTATAGGTATTAAAAACGATATTTTTTTCATGTGCTTGATAGTTAGTTATTGTTGAACTACTTTAGGGCATCTCCAAACAATACCATCACATTCAACTGAATTTCCATCGGGTGTTGAAATTGATCTGCAGTCTACAGCACCACTACAACCTAAAACTATAACCCCACCACCTGGTGTTTCGCAGCCAGTGGACGCTCGACAAGACTCAAAGCTATATCCGAAATTAGCCAGTAGCATAACCGAAAAAAGGATTGTCCCGAGTAGGACACAAAATTTCCTAGTAACCATGATAAACAATATTTAGAAATACTAAATTTATAAAATTTTAATTTATACGGACTTTATCAGTATAACGAATACTACATTTGAAGCAATTCAAATAGTATACCCACTTTTTAAAAAGTGTACGGAATGAGCTCATTAATTGCGAATCGTACTATTCAATTTTATTTGATATTAAATATTTTAATCTGTAAAACCAAACATGATATAAAATAATTTTAATGTTGTATGTATAGATCATTTTTTAATATATGAATGTCTAATTGACTCTTGAATGGATTGTAGTCTTGTAGTTAGAAACCCTGAAACGGGTGTATACTACCTTTGCAATGCTAAGAGAGAGGTGTTAGGTAGCTCTCATAAGGCCGAGAGGTTACCTAAAGGCTTACCTTGACGAATTTGTCTACAAATTCAACAGAAGGTATTTCGGAGAAAAACTATTCGACAGGCTCGTCATCACCAATGTTACAGCTTATGATTAATTACGGATATTCAGAAAGATTTATAATCAACCCTGATTTCAATTACTGAGATCAGGGCTTTTTGTGCTAGCTAGCTCTGCTCTTCTTATTTTTCCTAGTCGGCTTGATCATAGGGTCTGTCAAACATTAGCGTGTTCTTTGGTGGATGGAGACCAAAAATCGAATGAAAGTGCTTAAATATTACGGTTTGCCTTGGCTTATGCTATGCACTTTATACTTTCTCACACAACACTGCCTTTTTACCCGTTTGATCAGTAGTGGCAAAAATATAGTGATTACCTCCATCTGTGAGCCCAGTTTTCTTTCTTATCTGGTCCACCGTCATGGGGTAATTCCGAACCGTAATATTGGCTTTCATATTCGGTATGGCTTTGCGAAGTTCTTTTTTATTGAAACTGATTTCACTAATCACTTTAAAACTTCTGCCAGGGAAATTGTTCGCTGGTGTTTTAGAAGTGTACAAATGCGAATTTACATGAAGCTTTATTAAACCAAATTGGCTAGCGATACTTTTAAAAGCACCTGCTTTCAAAATGGACACATTGGGTTCATATAAATAACTTTCAATGCCTCCATGGGCCAGATTAATACCCTGCTCTTCTTCATAGTTGAACTCAAATCCCACTTCGGTATTTGTCAAGTCAATGGCTTTAATGATTGGGTTTTCATTCGCCTTATCATCAATAATAAAAAGGAGCTCTTTCACCTCATTATTTACTGCAACAACATGCGCTTCGGTTACTACTCCAAGGTCTTTTATTGCACCTTTAATGTCCAATAGGGGCGAAGTCTTCATTAGTATTGACTTGCCTTTGGACTTCATTAGAGGAAGTAATGAAAGCACATTGGGCTCACAGTCTTCAATTCTAAAAACCTTCTGATCATGGTTTCCTCTTCTGGCTGGATCTAGAAATATGAGGTCAAACTTTTCGGAAGTTTGGTATAAGAAATCTTTCGCTTCGGCATTATAAAACTCCGCGGAGGTTAGGCCCAAGGAGTTCATGTTATGCCGCGCTATTTCTACCAAGTTGTCCTGCCTTTCAACATAAAAACCTTTTTTGAAAGACTTTGAAAGGAAAGAGAAATCGATGCCCATTCCACCAGTTAGGTCTACAAATTTTTCACCTGAGAACAGCGAAGCCTTATACTCCGCAGTAATAGCAGAAGATGATTGTTCTAAACTAAGTGGTGGAGGATAAATAAGGTCAGTTGCCGAATACCAAGTGGGTAATTTAGTTTTCGCCTTTTTTCTAGATTGAATTTGCTCAACGGCCTCTTTTAACGGAATATCGGCATGCTGTTTTGCCCGAAGCATTAAAGTAGCGGGATCATCGTTTTCATGATCCCGAATAAACTTTTGAACCGCAGGTGTTAGCAGTGCTTCAATCAAAAATTAGCTGTTTTTAGATAAGTATTCAGCAATTTGAACCGCATTGGTAGCAGCTCCTTTTCTTAGATTATCAGCTACAATCCACATGTTTAATGTGTTCGACTGGCTTTCGTCTCTTCTCAAACGCCCTACAAAAACAGCATCTTTTTTATGCGCTGTAAGTGGCATTGGGTAGAGGTTGTTTTTAGGATCATCCTGTACAATTACACCATCAGCATTCTCTAAAATACCTCTTAATTCCTCTAGGTTGAAATCATTTTCGAATTCAACATTTACTGCTTCCGAATGCCCACCAACTGTTGGAATTCTTACGGTAGTAGAAGTTATGCGAATGGAGTCATCACCAAAAATTTTCTTGGTTTCATTCACCATTTTCATTTCCTCTTTGGTGTAGCCGTTGTCCAAAAACACATCGATATGAGGCAAGGCATTCATGTCTATTTTATGCGGATAAGCCATATTTCCTTGGACTCCGTTACGTTCGTTCATCATTTGATCAACAGCCGCTTTTCCAGAACCCGTTACCGATTGGTAAGTAGAAACCACGATTCTTTTAATCTTGTACTTTCTGTGCAAAGGCCCTAAAGCCACCACCATTTGGATGGTCGAGCAGTTTGGGTTAGCAATAATTTTATCTTCTGAAGTAAGACTTGAGGCATTGATTTCAGGCACAACCAACTTGTGGTCAGGACTCATTCTCCAAGCAGAAGAATTGTCGATAACGGTTGAACCAGCAGCAGCAAACTTTGGTGCCCATTCTAATGAGGTGCTTCCGCCAGCAGAAAATATAGCGTAGTCAGGTTTTAACTCTACTGCTTTAGCTAAGCCAATAATTTCGTATTCAGTGCCCTTAAAAGACATTTTCTTACCGACAGATCGCTCTGAAGCAACAAGGAGTAACTCATCAAATTTGAAATTTCTTTCGGCTAAAACTTCTAAAATCTCTCCACCTACAAGTCCGGTGGCGCCAACTACTGCTATTCTCATTTTTTATTTCATTTTTTTTACACTCATAATCAGATGACTATAAGAAATGCAACCATATTTTTCGTACTTTAACAGGCTAGAATCTAAACACTTGTGAATCTCAGATGAGGTTAAGTATATCAATTGCCATAGCAGCTCTTGTTCTGCTTACCGCAAATATAGCGTTAAGTCAGATTAACACCTTTCCTTCTAGTGAAAGTTTTGAACAGGCTTTTACTACGGGCAATCCAGTGGCTTTTATTCCTAACTGGACGGGCAACGAAGTTCAGAATGGCTCAAGAATATTTCAAGGTGCAAACGGAAGAACAGGTACAAGTTCGCTGAATATTATCCCTACCTCTACTTTTTCTGGCGAGGTTTTAATTGCGCTGGACTTCACAGGAGTTAATAGTCCACTTTTGTCTTTTTACGCCTATTCTAAGCAAAATGGCGCAGGAACTTCAACCAGGCCAGTTTTGGTTAGCTTTTCAACCTCTATTGATGGCGGTAATAATTTCTTAGATAACGTGTCCATTGGCGATGCCACTACTTTCCCAAATGATAATACCACAAGCTATACCAAATATGAGTACGAGTTGCCCAGTCAGGCATCTGGCCAAAGTAATGTAATCGTCAAACTGAAAGTAGAAAGAGGTGATGGCTCAGGTTCGGCTGCCGAATTTGTGATGGATGATGTAAGCGTTGTTGAACAAATTTTGCCATTGACCATTAGTTCAACAAGTGCCCCTAGCTCAACTTCTGTAGTGGTTAATTTTAATCAGGAAGTAACGCAAGCCACAGCCGAAGACATAGCGAATTATAGTTTAGATAATGGAGTAAGTGTAGTTTCTGCTTCGCGAACAGCCACGAATCAGGTAGCGCTTACCACTTCGGCAATGCCAAATTCAAATTATCAACTAACGGTGAACAATGTTGAAGATGCGGCAAGCACCACACCAGCGGTTAATTTAACCTCTACCTTTAGTTATGTTGAACCGCTTTCAATTACGGCAATTCAGGTACTTTCTAAAAATTCGATTGAAGTAAGTTTCAATTTGAATCTCGATCAAAGCACAGTCGAAACTACATCGAACTATACAATTGATAATGGAATTGGCAGCCCAACTTTGGCCGTAAGAAGTGCAACAGAACTAAACAAAGTGGTACTTACGCTGGGTGTCGACCTTACGGAAAACAACTTTGGACTAACGATTAATGGCGTTAAAGATGAATCAACATTGGCAACTACTTCGGGCCTTAGCACTAACTTTTCTTACTTACCGTTGAAGGTTTCGAGTATTTCAACCCTTTCAAATACTCAGGTCGAAGTCATTTTCAATCAGAATGTTGAAGCCACTTCTGCCAATACAGCAAGCAATTACAGCCTTGATTTTGGCTATGGTGCACCTTCCTCAGCAGCTAGAAATGTAGCTGAATTTAATAAAGTAGTACTCACTTTTGGGGCAGAGTTAGCGAGTAATACCTATCAACTGACCATTAACAACGTGGCCAATGAAAGCGAAAATGCTTTGGCTTCTGCGCTACAGACTTCGGTTACCAACGCCACACAAACGGCTTATCGAACTTTAGTAATCAACGAAATTTTTGCTGATCCTACAGGTGCTGCTCAGCCTGATCCTCAAACACTGCCTTCTGGAACATCAGATGAATTTATAGAACTGTATAATGCTGGCAGCAAAGCCATTGATTTGGCCAATTTTGATTTAACAGGTGGGATCGTTGCTAGCTATGTGCTGCAGCCGCAGACTTATGTCATTTTAACTTCAACTTCAAACGTTGTCGATTTTCAAGCTTTTGGAAACGTAGTTGGTGTCACTTCATGGAATGGACTTTCTAATGGAGGCGAACAGCTCGTACTGAAAGATAACCTTGGCAATTTGGTCGATAGCCTAACTTTCAATATTAACTGGTATAAAGATGTTGCCAAAGCAGATGGCGGTTGGTCTATCGAGCAGATAAACCCTGAACTTGTTTGTAGCGATATCAACAATTGGCAAGCCTCAACTAATGCCCAAGGTGCTACACCTTCTGGGCAAAACTCAGTTTACGATAATAGTCCAGATGTAAAGGCGCCCAACTTGACTGAAGTTAGGGTTGATTCGCCAAGTCAATTGACTTTGTTTTTTGATGAAATTATGGATGATGCATCGCTTGATGGAGCGGTTTACACTTTGAGCAATGGTGGAGCAATTGCTTCAAAAACGGTGAACCAGACAACCCGTAAATCTGTGGTGTTGACTTTAAGTACACCGATGGTTTCAGGAACGATTTATACGGTATCATTAACGGGAGCCACGGACTGTGCTGGAAATACCATAGACACAAACACTTTAGAATTCTTGTTTGATAATTTGGCGCCAGTACTTGAAAGGTTTGTTTTTAAAGATAGCACCACTATTGACGTTATTTTTGATGAAGAGTTGAACCAAACTTTGGCAGAAACAGAAGCCAACTTTTCGATTAATTTGGGAATAGGAAACCCAACAAAGGCGATTGTTGATGCCAATAATAACAAGCGTGTAAGGTTAAGTTTAGGTACTGCACTTTCTGTTGGTTCGGCCCATCAATTCACATTTCAAAACTTAGCGGACACGCTGGGAAACACGGTTAGTCTAACCTCAGTCGACCTCGATTTTATGAATCAAATTGACACAGTTGTAGTACTGTCTGCTCAATTGCTTGATGTATATTTTGATGTTGATGTAGACGAAACCACGGCAGAACAATTGACCAATTATTGGGTAGATGGCAATATTGGAAACCCTGTTACCGCTTCGCTGGACAACACAAACCCGAGATTGGTTCACTTGGTATTCAACACCAACTTTGTCGAAAACAAAAATCAGTACATTGATTTTGAAGGAATTCAAGCCAGCAATAATAGCTACTTACAGTTACTCAATACCACTTTTGTTTATGACACCGATGACCCAGATATAGATTCTGTGGTGGTAGTTGACGAGCGTAACCTTAGGGTTTATTTTGATGAGATTCTTGATGAAACTTCCGCAGAGTCGGTAAATAATTACACTGCAAACAATGGTATCGGCAACCCCGCTTTGGTAACCAGACAGGGAGACAAACGCTCAGTAGTTCTGCAATTTGCACAGGCATTTGAGCAAGAAGTGAAGAATCGTTTATCCATTACTGGAATTCAAGATTTATCGGGCAATGCAATTTTAACCCAACGAAACGAAGACTTTACCTACGACCGACTAGCGCCTCGCTTGGTAGGAATTAGCCTTGCCAGCCCTACAAAAATTTTGGTAGAATTTTCGGAAGAAGTGGTAAAAGAGATTGCTGAAAACGCGGGAAATTATTCAGTTGATAACGGAATAGGCTCTCCATTAACCGCAATTCGTACAGAGAAAAATACCAACATTGTAGAGCTTACTTTCGCCACTTTAGGAAACAATTCTCAAAACACACTTCGCATTTCTAACATTTCCGATGTGTTTGAGAATGGGCTTCCAGTTGATTTAACGGCTACTTTTTCAAGCTTCAAACCGAACTTCGGAACGTTTACTGTGCTGAATGACACCACGATTCAGATGCAGTTTACCAAAGCACTAAATAAAACTTCTGCCGAAGATATTGAGAACTATGGTTTCGATAATGGCCTAGGGTTGAAGTCGGCAGTGCAAGACCCCGCGGATGCTTCATTGGTTACGCTGAACCTTACAATTCCTTTAAAAGAAGGGTTAAAGTACCGTTTGGTAGTGCAAGAGTTGTTGGATGCGGACGGCAACACATCTGAAGTAATCAGTTATGATTTTATTTATAGCACACACATTGTTGACATTCAAATCTTAAGTCAGAACAGTTTGGTGCTTACTTTCGATCAGGAATTAGATGAAGCTACTGCTGAAACAGTACAAAACTATATTTTGAATTCTGGTATTGGAAATCCTATTTCTGCGGTGCGAAGTTCAGATGACTTTAAGGTGGTAACCCTTCTATTCAATACCAACTTTGTAGAAGGAATTAACTATGAGTTGACGGTTCAAAGCCTAAAGGATTTATTCGGCTTCACGATAAATAGTTCAAGAAATAAACTGAGCTATGACCTTACTCCTCCCGTGATTTTAGAAGTGAATTCAACTTACCTAAATGAAATTGAGGTAGTATTTAATGAACCGCTCAATGCGGCAACAGCAAGAGCTATCAATCATTATTCATTGAATAACGGAGTTGGAAACCCAACATCTGCTACTTTGGTGGCGGGCTCTTCTTCAAAGGTGTTGCTTAAATTTGGAACTCCATTGACCAATGCTTTAGCCTATCAACTTACTGTGGATCGGGTGCAAGATAAGCAGGGCAAGGCGATGAATGCTGTAACTTTCGATTTCACCTTTTCAGCACCTATCGCTCCATCATTTCGTGATTTGGTGATTAATGAAATTTATTTCGACACAAAACCTACTTCCAGTTTGCCTAACGCGGAGTTTATAGAGCTTTATAATCGTGGAAATGAAAGTATTGAACTCCGAGACTTCATACTGACCGACAAACGAGATACCGCAATTTTCACTGCCCAAACTTTAGCTGCAGGTGAATATTTGGCGGTAACCACCCAAGGGGCGGTTGCACAATATTTAAATTACGGGAAAGCGATAGGTCTCAGAAATTTCCCTTCACTGTCAAACACAGGCGAATCGGTTTATTTATTGGGAAGAAATAGAGCCGTGATCGACTCAATTGCTTACGACCAGACATTTTATAATGATGCGACTAAAGCCAGCGGAGGCTTTTCAATAGAATTAATTAATCCTGAAAAGCCATGTTTTGAATACACCAATTTTGCAGCTTCTGTTTCACCAAATGGAGGAACCCCAGCCAGCCAGAATTCGGTGTTTAACGTTTCAGCAGACGCTGCGGCTCCGTCCCTAACAAAACTGGAAGTGATTTCTACCACAGAACTCAAGCTGACTTTTGATGAAGCGATGGACATAGGCACGCTAATCCCCTCAAACTTCACTCTGCAAAATGGAGTTTCGGTGACTTCTGTAAATGTGATCAATCCTTTTGGTAGAAGTGTACAATTAACCTTGAACAAAGAGTTTACAAAGGGCTTTGAACTTTCGCTTAATACAAGTGGCATTACGGACTGTTCAGGCAATGTGCTATCCTCTAATAGTTTCCCTTTTGTGAAAGGAGCGAGTCCAGATTATCAAGAACTTATTTTTACTGAAATTATGGCAAACCCAGCCCCTTCACAAGGATTGCCAGTAGTGGAATATTTAGAGGTATTCAATGCTTCTTCTAAAATAATTTCATTGGCAGGCTTAACACTTTCTGATGGAGCAAGCACAACTACCTTAGGCAATTTCGATCTGAGTCCTTCTGAATATTTAATTCTTACAGCAAGCTTCGATAAGGCAGAACTGGATCCTTATGGTAATGTGTTGGGTGTTACAAGTTGGCCAAGTTTAAATACAAGTGGCGATAAGGTTTCTCTTAAATTAGGAAGCCAGATCATCCACAGCGTAGATTACTCTTCGGCTTGGTATCGCTCCACTACCAAAGCGAATGGAGGATTTAGCCTAGAGTTGATTGACCTTAGTTATGCTTGTGTAGATCAGCCTAACTGGAAGGCCTCTGAAGCTGTTGTAGGAGGAACCCCGGGAGTTCAAAACTCTGTAAATGGAGTAAACCCCGATTTAGCTGGACCAGAGTTGGTAAAAGCGGTGGCGTTAAGCATCAACCAGATTCAGCTTTTGTTTAATGAAAAGCTTGCTTCTTCTTCGTTACTTACAAATAACATATCTATTTCAGGAGGAATTTCTGTATCAAACATTAGTGTGGCCTCTGATACCAAGTCTGCTACTTTGAACCTAAGTAGTGCCCTTGAGTCGAATACAGCGTATCAAATTACCGTGGAAAACATAACTGATTGCAGTGGGAACCTCATTTTGGCAAACGCTAGACAGGCGACTGTAGTGATAGCTGTGGAAGCAGAACCTTTGGATATTATTGTCAATGAAATACTTTTCAATCCTAAAACTGGAGGAGTAAGATTTGTAGAAGTTTATAACCAATCGAATAAATACATCAACCTTAAAAACTGGAGAATGGAAGGTAACTCAAACGATCGAGTTATTTCTACTGAGGATATTATCATTGCCCCATCTAGTTATAAAACCGTTACCACTGATGGCGATATTCTGAAAAACCAGTATGCTAGCACAGAGCTTTCTACCATATTAAAATTGAGCAGCCTTCCAAGCTTACCTTCAGACGCTGGGGTAGTTAGATTTGTGAATGCCAACTCCATTGTCATTGATGAAGTAGAATACGATGAGGACTATCACTCACCTTTATTAAATTCCGTAGATGGGGTTTCACTTGAGAGAATCCGTTTTTCAGGTGCTTCCAATGATGCTAACAATTGGCAGTCGGCTTCAAGTCAATCGGGTTATGCAACCCCCGGTTATGAAAATTCGCAAGCGCAAAGTCAGCCTTCTGGTTTAGCTACTTTTGACATAGAACCTAAAGCATTTGCACCAGATGTAGCAGGAAGTGCAAATTTTACAACCATCAACTATAATTTCAATACCGCAGGAAATGTAATTACGGTTTCAGTTTATGATTCTAATGGAAACCTGATTAAGAATGTATCGCAGAATTCACTAGTAGGCACATCAGGTTTTTTCCGTTGGGATGGAACCACCAACTCGGGTGGAAAAGCTCGTTTGGGTTACTATCTAATTCTGTTCGAAATTATAGAGCCTTCAGGTAAAGTTATCATCAAAAAAGAAACCGTGGCAATAGGTACTCGATTCTGATTTTTGGGTAAAAATTGACCCTTTTACATACAAAAAATTGAAGATGATGAAATTATGTCTTCAGTTTTACCCCAATGTGAAGGGATATGTCGAGTAAATCATTATATTAGGTGAGACTATTTTCAGAACCATCTAATACCCAACTAAATGAATTGTTTAATTAATAATGCAATCGATTTTAACCTGAAAAAGGGTAGAAAGATCGAAGTGATTAATCGGTACCTCAGGATGAAGTACAGGGTACAAATTGATAACTTTTCAATTATGAAAAGGATGCAATCCCTGAACGTTCAATACTGAAACAACTAGACAACCTAAGAAAAAAAGACCCACTGGGTCTTTTTTTATGACTTCACCACAATGGAATGATAAACAATGGCATACTTTGATTTAAGACCTTACATTAATTGAGCTCCTAATTATGAGGCTAATTTTCTTTATTATTTTTTGTGTTAAGAAACTATAATCTCATTATTCTGTTCTCTTAAAAATTAATTGAAAGCCTTTGCGTTTTCTTGGAGGTCGGCTATTTTAGTGCGACTTTTATACGAGTACATTTAAACAAAACCAAATATGAGCCAAGGAGAAAAAACGAGATATTCAGATAGTGAATTAAAAGAATTTGAAGCGCTCATCAACGACAAGCTAGAAAAAGCTAAAAGTGAGTTTAATGAATTGAAAAAAAGTATTTCTAAAGGAGGAGATACAGGCACAGATATAACTAATAACTCTACCAAGGTTTTGGAAGATGGAGCTGATACATTAGAAAAAGAAAACCTTAATCAGCTTGCTGCAAGACAACAGAAATTCATCAATAACTTAGAGAATGCTTTGATTAGAATTAAGAACGGAACCTATGGTGTTTGTATAGACACTGGTAAACTTATTTCTAAAGAAAGACTTAAAGCTGTGCCTCATACTATGCACTCTATTGAAGCTAAGTTAGCACAAAGGAGTTAGTGGATTTTCTGGGAAACCATATTGAGGCCCTCGTTTTTTGTTCCGAAAAGCCGATAAAAATAGAAGAGCTGAAATCCTGTATGAGTGAAATGTTCGAGGCAGATGTGCCAGAAAAGGATATTTTGACTGCGCTAAACAGGATAGAAGAAAAATATGCCGATGATCAATACCCTTTCACTATCATTAAAAGTGGAGGGGGCTACCATTTTCTCACCAAATCAGCATATCAGGCCAGTATTGGCATTTTACTCAAACAACAATCAAAGAAAAGGCTTTCAACTTCTGCGTTAGAAACCCTTTCTATCATTGCATATAAACAACCTGTTACCAAATCTGAAATGGAGCAAATTCGTGGTGTAAACTGCGATTATGCCGTTCAGAAATTGTTAGAAAAGGAATTGGTTGAAATTAAAGGTAAGTCTGAAAATGTAGGTAGACCATTGCTTTACGGAACCTCAGAAAAATTTATGGACTACTTCGGTATTAACAGTCTTAAAGACCTCCCTACCCCAAAAGACTTTGCTACAGAGGAAAACGAAATAGGCCAACCAACAGAAGGAGATTCCTAGATAAGCTTTTCGTACCTTTGCTTATATTCCAGTAGAGATACTGCATCATTATGGCAAAGAAATTCAGACCCAAAAAGCCTTTCTTCAATAAGGTTAAAAATACACCAAAGACTCCACCTACTTACGATCGCGAACTCGTACAAAAAGGGCGGGCAAGCGCAAGTGAAATACGGCTTAACCGCTATATATCTAACTCAGGAGTATGTTCTAGACGTGAGGCCGACCGATTGATCGAAGCAGGAGAAATTAAGGTAAATGGTGAAGTAGTAACCGAAATGGGCTACAAAGTAAAACCAACCGATAAGGTTTCTTACGAAGGAAACGTCTTGAAAAGAGAGAAACTAGTGTACCTAGTACTCAATAAGCCCAAAGATTTTATCAGTACCACAAGCGATCCTGAAGGCAGAAGAACTGTGATGGATTTGATCAAGAATGCTTGCGAAGAACAAATTTTTCCAGTAGGGAGATTAGATCGAGCTACTACTGGCCTGCTGATCTTTACTAACGATGGCGATTTGGCAAAAAAGCTTACGCATCCTTCTCATAAGGTGAAAAAGATTTATCAGGTTACGTTAGATAAACCAATTGATGAAGATGATTTTGAGAAAATCAAAGCTGGCCTGACTTTGGAAGACGGTCCCGCACCTGTAGATGACTTGGCTGTAACAAGCTCAGACGGCACTGTTTTAGGAATTGAAATTCACATGGGCAAGAACAGAATTGTCCGCAGAATTTTCGAACACTTAGGTTACAAAGTAGAAAAGCTAGACCGTGTGGTTTATGGTGAGTTGACCAAAAAGGACTTGCCGAGGGGTAAATGGCGCTTTTTGACTGAGAAAGAATTGATGAAGCTTAAAAAATAGTATGCATGCATACTATTTTAATTTCATTATGTATATTTGTTTATGCCCAGTGGAATGAAATTATTGTTAACTGAAGAGCAAAAAATAAAGCCTCCCATTTCTGGAAGGCTTTTGCAACGTGGTGCTGAGTGGATTCGAACCACCGACTCACGGATTTTCAGTCCGATGCTCTACCAACTGAGCTACAGCACCCTCAATTGGAGGCACAAAAGTATACAAAAAGTTTACCCGTACAAAACATTTTCAATAATTTCAGGTCTGAATATTTATTAACCCTAGAAGCCCTAACCTATGCAGTATATATCTCAAATCGTTTTCTTGATTGTAGTGGCTGTAGCAACGTATTTTCTGTACCAACGCATTACTAGAATCAGAAAGAATATTTTTTTAGGAAAGGCTTCTGGAAGAACCTCTAGTCCAGAAAGGTGGAAGACAATGTTATTGGTGGCCTTGGGTCAGAAGAAAATGTTCAAGCGCATTGTACCTGCTTTTTTACACATGCTTATTTATGTAGGCTTCTTGGTAATCAATCTTGAAGTACTTGAATTCGTAATTGACGGAATTGCGGGAACACACAGAATTTTTGCTCCAATGCTGGGAGGCTTCTATACGGTGCTCATTAATATCTTTGAGTTTCTAGCTGTGGGGGTAATGTTTTCTTGCATTGCTTTTCTCATCAGAAGAAATGTAGTGAAGGTGAAGCGTTTCCAAGGCAATGAAATGAAGAAGTGGCCAACATTAGATGCCAATCTTATTTTAGTGATCGAGATTGTTTTAATGTTTGCTATACTTACTATGAACGCTACGGATTCATTGATTCAAGGTCAGGACGAGCATTACCCACAAACTGGAGCTTTCTTTTTTAGTGGTTTAATCGTGCCGCTTTTCGAAGGGATGCAGTTATCTACCCTGATCTTTATCGAGCGTTTTGCATGGTGGTTCCATATTGTCGGAATTTTAGGTTTTGCAGTGTATGTTACTTATTCCAAGCATTTACACATCGCTTTGGCCTTTCCAAACACATGGTATTCGAACCTAAACCCTAAAGGGAAAATGGAAAACATGGCAGAAGTTACCAACGAAGTGAAAATGATGTTGGGCATGCCTACTGAAAATGCCAATGAGCCTCCAGCAGAAATTGCAAGGTTTGGTGCCAAAGATGTAAATGATTTGAGTTGGGTAAATATCATGAATGCCTATTCTTGCACAGAATGTGGCCGCTGTACAGACAACTGTCCGGCAAATATGACTGGCAAGAAACTTTCTCCTCGAAAAATCATGATGGACACGCGTGATAGAGCTGAAGAAGTGGGCGCTAGTTTGGCCAAAGGAGGTAAAGGGTTAGAAGATGGTAAATCGCTATTGGGTGATTACATTACCAAAGAAGAAATTAATGCTTGTACAAGCTGTAACGCCTGCGTGGAAGCTTGCCCAGTTAATATTGACCCACTGGCCATTATTTTACAAATGAGAAGGTACGTGGCCATGGAAGAATCAGGGTCGCCTGCTTCATGGAACAGCATGTTCCAAAACGTGGAAACCAATTTTGCACCATGGAAATTTCCACCAACAGACAGGTTTAAATGGGCAGAGGAAATGGAGTCTAAATCTTAAGAACGAAGGAAATCATGAGTGATAATTTGAATAATGTACCCGTTATGGCCGATTTGGCCGCCAAAGGTGAGTCTCCTGAAATACTTTTTTGGGTGGGTTGTGCTGGTTCTTTTGACGACAGATATAAAAAAGTAACCCAAGCTTTTGTTAAAATATTGAATAAAGTAGGAATCTCTTTTGCCGTTTTAGGCCCAGAAGAAACCTGTACTGGCGACCCTGCCAGAAGAGCTGGAAATGAGTTTTTGTTTCAAATGCAGGCGGTTTCCAACATTCAAGTTTTAGATACTTACAATGTTAAGAAAATCGTAACGGCTTGTCCGCATTGTTTCAATACCATTAAAAATGAATATCCAGAGCTAGGGGGTAATTACGAAGTGATTCATCACTCTACTTACCTTCAGCAATTAATTAACGAAGGCAAAGTGGGCTTGAAAGGCGGTGGAGAATTTAAAGGAAAAAAAATCACTTATCACGATTCTTGTTATTTGGGTAGGGCGAACAATATTTACGAGGCTCCTCGTGAGGTTTTAGCAGCACTTGATGCCGAGCTAATTGAAATGAAGCGTTGCAGAACAAAAGGGCTTTGTTGTGGTGCTGGTGGTGCTCAAATGTTTAAAGATGCAGAGCCAGGTAACAAAGAAGTAAATGTTGAAAGAACCGAAGAGGCCATTGAAACAGGTGCGAGTATTGTTGCTTCGGCTTGTCCGTTTTGCATGACAATGATGAGGGATGGTGTGAAAAGCAAAAACAAGGAAGAAAACGTTGAAGTAATGGATTTAGCTGAATTGATTGCTAAAAACGAAGGCTTATAAGTTAAAAGCCTCTAGAATAATTGATTTCCAGAGGCTTCATTTTAAGATTTTCTCCATTTACAAATTAAAGAATACGCCAAAGGACACTGAGGGGCTTGCTAACACTCTTTTTCCTGAAGCGGCAAAACCTATGGCGCTCGAAACGCCCCATTTATCATTCCATTGATATGCGAGTTCTGGGGTAATAGCAAGGTATTCAATGTTGTTGGAGAATATTCCGTTGGAAGGCGTTTCAAGATCGTTTCCGTTATTCAATGAATTTACGCTTAGTACTTTTACATTGGCTAGCCATTTATCTCCTAGTTTGGTTCCAAGCTCGATACCAACTCTAAACTCATCTGAAAAACTTTCAGATCGATTATTGAAGGCAATTAAAGTTGATACCCATGATTTCCCCTTATTTAACCCCCTGCTTGCTTCTATGCCCAGTATTTGATTGAACTCTCCATCTCCAGTTTGTAGCACTTCTGTTCTTCCACCCATACTGTTCCCTAGCGGAATTCCAAACGTAATGGAAGCACTCACAACAATAGGTTTATCCACAATGATCCCATACTTAAAGCCCAAATCAGTATCTCCAAATGAGTTTACAGCATCACCCTCAGAAATCACATTTCCTGTACTTGCCGACTTTTGTTCGTTTAGCGTAGCTCTAGAAAAAAAAGGAACATAAGCAATCCCTGTCAAGCGTTTGGTCAATCCATATTCTCCATAGAAATTGGCAATATGAATACCCGCTGTAGAAATATCTAAAATATTACCATTGGGCGAATAATAGCTGCTAGATACTATGCCGTAATAACCAAGCTTAAAATAACCTTTGCCTTTAGGCTGTGGCCATCCACCTCCAGCATATGAATTTAGGTTAAGGCAAAGCAATATGATTAATAAATAAATGTTTCTCATGACGGTTAATTATAAGAGCCAGTACCAAACGGTACTCCAAAGGGTTTGCAATATATTAGCACATAATTGTAGGTAGTGAGCTGAATGTTTGCTGCAATAGAGTATGATTGAGCTCCTGAGTTTTTCATTAATTTCCCAACCTCTTCTCCTCCAGTAATACTGGTAGGTTGATTTGATAGATAGACGTAAAGCCCAGGTCCGTTTGAGGCTCGAAAGTTGTCATCAAAAATGAGAGTAAGATCTCCATTAACTTCTTGTAAGCTGAAATTTCCAGAAACAGAATAATTGTTTCTTCCCATAAAAGTGCCCTGTCTTTTGTTTGCCAATACCGAAGTGGTGTTTCCGGCATTCACTTTTACAGAATCCGCATTATTACCTTTTACGGCTTTAATGTATACGTTTCCTGCGGCAATGGCTTGAGCACTGCCAGTTTGCTCAATGCTAATGATAGACGGGTCTGAGCTTGACCATGTAATCATAGCCTGAACGGGCTCACCAAGTCCGTTGAAATAATCAGCACTGAAGGTATAGCTTTCTCCAACCTTTAGGCTATCTATGGCATTGTTAATGGAAATCGTTTCGGGAACCGCAATGTCTTCCACAATATCAGTTCCAATACAGCTAGAAAGCCAAGCCATTGAAAGAATTGAAAGGTAAAGTTTAATATGTTTCATTTTGAGTAATTTTCAGGTCTTGATTTCAAACTCCTCTAGTTCAAAGATTCTTTATCTCGCATCTACAACAACCGAAAAGGAATTATTATCCGTTATAGTTGGTTCAAAATGACAAGTGAACGACATTTGAATAAAAAAGACTATGCTAGCCGATTTTGACAAACTCAGTAAAAACTCTCGCATCTGGATATATCAGGCTGATAGAAAATTGACTGCCTTAGATCAGGAAAAATGCTTAGATAAACTTGATGTTTTCTTAAATCAATGGGCTGCACACGGCAATGATTTAATGGCTTCGGGGGTAATTAAATATGATTATTTTCTAATGATCTGTACAGACGAATCGTTTAATGCGGCCAGCGGTTGTTCTATCGATACCCAAGTAAGGTTTGTTCAACAACTTTCCTCAGATTTAGGAGTTGATTTTTTTCAACGTACCAACATTGCTTTTTTAATTAATAATGAAGTAGAACTGGTACCCTTAAGTCAAATAAAAACTGAAGTGGAGAGCGGGCGAATTTCTGCCGAAACACTTTTTTTCGACAACACTATTCAAACAAAAGGTCAACTGGAAAATGATTGGTGCGTTCAAGCTGGTAAAACTTGGCTAAACAGATACTTTAAGCAGACTACAAGCGTATAGAGTATTAGCATTCAGCTTATTTCGCTAATTTACACGGTAATGAGGAATCGGATAAAATATATAGGCATTTTAATGATTGCCCTCCTAGTAGGGTGTAAATCTTCACAAAATTTTTTAGGGGTAGATACCCCAACTCCTCCTTCTAAAAACAACCGGCCTACAAATAACCAAACTAACAATGTGGGGAGCTTGACTGGTGGTGTAGAGGCCGAAATAGAAAAACCTAAAGAAGCCAAGGTTAAGAAAAGTTATGAGAATGCAAATTATAATCTAGCAATAGAAGACTATAAAAAGGAATTGGAAGCTGATCCTGAATCTCCGGTATTTAACTATTATGTTGCTGAGTCTTATCGTAAGACCAACCGAATTTATGAAGCAACCAATTATTATGCTAAAGCCATAGAAGGTGGTTTTGCTGATGACGAAATGGAATTGCATTATGCACAAGCTTTGAAGTCAACAGAACGGTACATCGATGCTAAAAATGTGCTTCAGACCTACCTTCAATATGCCACAGTAGAAAGTTTTGTGGATCGAGCAAAAAGTGAACTGAATAACCTCAATAAGTTAGATAGTATTAGCTTGAATGTTCGAAATATTGATGTCAAGAATGCGGAAGGGATTAATACTGAAAATGCAGAATACAGTCCTTACTTTTTTAACAATGAACTTTATTTTGCTACGGGTAGAGAGCAAGCAAAATTTGAACGCTATGGAATTCCCTTTACCGATTTATATAAAGTACAAACCAACGGACTGAATATGGATGCTTCATCTATTGAAAAGCTTTCAGACTTATTCAATGATGAAGAAATAAATGAAGGTTCCATTGCCTTTTCGCCCGATGGAAATTCGGTGGTTTTTGCAAAGGGTAACTCTGCTGATAAAAGAGGGCGTTTCAACATAGACTTATTTATTTCAACTAAGAAGAATGGAGAATGGTCTGAGCCACAGCTTATGCCTATCAACAGTCCAGATTCTTGGGACAGTAGCCCTACTTTTAGTGGCGATGGAAAAACAATCTATTTTGCTTCTGACCGACCAGGTGGTTTGGGTGGCTCAGATATTTATAGAACAAGGCTGAATGAGAGAGGTCGCTGGGCCGATGTGCAGAATATGGGGCCAACCATCAATACGCCCGAAGATGAAATGTTTCCTTACGTTTCGCCAGATAATAAGCTTTACTTTTCTTCAACTGGCCATGCTGGTTTTGGAATGCTCGATGTTTTTGTGGCCATTAATGAAGGCGGAAATATTACCATCGCAAACATGGGGCCTTCTATCAATTCATCCTACGATGATTTTGGCTTAGTCTATTCTGATTTTCCTTTTGAGGGATTTTTTAGTTCTAATCGCCCAGGCGGAAAGGGAGATGACGATATTTATACGTTCGTAGACAACTCTTCTGACCTGAAGAAAATCGAGTACATTTTAGCAGGTGTAACTTATCAACTGAATGAAGACAGCACGCAAAGTGTTTTACCTGATGTGCGAGTAAAGCTTATGAGCACCGATAATCAAATTGTTGACGATCAAGTAACGGGCCGTGGCGGAGTCTTCCAATTCAAAGTAGATCCTGAAAAAGAATACATTTTATTAGGTGAAAAGGCGAACTTCTTTGCGAAAAGACGAGCATTTTCAACCATAGGAGGAGAGGTTAAGCAAGAGGACTTAGTAGAACGATTTACCACAAAAAAGTTTGAATCCTCTTTAACCTTAGACCCTATTATTCTTGAGAAAACAATTGTACTTCAGAATATTTACTACGATTTGAACAAAGCTGAAATTAGACCAGATGCTGCAATAGAGTTAGATAAACTGGTTGAGCTTTTGAAAGATAACCCAAATATCAAAATCGAGCTGAGTTCTCATACCGATTCACGTGCAGAAGATGCATTTAACTTAGACCTTTCTGAAAGAAGAGCTCAAGCAGCTGTTCGTTATTTGATTCTAAAAGGAATTTCTCAAAACAGGCTTGTAGCTAAAGGTTATGGAGAATCTCAGTTGATTAATGGCTGTGGTAACGATGCAGACTGCACCGAAGAACAGCATCAACAAAACCGTAGAACGGAGTTCAAAGTGATTGAATATAAAGACAATTAAGCTGCATAAATTTGTAAGCAGATTAAAAACCTGAAAAAAGAGCCCCGTCATACGGGGTTTTTTTATTTTTGTGATCTTAAATTATCAGATATGAGCGACCGGTACATGCAAAGAGGCGTTTCAGCTTCAAAAGAAGATGTTCACAACGCAATCAAGAATTTGGACAAAGGAGTTTTTCCTACTGCTTTTTGCAAGGTTGTTCCTGATTTTATGGGTAATGATGATGCTTTTTGCAATATCATGCATGCCGATGGCGCGGGCACAAAGTCAGCTTTGGCTTATATGTATTGGAAAGAAACGGGAGACCTTTCGGTTTGGCGTGGCATTGCTCAAGATGCCATTATTATGAACATTGATGATTTGCTCTGCGTTGGAGCTACAGATAATATTCTTCTGTCTTCAACTATTGGTAGAAACAAAAACCTAATTCCAGGTGAAGTTATTGCTGAGCTGATTAATGGTACCGAAGAAGTACTTCAGATGCTCAGAGATAATGGTATGAACATTATTAGCACTGGAGGTGAAACTGCTGACTTGGGAGATTTGGTAAGAACCGTTGTAGTGGACAGTACGGTAATCGCCAGAATGAAAAGGGAAGATGTAGTGACCAATGAAAAGATTAAGCCAGGCCAAGTCATTGTTGGTTTAGCTTCCTATGGTCAAGCGACCTATGAAAATGAGTACAATGGAGGAATGGGCTCGAATGGGCTTACTTCTGCTCGCCACGATGTATTCCATAAAGACTTAGCTACTAAATTTCCAGAAAGTTACGATCACGCAGTGCCTTCTGATTTAGTGTATTCAGGTAACTATCAATTGACAGATGCTGTAGAAGGAAGTCCACTTGATGCAGGCAAATTAGTGTTATCACCGACAAGAACTTATGCCCCTGTAATGGTGGAGATTCTCAAGAAATTTCGAAATCAAATTGGTGGGTTGATTCATTGTAGTGGAGGAGCTCAAACCAAAGTGCTTCACTTTGTTAATTATGTTCATATTGTAAAAGACAATCTTTTTGAACTTCCTCCTTTGTTTAGAATGATTCAGGAAGAAAGCGGCACCAGCTGGAAAGAAATGTACAAGGTTTTCAATATGGGCCATAGAATGGAGGTTTATATTGATGAAGAATTTGCTGAAGAAATTATCTCTATTTCAAAGAGCTTTAACATCGATGCCCAAATTGTTGGTAGAGTAGACACTTCGAAATCTAAAGAACTGACAATAAAGTCAGCTTACGGAAACTTTACTTACTAAGAGAAGCTGACTTTATTGAATTAACAATAATTTAATATTGTGCATTTTAGGAGTGATGGCTTGATATTAAGGGAGTTCAAAAATCTAATTTTGTAGCTTATCACTACCATCGCTATTTATTTTTATCAAGTTCAAGAGTCCAATCTTCGCAACCTGTTTTGTGTCTAACTGCTAATTACTGTATGCAAGTAGCGTAATATTATTTTTGATTAACAAATTAATAATATACATTTGTCACCCTTTCGCCTAGGATTCAGAGCAAAGCCACCAACTTTGCATCATTAGTATTTTCCTCAACCCACTATTTTCTTAACCATTTGATTTTGGACAAAAGCTGTTCAAAGGAGTATTCAAACATTTTTCAATGTTGTAGAAAAAAATCTATGACAAGAAGTTTTAACTAAAACAAAAGGTGAGGTACGTGTACTTAGTTGGTACTTTTTTCGGGAGAATAATCATGGTCTTGCTGGTCCTCAGCAGCCTAAACATGACGTTGTTAGGGCAATCTCATATAACCTCTATCAATTACGTTAGTCCATTACCTACTTCGGTTCCATCAACTGTGTTAGTTACAGCTCCAAGTGATGCTATTAATGACATTCAGCCAAGCTTACCCTATAATGTGAATTATGGAACAGGTGATAATTTAAAAATTGAATCGTACACTGTAGGTGGAAGACTTTACAACAACTTTGTTCTGCCTGACACTTTGATTATTAGAAGAACCGATGATCAGGCATATATTAATATTTGGTACACACTAACAAGCATTACTGATCCATCATTTGGGCCACTTACTCCTGGTGAATTGGATTTAGACGCAGATGAAGTGGGAGATGCTGACGCACTTTACCAATCTGGCATTCTCAATGCAGGCTATGATAATATCATGGTAAATACTGATGATGAGGGGTTGAACACTATTCAAGCACAAGTAGAACGTTTGGATGTTATTTGGTATACAGGCTTGGTAACCTGCGAACCCGATAGTGCTGTTTTTCCGATTATCGAAAGAGGGGGCAATGATCAAATAAAGATAGCGGCAATACTATCTTTGGATATTAACGGAGACCCAGCTACATATGGGGCGATGATCGATATTGAGGACTCTGACTGGCCTGACCCAACAAATGCAGGTATAAATGGAGGTCGTTCTTTTGACAACTTTCTTATTTTAAGAAGACAGGACACTGGATTAGACCCATCGCCAATTATTAATATTGGTACCATCTTTGGGCAAAGTGCTCAAAGTTTACAAGGGGTTGCGGTTTCCTTCGATGAATTAGGAGTATCTCAAAATCAAGTGATTTATGGTTTTTCCATTTTTGCTTTTGATACCAATGCAACTGACCATGATTTAACTGATATCTTCACTTTTCCGACCAATACTTTATCCAGTAATTCTGGGCTTGATTTGGTAGCAGGTTTATCGGCTGGAGTTTCAGCAGATAATTGTTTAACACCTGGAACTGGCCCAGGGGGGTATAAAGCAGCTCTAACTACATGGTTGAAGGCAAATGTTGGCGTAACTACTGCCACTGACGGAAGCACCGTAACAGACTGGCAAGATCAATGGGTGGGAAATCATGATGCAACTACTGGAGTTGCTGCGCCTACATACAGAAACACTACTAGTAATATCAACTTCAATCCAACAGTTGATTTCACTAGTGGGAGCACCAGTCTTACAATTGCCAATAACTTGGCATTTAATACAGGCGGACCTTATACCAGAAAAGGAATCAATCTAGCTTTCAGAACAAGTACTTCTGATATTAACACTCGGCAAGTACTTTATGAACAGGGAGGAAATACTAGAGGTATAACTGTTTACCTACGTGATGGGAACATTTACCTTTCGTCTTGGAATAGAGCAAGTGACGGTAGCGGATCTCCATGGAACACCACAACGAATGTAGCTACTATAAGTACAGGCTTAACTACTAATACTGAGTACATTGTTACACTCGAATTCAATGGAAATACATCTTCAACAGGCACTGTTAAAGGGTATTTGAATGGGCAGAGTTTTGGAACTTTGAATAATGTTGGCCTACTCTATAGTGATACTGATGGGATTGAGTTCGGTGCTTCAGATGGTGACTCTAGATATGACAATGGTAGCAGCAGTAGTCCAAACTCATATTATGGTGAAATCTCAGAACTGATTTACTGTAATGAACCTGGTGCTTTTCTTCTGACTCAGCGGAATAGAATTGAAAGCTATTTAGCAATAAAGTATGGAATTACGCTCAACCAATCTACCCCAATTAATTACGTAGACTCTCAAGGAGCCATAACATTTAATACCACTAATAGTGCTGCGATTGGGGGGTACTTAGAGTATAATAAAGACATTGCTGGAATAGCGAGAGACGATAATTCGGAATTTGAACAGATAAAATCCAGAAGTGAGAACATTGGTTCTGTGGTTACTATGGATCATGGTGGTTCGTTTAGTGACAACAACTCATGGTTGATTTGGGGAAATGATAGTGGTGATAAGGATGATGACGAAACCACAGATGTTCCTCCGCTGATTACTAGAAGGGTAGAAAGAGTGTGGAGAGTGGGAGAAACTGGTGAAACAGGTAATAATAGTGTGTCTTTCGATATTTCTGGTTTTACATTTAATGGAGGAACACCTGCCGAATCCGATTATAGCTTGCTCATCGCGGGCAACTCTTCTGCGGGAGTATTTACTTCTTCTCAGATTATAACAGGAGGGACTTTAAGCGGTAGCACAATTACTTTTTCGGGAGTAGACTTTCAAAATGGAGAATACTTCACCTTAGGTACAGGTTTTATAAGTTGCGGACCAGGTAATGTGACTACAAACTTAACTTTATGGTTAAGAGCAGACAACGGGCCAAATACAACTGTTAATGGTGCTGATGTTTCGTCTTGGGGTGATTTTTCAGGTGGAAATGACGCTACAGGGGTCTCAAATTACCCTAATTATGTAACCAACTCCATAAATTTTAACCCTGCGGTAAACTTTGACGAGAGTAACTCTGAACATCTTGGCGGAAGTGCGGGCTTTAACTCTACGGCCTATTACTTTGTTTTCAATCCTGATGTGTTGAAATTTCATTCAACAACAGCTGATGTAATAGTTGGTTTTGACGGATCTACGGCCAATAACTTGGGCGGTTTTGGAATAGGAAATATGTCAGGCTCTACGAGTAATGAACTATTCACCCATTTAATGGGAACCTCCCCGACTTGGAGATCTATGGTGAAGAGTGCTTCATACGGAGCAACCTCTGTAGCCCCAGGGCTAAATTTTCTTATGGGTGTAAGGAATAATGCTGGAGCTAATGGAACAGATATCTATATTAACGGAGCTAAGAGAAATGATTTTACCGAAGGGTCATTTCTTACTTCATCTGACGTGTACTATAATCTGGGTAATTTTGCCACTAACACTTTAAGTGCTAATGCTTTTTATGATGGCCAAATCGCAGAACTCATTTCCTTTTCAGTACGCCCTGATGACACCAATGAACATCTTAGAATTCAGAGTTATCTAGCTATCAAGTATGGTATAACGCTAGATCAAGGTTCTGCACAAAATTACCTAAACTCCTCTAGTTCGGTAATTTGGAATGCTACAGATAATTCATCTAATAACAACGATATAGCAGGTATTGGCCGAGATGATGATTCTTGCTTTGAGCAAAAACAATCTAAAAGCGTTAATGCTGATGCTATAGTGACCATTGGTTTAGGAGGAATTGCAGCAGATAATAAATCCAATCTTAACAGTTTTACAGCCGATGAATCATTTATGGTTTGGGGTAACGACAATGCTGACAGAGAGCAATCGAACGCTGTAAATGCTGCAAATGATGGAGGTTCTCCTGATGTTCCTACAGGAGTAACCGAGAGAATGAGAAGAGTTTGGAGGGTAGACGAAACGGGAACAGTGGGCAATACCACTATATCGTTTGATCTTACTGGTTTAGGTTACTCTTCATCTGCCGCGGATTTTAAATTAATACGATCTAGTAGCTCTACTATGGCTTCTGGTACAACAGTAGGTGGTGGAACCTTTAATGGGAATGTGTTGACTTTCGAGAATGTTGATTTTTCAGATGGAGATTACTTTACCTTAGGAACCGCAGTAGAGCTTTGCGGTCCTGGTGGGGTAACAAGTGGTTTGGCTATGTGGTTAAAAGCCAATAATGGCCCTGATGCCATTACAAATGATGCGGTTGTTAATACTTGGACAGATCAAAGCACCAGTGATAATGATGGAGCTAGAAGTACTCCAGGGCTGCCACCAGTAGGGCCAAAACTGAGAACTTCTACTTTTAATTTCAATCCGGTCGTTCGCTTTTCTGACCCAGGCTCAACCGACCTTGGTTTTATTAGAACAGATAATGGAAATGTAGTAAGCGATGATATGACTTTAGCTACAGTTTTCTCTACTACGCAAACTGGAGGAAATACTACAAATTTTGAAGATTCTCCTGTTCTGATGAGCTCAGGTAAGACGTCCAATTCTGCGGATTACGGTTTAGGTTTGGCTAATGGTTTGGTTCATTTTAATGCCTCAAATAGCTCTGGTCGAGATGCCAATAGCACAAGTACATATAATAATGGAATCCCGCATATTGCAATGGGGACAAGAGTAAAAGCTGTTTCGGGAGCCGTTGAATTGTATGTTGATGCCGCAAACGTAGGCTCGGGAACTTCAGATAACGTTTCTCTAAATGGAGGCACGGCTATGGGTATTGGTAATAATGATGATTACACGGTAAATTCCCAACTTCAAGGAGATATAGCCGAAGCAATTGCCTTTTCAAGAGTTTTAACAGCAAATGAACGTATTCGAGTGGATTCATACCTTGCTTTGAAATATGGTATTACGAGAGCTGGTGGTACTGGGGAAAAAGATTACTTGGCTTCGGACGGTGGAATTACATGGGACTGGACAGAGCAGCCAACCTATAATTACAACATTTCTGGTTTGGCACGAGATGATAACTCTTGTTTCCTTCAAGAGACTTCTAAAAGCTCCAATGCTGGTACAATAGTTAAAATGGCTACAGTTAGCCCTATAGGAGTTGATGATTCGTTTTCGGTATGGGGAAGTGAAAATAAGCCGCTGACTGGTACAAAAGCAGACGGAAATGTTGAATTCAACACTGCTCAAGTGAAAAGTAGATTGTTCAGAGAATGGTATGTTCAAGAAACAGGAACGGTTGGGCTTGTTGATTTAACCTTTGATTTATTTTCAATTGGGGGCCCATCTGGTGTGGGAACTAATAACCTGAACCTGGTAAGGCTAATGCTAGATGCGGATGGAGACTTTACTTCCGGAGTTACGTTACAAGCACCTACTACAATCGATGCAGTAAAGAAGACTGTAACTTTTAGGGTCAATTTGGCGGACACTCAGTTTTTCACCTTAGGAGCAACTGAAAAATACGCTTTGCCAATAACCTTAATTTCGTTTGATGCTAAGAATATCAATAACGAGTCGGTTCAACTTAAATGGACAACTGCTAGCGAGATTGGTAATGCTTTCTATACGATTGAAAGAAGTGCTAACGGAAAGGATTTTACGGCAATTGGAGCTCTTGAGGGAGCTGGGAATAGTGATGAAATACTGAACTATACCTATAATGATTTAGAACCTTTGAACGGAACATCTTACTATCGTTTAAAGCAAACAGACTTCAACGGAGAATTTGAATATTCAGAAATTAAAAGGGTATCTCTTAGTAAGAACCAGTTTGAAACCAAAAATGAGTTTAGTGTTTACCCTAATCCAATTGTTTTTGGAGAGAAATTTAAACTTGCTTATAAGACACCTGAGGATCAGATAATAGAACTTCAAGTAGTAACTACAAGTGGGGTGGTGGTGAGTCATTCAAGCCATGAGATTAAGGTGAGTTCTAGTTATTTGGAACTAGAATCTAAAGATTTACCTAAAGGCTTAAATCTGATTAGAATTATTGACCGTGATAGGAAAATCACTACAATCAAGATTTTAGTGAGGTAAGATTAAAGTCTATTCTTCAGAATAATAATCAATAATGTTTTGAGATATAGATCGATAGATTTCCGCTATATCTGGGCTCTTCGATAAGGCTTCGAAATGATTATCTAGTGTTTCTAAATCTCCCCTTTTAGCTGGGCCAGTTTGAGCATTACTTGGGCCTATTTCGAGCGACTTGTTGAGTGTTTCAATGATTAGTGGCTCAAGCAAACCAAAGTCTAGGTTTCTATCTTCCAGAATACTTTTTGAAATCGTGAACAAATGATTTGTGAAATTGCAAGCAAATACGGCTGCCAAGTGAATAGTTCTTCTATCGCGGCTATCCATCAACTGTACTTTATTGCTAATGCTTTTGGCCAAAATACTTAAGGCATTTTCGGTTATTTTGTTTTCCGCTTCAATCCCAATTGGAATTTCAGAGAAATCGACTGCTTTGCCTTTGCTAAAAGTTTGAAGTGGATAAAATACCCCTTGGTTTTCAGTTCGGGCATAACCCAAAGCATTCATTGCTACAGACCCTGAAGTATGGGCTAAAACGGCATTTTCTGGAAGTAGAACTTCAGGAGCAATTTTCTCTATCACATCATCAGAAACAGCCAAAATAAATACTTGAGCGCTGCTATTTTCAAAGTTGAGTTTGTTAGTGGCTTTGGCATTAAAGAAGTCTAAAGCAAAGTGTTTGGCTTTGCTTATATCTCTATTGTAGATATCGGTAATTATATGTCCAGCATTTTCAAATGCTCTGGCCAAGTGCCAAGCAACATTCCCGGTGCCTATAATGCCTATTTGATAGCTCATGGTTCGAAGTTAGAAAAACGAATGGAATGGTTGATATCGAAAGCGCTGTTCTTCTCTCCAATAAAGTTTACTTAGGTGTCTCTGCAATTTTAAGCATTGCTTCTGTTAATCGATCTAAATCATACTTTGTAGTATATACATGCGGGGTAATTCTTGGTCCATTTACTCTTTCCCACTGCACTGGGCTTGTATGTATTTTGTATTCATTAAAAAGCCTATTGTGCACCTCTCCTGCTGTCATTCCTACCACACCGAAGTTGCATAGTGCTCTGCTAAATTCTGGTTTTAATGAAGTGTATGGAATAATGTTTTTATGTTGAATAACCTCTTTGGCCCAATATTGCTTCAAGTATTCTAATCTGGCTCCTTTTCGCTCTTGGCCAATTGCGTTATGAAAGTTGAGTGCTCCGCCAATGGCTTGCTCGGTAGCAAAAGAGCGAGTACCAATGTTTTCGAACTTTCGAATATTCGTTTCTTGGTCTTCGGGTGAAGCCAAAAGTGGCCATATATCTTTTATTTTTTCCTTTCTAATGTAAAGCATTCCTGTTCCGAAAGGTGCACAAAGCCATTTGTGAAGACTGGTTCCGAAATAATCGCAACCGAGATCAGAAATTTTAAAATCTAGATGAGCGAAAGTGTGAGCACCGTCTACAACGGAGTCAATTCCTCTTTTTCGGGCTTCGGTACAGAGTTTCTTGGCTGGCATAATTTGGCCCGTCCAGTTGATCATATGGGTAATGTGAAAAACACGTGTTCGTGGCGTTACCGCATCCGTAAACTGTTTTACAATAACATCATCGTTTTCATTGGGTAAATCTAAATCCAACCAGACCAATTTTATTCCATCCCTTTTTTCACGCTGCCGCCACGCATTTATCATGTTTGGGTAATCATATTTGGTCAGAATTACTTCATCTCCCTTTTTTAAGTTCATTCCAAATATTACCGTGTTGATGGCTTCGGTGGTGTTTCGGTTGATGGCTATTTCATCTGGAGAGCATCCTGCGAGTTCGGCAAGCTTGTCCCGAACAGGTTCACGGCCTTGATCAAGAATCCGCCACATATAATAAGAGGGTGCTTCGTTAGCATATTGGTAATAGCGAATAACAGCATCTTGCACCACTTTTGGCTGTGGGCTTACACCACCATTATTGAAATTAATGATGTTTGGGGAAGTAGTATAGGCCTGCTGAATCCTTGCCCAAAGTTCCTCGTCTTGGGCAGCAGCCTCAGGAGAAAGCTGATTTATTTCTACCATTGCCTGACTCACATCTTCGGCAACAGATTTTTTAAAAAATGAAGAAAGCGAAAGACTTCCTGCCGTTAAAAAGGATTTTTGGATAAATGACCTGCGTGAATTCATAGCCTAAAAGGTTTAGTGAACTCAAATTAGGCATTTTTCAGCGTTTTGAAACCCTTGATTAGAAGAGAGGTAAATATGTCAGACTATGGCAGTTTTACTCAATACCTTTGTCTCTCATTTGCATGAATTCAATATAGCGTCTTCTAACGGCTATAATAAAGCCTGCAATCATCACCAATGTACCAATCCAAAGCACATTAATGTGAGGCTTCTCCAATGCCTTCATAATAATGAAATCCTTTTGGGTTGTGTTTAAGCCTAAGGTTACGGAGCCCGTATCAGGGTTGATGCTTTCCACTGAAATCTTGGAAGCTATTTCTTTAATTACATCAGGTTGTTTTCCGACTTGCCCATTTTGTATAATGAAAATAGGTTGAGCTAGATATTTTTCATTGTCTTCCGCATATACAATAATGTTGGCCCTAACAGCTACATCTTCTGGCCCAAGGTCGGCAAAACTCATCCGGTCAAGCCTTTCTAAGCCATTGAAGTCGGCTACATAATCATTAATGAAAAAGCGTTCCCCTACTTTTACTTCAACCTCTATTTTTTCGCTCCACTCAATGTCTTCTTCAAAACTTGGCTTCACCGAAACATAGGAATAGATATCTCTTCCCCAGAGTTTTTTAATGTCGGGAGAAACTACATCGCCCATTTGCGGGTTAACCTGAATTCTAGGGTATAGGGTAAATTCCTTACCAGTTTCTAAATCCTTATAATCTGTTTGGTAGTAGAAGTTTTCAGGGCTTTGAACATACACAGTATCACCAGCTTGGGCATAGGTTTTACTATCAATAACAATGTTTTGCTTAACTACTTTGTAATAAGGATCTTCAGTATTGTTTAGGTTAGATTTCTTGACATAACCTGGAATGTCATTGACCTTCATCAACTCATTGCGGTAAGTAATTTCATACCTTTCCATAAAAGTAGGTTCATTCAAGAAAAGTGGAATATTAGTTTGGTTTTGATCGTCTGTCCATTCCTTACTGATGATAAAAGTACTTCTTGAAATGGCCTGAGAATAACCTTCTGAAAACATAATTCCAATCAACATCATGGCGATACCAATATGGGCAACGGAGCCACCCACTAGCTTGAAACTTTTACTTCTTAATAACTCGAATAATATTTTTGAATTGGCTACTATCGAATACATGCCAGCTACCAAAACAACAATGTAAACCAGATTGTGAACGTCAGCTAAAATGAAGATAGTAGCACTTAGTAATAATGAAATCAGTAGAGGAAAAGTAAGTGAAGCAATAAGTTTCTGTTTATCCATTTTCTTCCAAAAGAAGAATTGGCCAGTTCCACTCAGTAGAGCTACAGCAATGGCAAACCATACTTGCCCATTAGAGTAGAATTCTACTTGATTGGCTGGTTGAGCAAGAGTAGAAATTCCTCCAAAGAACTCTATGACAGCATTGAATACAGGGAAAGAAGTAGGAATTAGAACTTGGAAGGCCATTAGACAGAGTGTTAATGCACCTATGAAAATCCAAAATTCGCGTGAATAGGTTGATGCCTCTTTTTCTGAAGAAGGAATTTTATTCCATACCCTAGCAGCAAATACGATTGAGATAATCAAGAAGAACATCAAGTAAATAAGCAATTGCCCTGAGAGACCTAAGTCGGTAAACGAGTGTACAGACGCATTTCCTAAAATTCCACTTCTGGTTAAAAAGGTGGAATAAAGAATAAGAATGAAAGAGATGATTACTAGAATGATGGATGTTTTTAAAGCTGTTGCGCTTTTCTTAAAGGTAATCATGGTATGAATACTAGCCACCATAATTAACCAAGGCACATACACCGCATTTTCAACTGGATCCCAGTTCCAATAACCTCCAAAGTTTAGGGTTTCATAGGCCCAGTAGCCACCCATAATAATGGCAGTGCCTAAAATCATGGTACCGAAAATAGTCCAAGGCAAAGCAGGTCTTACCCACTCTCTAAATCTACCAGTCCAAAGACCAGCAATGCAATATGAGAATGGGATTAAAGAACAGGCAAAGCCTAAGAAAGTCATAGGAGGGTGAATAACCATCCAATAATTCTGCAAAAGTGGGTTTAAGCCAGTACCGTCTTCAGGAACGAAATCAGGATTAATCAAAAAGATAGACTCATTCATTACGTCTCTGAGTAATAAAAATGGTGAGCTACCAATCTTTAAATCTCCAATTACTACTCCTAAAATCATAGAAGCTAGGAATGCCTGAACAACCGCAAAAACCGTCATAACTGGAGCTTCCCATTTACGGTTGGTTTTGATAATAATAAATCCTAAAAGAACATTCCAAAATAACCAAAGCATAAAACTACCCTCTTGACCTTCCCAGAAAGAAGCGATCATATAATAGGGCGGTAGATTTTTAGAAGCATGGCTCCATGCATAATGGTACTCAAAATAATTATTGTAAATAATTATAAAGAGCGTAACCACCACACCAATAACTGAAAGACCGTGTAGTATAAAAGCGGTACGACTGAAGCTTATCCATGGAGATTTTCCTACTTCGTTATTATTAGTGGCTTTGAAATAACCAAAGGCAGCCATTAATGAGGTAATAAAGGAAATGATAATAAGAAGGTGGCCAGTATTGCCTATGCCAGTGTGTACCATAATTGGTTGCCTTGTTTCAGGTTAAAGTTCCGTTTCCTCGTATTTGGAAGGACATTTTAGAAGGATTTTATCTGCCACAAATTTTTCATTGTGGTAAGATCCAATGACTACAACTTTTTCTGATCTCAGAAAATCTGATGGCATTGGTTCATTATAATAAACGGTTTGTTCAAAGTTGTTATCATCTAGCATAACAAACGATACAGAAAGCTTGTCTGGGCTAGGATTAACACCAATCACTTGGCCAACCGTATTCTTTTTTAATTCTCCAACAACATGAATTTTCTTACTACTTCCGCTTTGAGCCATTTCTTTGGCTATATCGAAAGAAACATAAGAGCTAGCACTGTTTTGTGTAGAGATGATGATAGCGATGGCAATGGCGATCACTACGATTCCGATGATACTCGATTTTTTCATAGCACGAACATTTTTTTGGGTTCAACGGGATGAACCTCGAATTGGGTGCAAAAATACAACACAAACGGCTATGAATTAGCCTTTTCCTTAAAAACCTCTTTTTCTAGCTTGCTTATCTTTTTATCTACTGAAATAGTGTAGACACCAAGACCTACAAAGAGAATCATAATAACGGCTACTACTACATAAATTTTACCATTGGAGCGCATTGTATCGGCCATTTCAACGGTCTGGTCTTTATAGCTGTCATCAGTAATTTCATACGCGCCATCTTGAGCAAGGGACGCTAAGCTGAAACAAAGGAAAAGGATTGTGAGAAATTTTTTCATAATTACTAATCTTCTAAAGCACGTTCGATTCTTCGAGTTCTAATATTTAATGAGGCAAGCCAAACCCCCATGAGCGTCCAGCCAATTACCGCTGGATAGAAAACAACCCTCAACTTGCTGTCTAGGTCATAAGAGTTAAACCCTGGGTTTCCCCCGTTGCCTGGGTGTAATGAATTAGGGTCTAGTCTAGGGAGGATAAAAAGCAATGGTATCATTGCTGCATAAGCGAAGATATTATAAACGCCACTGACACGAGCTTTTTGTTGTTCGTCTTTCATTGAGTTACGCAAGACTAAATAGGCGAAGTAAATTAAAAGACAAATAGCGGCAGCATTTTGCTTGGAATCACCACTCCAAGGCTCTCCCCAGGTATAGTTAGCCCAAACAGCTCCGGTAACAATACCTAGAATACCTAATAAAACACCAGCCTTGGCCATTTCAATAGACTTGTCGTCATAGCTAATTTCTCCTGACCTTAGATATTTAATGGCATAAATCATTGATACAGTGAGTAGAATAACCATTCCAAACCACATGGTAACGTGAAAATGAAGGTTTCTTATGGTTTCATTGAGAATGTTTAGTCGGGGAGCATCCATTAGTAACCCAGCCAATAAGGTATAGGTTACCAAGATTATGGCTAAGGCTTTCCACCAGTTTTTTTTCATGATATTTAACTTTTAGTGGCTCTTTGAACAAGCGCTTACACGAGGGTTATCTCAGAATAGTTACGCTTAATTTTATGATCGCCAAAGATAAGGGAATAACAAGTAGGATACCGCGAATACAATGGCATTTATGGCTACCAGTATAAGAATTTCGTCCGTACTCACCGACCGCTCTAATCCGTCCATGGCATTTTTAGATAGTTTAATAACCATGAGCATAATGGGAAGGATTACAGGAAAGCTTAAGACGGCCATTAAAGAAGTACTGTTTTCGGCTTTAGCAGCAATACCAGAAATCATAGTTAAACTTGATGCTAACCCTAGCGAGCCAAGTACGATAGAAATGAGAAAATAGAGTAAATCAAATTTGGCACCTTCATTATCGCCCCTTGCCATTACAAAGCTATATATGACGAAACCAGCTAGAGCAAGAGCTAATAGCAAAAGGGCGTTGTAAATAATTTTGGAGACAATGATTTCAATAGGACTAGCTATGGAATAATAATAAAGAGCACGTCCCCTCGATTCTTGAATGAAGCTTTTCGCCACCGAATTTACAGCCGTAAAAAGGATAATAATCCAGAAAAGGGCATTCCAGGTTATGGGGTCAATTGCACCAGCTTTCAACCCAAAACTCATATAGCAAACAAAGATGGTGCTGGCTAGGTAGAGTATCATGCCGTTTAAAGCATATCTCTGCCTCCATTCGGAGAGCAACTCTTTTCCTATTAGGGATAGAATTTGATTCATTTATAGGCAAAGATAAATGCTTTCTTAACAGAGTATTCAAACTTCAATTGAATTTATACCTCAATATGGGTATTGATTCATTATAATCTAATGTTAAGGGTAATTGAACTGAGAGAATAAACTCTTTTATTCCACTTGAAGAATCTTTTATAATCCCTATTTTCGTGCCGAACAAATTTTTGGCATGTCAGAGAATAAGATTGCAATTATTGGATTGGGCTATGTTGGCCTTCCGTTGGCAGTAGCTTTTGCGGAGAAGTACAAGGTTTTTGGATTTGATATCAATCAACCGAGAATTGATGAGTTAAATAATGGTCACGATCGTACCCTTGAGGTAGAGGATGATCTACTTTCTTCGGTTTTGGCAAAGAACGATGCTAAAACAGGTCTCTTTAACACAAATCAATTAAGTGATATTAAGGACTGTAATGTTTTTATTGTTACGGTACCAACCCCAATTGATGATGACCAAAATCCAGACCTAACCCCATTAATAAAAGCTTCCGAAACGCTAGGGGCAATATTGAAAAAAGGAGATGTTGTTATTTATGAATCTACTGTATACCCTGGAGCAACTGAAGAAGACTGTGTGCCAGTTCTTGAAAAGAAATCGGGATTAAAATTCAATGTTGATTTTTATTGTGGGTACTCACCTGAAAGAATTAACCCAGGAGATAAAGAGCATACAGTTAAGAAGATTTTGAAAGTTACCTCTGGTTCAACACCAGAAATAGCTGAAAGAGTTGATCAGCTTTACAAAAGTGTAATTACTGCAGGAACATATAAAGCGGCTTCAATTAAGGTAGCTGAAGCGGCAAAAGTAATTGAAAACTCGCAACGTGATATTAACATAGCTTTCGTGAATGAACTGGCAATGATCTTCAATAAGATGGGAATTGACACGGTTGATGTTCTAGAAGCTGCTGGTACAAAATGGAATTTCTTGCCATTTAGGCCAGGCCTAGTAGGAGGGCATTGCATTGGTGTTGACCCTTATTATTTAGCTCAGAAAGCTAAAAAGACTGGCTACTACCCGCAAATTCTCTTGGCAGGTAGAAGACTCAATAATAGTATTGGCCCATATGTTGGTAGCCAAGTAGTCAAGCTTTTGATGAAAAAAGGAAAGGTTATCAGAGATTCAAAAGTGCTGGTTTTGGGTATTACTTTTAAAGAGAACTGCCCAGACATTCGTAACTCTAGAGTGATTGATATTATTCAAGAATTGAAGGAGTTTGAGGTGAATGTAGATGTATTTGATCCATGGGCAGAGCCGAAAGAAGTTAAGCATGAATATGACTTAGACTTGGTTGATGAGTCTGTACTTGATTTAAAGTCTTATGACGGAATTGTATTGGCTGTGGCTCACAACGAGTTTAAAGCGATGATGCTGCCTGATAATTTGAATTCAGACTCTATTATTTATGATGTAAAATCATTCCTTCCAAAAGAAACTATCACAGCTCGATTATAATGGCAAAAATTCTAATTACAGGAACAGCAGGTTTCATCGGATTTCATTTGGCAAAAAAGCTACTTGAAAGAGGAGACGAAGTTGTAGGGCTGGACTCTATTAACGATTACTACGACATTCGTGTTAAGTATGGGCGATTGCTAGAAACTGGTATTGACCCTGAGAAAATTGAGTATAATAAACTACTTCAAAGTTCGACATTCAAGTCTTATCGCTTTATTAAGTGTCAATTAGAAGATGCTGAAAATCTAAATCGATTGTTTGAGGCAGAGAAGTTTGATAAAGTGATCAATCTGGCTGCTCAAGCCGGAGTGAGGTATAGTCTTGAAAACCCAAAAGCTTATATCGATAGTAATATCGTTGGTTTTGTCAATGTTCTGGAAGCTTGTCGGCATAATCAAGTTAAGCATTTGTCATACGCAAGTAGTTCATCAGTTTATGGTCTGAATGAGACTCGCCCTTTTTCTACGAGTCATAATGTAGATCATCCTATTAGTCTGTATGCGGCTAGCAAAAAGAGTAATGAGCTTATGGCTCATACCTATAGCCATTTGTTTGGGCTGCCAACAACTGGCTTAAGGTTCTTTACCGTCTATGGTCCTTGGGGAAGACCTGATATGGCATTGTTTCTGTTTACCAAGGCTATTTTGGATGGAAAACCGATACAGGTTTTTAACAATGGGGAAATGTCAAGAGACTTTACCTACATTGATGATATTGTTGAAGGCGTAACCAGGGTCAATGATAATCCTCCCAAAGGCAATGAAAGCTGGTCTGGCTCTCAACCTGACCCTGGGTCGTCTAGAGCACCATATAAGATTTACAATATAGGTAACAATTCACCAGTAAAACTGATGGATTTTGTGACTACAATTGAGAAGGTTTTAGGCAAGGAGGCTGAAAAGCATTTTATGCCGATGCAGCCAGGTGATGTTTCTGCGACTTATGCGGATGTTCAAGATTTGATTGATGATTTAGATTATAAGCCAGCTACATCGTTAGAGTTTGGAGTAGAGAAGTTTATTGAATGGTACAGGAAATTTTATAATAAGTGATGGAGTCGATAAGAATGGTTGACCTTGTAGGTCAGTATGCTAAAATAAAGGAAGAAGTAAAGGATGAAATCAATAAGGTTTTAGATAGTGCTACTTTTATTAATGGCCCTGCTGTCTCTGATTTTCAGTCTGAATTGGAAAAATACCTGTCTGTTAAACATGTAATCCCATGTGCCAATGGAACAGATGCACTTCAGGTAATTATGATGGCCTATGATTTTCCGAAAGGTGCCGAAGTAATAGTTCCTTCATTCACTTATGTAGCAACAGTAGAAGTTATAGCTCTTCTGGGGTTAAAACCAGTATTTGTAGAGGTTTATCCCGATACCTTCAATATTGATATAGAAGATTTAGAATCAAAAATCACGGGTCAGACAGTGGCTATTGTGCCTGTTCATTTATACGGACAATGTGCGGATATGGAGCGCCTAATGAGAGTTGCTAAAAAGCATGATTTAAAGGTTTTTGAAGATACAGCTCAAGCCATTGGAGCTGATTATAAATTCAGTGATGGAAATACTATAAAAGCTGGAACGATTGGAGATGCCGGGGCTACTTCGTTTTTCCCTTCCAAAAACTTAGGCGCTTATGGTGATGGCGGAGCCATTATGACGAACAGTGACGAGCTTGCGGCTAAGTTGAGGATGATTGTCAATCATGGGCAAAGTGAAAGGTATTATCATGATTCTATCGGAGTGAATTCTAGACTAGACAGTATCCAAGCCGCTATTTTAAAGGTGAAACTAAAATATTTAGACAGTTATAACACAGCTCGCCAAGAAGTTGCAGATAAATATAATAGTGCTTTTGTCGCCACAGACGAGATAATCACACCAGTCACTGCTGATTTCACTAGTCATGTTTATCATCAATATACGATTAAGTTGAAAGATGCGTCAAAGAGGAATGAGTTGAACAAGTACCTTGCTGCTCAAGGAATTCCATCTATGATTTACTATCCAGTCCCTAACCATCTTCAAAAGGCTTATAGTTATTATGGCTATAAGAAAGGGGAATTTAAAATCACAGAAGACCTTTGTTCTAGAGTGATTTCTTTTCCTATTCATACCGAAATGGAGAGCGAACAACAAGATTTTATAATTGAAAATGTGTTAAAGTTTTTCTCTTTATAGAGATGCTTTATTATTGACTTGTCATTGTGTTTTTGACAGGTTAAAAAATTAACATACAAATATTAAGAGGTTTATTGCTATTTGAAAATATTGAGTAAATTTGTTACTCAATATTGAGTTCTGACTTGGGACTTACGAGGCGAAGCTGTATCATTTGATCAATTAAATTGGCAAATAGCGCATAGCCTTAAAAGCTTTTGATAATGCTTGAAGCACTTATTTCTTCGAAAACACGAATAAAATTACTTTTAAGACTTTTCTTGAACCCAGATTCTAGTGCTTATTTGAGAGGCTTGGCAGAAGAGTTTAATGAGAGCACAAATTCTATTAGAATTGAATTGAATAGGTTTGAAGAAGCAGGAATGCTTGATTCTGGGTTGGTCGGAAATAAAAAAGTTTTTAAAGCCAATAAAAAATATCCTCTTTTTCAAGAAGTTCGGAGTATCCTTTTGAAGTATACAGGTCTTCAAGACGTGATTGATGAAGTAGTTGAAAAATTAGGGGATTTAAGCAAGGTGTACCTTGCAGGGGATCTGGCGCTTGGTAAAGATTCAGATGTTGTGAGTTTGATCTTTGTTGGAAATCCAGACCTTCATTATCTTGTTCAGTTAATTCAGAAAGCAGAATCATTAGTGCCTAAGAAAATTCAATACTTAGTATACTCTAATGAAGAAGCCGCCATAATGACTTTCGACCCAAATCAAAACCTTTTAATTTGGAATGAATAATCAGCAAAGAACATATTGGACAGCTTTTTATACCAAACCACGTAACGAGAAAAAGGCGGCTGAGAGGTTAACTTCAAAAGGTTTCAATGTCTATTGCCCGACCAGAACTGTACTCAAGCAATGGTCTGATAGAAAGAAAAAAGTGGTAGAGCCAGTGTTCACATCATATTTATTTGCTAGGGTAGATGAGGCTTGCCGGTTAGAGATTTTGAAAGACGCTTCGATTGTTTCTAATGTAAGATGGTTGGGCAGGCCTGCAATTATTCAAGAAAAAGAAATCTCTGAAATAAAATCCTTTCTAGAAGAGTTCCCTTTATCAGAATTGTCAAATGAAAATTTCCAAACGGGGAGTAGAGTCAGTATCAATTCTGGAGCGCTATCAGGTCAATCAGGTGTGATTAGAAAAACGCAAGGCAATAGAGCTTTTTTACTGATTTCGAGTTTAGGAGTAGAGCTTCAAGCGGAAATAAGTATGAATCATTTACGAAAAGTCAGCTGATTTTTAGCCTGAATAAAATAGTATATATTTGAAGACTTTATACGAGTCTTGTTATTGTAATATGATGAATAGAGGTTACCAAAACTTTCAAAAGGCACTCAAAATGAACATAGTTAAAAGCTTGTTCAGCTTTGTTCGAATATTAGGCTTAATCATTTTTATTTCCTGCTCAAGCAATACCTTAGATGCTCAATCCTTAGGAGGCATGGATTTGAAGTCTGTAAAGGTTGATGAACTCTCAGATGAGCAGATTTTGAGCTACATGAAGCAGGCTGAAGAGAGAGGTTTGACTCAGTCTGAATTAGAATTATTGGCTAGACAAAGAGGGGTTTCGGAAAGTGAAATCTCAAAGTTGCGTAGAAGGGTTGAATCCTTGAGAAATAACAGAGAGAGTTCAAACATATCTTCATCCGAAAAAAGGAGTTCACGAACTGAACCTACTTTATTAAGTAGTGAAGATGTTTTGGGAGCTCTTTCTGGTGATGAGGCTATTGAATTAACCGTAGAGCAAAGGAAAATATTTGGCTTTGACCTGTTTCAGAAGAAAAGTCTCTCTTTTACGCCAAACCTAAATTTACCTACTCCAGTGGATTACCAATTGGGACCGCAAGATGTACTTGTTGTTGATTTATGGGGGGCCACACAAGCATATTTTCAATTTGAAGTTTCTCCTGAAGGAACAATTAGACCAGAGAATTTATCTCCTGTTTATGTAAATGGATTAACCATAGAAGCCGCTTCAAATAAAATTATTGACCGATTGAGCCAGATTTATAGTGGACTTAAAGCTCAAGGGAATAACCCTCCTACTATCTTTCATCAAATCAGTCTTGGAAACATTCGCACCATCAATATAGAAGTCGTTGGTGAGGTTGCTAAGCCAAGTATGTATTCGCTGCCATCGCTTTCAACAGTTTATACCGCGTTACATGCAGCAGGTGGTCCAACTGAGAACGGCACCTTTCGCAAGATTCGAGTAGTCAGAAACAATAAACTACTTTCTACATTAGATGTTTATCCCTATTTAACAAGCGGAATTCGTTCAGGTGATGTTAGATTGAAAAATGGTGATGTTATAATAGTGGAGCCATTTTCTAGCAGAATCGAGTTAGATGGAGAAATTAAACGAGCTGGGTTATTTGAATTAAAGGACAATGAACGCTTCAGCGACCTTTTATTATATGCTGGAGGTTTTACAAGCAAGGCATTTAAAAGTACTGTGACCGTAAAGCGAAACGGTGATCGTGAAAGAGAAATAATTGATGTCGATCAAGAGCAATTTGAAGAGTTTCAGCCTGCCGATGGAGATTTAATAGAGGTCAGTGCAATCTTGGATCGCTTTTCTAATAGAGTGATCATAAATGGAGCTATTTACAGAGAGGGAGAATACCAACTTACAGATGGTTTGTCTTTAAAAAAAATAATTGAGAAGGCAGGAGGTGTAAGAGGAGATGCTAACATGTCACGTATCACAATCTACAGAACAGGTGATGATTTTTCTCAGTCTGTCATTCCAGTAGATTTAGCCGCACTTATGAAAGGCGATATTGCGGATGTAATCTTATCGAGAGAAGATGTGGTTCAAATAACCTCTATTTATGATTTAAAAGAAGAGTATTATGTTCAAGTTTCTGGAGAAGTGTTAGAAGGAGGGGTTTATCCGTTTTTCAATGGGATGACTGTTCAGGATTTAATTATTCTATCTGGAGGGTTAAAAGAATCAGCCTCTGGTGCTATGATAGAAATTGCTAGAAGAAACAAGAATGGAGGTGTTAATTCGGCCGCTGATATTATTACACTTTCTATCGATCAAACCCTATCGCTAGACTCAGAAGACAGAAACCTTATATTAAAGCCTTTTGATCAGGTATACATCCGAAAGTCACCAGGCTATACCATTCAACAACAGGTTACTGTTGAAGGAGAGGCATTAGCAACAGGTGTTTATACCATCAGTAGAAAGGATGAGCGAATTTCTGATGTAATTAAGAGGGCGGGTGGTCTAACCCCATATGCAGATGCTTCAGGTGCTATTCTAATTAGGAAAACAGAGTTTTCAAATTCGAAATCTAACGATCAAATTAGTCAAGAGTCATTACAGCAGTTAAGACAAAAGGTACTCAATGATGAGTCTGAGTTGAAGAATGTTAGCCAAACTCAGTTAATTGAAAGGTTGAGAAAGCTGGAGGATAGGGTTGAGACGGATACACAAAATGATTTAGTAGGAAGCAAACTGAAAAAAGAACTGATTCAAGACATTTCAGAGCAGGACTCGCTAGTGAGAAATATTGAAATTAAAGAAGAAGAACCTGTTGCTATTAATTTACAGAGGATAATTGATGAGCCCGGCTCAAAATATGATCTTATTGTTAAAGAGGGAGATGTGATATCCATACCAGGAAAATTGGAAACAGTAAGGGTTGCAGGAGAGGTTACCTCTCCTTTGAATGTAAGGTTTGATGAATCCTACAGTTTTAAGGATTATATTGAACGCTCTGGTGGCTTTTTGATTAGTGCAAAAAAGGGTAGAAGTTATGTACAGTATCCAAATGGAGAAAGAAGGAGTGTAAAGAGGTTCCTGTTCTTTAAGAAATATCCTAAGGTACAAGCTGGCTCTACTATTTTTGTTAGCAGAAAGCCTGAACGAGATGGTATGAGCGCCCAAGCTTGGATTGGAATAGGGTCTGGTTTGGCTACGATCGGTTTGGTAGTTGTTCAAGCGATTAGATTAACGAATTAATCCTATTAAGTTATTATATGACTCTTATGAAATTAATTGATATCTCATTATTGGGAGTTCAATCTGGACAAAATGGAAGAATCAAATGAAAGTAACCTTTGATGAATTTTTGAACGAGGTTATAATTCGCAGGAGAGCTATTATTATTAGTCTTCTAGGAGTTTTCATTTGTTCATTCATGTATATCCTTGTAAAACCTTCGGTTTTTCAGGTAACTGTGAAACTTATTCCGAGAGTTTCTGAATCTGGAGGGTTGAATATGTCAGGTTTAGGAGGTATAGCAAGCTTGGCAGGTATTAATGTCGGGTCTAATAAAGTTGGAGATGTAATACCTCCTAATATATATCCAGAAATATTAAGTTCCTCGCCTTTTAGTCTCGAAGTTATGAAGTTGGGGATTATAACAAAGAATGGTGAATTAAAATCATTTGAAGAGTTTTATTTCCATGACATACAAGAATTGACAATAAATAAAATTAAAAAGTATACTCTGGGTCTTCCGTCTTTGTTAACTCCTTCAAATGATGTGCAAATGGCTTCCAATGACAGTCAGATGTTGGGTTCCTTTGACTTAAGACAATATGAAGTGATGGAGTATCTTAAATCGAAACTGTCCTTAACAGTAAGTAAGGAGGATGGAATAGTAAGTCTAAGTTTTAGTACTATTGATCCATATGTTGCCAAGCAATTGACAGAAAATGCTATTTTCGTCTTAAAATCAAGGATAAAAGAGTATAAGTTAGAAAAGCTAAATTCTGAATTGCTTTTTTTGGACTCATTGTATCAGGCTAAAAGGTTAAGTTATGAAAAGGCTCAGGTGAGTTTGGCTGATTTCAGAGACAGAAATGCTAACTTATCTACCTCGAGATCAAAAATAGAAGAAGATCGTCTCGAAAAGGAATTTAATCTTGAATATGATTTACTTTCAGAGATTTCCAAGGAATATGAAGGAGCAAAAATTACTTATAAGAAAGAAGAACCCTCTTTTATGATGCTGGAACCTGCTTTTTTGCCTTTGGAACCAACTGGTTCTGGAAGATTACTCACGCTTATAATGATATCAACTGTTGGGGTAATAGTAATTTTAATTTTGATTGGTGTTAAATTGGTTTTAGAAAGAATTAAGGAAAATTATTTATAATGAAAAAAGCTTTAATTACGGGGATAACAGGACAAGACGGGTCTTATTTGACTGAGCTACTTTTGTCGAAGGGATATGAAGTGCATGGAATTGTGAGGCGTAGTAGTTCGTTTAATAGAGAAAGAATACAACATTTAATCGATGATAAGGAGATTCATCTAAACAAGCTTTTTTTACATTATGGGGATTTGACAGACTCAAGTTGTTTGAATAGGATTTTAGAAAAATGTGAGCCAGATGAGATTTATAATTTAGGTGCTCAAAGTCATGTGCATGTCTCATTCGAAACTCCAGAATACACTGCCGATGTAGACGCTGTTGGAACGCTTAGGTTTTTAGATGCCATCAAACAGGTTGGTACAAAATCAAAATTTTATCAAGCCTCAACTTCAGAGTTATACGGGAAAGTTCAATCAATTCCTCAAGATGAGAATACGCCATTTTATCCAAGAAGTCCATATGCCGTGGCTAAGTTGTATGCTTACTGGATAATAACCAATTATAGAGAGGCTTATGATTTATTTGCATGTAATGGAATTCTTTTTAATCATGAAAGTGAGCGTAGAGGAAAGTCTTTCGTTACTCGAAAGATTACCGTAAATACTTCTCAAGTAGTGCTTGGCCAAAAGGAGTTTTATTCAGTAGGAAATTTAGACTCTCAAAGAGATTGGGGCTACGCCCCAGAGTATGTGGAGGGAATGTGGCGTATTTTGCAAGCAGAGAAACCCTCCGATTATGTCCTTGCAACTAATGAGACACATTCTGTGAGAGAGTTTATAGAAGAATCTTTTAATGTACTAGGTGAAGAAATCTATTGGGTTGGGTCAGGAGTTGAAGAAAAAGGTATAATGAAATCCACTGGTCAACCCGTGATTTTTATTGATCCTGTTTACTTCAGACCAACTGAAGTAGATTTATTAATTGGAGATTACTCAAAGGCCCAAAAGGAATTAGGCTGGAGACCAAAAGTGCAGTTTAAAGAATTAGTAAAAATTATGACACTGTATGATTTTAATATTATGAGTAAAAAGGTCACTACTACATGAATATCCCAATTTATAAGCCGAGTCTAAGAGGAAATGAATCACGTTATGTAAATGAATGTCTTGATTCTACATGGATTTCTTCAAAAGGGGATTTCATTTCAAGGTTTGAAATGGCATTTTCAAATTATACTGGGATTCAATTCGCATCAACCGTTTGTAATGGGACAGTAGCGCTTCATCTGGCAATGTTAGCCTTAGATATAAAGCAGGGTGATGAAATAATTGTGCCTACTTTGACATATGTTGCATCGGTCAACGCAATCAAATACGTTGGTGCAGAACCTATATTTGTTGATTCTAATAGGGAGACTTGGCAAATTGATGTAAACGATGTTGAAGAAAGGATAACATCAAAGACAAAGGCAATTATGGCTGTTCATCTTTATGGTCATCCTTGTGATATGAAACAATTGAGTCTAATTGCCAAAAGGCATGGTCTCTACTTAATTGAAGATTGTGCTGAAGCAATAGGTAGTTTTATTGCAGATAAGCATGTTGGCACTTTCTCGGATATAAGTACTTTTAGTTTTTTCGGTAACAAAACAATTACTACTGGCGAAGGAGGAATGGTTTGTACAAATGATCCAGTCCTTTTTAAGAAAATATATAAGTTTAAAAACCAAGGCTTACATGAAAGCCAAGAATATTGGCATGATGTAATTGGTTATAACTATAGAATGACTAACCTATCCGCTGCCATTGGCTTGGCTCAGATGGAAAGAATTGGCGAAATTCTTGCGAAGAAGAGAGAAATATTTTTTCAATACGTAAACAGATTAGCGGGAAAGGTTTTATTCCATAATGAACTAAATGGTTTTACTCACTCTTATTGGATGTGTTCAGTTTTGATGGAATCAAAGGCTCAAAGAAACCAGATAAGGGCTGTTTTAAAGGAAAACGGAATAGAAACGAGGCCACTTTTCCCATTGGTGCACCTTATGCCAATGTATAGTTCGTGCACTGAAACTTTCCAGAATGCTGAGTATTTAAGTGATAGGGGGTTGAATTTGCCTAGTTACCCTGACCTTAGTGAGAGCCAAGTAGATAAAATTTGCTCATTCTTCTGATTATAAAAAATAAATATGTGGATTTGACTTTCTTAAGAACAGTATTTTCATTAAAATTCTGCATTTACTGTTTGGAAAGTAAAGGATTTCAATTCTTTGTTGTTTTTACTCTTGGTTACCTTGGGGCTCAAAGATTTTTGCTTCCACATTTTTATGCGTATGCTTGTGTTCCCATTTTTATTATAGCTTTACTTCTTCGAGAAAGGCAAAGACCCCAAAGTAATGCTTTAGTGATTTTTTCTCTTTTTCTGAGTGTTGATAATGGAGGGGAGGTTTATGGTATTACGGGGGCTATAATTAGATATTCAATTTACATTTGCTTGACTTATCTATTCTTTAGTTCAACACTTGATGTTAGACGATTACTAATTGTGACTGCTCTTATCGCATTGCCAGTATTTCTGACATTTTTGTTAAGTTATTCGATAAATTTTCAGACGCTCTATAGGGATGGAATATTATTACTATTACTCCTTTCTTTTAGCTTTATTCACAAAGATAACTTTTCGATTCAGATACATCTTTTAGTATTCGGTATTATAGGTTATATTATTGCAGACTTTTTAAACTTCATTTTGATATTTAGAACAATATCGGATGACTATCTCAGTTATAATTCAACAAAGGCCTTGATTGTCTTACCATTCTTTTATTTTTTGGTCGAGAAAAGAAAAATTTGGGCATTTCTGATTTTTATTATTACAAACGTAGTGCTTATAGCATATGGTACTAGAATGTTGTTTTTGTCTTTCTTGGTGGCTGCAGCCCTAGGTATTATCACAACGAAATCTCTTTCTTTAAAATTCATTGTGATTATTGTTTTGATTGGTCTTGTCACAATTCAGATACTTAGTTCATTTAATTTTATACCTGAATCATTAAAGGCTACTGGCGTAATTGTACAACTGTTGAGTGATGGAGATTTTCAGGACAAATTAAGGTTAATAGATCCTACTAGATATACCGAACACTTCCTTTTTTTTAACAGGCAATGGTTTGATATTTTGTTTGGTTCTGGCCTTGGTTCTGGCTTGTCAGACCCGACAAATGAGTTTTACTTTGTTGGTGTTGATGCTACTGCATTTAGCGTGGAGGAGCTTTCAAGCAGATACTTTTATAATCTTCACGATACTTGGATTGACCTAGGGCTTCGATTTGGGCTCCTATTGGTCGGTCTTTTTTATTTTCTAATCTTAAGAAGCGTTTTTTCGGATAGAGGAATATGCAAGCTTATAGGTTTGGTTTTATTTGTACTATTTACTTGTACTACTTACACAACCTCTGGACTTCTTTTAATCGCTGCTTTTTCAAAAATAATTTATGGTATTTCAAATGAGAGTTCAAGTTTGAAAGCCTCCTACCACATCAACAGTTGAAGATTTCATCTAGCTTAAAAACCCTTACTTATTTGACTCAAGCAAGTCTTGTTGGCTCGGTTGCTTCATATGCTCTCACAATTTACCTTGCTGGTTATTTAGGGACGGAAAAATATGGTTTATATTCTTATATATTAGCTATTGCTGGATTTTCAACCATAATTATAACTTATGCCACTGATCAAACTGCCCCATCTCTTGTTTCAAAAGGCGTCTCTTTACAGACCATTTTTAATAATGTCTTAAGCATTCGTCTATTGTGGTTTGTTTTAATTATGGTCATTCTAATCTTGTGGAAATGGAATGAGCCAGTTGTGTTGTTCGGTGCTTTAATTATTAATTTATCCTCATTTAACACTTCTTATTATCATGAAATAAATAGAGATAATACAAAATATGCTGTAATATACTTGTTTGAAAGGCTATTATATGTTCTAATAATAGTAGCTGTTAATTTGGTGAGTCAGGTTAATATAGTGACCATATTATTAGTATATTTTTTTATTGTCTCTTTAAGTCTTTTCGTTCAGTTCTGGAGATATCGTTTTTACATTCGCAACTACTCCATATCTACTCCCAAGAATTTATGGCAGGGAATAAGTTCGAACTTACCGTTGGTTATTATTGCAATATCCACATACGCTTATGGTGGGTTGAGCAGGTTAATTATCGAGGATAAAATTGGGTTATCCGCCTTGGGAATTTTTTCATCAGGTATGCAGCTTACAGTAGTTGCAACCATTTTTTTGGCTCAAATTGAGAGAGTTTGGAGAATACCATTGTTTGATTCGTTGGAAAAAAGGAACGGTTTACTTTTCTACAAGACGATTAAAGAATGGTTGATTTACTCGACATTACCTATTTCGATAGGTGCTCTTTTTGTATATTTGTTTCGTGGTCTTATTGTTGATCTTTTGTTTGGCCCAGAGTATGAAGAACTTAAAAGTTTACTGCCTTACATATCATTATTCTTTATCACTATCAGTTTGCTTTCCCTTGTCAATAATTGCTGGGTAGGTTTGAATAAATATCGAGAGTTCTTAATTATATCTGTTGTATTTAGTTTAATATTGCTTTTTGTGCTTTACCTATTGCCTTCAAGCATTACTCTAAATGAATATATAATTGTGATACTTTCCGTACAAGTTTCGCTTCTGGCATTTTCTGTAGTTCGAATTATTAGGCATCTAAAAATATTGAATGTCTAATGGAAAGAAAGGTCGTTATATTTGACTATTTGGTAGAAGGAAAGGAGTCGGGGCACTTGATTTTAGATGATGAATATTGGCTCAATTATTTTAGTCGTTTCGAATATGATTTTACGCTTTATACTTCAAGTTATTCTCGCGACTTTCAAATAAAGAGAAATCCTAACTTAGGAAATAGAGTTAAGGTACTTATGGGTATATCTATCTTTTCCAGTTTGGGTTCTCGATTTCATGCAATAGGGAAAATAATAAAATCCCCGAGGTTTTATAAGTCTAAGGTTATTATACAGGGGTTTGATGAGGTATCGATTCTCGTGTTTTTCCTTTTAAATGCAATGAGAAAAAATCAATTTATTTTGATTTTGACAAATAATATATCATCAGGTCGTTTAAGTAAATCTCCCTCCATTCTCAAGGCTTTATTGAAAATAATATTTTACGCCTCTGATATAATAATTTTTCATTCTGAAAAGGAGAAGGAATTGATAGAAGAAAAATTTGGATCTAGGTTTAATGAAAAACTTAGGAAAAAGAAATACCACTTAATAGGTAGGAATTGTAAACTGTCTGCTCAATCTAAAAAATCCAATATTATTTCATTTTTTGGACCAGTTAAAAAGGATAAGCCATTAGAGCCTCTGATTGATTTAATTAGGAGTGATAGTGAAAGAAGGTTCCAATATAATATTTTCAATATTGATAAAGAAAGTGCTACACTTATGAGTGAATTCAAATATTTTGATCATGTGAAAATTTCATCTGGCTTTATGGATGATCACGCTTATGAGGAAGCTGTGATGAGATCAAGATATATCTTTTTATCCCATAACACTGAATTTGAGCCTAAATTGAGCGGTAATTTATGCGATTGTTTTGCTAATGGTATACCATTTATTTCAAATAGTATTTATCCCGCAAAGGAATTTGTTGATGCTTATGGTCCCTTAGGATTTTTTTTTGATATAGACAGGGATGAGACCTGGCCTTTAAAATTTCTGACAAGTGATTCTGATAAGATTCACAATGATTACGTTGGAAATATTGGACGGCTTCAAGAGGACTATTCCTATAGTCGTTTAGTAGAGAATACTAGGGTTGTGTTAGAAGAGTAATAAAAATTTACTTATGTATGTGTGGTATTTTTGGAATTGTAAACCTTAGCCAAAGGAAAGAAATAGACTCTGAAAGGTTTAAGGACTCAGCAATGCTCATGAAGCACCGAGGTCCAGATGCTTATGATCAGTGGGGTATTTCAGGGAAAATAAAAATGGCTCATTTGAGGTTAGCAATAATTGATCTATCTGAAGGTAGTAATCAACCATTCCAGTCCTTGTGCAAAAATTTCACTATTGTATTTAATGGAGAAATATATAACTATCTTGAATTAAGGAAGGAGTTAGAACTTCTTGGGCATGAATTCAAAACATCAAGCGATACTGAAGTTCTATTAAATTCATATATACAATGGGGGGAAGGTTGCACCCAAAAATTTAATGGAATGTGGGCCTTTGCTATTTTTAATAGCAAAAATGATTCACTTTTTTGTTCAAGAGATCGGTTCGGAATAAAGCCCTTTTGTTACTCAATTACTGAAGATAGTTTGATTTTTTCCTCCGAGATTAAATCGATTTTGAATTTCTTCCCACATTTAAGAGTTCCTAATTATAATATCATTTCGAACTACTGTAGGAATAGTTTAGGCGCACAGGCTGAACAAACTTGGTTTGACGGAATAGTGAGATTAATGCCTGGTCATAACCTAACTATTAAAGACGGGGAGATTAGTATCTATAGATATTGGGAATATCCATCTAAAACGATTGATATATCAATTGAAGAGGCAAAAAAGGAGTACAAGAGGTTATTTATAGATGCTGTAAAGTTAAGAATGAGAAGTGACGTACCTGTTGGCACAACGTTGTCTTCTGGACTCGATTCAAGTTCTATTGTTTCAGTTTTGAGAAAGTTTTATGGTGAGGATCATAAGACGTTCACAGCCGTTTTTCCCAAAAAGGACTTTCAGAAAGAAGAGACCAGTGTGTATGCTAGTAATATTGAGATAAATGAGGGTGATTTAGTAAGGCGTTTAGCAAAAGACCTAGCCTTAGATGCATATTTGTTAGAGATTTCTAATGATGATTTTGTAGAAGAGCTATCTAATCTTATTTATCATTTAGAGTCAGGACATTCATCTCCAGCCATATTACCACTCTCTAAGGTTCAAGAATATGCTAAAGAGCATGTAACTGTTTTAATGGAGGGACAAGGAGCAGATGAACTTCTAAGTGGCTATATTATCAATACCTTTCCTGCTTTATTATGGGAGAATCTTAAAAGGCTTAGATTCAAATCGATCATTAAGGAAATCAAGGCGTTTAAGGTACAATACTCGATTGTTTACTCCTTCAAAATGTATCTCAGACAAATGAATAATTGCTTAATAGAAAGTATTTACCTTTCATGGTCTGGTACTAATGCCATGTTTGGGCCTAAGCTGAAAAAATTTAAAAGAGTAAAAGATTATCCATTAAGAGGCCCTAATTTTGATCAAAAATTTAATTTTGACCTCTTTAAATCGCATTCTGGAGGGCTGGTTAATTTGCTGCATTATGGCGATGCCATTTCAATGCGTCATTCATTGGAGAGTCGTAATCCGTTCATGGATGTCAACCTAGTTGAGTTTGCCTTTAGACTTCCGTACAACCTAAAAATGCATGACGGCCTGGGTAAATACATACATCGAAAATCTATGGACGGGATTGTGCCTAATTATATCTTGAATAATTCACTGAAGTTTGGTTTTAATACGCCTCTCGGTAAATTCTTTTCAGATTATGAGAGCGTTGCTTTGAAAATTTTGCTTTCTGAAAGATGTTTGTCCCGCGGTTTATTTAGTGTGAAAGGCCTAAAGAAAATTATCGATCAACATATTAGTCAAAAGAGCAATCACTCAACTATACTTTTCCGCTTGCTCTCAGTTGAACTCTGGTTCAGAGAGTTCATAGATGTGAAAAAAATACAGAGTAGGAGCACAAATTAGACGAATAAGATGAGTGAAAAAGTAAAACTTGCGATTCTTCAAAGAGTTTGTACGAACTACAGGATTCCTCTTTTTTCCAGCTTAAATGTTCATGAGGATATTGAATCTCTGTTATTTATTGGAGAAGATTTACCCAATAGTAAAGTCAGAAACTCAAGAAACCTGGCAAAGGTTGAACATAAGAAGCTGAAGACCCGCTTTGTCAAATTTGGCAGAAGAATGTTCCCTTGGCATGTTGGTTTGATTGGAGAACTGCGAAAGTATAAGCCCGAGGTCATTCTATGTGAAGGGGAGAGTCATTTTTTAGGTTATCTTCAGGCAATTTGGTACAAACTGCTATTTAACAGAAAAGTGGCACTAATACACTGGTGCTTCATATCCTTACCAGGAGAAGAAGATAGAATCGATAGTTTTGCTTTCAAAATAAAAAAGTTCTTCAGAAGGTATTTCGATGCATTTTTATTGTATTCTTCCTTCAGCAAAAAGCGGTTGGTAGCCATGGGCGAAGCCCCGGAGAAAGCTTTTGTAGCTACCAATGTCGGAGATATCAGGAAGTTTATAGAAATGTCTGACAGTCTTTCGTTGACCAAGGAAGAAGCAAAGGACCGGCTCAATATTTCCGGTAGGTTCAATGTGATTTACGTGGGGACTCTTGATCAAAACAAGAGACCTGAACTTTTAGTAGAGTTGGCTAAAATCTGTCCCTCAAATAAATTTAATTTTGTGCTATTGGGTGATGGCCCGATGAAAGAGGAGTTGAGGGAGCAGGTGGCTTCGCTTGGGCTCCGAAATGTCCTAATTGCTGGAAGAGTGATCGATGAATTAGCATTGTATTACCGATCGTCAGATGTACTTTTAATTCCTGGCCGAGGAGGAATTGTTATATCTGAGGCAATGGCCTTTGGTATTCCTGTAGTAGTGAGCAAGGCTGATGGTACGGAATATGATTTGGTTAAAAACAAAATTACAGGCATACACTTAGACAACGATGATCTAATAAGCTTCAAAAAAGCTATTGATTTTTTGGCTGACAATAAAGAAGTTAGCGATGAGATGGGGAAGGAATCACGGAAAATGGTTGAAACAGAATTCACCACAGAAAAAATGGTTGAACATATGATTGCTGCTACTAGGTACGCGAGAACAAATAGAAAAAACAACAATTGAGCAAGATTGCTTAATCTTGTTAAGAATGGACTTATGATAACTGATATGAACAAAATAGATGATTATTTAAGCGGAAAAGTCTTATATGGCGATGATTTCAGTATAGATGAAATTGAGAAATGGTATCGTGCCGAAGAAGAGGGGTATGCTGGCCTTGTTCAGGATAGGGATAAAGAATATCGTTATGAGTACGAAGAAATGAATAAGTTATTTGGCTTTAAATATTTGGAGAATATTCCATCATTTGACCAAGTACTGGGTATTGGCTCGGCTTTTGGTAATGAATTTATTCCTGTTCTAGACAAAATTAAAAACCTGACCATAGTCGAACCCTCACAATATTTAAGGAGCGACAAACTTGGAAACATTGTGCCAGAATATGTGTCACCCAAAGTGGATGGCTCCTTGGAGTTTGAAGATGCCAGATTTGATTTGATTACTTGCTTTGCCACCTTACACCATATTCCTAACGTGAGCCATGTCCTATCCGAGCTAGTTAGAGTATTGGCACCAGGAGGTATTCTCTTGTTAAAAGAGCCTGTGCGTTCGATGGGAGATTGGAGAGTACCAAGAAAGGGGTTGACAAAAAATGAAAGGGGTATTCCAATACAATATTTTGATAATTTCTTCAATTCGCAACCCGTTAGAATTATTCGTAAATCTCATTGCGATTCGCTGTTCCTTTATAAAATACTGACTAAAGTTTTCAAAATTAAAATGGATAGTCCGAGCTATCAAAAAATGGATGCCTTAGTATCCAAATTACTAAAGTGGAATGTGAGATATGATACCAAAAGAATGTTTCATAAACTGGCCCCAGGAAGTATTTTTTATGTAATAAGGAAGAATTAATTGATTGTTGTGAAATTATAATTTTTCATTGCATGAATTAAGCATGAAAATTTTATTTATCGCTCCTTTGCCACCTCCGATTCATGGTCAATCCTTAGCTGCGAAAGTCTTTTTGGATTACATATCCTTGTACCATGAAGTAGATGTGGTTGATACTTGCAAAAAGAGTCATAAAGATGGTATCAACAATCTTGGGAGAGTGTTTGAGGTTCTGAAGATCTTGGTATCCGTCTTTAAAAAACAGCAAAAGGTTGATTTGATCTATTTCCATGTTTCAGAATCTCTTGGTGGAAATTTGAAAGATCTAATGATCTACTTGATCTGTTTAGGAAAGTTAAACAGAACTTATATCCACTTACATGGAGGGAGTCTTAAAAGGTTACTTTTCGATAAGTGGGCTTTGGTTAAGTTAATTAATCGATATTTTATTTCTAAACTTGCTGGTTGTATTGTTTTAGGCCCTTCCCATGTTCAGGTATTCGAAGGAATGATTGCATCTGAGCGCATTAAAATTGCTCCTAATTTTGCTGAGAATTTAATCTTTAAGGACATTGAAGCGGTTTCTAATAATTTCAATACGGGTAATCCTATTAGGGTTCTATATATGAGCAATCTAATTCCGGGTAAAGGATATGAGTATCTACTTAGCGCTTACCTAAATAGTAATGAACAGATAAAAAAATCAATCGTAATCGATTTTGCAGGTGGGTTCGAATCAGACTTAGATAAGCAACGTTTTTTAGATCAGATTAAACCATTTGATGCATTGCAATATTATGGAGTGGTTTCAGGAGTAAGAAAGCAGACATTGTTTCACCAGGCTCAGGTTTTTTGTTTGCCTACTTCATATTTTGAAGGACAGCCTATTTCGATTTTAGAGGCTTATGCATCTGGTTGTGTGGTAGTAACAACCTTGAAGGGAGGAATTGTTGACATATTCGAAGTGGGGAAGAATGGGTTTTCGATAGAAGAAAAATCAGAAGATTCAATCATCAAGTGTTTGGAATTACTAATACAACAAAGAGATCAACTGCACCAAATTGCACTAACAAATAGGACAATTGCTGAGCAAAACTACAAAATAGACACCTACAATAAGACTCTGAGGAGTCAGCTGGGCCTTTAACATTATTATTATGAGTGAATTTAAGACCTGTACCAGGTGCGTAATGGACACAACAGACTCCCAGATTACATTTGATGAGCAAGGTGTTTGTGACCATTGTCGCACATTCGATAGCGATATAAAGCCTAATTGGGATACAGGACAAAAGGGATGGAATGATCTGCAGTTAATTGTTGACCGGGTTAAGAAAGAAGGTAAGAGAAAGGATTTCGACTGTATAATGGGAATGAGTGGTGGTATAGATAGCTCATATTTATTATACCTAGCAGTAGAAAAGCTTGGCTTAAGGCCTTTAGTTTTTCATGTGGATGCTGGTTGGAATTCTCAGACTGCGGTAAATAATATTGAGGTGATGATTGAAAAACTCAACCTTGATTTATTTACTGAGGTGATTGATTGGGAGGAAATGAAAGACCTGCAAAGGGCTTTTTTTAGATCTTGTGTTCCGCACATAGATACTCCCCAAGATCACGCCTTCTTTGCTACCATGTACAAATTCGCAGACAAGTATAAAGTCAATAATATAATGACGGGAGCAAATTATTCCACCGAGTGTATTCGTAACCCAAAGGAGTGGATGTATTTTCAATCTGACTCAAGGCAAATCAGGGATATATTTAATCAGTTTGGAGAGAGTAAGCTCAATAACTACCCACTTACTAATATTTTATGGCATAAGGTTTATTTGCCATATGTTAAAAATATAAAAGTGATTACTCCGCTAAATTATATGCCTTACATTAAGACAGAAGCGGTTGAATTATTGAAGGATAAATTTGGATGGCAAGAATATCCGCAAAAACACTTTGAGTCGAGGTTTACAAAATTCTATGAAAGCTATTGGCTTTATGAAAAATTTGGCTTTGATGTAAGAAAGGTTCAGTATTCAAGCCTCATCCTTACGGGTCAGATGACTAGAGAAGAGGCAATCGAAAAGCTTAAATCAAAACCTTATGATCCAGAAAACATCCATCATGATTTCGAATTTGTGGCGAATAAGTTAGACATGGAGGTTTCCGAGTTACAAGCATGTTTTGATGCACCTAATAAGACATACAAAGACTATAAAAACCAAGAATCCATTTATAATATGGGGGCTACAATTATGAGAAGTCTTGGTTTAGTAAGGGGTGGAAAGCGATGATAGGAATTATTGACTACGGCTCTGGTAATGTTAAGGCCATAGCAAATATCTATAAAAAGTTAAATACGGATTACTTTATTACCAGCGATCCAACTGAGCTAGAAAAGGCTACCCATTTGGTACTACCTGGAGTAGGTGCGTTTGATCAAACAATGAACTTACTTAATAAATCTGGCTTAAGGGACGAGTTAGACTCACTTGTGTTAAAGAAAAAAATTCCTATAGTAGGAATCTGTGTTGGTATGCAAATAATGGCCGAATCAAGTGAAGAAGGTCAAGAAAGCGGTCTTGGCTGGATAAGAGGAAACGTAAAGCGAATAAATGAATCTACTTTGTTTCGTAAGCCAAAATTACCCCATATGGGCTGGAATAGTATTGAAGTCAATACTCAAACAGATCTGTTGCAAAATGTAGACTTGAATAAGGGGTTTTATTTCCTGCACTCCTATTATGTAGATGCCTATAATAATGATGACATTATAGCTACAGTTGATTATGGGAGCAATATCAACTGTATTATAAGAAGAGAAAACATAATTGGCATTCAGTTTCACCCTGAAAAAAGCCATCAAAATGGCATTGAAGTATTTAAGAATTTTTCTACAATCAAATGCTAAGATCTAGAATTACCCCTGTTCTACTAATCCATAATAACGGTCTAGTTAAAACGGTACAGTTTAAAGCTCCTAAGTATGTCGGGGATCCTTTAAATGCTGTGAGAATCTTTAATGAGAAAGAGGTTGATGAGTTAATAGTTGTAGATATAGATAAATCATCCAAAAATCTTGAACCCGATTTCGGACTAATTGAACGTTTAGCCATAGAGTCACGGATGCCTTTGTGTTATGGTGGAGGCATAAAAACACCTGAGCAAGCACAACGCTTAGTTAATCTTGGTGTGGAAAAGGTAGCCATAAGTAGTGCAATTATTAACGAGCCGAATCTTGTGCGAGAAATGTCTGAAGCAGTTGGGCAACAGAGTATTGTAGCTGTACTCGATATAAAAAAAACAGGATTAATGAAGAAATATCGTCTGTTTACCCTCAATGGAACAAAAGAGTCAAATAGAGACCCGTTCGACTTTGCTTTAGAACTACAATCCATTGGAATAGGTGAGATATTGGTCAATGCTATTGATCAAGAGGGGACAATGACTGGCTATGATAATAAACTCAATAGTAAAATGAGAGATTTATTAGATGTGCCTATTACTTTTTTAGGTGGAGCGGGAAGCTTAAGTGATATAAAAGATTTAGTTCAATGTTTTGGACCTGTTGGAGCTGGTGCGGGTAGTATTTTTGTCTTTAAAGGTAAATACCGTGCTGTTTTAATTAATTACCCAAATGAGGCAGATAAACATTCACTTTACAATCATTACAAATAATGAAACAAATTATTCAAGACCTTAAGTCTGGTCAAACAATTCTAGAAGAAGTTCCTGCGCCACTAGTTAAGAGTGGCGCAGTTCTTATAAAATCCACCAATACTTTGGTTTCGCTCGGTACTGAAAGAATGCTTGTTGAGTTTGGCAAAGCCAATTTGATTGAGAAGGCTCGTCAACAACCGGATAAAGTGAAAATGGTCTTAGATAAGATTAAGACTGATGGTTTGATGCCTACCCTAGAAACAGTTTTTAACAAACTAAATCAGCCTCTACCATTAGGCTATTGTAATGTTGGAGAAGTAATTGCTGTAGGTAAAGGCGTAAAAGAGTTCAAGGTAGGCGATAGGGTTGCTTCAAATGGAAATCATGCAGAGTATGTAAGCATACCTCAGAATTTGGTCGCTAAGGTTCCGGATAATGTGTCTGACCAAGAAGCAGCATTTACCGTTATTGGAGCAATAGGTCTTCAAAGCATTAGACTTCTCAATCCTACTCTAGGTGAAAGGATTGTTGTAATCGGTCTTGGCCTAATTGGATTAATTACTGCTGAACTTCTTCTGGCCAATGGTTGCGAGGTAATTGGGTTTGATTTCGATCAGGCAAAGGTTGACTTAGCAAAAGCTAAAGGAGTAAAGGCATTCAACCTTGCACAAGGAGGAGACCAAGTAAAGATTGTTGAAGAGTACACCAATGGTGTGGGTGCAGATGGAGTAATTATTACCGCTTCGAATAAATCTAATGACATTATTTCGAACTCTGCTCAAATGAGTAGAAAGCGAGGAAGGATAATTCTTGTTGGCGTTATTGGTTTGGATATTTCGAGAGCCGATTTCTATGAAAAGGAGTTGACCTTCCAAGTTTCTTGTTCCTATGGTCCTGGTCGTTATGATGAAGCATATGAACAAAAAGGTCAAGACTATCCCCTTCCATTTGTAAGATGGACAGAAAAAAGAAACTTTGAGGCGGTACTAAGCGCTATAGCCAGCGGGAAGTTGGACGTTAAATCACTCATTACTGAAGAGTTGCCATTAGAGGATTTCCAAAAGATTTACGGCAATATTGGATCCTCCAAATCAATTGCTACTCTATTAAAATATAGCAGCGATCAGAAGCAATTAGATCGCAAAGTAGCTGTTGGGCCATATCAATCTAAAGGAGGAGAGCTAGGCATTATCGGAGCTGGTAATTTTACTAATGCCATGATATTACCGGCACTTCAAAAGAACGGTGTACAGGCAAAATATATCGCCAGTTCTGGAGGTTTAAGCTCTAAAACATTAGCAAAGAAGTTTAATGCTGGGTTTGCCACAAGCGACTATAACGAAATCCTCAACGATTCAGATGTAAATCTGATTTTGGTAACAACCAGACACAACATGCATGCTAAAATGACTTTAGATTCATTGCAGGCTGGTAAACATGTATTTGTTGAAAAACCTTTAGCCCTAACCCTAGAAGAGGTAAATCAAATACGGCAGGCTGCTATGGACAATAGTAAGTCTGTAGTGGTAGGTTTTAACAGAAGGTTTTCTCTGCATATGACTAAAATCAAATCAGCATTGGGAGATGGAGCAGGAGCTATTAATATGATTGCTACAATGAATGCTGGTTTCATTCCTTCAGATGTTTGGGTGCATGATATGGAAGTCGGTGGAGGCCGAATTATTGGGGAGGCATGTCACTATATTGATCTGATGGTTTATCTATCAGGGAGTAAAGTTAGCTCGATTTGCATGAGTGCGTTGGGTAACAATCCACAAGAGAATACAGATAATGCTTCTTTGCTTGTGAAATTCGAAAACGGATCTCAGGGAACAATAAATTACTTTGCTAATGGCTCAAAGTCCTACTCTAAAGAAAGAATTGAAGTATACTCTCAAGAGAGAACTTTTGTCTGTGACAATTTTAGATTGACCAAGGGGTATGGAGTGAAAGGCTTTGGTAAGGTTAAAACTAAACAAGATAAAGGGCATGTTGAGCAGTTTAGAAGGCTCAGTCAATTCGCCAAGCAGGGAGGTAATCCGATCATTCCGTTTGAGGAAGTTATAAATGTTAGCAAAGCGAGTATTCTCGCAATTCAGAGCCTTAAAACTGGCACCTGGATAAATGTGGAGTAAAGTTCAACTTGTATTTAATACTGTAAAACATCTGAAATGGACTCAAGTTCAATATCAGATGTTTTACCGAATAAGAGGCAAATTAGGAATAAAGCCGCATCTAAAACCTTATGATTTTAGATCAAGAGATCAGATTCTTGTAGGCGAAATAAACTCATCTCTTTTTAATGATTTAATTCAATTTAAGGAGAAGAAAATAGAGTTTAATTTCCTGAACTTACCTCATCAGTTCGATGGAGATAGAATTGATTGGAATTTCAACGAGTACGGAAAGCTTTGGACATATAACCTTAATTACTTTGAATTCCTTCTGTCGGATGACTTGTCTTATAAAGAAGGAATTTCACTCATTGAAAACTATATAGATAACTGGGATCACTTAAAGGATGGGGGTGAGCCTTTTCCTATTTCTCTAAGAACCATCAATTGGATTAAGTTTCTTTCTAAAAATAAAGTCACAAATGAAAGAATTGATGAAAGGTTGTATCATCAGGTTCAATTACTCCTCAACAACTTGGAATACCATCTTTTGGCAAATCATTTACTTGAAAATGCATTCGCCCTAATATTTGCTGCCTATTATTTTCAAGACAAACAGATTTATGCTAGAGCAAAAGCTTTGTTACTCCAAGAACTGAAAGAGCAAGTTCTTGCTGATGGTGCACATTATGAGCGTTCACCAATGTATCATCAAATCATGCTGTTCAGATTGCTCGATGTTGTGAGTATCGTTCAAAACAATTCATGGAAGAATCAAGAGATGCTTCCTGAATTAAAGTCTAAGGCTCAAGTAATGCTGAGCTGGCTCGTTAATATTACATTGTCTTCTGGTGATATTCCTTATGTGAAAGATTCGGCACCAAACATAGCCCCAAAGAGCTCTGAGCTTTTAAACTATGCTGAGAGCCTAGGATTGAGTTTAAAAAATAATATCCTGCTTAAGGAATCAGGTTATAGATGGCTTCAGTCGGGAGATGCCAGACTTTTGGTTGATGTTGGTCAGGTAAGCCCTTCTTATCAACCAGGACATGCCCATGCAGATGAACTGAACTTTTTACTATTTGATAAAGGAACCCCCGTTATAGTCGATACTGGTATTTCAACTTATGAGAAGAACGATCAAAGGCAATTAGAACGCTCTACAAGTAGTCATAATTGCTTGGTTGTTAATGGTGAAAACTCTTCACAAGTTTGGGGAGGGTTTAGGGTTGGTAGAAGAGCTACCGTCACTTTGAATAAAGATAACGACTCCATAATATCAGCTGCTCATAGTGGATACAAACCTCTTGGTGCTCTGGTTCAAAGGACATTTAAGGTAACTTCTAATGGTTTCATAGTTGAATCAAAGGTCGAAGGAACGAGTCAGTTGGATGCGAGTGCTCATATTCATTTTCATCCTGAGGTTTCAGTTGTGAAAATATCCAAGAATATGTATCGACTTGGTAGATTTGAAATTTCCATTGAACCTGTTGCTGAATGTTTTTTAGAAAGCTATATGTTTGCCACTGGATATAACCAGTTAGTTCAAGCTAAAAGACTAACAATTAATAGAATTATGGAGAATAAAATAAAAATAAACTATGCTAATTGATATTATTGCAGGTGCCCGACCAAATTTCATGAAAGTGGCTCCAATTATTCACCAAATAAAGAAGAGGCAAGATGAAGGAGGTACTTTGCAGTATCGACTTGTTCATACCGGACAACATTATGATAAGAAAATGTCAGGGTCATTTTTTGAACAGCTGAATATCCCTGAACCCGATGTTAATTTAGAATCTGGATCTGGGACTCAAGCAGAACAGACTGCCAAAATTATGGTGAGATATGAGGCACTTCTTCTAGAGAAGCCTTGTGACTTAACTCTTGTTGTTGGTGATGTTACTTCTACCATGGCTTGTTCAATAGCTGCAAAAAAGCTGAATATAAAAGTAGCTCATGTTGAGGCAGGTATTAGGTCATTTGACCTTACTATGCCTGAAGAAATTAATCGTATGGTTACAGATAGTATCACAGACTTTTTCTTCACCACTTCAGAAACAGCGAATAAGAATCTATATAATGCTGGTGTTTCCAAAGAGCAAGTACACTTTGTTGGCAATACCATGATTGATACCTTAAGAGCAAATGAATCTCGACTACAGAAACCTGATATTTGGGACCAACTGGACCTTCAGGAAAAGAAGTACTTAGTCATGACAATGCACAGGCCTGCTAATGTTGATGAGGAGGCCAAGCTTAAGAACTTTATGGAAACTATAATTGCTAATTCTGGTGATTTTCCAATCGTTTTTCCAATTCACCCAAGAACCGCCAAGGTATTTGAAAAATTAGGCTTGGACAGTGACAAATTAAAACTAGTAGATCCGCTGGGGTACTTAGAGTTTAATTACTTAGTGAAAGGAGCCTTGGCTGTTATTACTGATTCTGGTGGAATTACAGAAGAAACCACCGTAATGGGTGTGCCTTGTATGACGCTCAGAGACAATACGGAGAGACCAGAAACTTGTGAAATTGGAACGAATGAGCTTATTGGAACAGATATTAAGGCTATTCCTCCAGCTATGGAAAAACTACTCTCTGGAAACTGGAAAAAAGGAAGTATACCTGAGCTTTGGGATGGAAAAACAGCTGAAAGGATTGTTGCTATTTTAGAACAATTGTAATGAGATTGCTCTTTATTACCGATAACTTTCCTCCTGAAGTAAATGCTCCAGCCACTAGAACATACGAACATTGTAAAGAATGGGCCTCTAAAGGAGTTGATGTTACGGTGATTACTTGTGCACCAAACTTTCCACAAGGAAGAGTTTACAGTGGATACAAAAACAAACTCTATAGTAAAGAAGAAGTTGATGGAATAAAAGTAGTTCGGGTATGGAGCTATATAACCTCGAATGAAGGGTTTCTTAAGAGAACTTTGGATTATATAAGCTTTGCTAAAACTTCATTTTTTGCGGGGCTTTTTGTAAAGACAGATATTATTGTAGCTACTTCTCCTCAATTTTTTGTTGCTCTCTCTGGCCGTTGGCTCTCTTTTTTCAAAAGAAAGCCTTGGGTTATGGAGGTAAGGGATTTATGGCCAGAGTCCATAAAAACGGTTGGTGCCATGAAAGATGGATTCTTGTTTAGATCTCTGGAAAAACTAGAGCTTAGCCTTTATAGGTCGGCTAAAAAGGTAATTACTGTAACTGATAGTTTCAAGATAAACTTAGTTAGTAGAGGGATCAACTCATCTAAGATTTCGGTTATTAAGAATGGAGCAAACTTAGACCTTTATGATAGCAATCAAATTGATGAATCACTTAAAAAATATTTAGGTTTAGATGGAAAGTTCATATTAGGTTACGTAGGAACACACGGTTTAGCACATAAATTGGATTTCATAATTGCTTGTGCCAATGAGATTAATGAACCTTCAATTCACTTTCTCTTTATTGGTTCTGGAGCTACTAAAGAAGCTTTGGTAAATCAATCTAATAAACTAGAGTTATCGAATGTGACTTTTTTGGATTCCATTGAAAAGAAAGATGTTTGGAGGTATATTAGCATATTAGATGCAATGATTGTTCCGTTAAAAAAGTCAGAGTTATTTAAAACGGTTATTCCTTCCAAGATATTTGAGACAAGCGCCATGAAAGTTCCGATTCTTTTGGGTGTTGATGGAGAAGCTCGATACATTGTAGAGTCTTATAATGCTGGCTTATTTTTTGAACCAGAGAACCAAGAAGAATTTTTAAAGGCTGTAAATATGTTAAGGGATGATACGGCTCTAGTATCAAGCATAAAGGCTGGCTGTGAAAAGCTCGCAACAGACTTTGATAGAAAAAAGCTAGCTGATTTAATGTTGATGAAGTTGAAGCAATGCGTTTAATTTTGCACTTAACAAATAATTAATATCCCCACTTTTTAATACTGTGTTTACTTTCTACCTTTGATATTCTCAATTGAGTAGTATGGAACAATTTTTTTTACTTGGTGGTACTGCCTTTTTAATTACTTTTTTGATCTTCCCTGTTTTCATTAAAGTATTTAAAAAGCGCAATTATTTGGATACACCTGGTGGACGGAAAATCCATACTGTTCAAACCCCTTCAATGGGTGGGCTTCCAATCTTCATTGGATTTGCCATTTCGTTGTTGATATGGATGCCTTTTGAACAACTTCGAGAAATTAAATATGTGATTAGCGCACTTACCATAATGTTCATTATCGGTTTCAGGGATGATTTGATAAATCTAAGAGCATTTCAGAAACTCTTTGGTCAGATTGCAGCAATGTTAATTATAGTGGCTGTTTGTGATATTAGACTAATGTCGCTTTATGGCCTTTTTGGTGTCTATGAAATCCCATTGGTTGTAAGTTATGCGCTTTCGGCTTTTACAATCATTGTCATCACAAATGCCTATAACCTTATTGATGGTGTAGATGGTTTAGCGGGCTCAGTTGGCATAATTTGTAGCATCTTCTTTGGGATTTGGTTTTACCTTGTTGGCGCTAGCGCTTATGCTTTTCTATCATTTGCTATATTAGGTGGTTTACTGGCTTTCCTTCAGTTTAATTGGGCACCTTCCAAAGTTTTTATGGGAGATACCGGTTCTTTAATGATTGGATTTTTCCTGTCTATCGTTACTATAAAGTTTATTGACCTAAATTATAATCTTCAAGCGGCTCATCCTTTTCGTTTTGATTCGTTTGTCGGGCCAGCTGTTGCTGTGCTGATTGTGCCGCTTTATGATACGCTCAGAGTGTTTATTAAACGAATGCTAAGAGGTAAGTCTCCAATGCATCCAGATCGAACCCATTTGCACCATATACTTCTACGCTTGGGATGTAATCATGCTCAGGCAACAGGTATTTTGGGAACAGTGAATGTGATTTTTGTTCTCTTAGCATTAGTACTTAAAAGTTTTCCGGATATGGTAGTACTGCCAGCATTGATAATTACAGCCCTAACCCTAGGTACAATTACTGAGCTTATTTTTAAGTCAATGATTGAAAAACGAAAAGAAGAACTGAAGGAAAGAAACCGAACTTATAGGAAAGAGGCAAAAGTGGTCTCTATTTCAAAGTCAGTGGGCTAGTATTTTATCACCGAAAACAATCTTGTGAAAGCTAAACATTTCTATGTTTAGCTTTTCTTTTATCTTGCAATTGATTTAGACAGAATAACCAAAGAATGGTGCAAAAAATTAGATCGTACTTTTACATAATTGGGTTGCTATCTTTGTTCGTTAGTAAGCCTGTTCACTCACAAACCCTACCGGATTTTAGTACCGTCAAAGTAGACGAACTTTCTGATGATCAGATTCAGAGCTTAGTGCAAAAGGCTTCGGCCATGGGCTATTCACAGCAGGATATATACAGCTTAGCGCAACAGCAAGGTTTGTCTTTAACCGAGATTTCTAAATTAGGAGAGAGGATAAATAAGATTAAGAGTTCTAGGGTAGCCAAAGGAGAGGTGTCCCCAATTGAAAGAGTCAGTAGAGGGTCTAATGATACGACTTTATATATCCAAAGCGCATATATAAATAGTTCCAATATATATGGCCTATCTATTTTTCAAAACGGAACGGCAAAGAAGGGGTTTGAACCTAGCTTAAATATACCTACACCACAGAGTTATATTTTGGGTGCTGGAGATGAACTGTTTATTGATATATATGGAACCTCTGAGCAATATTATCAGGCAGAAATTAATGCTGATGGAAATATTCTTCTAGAGAATTTTGGCCCAATTTTCTTGTCTGGACTTGATATTAATGCTGCTCAGAGTAAGATAAAGAACCAGCTTTCAAAAGTATATACTGAAATGGGAGGCGACTCCCCTTCTACTTTTGTTTCGGTTAATTTGGGAAAAATTCGGTCTATCAATATTACGGTGGTGGGTGAAGTTGCTATTCCTGGCACATACACTTTAAATGCGTTTGGTACTGTTTTTAACGCTCTGTATACAGTAGGTGGAGTAACGGAGAATGGGACGCTAAGAAATATAAAAGTGATTAGGTCAGGTAAACTGATTACTCAGCTTGATGTTTATGATTTTTTAATGTCAGGAGATAATAAGAGTAATGTAAGGCTTCAGAATGATGATGTTATTTTGGTGGAACCTTATACCAATCGGGTTGAGATTGTTGGAGCAGTAAAAAGACCAGCCATTTTCGAACTGAAAGAAAACGAATCTCTTTCTGACTTAATTAGGTATGCAGGTGGCTTTACAGAGAATGCTTTTTCTGACCAAATAAATGTGGTTAGAAATGTTGGTAAAGAGAAAGTGGTGGCTGATGTCTTCAAAAATCAATTTGACATTTTCACACCAAAACCTGGCGATGTTTATCAGGTAAAACTAGTGTTAGATCGCTTTACAAATCGAGTTCAAATAAAAGGAGCCGTTTTTCGCCCTGGGCAATATTCTATCTCTGAAGAGTTGACTGTCAAAGCACTTATTGAAAAGGCTGACGGATTGAAAGGAGATGCTAACTTGAGCAGAGCATTAATCATCAGAACAAACACAGACTTATCAACCGAGAATATTTCTATCAATTTGAAGGATTTGATGGAGGGCGTTTCTTCCGATATTCAATTACAACGTGAAGATGTGGTTCAAATATTTTCAATATACGATTTGAAGGAAGAGAGTTATGTAGAAGTATCTGGCGAGGTGAATTCTGGTGGAGTTTTCAGGTTTTCTGACCGTATGACGATAGAGGATGTTTTAGTAATGGCCGGAGGCTTTAAATCTTCAGCATCGGCATCAAAAATTGAAATTACTCGAAGGTTTGGTGATGCTAAGGCAGGTAACGTTTCGGAGGTGTTTGTGGTAGATGTTGATAGAAATTTGTCTCTTAATGAAGAGGATGACGCTTTTGAACTTCAGCCTTTTGACCATGTTATTGTCAGGAAAAACCCTGATTTCTTTGTTCAAAAATTTGTAGCTATTGAGGGCGAAGTTGCCTACCCAGGTAATTATGCCATAAAGAATCAAACTGAGCGAATTTCAAGCTTGCTTGAGCGTGCCGGTGGCGTTAACCAGTATGCTTATATAGAAGGGGCTACATTACTCAGAAAGACCGAGTTTCATTCAGAGATCAGTACTATTGAACAGAAGGTTCAAGCTTTAGAAGCATTACTTAATCGATATGCTGAAGCAGATCCATCATTATCTGAGTCTGAGTTGGCTCAGGTCGCTAGACTCAATCAACAATTAAATGAGCTTGATAAACAGAGTTTGGATATTGAAGGAGACCCTTTCTATGCTAAAAAGGAAAGGCTCCGAGAAATCGTACAGCGAAATGCGCTCTTTGGCGATGTGCAGCTTGGTAACTCTGATGCAATTGGTATCAACTTAAAGAAGATTTTGGAGGAGCCTAACTCTAAATATGATCTTATTCTTGAAGAAGGTGATGTGTTAGTTCTGCCTAAGCAACAAGAAACCGTGAGATTAAGAGGGCGTGTGCTTTATCCTACCACTGTGGTTTATGAGTCTAATCGAAACTTGAAACACTTTATCAATTTAGCAGGTGGCTTCGGTAATAGGGCTCAGCGTAAAAACACTTATGTCATTTATGCCAACGGAAGTGTGGCCAAAACCAAAAAGTTCTTGTTTTTCAAAACCTATCCTCAGGTATCTCCTGGGGCTGAAATTATTGTACCTGCTAAACCACCTAAACTACCCGTAGCAATTTCAGAAGTAGTAGGAATAACTAGCGGACTGGCCACTTTAGCACTTCTTATTAGTCAGATTAATTTTTAGATATGATGGATAAGGCTAATAACTCCTCAGAAGAGAATATAACTTTAGCTGTTTTAGTTCAGCGTATAAAAAACTGGATAGCTTTTATGTTTTCAGCTTGGAAGAGAATACTCCTCGGTACTCTCTTTATTGGTGCCGTATTTTTCCTTTATCAGTTTGCAAAAAAGAACAGTTACAGGGCAGAGACAACATTTGTACTAGAGTCTGAAGGAGGTGGTATCGGAGGGCAGCTATCCTCTCTGGCTAACCTAACAGGAATTAACCTCGGCTCTATGTCAGAAGGGAGCGGTCTGTTCCAAATAGACAATATCATTGAACTGTATAGATCTTACAGAATGATGAGAAAGACTTTGCTTACTGAAGTTGAAGTTTCGTCAAAAAAGCAACGACTAATAACTCATTATATTGAGGATGTTAAGTTGTCCAAAAAAATGAGTAAGACTGGAATTAATTTTGAAGTTCCGGATAATCAGATAGAGATCAGGCATGACAGTGTTCTCAAAGAGGTGGTAGAAGATATTCTTAAGTATAATCTTTCCGTTTCTAAGCCGAGTAGGAAACTCACTATCCTTAGTGTGGCGTATTCATCCAAAAGTCAGGAATTCAGTAAGGTGTTTAATGAAACTCTCGTAAAACATGTTAATGAATTTTATCTGGAGACCAAAACCAAAAAGAGCGGAGATAACTTAGGAATACTGGCTTATCAAACCGATAGTGTGAAAAGGGTATTGGATAAAACACTAGCCGATTTAGCCGAATTTGAAGAGAGACATCCAAACCTGAATCCGTTGAGGGCGAAAGAGCTTTTACCTTATCAAAAACTTCAAATTGATGCTAAGGCTTCTGCTGCGGTTTATGAAGAACTGGTTAAGAATCTGGAGCTTGCAAAAATTAGCGATCGTAATAATCAACCATTGATTCAAGTGATTGATGAGCCAGTTTTACCTCTTAAAAACCAAAAGATGAAGTGGTATAAGGCTTTAGTTATTGGCTTGGTCATTGGAGGGGTTTTAATGGTCTTTTGGGTAACCATGAGTTACTTTTACAGATTAGCCTTGAGAGAGGATAAAGAGTCAATCGAATAACCTTTTATCCATTTCTATTTCTTCTATCTTTGAACTCCCATATTTAAACCGTTTTGAAGCAAAAAATGCGAAATATTGTTATTACTGGCGTAGCTGGGCTAATTGGAAGTAGAATGGCAGACTGGATAGCGGTCAACCATTCAGAATACAATATCATTGGAATAGATGATTTGAGTGGCGGATATATTGAAAACGTTAATCCTAATGTCGAATTTCATCAGGTTGACTGTAAATCGGCAGAATTAAAAGAGATTTTTGCTAAATATAAGCCAGAAATTGTTTACCACTTTGCGGCATATGCAGCCGAAGGACTTTCTCCTTTTATAAGAAATTTCAATTATCAGAATAATCTTTTATCAACCTCTAATATTATCAATGAGTGTATTAGACATGGAGTTCGAAGGTTAGTTTTTACCAGTTCAATGGCTGTTTACGGTAACGGAACCCCTCCTTTTGATGAACAAGACACTCCAGCGCCAATAGATCCTTATGGAATTGCTAAATATGCTTGTGAAATGGATATCCAAGTAGCAGGTGAACAACACAGTTTAGATTGGTGTATCATACGCCCCCATAATGTTTACGGGATAAAACAAAATATTTGGGATACTTATAGAAATGTCCTCGGTATTTGGATGACCCAATACCTAAATAATGAACCCATGAGTATTTTTGGCGATGGTGAGCAGAAACGAGCATTTAGTTTTGTGGATGATTGCCTTGAGCCTTTGTGGAAAGCAGCTACTGATGAGCGTGCTTCAAAAAAGATAATTAACCTTGGCAGCTCTGTTTACCATAGTATCAATGAGGCCAATGAAATACTAAAACGGGTGATAGGTAAGGGTGAAACCATATACAAAGAGGCACGCCATGAAGTTAAAAATGCACACCCAACCTGGCAAAGATCGATAGAGCTACTCGACTACAAAGACCGTACTTCATTGGAAGAAGGTCTGACTATTATGTGGAATTGGGCTAAAAAACAACCTTTAAGAGAAAGGTTTAGATGGTCCGAATATGAACTTGAGAATGGCATTTATGATTTTTGGAAAAAGACAGAAATAGTAGCAAACGCATAAATATTTCATATGCTACCCTCGTTAGCCATAGTTATTGTAAACTGGAATAGCTTTGATGTAACACGTAACTGCCTCGCTTCATTGAGTGATATTGACTATCCTGATTACCGTGTGATAGTAGTTGACAATGGGTCGAATGATGGTTCTGGAGATAAGCTCAAAGCGCAATTTCCTAAAATCGTTCTTTTAAAGAATGAGAAGAATCTTGGTTTTACTGGGGGGAATAATACGGGCATTGAATTCGCTGTGAATGAGAATTTGGAATTGTTAATGCTGCTGAACAACGACACGATTGTTACGCCTGATTTTGCTAGCAGCCTAGTTGCAGTTTTACAACAAGATGTAAACATAGGAGCAATTCAGCCAAAGATAATGTTCAACCAAGAACGAGAAGTCATTTGGAATGCAGGAAGTTCATTTTCAAAGGTTTGGCATTTGACAAAAACTATTGGAATGGGTGAAGCCGACAAGGGGGCGTATGATGAACAGAAGGCAATTCCTTGGGTGACAGGCTGCTGTTTCTTGACAAAATCTTCAATAATACGCGAAGTAGGAAAGCTAGATGATCGCTTTTTCATTTATTATGAAGATACTGATTGGTCATTTAGAATTAAGAAGGCAGGATATAAGTTAGTTTATGAGCCTTCCTCTAAGATATATCATGAAGTAGGTAAGTCGAATGATAATCGGGAAACTTTTGGGGAGGGTAATCTGTCACCATTTTCACACTATGTCAATATCAGAAATCACATTTTTATAGTGAGACGATATGCCAAGGGTGTTTTTTTTATTACCTCAATGATTTATCAGCTTTACAAGCTTACTGGGTATTCACTATATTTTTTAATCCGAGGCAGATTTAAAAAGCTTAAGGCGTCATTTCGAGGTTTTTATCATGGCCTAACATTTCAAGTTTGAATTATTCCGTATGATTCCTAATTGCGAGAATTCCTGTAACTTGAAACTAGCTTTAATATACTTATGGGTGTCTTGAATGGTCTGTCTTGTTAGTTCTATTCTTAATATTGAGCCTATTTTTAGTATGGGGTGTAATCTATTGCGCTCAACAAATCCTATTTAAAAGGAATCTACATTTCCTCATCTATTTTTTTTGTGTATTTCTCCCTTTTTATGTCACCCTTCAGGCATTAACCTACCAACAAACAGGGTCTCCTTTGTTGGTGAGTTTAATCACTTATTTAAAAGAAATAATGGTGTTTATAACATTGCTGTCTTGGTTGCTGTATAAAAGGAATCTTTTTACAACTCCTATTAGATTGCAGCCTACGGACTATCTGTTTATTGCACTAATTGGTTATGCCCTTTTGTATCTTTTCTTACCCATAGGGGAAGTGTCATTTGTGAATAAGACCCTCTACTTTAAGAATATTTTAATGTTAGGATTAATGTACCTCCTTGGAAGGATTATGATGCTAGAGTCATATCAGGTAGTGAGTATTCTAAAAATAATTCTGACTGTGACTGTGCTGGCTTTCATATTAAATTTGTTCGAAAAGTCTATTGATACTCATTTTCAGACATTTATTGGTTATGCAAATCTAAATCAAGACATCAATGGGATTGATCCTGCAGGTGTTCATGGACTTACTTATACCTTTGGAGCAGAGAGTGGAGCTAAACGTTTTGCTGCCTTTTTCGAGAACCCATTGGGCCTAGCCTCTGCAATGTTGATGAGTTTTTCTGGGGCTTTTTTCCTTTTTCTCAATAGTAAAACAAAGCGTTATCAGTATGGAGTTTTGGTTCTCATTTCAGTTGGCTCTCTTCTTTTTGCCTACTCCAGGTCTTCTCTTGTGGGGCTATTTTTAATCATGTTTTTTATTGCAATTATTCTTGGTTACTATAAGCTCATCTTGTACGGGTTCTTAATGGTTGTTCTATTCTTCGCATCTATATTTCTTTTTGCAGGAGATGATTTACGCTACTTTGTGATAGATACTTTTAACTTGGCAGATTCATCAAGTATTGGACATGTTGTTGAGTGGTTAGAAGGAATAGAAAGCATTATTTCTAACCCAATGGGCATTGGGTTAGGAACAAGCGGAAATGCTGGCGGAGTGAATGAAGAGTTGAAAGTGGGTGGTGAAAATCAGTTTATTATTTTCGGAGTTCAGCTGGGTATCCCCTTTTTGATGCTTTATATTAGTCTACTCTTTTCCTCAATTTATTATTCAGTTAAAGCATATAAACTCGGTAGTACTATTTCAGAACGAGCCTTTCCTTTTATGGCGGCTACTTTTAAGTTTGCCTTTCTATTGCCTCTAATGACATCCAATGCGGAAATATATTTATATGTGGCGTACTTGTCTTGGTGGATGGTGGGTTATAGTATTCAAACTTTCGAAAAACTAAAAACAGAGAATCAGTTATAGTGTAATGCTATAGGCTCATTTATTGACTATGGATTCAAATATCAAACCTAAAACTGTTCTAATTGATATACATAATTTATATCGAGCAGAGACTGGCGTGAGAAAGTATACTGAGTTATTGATAAAAATTTTTTCTAATAGGAAGGACGGGAATTACAGGTACGTTTTTTACCCAGAACCTAGTAAGACTAGTTCATTTAATACTTTCAGAAAAAAGGGATCTCTGTTCTACAGGTTGATGGCTCAAATTGATATCATTGTTTGGAAGCAGATTACTATACCTTTTAAGGCTTTTATTATAAAAGCGGATATTGTTTTTTTTCCGGACTATTACCCTACTTTTTGGAGAATGAAGTCTCATAAGGTAGTCATGTTTCATGATACTTTTTTTTGGGATACTCCAGAACACTATGGTAGAATTTGGCTACCATATTTTAAATGGATTACTCTTCAGGGAGTAAAAAGAGGGGCATCAGTGATGACAATAACTAACTCTGCAAAATTAAAAATCCAAGGTATTCTCCCCTTTGAAGTGAAAGTCTCCGTCATTTCGCATCCTCATAGAGAAATGAAGAAGATTGTATCGGAAACGGATGAAATTTTGAGAAGCTTAAGCTTGGTCAACAAAGAATATTTTCTTCATGTAGGAGTCTTTGAAAAAAGAAAGAGTCTTCAGGTTTTGGTTAAGGCGTTTGATTCTTTTTTAAAGGAAACAAAAGATAGAAACTTTAAGCTAGTTTTAGTTGGTAACCCAGCTGCGAATAAGAGGTTTAATGACTTCCCAGAAGTTGTCAATCTCATTAAGAAATTAGGCATAAAAAAATCTGTAATTTTACCTGGCTACCTATCCGATTCGGACATTGCTAAATTATATAAATGTGCCCAAGCTTATATTTTTCCTTCTAATAATGAGGGTTTTGGAATTCCTATCTTAGAAGCGTTTGAGATGGGATGTCCTGTAATAACCTCAAGTCAGGAGGCGCTTGTCGAGGTATTAGGTGGTGCTGGCCTGTCTTTTGAAATGGGGAATCATAATGAATTGAGCGAGTTAATGTTGAAACTGCATTACAATTCTGAATTGAGGCAAACCTTGATAGAAAGAGGAAGTGTCAGGCTCCTAGACTTTAATCGTAACGAATATTTGAATAAAATGGAGGCTTATTTTTATAGCTTACCGTAAAGAGTGAAGGATTAAATGATAATGGATTGTCTTAACTATTGACTGTATTTAGATATTTCACGTCTCTATTTCGGTGTTTTAAATTTGTAAATTAAAGTGGTAAATAATAAGTCTAGAAGAATTCTCATGCTCCATAGCTCCTCCGATTTATATGGAGCAAGTAAAGTAGGGCTCGAAACAATAAAAATTTTGAAGGAGAACGGTTGTTATGTGGTGGTGGCTTTATCGAGTAACGGGCCATTATGTAAAGAGATTGTCAGCCTTGATTGTCCTGTTGAAATAATTCCGCTGGCTACAGTAAGAAGAAAATACTTTAATCTCAAAGGATTTTTTAATCGAGCCAGAGCTTTTCGTAACTCTATGAGAGAGCTAGATCGGATTACTAAATTACATGATATTGACACAATTTATTCAAATACTACAGGAGTTATTACCGGAGCTTTTTATAGTAAGCGTAAAAAACTCAAACATGTATGGCATGTACTTGAGATAATACCAGGTCCTAAATGGCTGTTAAAAGCTTATGCATATTTAATGCTACATTATTCTGATTGTGTTATAGTGGTTTCTGAGGCTGTTAAATCTCATTGGCTTAAGGTTGACAGAAATCTGAATATTCACAGGCTTTACAATGGTTTTAGTATTGAGCCATATTCAGGAAATGATAGTCTTAGAGATGAGCTAGGACTTCCTAATGATCAGTTGCTCATAGGTATGATAGCAAGAGTTCATTTTTGGAAAGGTCAATCGTATTTTTTAGAAATAGCGAGCCTACTAAAACAGAAATATCACAATATTAAGTTTGTAATGGTAGGAGACGCCTTTCCTGGTTACGAATACTTATATGATGATCTAAAACAAATCATAAAAGAAAATAACCTTGAGGATGCAGTTATAGATTTAGGCTACAGAACTGATATCAATAGAATTCTTCAGTCACTAGATATTTTCGTTCTACCATCCATTTTGCCAGACCCCTTACCCACTACTGTTCTAGAAGCGATGGCTTGCAGTAAGCCAGTGGTAGCTACAAATCATGGGGGAGCGCCCGAAATGGTCAAGTTAAATGAAACAGGGCTTTTAATACCATGGGACAATGCACATATGGCGGCAGAGACTATATTACCATTAATTGAAGATGGAGAATTAAGAAAAGTGATGGGGAAAAAAGGGGAAATTCGTGTAAATGAGGTGTTTTCATATGAACAACACCGTGAAAATTTAATTGCGATAATGAATAGTATTTAATAATGCGAGTATCAATTATAGGCACCAGAGGTTATCCATATGTTTACAGTGGGTATGAAACATTTATTAAAGAGCTTGTCGAAAGGCTGGTAAAAAAAAATGTAGAAGTAACAGTTTATTGTCATCGTAACCTTTTTAATGATAGGCCAAAGGAAGTGAATGGAGTAAAGCTGGTTTATATACCAACAATAGAAACCAAGTCATTGAGTCAGTTAATTCATTCTTTTTTCTCTATGACCCACGCCTGTTTGAGTAAAACGGATGTGGTTTTTGTTGTGAACTCAGCAAATGGTCCATTTGGCTTAATCACCCGTCTGTTTAGAAAGCCCACTGCTATAAATGTGGATGGTTTGGAATGGCTGAGACCAAAATGGAAGGGTTTGGGTGCAAGCTATTTTAAATGGGCTTCAAAGCAAGCAACAAAGTGGTATGATGTGATCATTAACGATGCCGATGAAATGCGTAGGATATACCTTGAGTTGTTCAATCGTGATTCTGAAGTAATTGCCTATGGTGGAAATATAAAATATTCTAAATCGCCAGAATTAATTGAAGAGTGGGGACTCGAACCTGGTGGTTACTATTTAATTGTTGGGAGGTTTATTCCAGATAATAACTGGGGAATAATGATTGAGGGATTTCGAAAGAGTAATTCAAAAAGAAAGCTTGTTATAGTAGGAGACGTGCCCTATCAAGATGAATACTCATCAAAGTTGAAAGCCCTTAGTCAAATTGACGACCGACTTATTTTTACTGGTTTGGTTAGGAATCGTGATGCTGTTGCTGAGCTTTTTCATAATGCCTATGTTTACATGCATGGTCATGAGTTTGGTGGAACAAATCCAACAATGCTAGAGGCCCTGAGCTTTGGTTCAGCCATAATAGCATTAAATACCCCTTTCAATAGAGAAGTACTTCAGAATGAAAGGTATGGTCAGTACTTTGAAAAGAATGAGACTAGTGTTCAACAATTGGTTGATAAAATAGATGCTGAATTTGAACGGGTTCAAAAAATGAAGTCTACTTCTAGAGAAGGGATCACAGAAAAGTATAACTGGGATTCAATCACGGATCATTACATAAGAGTATTTGAAGATTTAACTAAGAAGGCTGGCTAAATTCTACTTTTCGAAATCAAAGTATTTGTCCGCCTTATGCCTCATTTTGAATTGCTTGTAAATACGTTTTTTAATAGGCGATAAAAATCTAAGCTTATCTTTTATGATGTGAATAGAATGTAGTTGCGCCACTTTAAAAGAATTACGTGCTGATTCGTTTACTTCAGCTGGGTTATTCTGATTTCCACTTACTTTTATTAAAGCTAACCCTCCCCACATTTCTCTATTATTCCCATTGTGCCAAAATGAGCCTGTGATATAATCCAATTCTACATATTCAATGTTGTCATAACTAGAATAGTCAATGTCTTTCATTCCCTTGCGGCACTGTGGGTTATAACTGTCATGCAAAAGTATGACTAAGTCATTCTTATGAGGGTAATCGAGAATCATCTTTAAATCATCATGCACTCCTTTTCTTGAGTGATCTCCATCCACCAAAACGAAATTTAATTTTTCACCCGCTTTCTCAATATTTTTAAATAGATCCTGAAGTACATTCACAGACTGATCAACAATGAATTCTACGTTATCAAACAAAGGCTGAAGCGTTCTCTTGGGTTCTGGACTAATGTCTATAGAGTAAACTCTCTCAGAGAATTCACTAATTACTTGTAAACTACCACCCTGATAAGTACCTATTTCTACAGAACAATTGGGTTTTAAGTGCTCAAGTAATCCAATCAACGCATATTTCTCTGATCTAGACATCTGCCAAACTAAATCGGGATTAACTCGAAATGAAGAAATAAAAGGTAGGCCGTTGTCCATGCTTAAGCTGTTTATTTATTTTGATAAATGTAAACTAAATAGCGATTTTAGTTATTTAATTTGAAATTATGAGCTGTAAATGATTGCTGAGGTCAACCAATAAGTGCAACAAACTTATTACTTAGGACTTCAATTGGGTTTTGATAATTAAACTTTCTAATAGGTCTACAATTTAGCAACCATTCTACTTCTTTTATTCTCAAGTCGGATACTTTTCTAAGGTCAGTTTTCTTTGGGAAGAACCTTCTAATTACACCTATTCTATATTCGACATTTACTTTGTCCTGTGATGTGTATGGCCTTGTAAAGTAAGTTTTCACATTGAGGTCTTCTGCTATTTTAGCGTGCTGGGCAAACTCCTTTCCATTATCAAAAGTGATTTTTTCTATCCATGAGTTACTAAAGCACGTTAACCTTTGCTCCATTTTCTGATACAATTCATGTGCATTATTGCTGGAGAGTTTTTCTATTATTATCAGGGTTTTTCTGTTGGTCATTACCAACAGTGTCGATTGGTTGTTGCCCATCATTGGATCAACCTCTATTTTTCCAAAAATATTCGGCTTCACCTACGCCCAGCACTCTGATTGGGCGATCGATGTTTATAAGACATTGCTCTAAAAACAGGAATCTTTTCGAACGAAATTTATTACCAATACCTCCTTGCTTATCAGAATCTAAAATTGTTTTTGCATTTTTCATGAAAGTGACCAGTTACTTTTGTTTTAACATGCTCAATATATATTTTTTTTGAGTGAAATAATTCTTGTCTTTAAGTTTCAAAAAATTAGTGAAAATCAGTTTTTCGCCCTCATTTAGCTCTGAGCAATAAACCTGATAAAATGAATTGACTAAATCGAATTGATCTTTCATAAAAATTTTTGGTTTAAAAGTAAATAGTATATTTTTCTTCACTTTTTTAAAAAATCCTTCCTTCTTCTCTTTTATGGAGAAGGTGATGTTTTCTTCATGTTGCCTATAATTTACTGTGGGTTTATCCACAATACCAATCTGGCCAAAACTAAAAGCTATAAGAGCGAGCCATGCATCGTGATTTAGAATGATTTTATTTGGTATATCCTTGGCAAATTTTGCCATTGCACTGTTAAATAGTGTGGTACAGCCATTTACTACGTTACCAAATAATACCGTTTCAAGGCAGTGTTTATAATGGCTCCTGTTTGTTTCTTTCCAAAAGGACTTTGCAACAATTTCATCATTATAGTTTATCACAATTAAGTCTGAATAGACCAAGGCTGGTAATAACGGATCCTTTTCAATTTCGCACATTTTCAAAACTGAATCTTCTATTTTTCGCTTATCCCAGGTATCATCTTGGTCGCTTAATGCTATATAACCATCGTTGGACAGCTGTTGAATTCCTCTTTTAAAATTTTCTATGAGCCCGATGTTTTCTTTATTAATATGGAGGTGAATCTGTCCTTGACGTTCAAAATCTCTGAGAACCTGAACGGTGTTGTCTGTGGAACAATCGTCAAAAACATGAATTCCAGCGATCGGATAAGTTTGGTTAAGAATACTCTCTATTTGTTTTCGGATATATTTTTCACCATTATATGAGGCCAAAACTACATTTATGATTAATGAATCGGACGACATGTTAAGTGTGGTTCTTTTTAATTAGAAATGATAACCCCTCTTTAATAAACGTGTTTTTGAACAGAACGTATTGGAGGCTGAAGTATATTAAAGCACAGCTCACTATTGCCAATAATAGCTCTGAAATGTTATTCAACCCATTACTTTTAATCAATATAATAATCGGTAAAAATAAAGTGCAAATTACCCCAGATTGTAAAAGGGAAGTCCATGGAAGTATTTTAAGTAATCTTTTTGGAGTAAAATAGATGTAGGAGAATGTAACAACGAGTTCAGTTAAGGCTATTGAAATTGCGGTGCCGATAAATCCAAACTTCGGAACAAGGATTATATTAACTAATATAAATGTTATTAATCCATATATAGAAGCAGTAAACATTTGTTTATTCAAACCATGGGGTACTAAGACCTGATAGGCAAAGACATAACCGAACCCAATTAGAAGGGGAAGCAAAGCCATGTAGATCATTCCTTCGGAGGCAGGTAAAAAGGATTCACCCGAAAAAAGTATGATGATGTTCTCTCTTAGAAACCATAAACCAAAAAAAGCAGGAACAGCTATAAATGATATGAACGAAAATGATTTTAAAAGAAGTGCTTCTTCAAGCTTAGAGTCTTTACTGGATATACTTTGTGCAACTCTAGGTAGAAGTACAGCACAAAAGGCTGTAATAACTGGTATAACTGCTTTCGAAAGTTTTGTGCCAGCGGTATAAAAGCCAACTTGACTCTTATCGGCCAAAAAGCCTAAGAGTACAGTATCTAAGTTGGTATATACTGTGGCAGCAAAAATGGTACTAAAGATGAAAATCAGATGTAGAGTATGCTGCTTGAAATTGAGGCCTTTACTTTTTAGATGAACTCTTCCTCTTAAGAGAAATATGTTGATAACATTATTGCCGACAAGAATGAATGTCATTACAAAAATGTAAGGAATTACATCAGTCTGATTATGGACAAAAGTGAAAAGGAGAATCAAGCCAATTGATTTAACCGCAAACGATCGAATCGCTACAAGTTTAAACTCTTCTAGGCCGTTAAAAAACCAATCTAAGCTTAAAGTGCCTAGAAGAATAACTCCTGTGGCAATTAGAAAAAGCAATTTATCTTGACTTAAAGTAGGTATAGAAAAAACCAAAGTCAGATAGATTAAGAGCACAATAAATGTTGATATTAAATGTATGATGAATAGTTCCGAGAAAATGTTATTCAGGTCAGATTGGTTTTTTTTTACCTTAGCAATTTGATTGATACCGTAAATGGGTATTCCCAAAGCTGCTACTATGGAAAAGTATTGAGCAAATGAGATTACAAACTGTGCTCTACCGATTCCATCAGGGTTCAATATCCTTGAGGCGTAAGGAAAAGTGACCAAAGGAAAAACTACATTTGATATGCTCAATAAGAGATTATAAGCGTAGTTCTTTTTAATAGACATAGTTAGAAACGATATATCAAGTCAAGACTGGATTTGAAGTTAATTACATCTTTGCCTGGTACAAAATATTGAGCACCTGGAACAATCTGGTCTTGAATTTGATATTGGTAATTAAGAGATTTAATTACTCCTAATCGAGCATTTATAAGGAGGTTCCCGAAATCCCAACTAAGATTTGAGAAAGCACTGATATCAACCCAATGTCTTCTGGGGTCTTGTATATCATTGAATGCAAAAAAATAGTAATCATTATTATGAACATATCGCTCAAAAGTCAACCCTATTTTCTTCAATTCATTAACCCAATTGACCTCAAGGGTCTGGAGATTGCTTCCTGGCCCAATTCCCGCACCTAATACTTCTCCATTGTGTGTATACCCATGGCGTACACGACTGTGAATATAGAATGTACCTGCCTCTCGTATAATTCTGCCGGCACTTTGTTGTAATTGAGTAAATTCGAAAGAGGCGTCTATTTTTTGATCTTCCTTTTGTTGAAAGGGGAATAGTTTCCTAAACCCAGCGTTATAGGCAGCTGAATGCCATGGTTCTAAGAAAAAGTCTCGAAAATTCTGAGCAGCATCATTCCTTCCAAATTCAAAATATACTTCAGTCTGGATTTCCGGCCAAACGAACCTTAGAAAGGCAGAAGCTAACTGGTCTCTCTGAATTTCAGTTGCTATACCCCCGGGGTCATTTTTCCTCCACAGGTTGGAAACAGCACCAAAGTAATCCTTACTTTCTTTAGCATTTTCGTGGTACTGTTGAACTACCCTGGTAGCGCCTAAGTATAACCCTGGTATCCACTTAGGTTGATAGCTAAACATAATCCCTGAAAGATATCTCCAATCGTTAACTTTTGGACGATAAATAAATCTTCCGTTATGTACAATGTTATTACCTGGCGGTAAAAATCCAGATTCGTCTAGCCTACCCCCTATCATTTGAAATTCGAAAGATCCTAACCAACTCTTAATAGGTTTGATTGAGTTGATAGTTAGGTGTTTAAATCCTCTGGCGTTATTAGTCATTACCAGTGAGTTGAACCGTCCAGGCCCCCACCATAGGTTTTCATTTGATAACCCCAAAGAAATAGGCCCTGCGTTTAGTCGAATACTGCTCTGCCCCCAAAGGAATTTTTCATAATTCCCATCACCGTACCTTTCTGGCTGATCAATACTGTTTAAAGTATAACTATAATATCTGGCCCAAAGTACACTTCCCTGGTCAAGAGGAATTCCTTCGAATGATTTGTTTTCCGCGTATTGATAAGTTGGGTAAAACTGTAAAGACAATGGGCCAACTCTAGTATTGAACCCAGCGGATATGGTTTGTTGGTAACCACTTGCTGGTATTAGAGCTCCATCATTCCAGCCATATGGTTGTTTTTCTGTATACTGTGAATTAATCTGCACAGGTAGGAAGCTGAAGTCAAACCATGGTGTCTTAGAAGAACTAAATTTGACTTGAGGTTTTAATAAATCACTTTTTGTTTCGGGTGTATAAAGGCCTCGACTCTCAGTTGAATTTAAATAAATAGGCCTTAAAAGGAATGAGGCACTTGAGTCGTTGTTTTCAACGAGCTGAGACCTACGGTAATAATCCTCTATTACAGGCAACCCTACAATGAGCTTGTTTTGTGAAACCGCTGTAAATGCTGAAATCAATATAATAGACGAAAAGATACCTTTTCGAAACATTGATAAAAGTATAGAATTTAGAGTTGTTATTAGGGTCATAAAATCTCTGGTATTGTAATGCCTATTACTTTGAAGTTATCAATGGACCAACTTTTCAGGCAATAATCAGTTGCCGTGACTCCAGGAAGTTGAGCGCCAAGGAAAAATTCAATTGATGATCCACTTTGGTTAAACTTTTTGCTATACCTGTACTGTTTGGTTCCGCCCAAAATAGAATCAAACTTACAAACACCTGGGAGGTTTGTGTTTAGGGCATCTGCGTTTTCTGGATTTAAGCTACCTAGACTATTTGGGTAGCTCTGTTGAGTGTTACATTGGTGTGTTTGACAGAGAGTGTTTATGAAAGTAGAGTAGACTATATTATGACTGTCAATGTTGAAAATCCAAATATCGGGTTGGTTATTATTGTTAGAGTTTCCGTTTCCTTCCCAGCTGTCATGTATGTATAGATCAAAGCTTACTTCAATCATGTCAAATTCAGGTACATTATTTAAGTTCATTAGAAAACCATCAAAACCAAACCGGCCAAGTACATTTGAACCATCATAATTTTCGATTCTTGCGTTTTGGAAACTGCTTATAGACTTTGTTTTAGTTTTCCCATCTAAACCATCTTCAAAGTCATTAAAATAGATAGTTTTCTCTGTCACTTGGTCATTTAAACACCCAGACAATAAAAAGACTGTAATCATATTTATTAGAATAATAGTTTGATGTCTTTTCTTGTGGGTAGTTGGTTTTAATCTGGAGAAGGCATTCAAAATAATTTTCCTAAAATAAATCGAACCATTCGTCATGTGAGTTTCTAATTTTTTTTCCACTATTGAGTTTTACAAAGAAAACGTATTTTGACTGTTTTCAATCCAAAGATGAAAAGATTTTGATGTTGTATAGTATGTTTTAGTCATTCTTTACATATTAAACGGAGACTATATTTCTTAGCTTTGTGGAAAAACACAAATATGCTTAGATATTGCCTGTTGACGGTTTCGTTTTTTATGTCTTATTATTTTGTTTTAGGTCAAACTAAAGTTGAAATACAGGATAGTTTACAGGCGTATGTGTCAACAGGTACCGTTCTTTCTTCCAAAAGCTTTGCCCCATTCTACCTTATCAATAACCAATATGGAGAAGTTGATGGTGATGCGCCAGTTTTTCTAAAAGGGGAGGTGGGGTATAAAAGAACTATAAGTGAGTCATGGAGTCTTTTATCAGGCTTGGGGTTTCGCAATGAAAGGTTCTCCACGTATTATGTTAGAGCTAAATTCAAGGACTGGGAATTTACTGCAGGAAGAGCAAAAAGAACTTATGGAGGGTTACCCTCTGGACTTTCGTCAGGTTCTTTAGCCATGAGTGAAAATGCATTGCCACTTCCAATGATTGAGCTTAGTTTGAATGAGTTTAAGTCTGTGCCTTTTACTCATGGTTACTTAAAGTTTAGAGGCTCTTTGAGACAGAGTTGGATGGAAGAAGATCGATACATTTCAAAGGCATTGCTTCATGGAAAAACCTTTTATGGGATGGCCGATTTAGACGATTTGATTGGTCTACAAATTTCATCGGGCATCGTTCATTTTGCTCAATATGGTGGCGTTTCACCTCAAGGAGATAAACAGCCGAGTAGTTTGAATGACTATTTTCGAGTTTTTATGGGTAGAGGTATACATAACCCAGATGGCAGTAGTGCTGGTGAGGGTAATGCTATTGGTAATCACCTTGGCTTAACCGAGTTTACTTTTAGAAAAAGGTTGGGTGATCATACCTTAAGTTTGAACTATCAAAAGCCGTTTGAAGACGCGGGTAGTATTCAGTTTATAAGTTTTAAGGACTTTTTAATTGGATTGGAATGGGGCTTACCAAAGAGGGAATATCTGGTGAGTAAATTTTATGTCGAGGTGGTAAGAACAAAATGGCAAAGTGGGCGAGGGCTACCTGACCCAACAGATGATATTCAAACAGAAGAAGACAATAGGGGCAATGAGTTTGGCGAAAGAGATGACATCTATAATAACTATCTATATCGTTCGGGTTGGACTTATAATGATCAGGTGATCGGAAACCCATTGATTTTGACTTATCAGCATACACTTAATTTTCTGGACCCATACCCTGATTATGGGGTGGCCATTGCGAATAATCGGTTAACAGCACTTCATATTGGTATAGAGGGGAATTTCAGCTCAAAAATTACCTATAAAGGGTTATTTACTTACTCAAAAAACTTTGGTACTTATGCTGGTATATATGAGGGTAGATTTAATTGGGGGGGTATAGATAGAGACCCAAGTTTTGAGTATGTTTTTCTTCCAGCAAAAAAACAAGTATATACTTCTGTTGAGGTTAGCTATAATCAAGCTTTTAATCTTAAGCCCTTAGGTTTAAATCTTAGGTTGGCGAATGATTCGGGTGAGCTGTATAATGCATTTGGCTTAGAGATGTCAGTTTTATATAGATTGTCAAATTATTAATTCGAAAAACTATAAGTTCGTGGTATGAGTTGTTTTAATATCTTTGTGCCAGTATACTTTTTATGAGTTAATTAAAAATAAGATAACTCTCAAACTGTGAGAAAGAGATTTAATAGATATTTCCCTTATTTATTTGTTTTAGGAGAAATGATTGTTTTAACAATCATTTTCTTTAGCTCTCTATTCATAGCAGAGGGTGAGTTTGCTGTTGACAAACCATATTTATTATTGTTAATTTATTTATCTGTTTGGCCAATTATATCATACCTGAATAAGGATTATAAAATTGGTAGAGCAGTAAGTTATTACAATACATTTAAAAAGGCTTTTTTTAGTGTATTCATTTTCATTTCTGCCATTTCTATTTTTTGGTTGTTCTCTCAATCTGAATCGCTAGAACGACATTTCTTAACTACACTGGTACTACTTCTGTTTCTGTGGTTGACAATTTACAGAGTTTCAGTACATCTTATTTTGGATAAGTATAGAGAGTTTGGAGGTAATATTAGGTATGCTGTTATACTTGGTTATGATGAACTTGGTACTAAATTGTTTGACACCCTTAAAAGGAAAAGCCACTATGGAATTAGATGTATTGGCTTTTATGGTGATGTCAAAGATGGAATTGAGAACTATTCATACTTGGGAAGCTTCAAAGATTTTATCAAAGCAGATTTAGAGAGTATAGATCATATTTATGTAAGTGAAAGAGCTCCTAAATATGTGTTAGAAAAAGCAATAGAAATTGGAGAAAACAGTCTAAAAAGAGTAAAGCTCTTGCCTGAGTTCAAGACAGAGGCAATTAAGAGCTTTGTACTTCGAAGATATGATGCAGTACCTGTAATAGATGTAAACAATTTACCGCTAGATGCTAAGGTTAATACCTTTGTAAAGCGAATTTTCGATGTGGTGTTTGCCACATTTATGTTTGTGTTCGTTTTGAGTTGGATGTATCCGATTTTTGGGTTGATCATAAAACTAGAGTCTAAAGGGCCAATATTGTTTAAACAACTCAGACATGGAAAGGGGAATACACCATTTTACTGTTATAAATTCCGAACTATGATAGAGAACAGCGAAGCTGACTTTACATGGGCCAGTAAGAATGATCCTCGGATAACCAAGTTTGGGGCTTTTTTAAGAAGAACTAGTTTAGATGAATTTCCTCAATTTTTCAATGTGTTAATTGGCAATATGTCAATTGTTGGGCCAAGGCCGCACCCGCTGTCACTCAATAAAGCGTATGAAGCTAAAATAGAAAAATATGCTAAACGACACGCTTACAAGCCAGGGGTTACTGGTTTGGCACAAGCCATGGGTTTTAGAGGTGAAATAACGGATTATTATCAAATGAATTCTAGAGTAAGGTTAGATAGGTTCTATCTCCAGAACTGGTCTTTTATATTAGATATTAAGATTATATTCCTTACGATTTATGCTTTGGTTAAAGGTCAGAAGTTAGCTTATTAGGTTGACTATATTTTACTCAAGAGTTTACTTCTTCAAAATAATCTCTTTTTGAAACTCAACTTTGAACCCCAAGTTTTTGGAAGAGTAGTTTCCCCAATTATATTCTGATCCAACCAATAGCTTATTGTTCTTGATATTAATTAGTGTGCTTAATGCAACAGAGGTAAGTTCTATCGGTGTGCTTAGAGGCTTGACCTTGGCTCCATGGTTTACAAACTGCCTAAAGGAGAGAGTATATCGTAAATTTTGAATGCATCCTTGTGAATAGAAGCTAAGGCCAGTAACTACATTGTTTATTTTATTTCCTTGGGCATTTTCTGGATTAATAATTAAAAATATTGGGCTTCCAATAATTTGATTTTTATAAGTCCATCCATTACGGTAAACACCATTGTTGAGAAAATCATCTGGTCCAGCTCCAACACCGTTAAGGGAGCCACCTTGATTAGTGGTATTGACTATTTCAACTCCTAGTTGATTGACAATACCTGATTTATCAATCTGGTTTAACGAAAAACCGTATACCCCAGCGTTCCAGTTTTTTGGTTTTAACCCAGAGCCGTCTTCCCATAACCACTGAATGTAATTAGTTACATGCCATTTGTCACTAATGGCTGCTTTTATTTGTAAATCCCAGGTTCCTAGGTGATTTCCAAGGGCATTGAGTTTATCTGTTTCTAAAGCTCCGTCCCCTCCTTTACTCGCCATCATGATACGTATGAAGTCTTTAAATCCAGTTGGCTGGCTAATGTTGCTCTGATTATTTTTTCCACCCCATTGTGCATTATGAGTTATTCCAAAGCTGAATTCAGCGGGGACATTTTTAGGGTGAAACTTAAAGTGAAGGTATTTCTGGTGAAGAAATGCATTGCTTTGGTATCTATTAGCTTCAAACCAACCATGAGCTATATATCCTTTAACACTTAAGAATGAGCTAAAAATGGGTAGCCAATTACGGGTTTGAATCGAAAACTTCGGTATTGGTCTGGCATTGTTCCCATTGATAAGATTTCCAAAACCAAGATTGTTGTTATTACCAAAAAATTCATCCTTTTGGCCAAAAGTAAAGAGGAAATTCGAGTAACTAATACCAAAATAGTTTTGAATAAACCTACCACTAACATCACCTGAAACCGAGCCTATCCATTCAACACCATAGAAATAATCAAGGTTTTCTTTTGAGCTGATCTTTTTTCTTAGATGTAAATTGCTATAAATAAAGTTAGACTCCCCACTTCTAAAACGTTGACTATTGTTCCCTTGCATCCAAAATGGCAGCGTATCTTTAGAGGAGGTTATTCCTCCTTGAGTTAGCGTGAGAGCGTGAGAATATCGAGTAGAATCATTTTGGAGCTGGAAACCCAATAACGATTGAGTATAAAGTACCAAGAAGACGGTAAAGACTTTTTTCAATAACATGTAATTAAGACACCATAAAATAAGATATGGTTGTACTCTTATTTTATATAGTGTTCGAAATTTTTATGGTCCTTATCAAAAAGTTTCTCTTCTGGAAGTGACTTGAAGTAATCATAGGTTATTTTTAAACCTTCGACACGCGATATTTTAGGCTCCCAGCCAAGTATTTCTCTGGCTTTATCAATGTTGGGTTGTCTTTGCATAGGGTCATCTTTCGGTAATGGCTTATAAATGACTTTCTGCTGAGTGCCCGTTAATTTAATAATCTCTTCAGCAAATTGAGAAATGGTAATCTCATCAGGATTACCAATATTGACTGGTTGAGCATAGTCTGATAAAAGAAGACGATAAATACCCTCGACTAAGTCATCTACATAGCAGAAAGATCTTGTTTGTGATCCATCCCCAAAAACAGTCAAGTCCTCGCCACGTAAAGCTTGACCGATAAAAGCTGGTAATACACGTCCATCATTTAGACGCATTCTTGGGCCGTAGGTATTGAAAATTCTTACAATACGTGTTTCTAGTTTATGATATGTGTGATAAGCCATGGTCATGGCTTCTTGAAACCTTTTGGCTTCATCATACACTCCCCTTGGCCCCACAGGGTTTACATTACCGTAATACTCTTCAGTTTGCGGGTGAACCATAGGATCACCGTATACTTCGGAAGTTGAAGCAATAAGCATTCGTGCACCTTTATTTAAGGCTAATCCTAAAAGATTATGAGTACCTAAAGAGCCCACTTTTAAAGTTTGGATGGGAATCTTTAGATAATCAATTGGGCTTGCTGGTGAGGCAAAGTGAAGTACGTAATCGAGTTTTCCAGCTACATGCACAAACTTGGAAACATCATGATGATGGAATTCAAACTGCTCTAAGGGCATAAGGTGCTCAATATTGGAGAGGTGGCCTGTAATAAGGTTGTCCATACCAATTACATGATATCCTTCTTTTATAAAGCGATCACATAAATGAGAACCGAGAAATCCAGCTGCGCCCGTTATTAAAACTCGCTTCATAATTATATACCTATACCGTAGTAATCAAAACCAAGGTTCTTAACCTCTTGCTTATCATATATATTTCTTCCATCAAAAATTACTTTTGATTTCATCAGTTTTGCTACCACATCAAAGTTAGGAATTCTAAACTCTGGCCACTCCGTAACTAAAAGAAGTGCATCTGCATCAATAAGCGTGTCGTACTCATCTTTTGCATAAGTAACGGTGTCTTTTAAGTCGTGCTTAGCTTCTTCCATTGCAATTGGGTCGTAAGCCTTTACTTTAGCACCCATCTCTAATAAAGCATTGATAATTACGATAGAAGGGGCTTCCCTCATGTCATCAGTTTTAGGTTTGAACGAAAGTCCCCAAACTGCAAATGTTTTACCTTTAAGGTCGTTACCGAAGTGAGACTTTACTTTGGTTACCATGACAGACTTCTGGCGCTCATTTACTTCTTCAACAGCCTTCAAAACTGACATGATATATCCATTATCTTCGGCTGTTTTAATTAAAGCTTTTACATCTTTAGGGAAGCAAGACCCACCATAGCCTACGCCTGGGTATATAAATTTATTTCCAATTCTATTATCGCTGCCGATGCCCTTACGCACCATATTTACATCGGCTCCCATAATTTCGCAAAGGTTGGCAATGTCGTTCATGAAACTAATTTTTGTAGCCAGCATTGAGTTTGCTGCATACTTAGTCATTTCAGCCGATGGCACATCCATGAAAATAGTAGGGTGTCCGTTAAGAAGAAAAGGCTTGTAAAGCTTCTTCATCATTTCTTCTGCCTTTTTTGATTCTACACCAACCACTATCCTATCTGGTTTTAGAAAATCAGCGATAGCTGCACCTTCTTTCAAGAACTCAGGATTTGAAGCAACATCAAATGGAATATCTACTCCTCTTCTTTTTAAAGCCTCGGCTACTTCTTTTTTTACTTTTTGTGCTGTTCCTACAGGTACGGTGCTTTTAGTCACTACTACCATGTAGTTGTTCATGTTTTCGCCAATAGATTTAGCTACGGCTAGTACATACTTTAGATCGGCACTTCCATCTTCTCCAGGGGGGGTTCCTACGGCAATAAATGCTGTTTCGCAATCTTGAATGCTTTCAGCTAAATTAGTTGAAAAATGCAGGCGACCTTTTTCATAATTCTTCTTCACCATGGTTTCTAAACCAGGCTCATATATTGGCATTATGCCTTCTTTAAGGCCGTCAATTTTTTTCTGATCAATATCGATACAAGTCACATCGATGCCTACTTCGGCAAAACATGTTCCTGTTACTAAACCTACATAACCTGTACCTACTACTGCTATTTTCATGCGAACTAAATTTTATAGAAGTTTATGATAGACTTTCCGCTGGTCAAAATTAAACCGAACATATTAGAAATTGACCAGATTTATGATTTTTCTCTTGAACAATTAAACCTCTTTCTTTAATGTTAATTGCCAATTCCAAGAGTCTTGAAGAGAGTCTCTCAGTGATTTTTCGGTTTTCCAACCTAATACCTTTGTGGATTTAGTAACATCTGCATAAATTTTCTCGATGTCACCACTTCTCCTGTCTCCAATTTTGTAATTCAGTTTAGTGCCAGATACTTCTTCGAAAGTATTTACTATTTCAAGCACGGTATTGCCATGCCCAGTCCCAATATTGAAAATATCGAACGACAAATCGGAGTGTTGAGTTAAGTACTCTAAACTCTTTACATGAGCTTTAGCCAAATCTACAACGTGAATATAATCTCTGACGCAGGAGCCGTCTTTTGTATCATAGTTGTCACCAAACACAGTAAGTTGTTCTCTCCAGCCTGCAGCAGTTTGAGTAATAAAGGGAACCAAATTGTTAGGAACCCCTAACGGTAGCTCACCTATTTCAGAGGAAGGGTGTGCACCAACTGGATTAAAATAGCGTAAGGCAATAGCTCTAAATGACTTATCTGAAACCGAGGTATCCTCAATAATTTCTTCACAAACCTGTTTGGTGTTGCCGTAAGGCGACTCGGCAGTTTTCTTAGGGCTTTGCTCCGTAACTGGGAGTTGGTCAGGTTGCCCATATACCGTACATGATGAAGAGAATATTAGCTTTTCAACACCTTCTTCTTTCATCAAACGAATAAGGGTCATTAAGGAACCCACGTTGTTTTCGTAGTACTCTAAGGGTTTGGCTACAGACTCACCAACGGCTTTATAAGCTGCAAAATGGATCACCCCTGAAATTTGGTGATCTTTGAAAACCTGTCTGAAAGCTTCTTTATCGTTACAGTCAACTTTGTAAAAGGCAAAATCCTTACCTGTTATATTCTTAAGGCCTGTTAAAACCGACTTTCTAGAGTTAGATAAATTATCAACTATAATGGGGTTATAACCTGCATTATGGAGTTCAACAACTGTATGTGAACCGATATAACCAGCACCACCTGTAACAAGGATATTCTGCATAGACACAAATTTAGAAGCTTAGAGGGATTAATTAATATCAAACCCTATTTTTGTACCGAAATACTAATGCAATATGTCGAATTCGATCGAAGAAATTAAGAAGGAGGTAGAAGCCTTTGTGGTAAGTTCTGAAACTGAACTAGAGGCTTTTAGAATGCGATTCATCAGCCGGAAGAGCGTCATAGGTGAGCTTTTTGGTGACATGAAATCTGTTCCCGCTGAGGAAAGGAAGGCGTATGGCCAAAATGTTAATGCTTTAAAGAACCTTGCTGAAGAACGCTTTCAATTCCATATTGATAATTTAAAATCTGGAGCAAGAAAGGTAGAAGATCATGCTGACCTGACTTTACCTCCAGTTGAAGATCATTTTGGTTCTATTCATCCGTTGACTGCAACGCGCCAAAGGTTTATCGAAATCTTCGAAAGAATTGGCTTTAATGTTTCTTCTGGGCCTGAAATTGAAGATGACTGGCATAACTTTACTGCACTGAACTTCCCTGAAAACCACCCTGCAAGGGAGATGCAAGATACTTTCTTTTTAGAGAAGAATCCCGACATCGCTTTAAGAACACATACCTCGTCCGTTCAGATTAGGGTGATGGAAAATGAAAAGCCTCCAATCAGAACACTTTCTCCAGGAAGGGTTTTTAGAAATGAGGCGATTTCTGCCAGAGCGCATTGCGTATTTCATCAAATGGAAGGCTTGTACATCGATAAAGGGGTTTCGTTTGCCGATTTGAAACAAACGCTTTATCATTTCGCTAAAGAAATGTATACCAAAGATACTCAAGTACGATTCAGACCCTCATATTTCCCTTTTACAGAGCCTAGTGCAGAGATTGATATTTCTTGTCAGATATGTCATGGCGAAGGCTGTAACATTTGTAAGTACAGTGGTTGGGTAGAAATTGGTGGTGCTGGAATGGTAGATCCAAATGTGCTAGAAAATTGCGGAATTGACTCTTCAGTGTACTCTGGCTTTGCTTTTGGAATGGGAATAGAACGTATTACTATGCTTCGGTACGGAATTAAAGATTTACGTTTGTTTACGGAAAACGACATTCGCTTTTTAAAGCAATTCAATTCGCTATGATGCAATTACAAGACATTAAGAAAGTTGGGGTAGTAGGGGCCGGAACTATGGGGCAGGGAATCGCTCAGATTTCTGCCTTGGCTGGTTATAGTGTAGTGTTGTATGACCTCCAGTCTTCTGCTTTGGATACTGCCGAAAAGAATATTGAGAAGAATTTAGATAAGGGAATTGAGCGAGGTAAAGTTACTGCTGAAGAAAAAGATCAAGCGCTTTCTAATATTACTTTCAGCACCGATTTTGAATTACTAAAGGCCGACATTATTATTGAAGCCATAGTAGAAAGACTTGATGTAAAGAAAGAGTTGTTTGAAAATTTAGAAAATCAGAACACTGAAAAAACCATTTTAGCTTCAAACACTTCGTCTATTCCTATTACAAGAATCGCTAGAGATTTGAAGCACCCAGAACGGTTTGTAGGGATGCACTTTTTTAATCCTGCCCATATTATGAAATTGGTAGAGGTGATTTCTGGGGTTGCTACTTCAGACGATACTTCAAAAGTGGTTTATGAATTGGCTAAAGTACTAGGGAAAGTGCCCGTTATGGCAAAAGATGCTCCCGGATTTATTGTTAACAGAGTAGCGCGTAACTTCTATGTTGAAGGACTAAAAGTGCTAGAAGAAGGAGTTTCTGATGTTAAAGGAATCGATCGGCTTGTGGAGGCTTCTGGATTTAAAATGGGGCCTTTTAGGTTAATGGATTTAATTGGTGTGGATACTAATTTTTCAGTAACCACGTCAATGTTCAACGCATTTCATCAAGACCCAAAATTCAGGCCTTCGCGCATTCAAGAGCAGAAGGTTGATGCTGGCCATCATGGCCGTAAATCTGGAAAAGGATTTTACGATTATTCAGCTTAAAGTAATTCTTCGATCAATTTATCGATAGTAATACCTTCGGCTTCTGCCTTAAAGTTTCTCACGATTCTATGACGTAGAATTGGTTTAGCCACGGCTTTTACGTCTTCTATATCAGGAGAATACTTGTTATTAAGCAAAGCATTGCACTTGGCGGCAATAATCAAGTTTTGAGATGCTCTTGGCCCAGCACCCCACTCTACATACTCCTTAGTAATGGATGGAGCTCTTTCTGAATCAACCCTAGTTTTATGAACTAGATTAACGGCATATTCAACAACATTATCGGCAACGGGTACTCTACGCACCAAATGCTGGTAAGCCAATACCTCTTCGGCACCAAGTACCTTGTTGACTATTTTTTGTTCATCAGTAGTTGTCCCTTTTACAATATCAATTTCAGATGCGAATGAAGGGTATGTCAATTGAATATTGAATAAGAAACGGTCTAACTGAGCTTCTGGTAGAGGATATGTTCCCTCTTGTTCGATTGGGTTTTGGGTAGCTAGTACAAAGAATGGCTTTTGTAATTGAAATGTTTGACCTGCCACTGTAACTGCGTACTCCTGCATGGCCTCTAGCAAAGCGGCTTGTGTTTTTGGAGGAGTCCTGTTGATCTCATCTGCCAAAATAATGTTGGCGAAGATTGGGCCTTGAATAAATTTGAAATTTCTGTCTTTGTCCAAAGTTTCTGCCCCCAGAATATCTGAAGGCATTAAATCTGGAGTAAACTGAATTCGATTGAATTTAAGGTCTAAAGCAGAAGAAATCGTGCTAATAAGCAGAGTTTTAGCCAAGCCGGGAACGCCTACCAAAAGGCTATGACCCTGACAAAAAATTGAAGTCAAAAGTAGATTAACCACTTCATCTTGACCAATTATAACTTTTGAGATTTCCTTTTTAAGAACATTGAAATCCTCAAAAAACTTATTTGCAAGGGCTACTTCCGACTTTACTTCTTCCATTCTTATTTATCGTTCGTTATTCCGCAACGGTTAAATTCAGGGTCAACCATTACGTAAACTTCTTTCATTTTTTCCTTAATATACTCACTTCTTTTTTGTGCTTTTTTCATTTGCAAAGTGGCCGCTCTCAATTTTTCATAATCGTCAGTCATATTCGCTCTGTGCGGTTTAGTCTTAGATTTAAAGTAGATAATTTGAGCTGCTTTTGTACCGTCAGGCATATCAATGATTTCAGGCTTAGATATGTCTCCCTCTTTCATTTCATCAATGATAAAAAACATGGTTGGGTCTAAGTTGTCTGATGGAATTTTATTCGATCCAAACTGACCACTCAAGAATCCGCCATTTACCTTTGTACCTTCATCGTCAGAATATTGTTTCGCTACAGAGGCAAAAGTTATACTGTCGGATAAAATAAGGGTTCTAAGGCTATCTAAAAGATTAGAAGTGTTTTGAATGTCTTGCTTGGTTGGCTTAGGTGTAATGAGGATATGACGTGAATTATATTCGTTTCCTCGCTTTTCTACCAATTGTATTAGGTGTATTCCGAAAGAGGAAACTACGGGCATTGAGATTTCACCAGGTTTTAGGGCCAAAGCTCCAGCTTCAAAAGCAGGATCCATTTGTCCTCTTTTAGCGAAGCCTAGGTTTCCACCATTAGGGCCTGAAGGTCCTTGTGAATTTTCAATGGCCAAAATTTCAAAGTTTTCACCTTTCATGGCTCTTTCTCTAATCTTCATTAACTGATCCTTCACTTTTTGAACTTCCGTTTCATTTGGTTCAGGCTTTTTAATGATAATGCCAATTTCAAACTCGGTATTGAAAAGAGGCAAACTGTCTTTAGGAATATTATTGAAAAACCTGCGAATTTCTGCTGGTGTTACGGTTACAGCACTTAGTATATTTTCTTCTTGAGCACTTACTCTCAATTGTTCTTCAATGCTAGGCCGTAATTCTTCCATTAATTGATCAACAGATTTTCCATAAGCTCGCTGGATTTCACGCTCTGAGCCAACTTGCTGAATTATATTCTGCATTCTCATTTGAAGCTCATAATCTACTCTGCCAACACCTACATCTACAGAGTCTAATTCTGACATGGCCAATAAGAGCTTGGTTTCAATCATTTGCTCCAAAATCAAGCAGCGGGCATCGCCTGTAAAGTTTGCAGCCTCGCCACTAGATAAAAACCCAGCATAAGCCTGCTCAACCTCACTTTTAAGGATGATATGGTTATCCACTTTGGCCACAATCTTATCTACTACCTCTTGCCCAAAAGAGAGGTTTAGTGAAAGCACTGTGAGCAGCATTACTGCCAATCCGTTATTTATAAATTTCGTAATCCTCATTTTTTTTCGCTCTTTCATAAACTTTGTTCTCCAGACTCTTGGCGATATCTACCTTGCGCTTGTTAATAATAATGTTTTTAATGTCTTCCTTAACATACTCCATCGGAGAAACTTGCTCGGATAGCTTGAATTCGTGGATTCTGAAAAGGTAAAGATATAGAGAATCTGACTCTTCAACGTATCGGTTTCTTCTTAGAAACTGAATCTTATTTTCAATGGTGGAAAAAGGGGAGTTTTTAATCAGGTCATCAAAGTTAATCCATGTAGAATCTTGAAGCGAAAAATCACTTGCAAACTGAAACCCATAGGATTTAAGTGACTCTAGGTCTTCTGGCCTATCTGACTTCATCCACCTTCTAACATCTGCTTTTTTTTGTGCTGCTTGTAAAATTTTCAAGTACCTACCTTTTAGAATGTTCTGTCGGAGCTGAAAATTTTCAATGTTGTCATTATAATATTGTCTGATTTCTTCTTCGCTAACCTCTCTATCAAGCTGTTGTTCTACCATTAGCTTTTGGTATTCATAAGAGATAAGTGTGTAGCGATAGGCATCTACTTTTCTTTGAATCTCGGTCTGGTCGATGTTGCTATTATTGGAAGCTTCCCTCACGAATAGCTCTTTTTTGATCCAGTTGTCAATAAAGCGCTCAGTTATTCTTGCGCTATCTTCAGAGGACATACTTGCGTCTGTCAAACCATTGATGTCCGTTCTAAACAAAAAGGTATTACCCACCCTTGCTACAAGATTTTCGCTATTGTCCACCGTATTTTCCGACTCCATACCGAGAAATTCGCAAGAACTAAAAGCGAGTAAAGTAATTAGTAATATGTAGTATTTACCTTTTTTCATCAGAAGCGATTTGCTTCAATACGTTAGTGTCAATCTCAATTTTATTGGTTTTTCTTAAAGCCTTTAGCCACTCTAGTTCCAACCAATTTTGGTAATCTGCCATCACTTGACCTTTTACCTCCTCTAAACGATATAAACCCTTGGGGATTATTTCTTCAATGGCGTAAACTCGCTTTTCTGAGGGTTGACTAAAAAGAGTATGCTCTTTCCAGTTTTTTGCGAAATTAGGTAAATCCTCGCGTTGATATGTTCTTTTAGCAATTTTTAACGCACTAAAGACTTGAGGCTCAAGCTGAGCCTTCAGCTCACTTTCGAAAGATGAGTTCTTTGCCCACTTAAAAGTACTCAGCACTTTATCTAAGTTTTCAGAATTGGCCGATTCAATAACCCAAACCGAAGCTCTTTCTGGAGCGGTGTAATTTTCTTTATTTGAATTGAAAAAAGACTTTAGACCTATACTGTCTTCGATTGCTTTGTTCCAGACTTCTTTTTCCATTATTTCGAAAAGCATAAGCCCTTCTCTATATTCATTCAGTAGGAAAGCATATTCAGGGTATTTTTGAGGAGCCAAACCGTCTTCGTGCAATATGATTTGCTCTCGTTCAAAGAGTTTATAACGGTTCCATAAGGAAGCTGGAGTAATTTGGTTTGCATTCCCCAGTGAGTTAAAGAATTTGGAATAAGGAATTTCCTTCTCTCCAATTCTAAAAATGGACTGATCAGATAATTTTGGTAGGTTCAAATTTGGTAAGCCTACAGCCGCAATTTGCGCTATTGTATTCTGAAGAAGGGGTAAGTCCTGTTTAAAACCATTTTCGTGTTTTAATTTATTCACCAATACTTCTGGCGACAATTGATTTCTGCCTGAGCGCCTAATGTTTTCAGAAATCTTTGGTCTTAAATCTTCCAAAGAAGGCCTTTTTTCTACGGCATCGAGGCGGATAATATGCCAACCGTATGATGTTTCTAGTGGAGGGGCAATTTCTCCTGAATTTTTAAGCCCATAAGCAACATTCAAAAACTCTTCGGGTAACTGGCCACTACCAGAAAAAGGAAGAGATCCTCCATTGAGTTGGGTTTGACTATCGTCTGTATATTGTTTGCAGAGCTCTTTCCAGTCACCACCATTCTGAATGGAATCGTAAATGGTTTTGATCAACTGGTTTCCGCTCTCTCTAGAACGGCCGTTTTTAGTCAGAAAAATATGAGATGTTTTTACCCTCCCTTTTGTCTCTCTTTTATCATTTACCTTAATGATGTGATAGCCGAATTGTGAACGTATAATTTTTGAAATACCTCCAACAGGTGTTTCGTAGGCTCCATTTTCAAAGGGGTAAACCATCGACATGGCAGTAAACCAACCCAAACTTCCTCCATTTTTTGCTGAACCATCTTGAGAATTGTTTCTAGCTAAAAGAGCAAAATCGGCTCCGTTTAAGGCTTCATTCCTTAGGCTATCCGTTTTATCATAAGCCGCAAGAGTATCCATTGGGTTGGATTCATTGTCAATACGGATTAGTATATGGGAGGCATTTACCTCGTACTTCAATCGGTCATAAACCTCTAAAATGAGGCTTTCTTCTGAGACCGGATTTTGTAAGTAAGGTTTTTGAATTTGAGAGATGTACCCATTGTACTCTTCTAAAAAAGCTGGGGTAGAACCAATCCCGAGTTTTTTTGCTGCCAGTACTTTGAGCTTAAAGTCAATGTACTGGTCTAAATATTTTTCGAGCGAATCGTAAACAATGGGTGTTTTGTTTGTTTGGTTTTTTTGAAAGGCATAAAGGAACTCTGCCTTAGAAATAGGCTCTCCATTTATTTTTGCTACACTGACGTTGTCTTGAAAAGCCAATACAGGAGCAGAGTATAAACCGAGAATTAATAATACAAGAAAACGCATGATGGAGCTACTTTTTGAAAGTCACTTTTTTGAACAAGCGCAAGGTGTTTTGATTCGGGCTTGAATCAAACTCTATTTTGTCCATAATCTTTTTTACCAACATAATACCAACACCACCCTTTTGTTTGTTTCGAATTAAATCACCCAGAATAGGTTCGTTATATTTTATGATATCGAAGGCAGCTCCTTTGTCAATAATGTCGAACCAAACGCCTTCTTTATTAAAGCTGATGGAAATTTTCACATAATCTTCAAGGTCTGAACATTGGCCGTGGATAATAATGTTTGCACATACCTCGTCCACCGCCAATACCATCATATTGGTTTCAATATCAGGTACGGAATGCTTGTGTAACACTTCGGTCACAAATTTTCGCATCAACCTGAGTTTGTTTTTGCTGTAGGGTATATTAAAACTATAAGCCATTTATCTCTGCTAAAGCTTCTTCTTTTGTGTTTTTAAGTATAAGCAACTGGTCGAGGCCGAGAATGCCAAAAACTTTGAGCACCTTTTCGGACAGGCCATAAATAATAAATGTGGTATTGGTTTGGTTAATCTCTTCTATATAGGACATGAATACGCCAAGCCCAGCGGAAGAAATGTAGTTAAGGTTAGTGCAATCTATTATGATGTTACTGTGGCTTTCGTCAAAAGCCGACCGAAGCCCTTTGTCTAACTTTATGGAAGAACTGGCATCTGCATCTCCTGTTACGGCAATGGAGATATAATTGTTTTCATTGGTCTGTACAATCTCTAACATAGGCTTTTATACGTTCTTTATTTGAACTTGATCACCACCATAGTGTAGTCATCATTTAAATTTTTGTCTTCACAAAACTCAAAGAGTTTGTTAATGAATGTCTTTTGAATTGAAACGGCATCGAACTTTGCGTTGTCGGTCAGTATTTTTTTCATCCTGTCATAACCAAATTCCTCGCCAGTATGGTTAGAGGCCTCTGAAATACCATCAGTATATAGAACTATGACGTCATCTTTCTGGAAAGTCATTTTATTGACGAACACATAATTTTTGAAGTTGTCGTTTCGCAAAATCCCCAAACCAAGCCCCTTGTTTTCAAGGAATTCGGCACTGGAATTTTGACTCGAATAATAAAGTGTAGGGCAATGGCCTGCTCTTGAATACTCAACCGATCTCTGCTCGGTGTCTATTACAAAGTAAGAAAGTGTAATGAATGAGGTTTTCTCTAAACAGCCACTTAATGCTTTATTGGCCTTGATCAAAAACTGATCTGGAGATAAATCTAACTGAACCAAGCTTTGGAAAATCCCTTTCATCTGCGACATGTGGAATGCTGCCGAGGTTCCTTTTCCAGAAACGTCTCCTATTACAACCACAAATCTATGATCACTTAGTTTGAAGGTGTCATAATAATCGCCCCCCACTTCATCAGCCGCTTGGGTAAAGGCGTGAATTTGAAAACAAGAATCATGATCTAAGTTTGCAGGTAAAAGTGCTCTTTGCACTTTTTTAGCAATGTTTAGCTCTTTTTTATAGCGTTCGTTTTCTAAGGCTTCCCCCAAAAGGCGAAAATTTTCAATAGAAATACTGGCTTGACTGGCGAAGGTATTGATGATGTTAATCATCTCTTTATTGAAACCATCGCTCAGCTCGTTAAGCAAGTACATGTGGCCCGCTACTTTTTCTTGAATAATTAAGGGCACAATCAGTACCGACCTAAAATTAGATTTCTTAAATACAATTAATGTTTGATCTTGCTCAGTAGCTTTTGAAAGCGGATTTTTGAGTACGTATTTTTGCTTACTTCCTTTTATTTGTTCTACTACCTCAAGCCGATTTGTAGGGCTAAGGTTTTTCCTTCTAATTTCAGACTCTTCCGTTCCTTGTTTGTTTCGTTCAATTTCTAGCCAACCAGCATCGGCATATACTGCACTCATGGAGCTTGTTAGTAGAATATCGAAAATCTGATTTTCATTTTCTCCTTGCTGAATGGATTGACTCAGGCGCTGGAAGTTGATGGCTTCTTCCATCTTCTTCTCGAAAACAGAAGAGGTAGGTAAATTGAAAAGAATTACCAGAAGTGAAAAAATGCTATAGAAAAGCAAAAAGACAAAAAGAGAAATGATAAAGAGGTTATCTATGGACTTTAATTGATCCATGGTTTCTTCTCCAGGAACATAAATAGAGGTAAAGAAATAACCTAGGTAAATAGCTATAAGAAGAATGAGCAAAATGCTTTTCCACTTTTGCTTAAAGTTGAGATAAGCAACCCACTTTAAATTGGCCGATAGTATTAAGGCCATAAGGGTGATTACACCAAAAAGGATCTTAAATAAAATGCTAGTTTGAAGTTCGTCTCCGGTAAGGTTATAAAAAATGGAAAGTAATATTACTCCTTCAAATACATTCCACCATATGACCAGCCTTTTTGACTTTTGATACAGAATGAGCTTTTTCCAAACCGTAAAAGTTGAAATGAGAAAAACCGAAACCATTCCGAATCTGATACTGTAGAGTACTTCTTCTAAAAATGGATTGTTGGCCAGGGCAGAATCAGCAATGGAGCTATTAAATAGACCAATGGCAAGCGAAACCAAAGTGGCTACAAGGCCTATGGCAAATACCCGCCAGAGGTAATCAATAAAGTCTGTGCTTTCTAGTTTTGTAATTCTGAGGCGATAATACACCACCACAAACACAAAAAAGAAGTCAATAATCAGTACGGGAACAATTGGAGAAATGCCCAAATCTACATCGCTTCTGAAGGCCAAAACCTGCAAAACATCCAATAGCGTCATGATTAGCCAGAGTAGCAGGGCTATCACTAGGCTAATACGCATGTAGAATTTTTTTGTAAGCTTGGTTTTCATCAGTTTTTAGACGCGCCCGAATTTACGAATTTAACGCTACGGCCAAATCTTAAAACTAAAATTAAGCGAACGGCTTATCTTAAATCTATTCCTAATTCTTTAAGTTGTGCTTCATCAATAGTAGAGGGTGAATCAATCATTACGTCTCGTCCCGAAGTATTTTTAGGGAAGGCAATGTAATCTCTGATGCTGTCTGAACCACCAAACATGGCGCAAAGTCTATCGAAACCAAAAGCGATACCACCGTGTGGAGGTGCACCATATTCGAAAGCGTCCATTAAAAATCCGAACTGGGCTTTAGCTTCATCTTCTGTAAAACCTAAGTGTTTAAACATTAGCTGCTGTGTTGCTCTGTCGTGAATTCTAATAGAGCCACCACCAATTTCAACACCATTGATGACCAAATCATAAGCATTGGCCCTTACTTTTCCTGGGTCGGTATCGAGCAAAGCCATGTCTTCTGCCTTTGGTGAAGTGAATGGATGGTGCATTGCATGGAAACGCTTCGTTTCTTCATCCCATTCCAATAACGGGAAGTCGATTACCCAAAGTGGTTGGAAAGTATTTTTATCGCGTAAGCCCAACTCTTTACCCATGTGCAAACGCAATTCGCTCATTTGCTTACGGGTTTCGTTTGTGGTTCCGCTAAGTACTAAAATTAAGTCGCCCGCTTTTGCGCCCGCTTTTTCTGCCCAAGCCTTTAAGTCCTCTTGAGTATAGAATTTATCTACAGAAGATTTGAAAGTGCCATCGGCATTACATTTTACATACACCAAACCTTTGGCGCCAATTTGTGGTCTTTTCACAAAGTCGGTAAGGGCGTCTAACTGTTTACGAGTGTATTCTGCACAGCCCTCGGCACAAATTCCAACCACCAATTCTGCCTGATCGAAAATGCTAAAGCCTTTGTTTTGTGCCAATTCGTTCAGTTCAACAAACTTCATCCCAAAACGGATGTCGGGTTTGTCGTTGCCGTATTTGCGCATGGCATCGGCATAAGTCATGTGAGGGAAGTCGCCCAATTCTACACCTCTTACGGCAGAGAACATATGGCGGGTCATGCCTTCGAAAGTATTCAGAATGTCTTCTTGATTTACGAAAGACATTTCGCAGTCTATTTGAGTAAACTCAGGCTGGCGATCGGCCCTAAGGTCTTCATCTCTAAAGCATTTCACGATTTGGAAATACCTGTCGAAACCAGAAACCATCAGCAATTGCTTAAAGGTTTGTGGCGATTGCGGCAGCGCATAGAATTCACCTTGGTTCATTCTAGAAGGCACCACAAAATCACGAGCTCCTTCTGGCGTAGACTTGATCAAAACAGGTGTTTCTACCTCAATAAAGTTTTGCTGGTCTAGGTAATTACGAACTGCCATAGCCAATTTAGAGCGCAATTGCAGTTTGCTGCGCACTTCGTTTCTTCGTAAATCCAGATAGCGGTATTTCATTCTGAGTTCTTCACCGCCATCAGTGTCGTCTTCAATAATGAATGGAGGTACTTTAGATCCGTTCAGGATCTCTAGGCTTTCTACTTTAATTTCGATGCCTCCTGTAGGAATATTATCGTTTTTAGAATAACGTTCTACCACGGTTCCTGTGGCTTTTACAACGAATTCACGGCCTAGTTTTCTGGCTGTTTCCAACACTTCGGCAGGCGTACTTCCTTCTTCAAAAGAAAGCTGAGTAATGCCGTAACGGTCTCTTAAGTCGGTCCACATGAGGCCGCCTTTATCGCGCGACCGCTGTACCCAACCACAAAGTGTAACTTGCTCGTTGCTATTGCTTTCTCTTAATTCGCCACAGGTATGCGTTCTTAACATGGTATGCTTTCGTAAAATTGAGCCGCAAATTTAGTAATTGTTTTAGCAAATGGGGCTAATATTAGGCCTCAATCGAAAGAGACTTTTAATCTTTACTTATTCTGAAAAGATTTTTTCTTTCAATAGCCTCTTGGGGGAAATAAACGTTTGAACTTTGGAACTATCAGTACATAAAGACGAGTTTTTCATGGGTGAAGCTTTAAAGCAAGCCCAAATGGCTTTCGACAGGGGAGAAGTACCTGTTGGAGCTGTAGTAGTTGCTGAAAAACGAATAATTGCCCGAGCTTATAATCAAACAGAGCAATTGAATGATGTTACCGCTCACGCAGAAATGTTGGCTATGACATCGGCTTTTAATTATTTGGGAGCCAAATATTTGAAAGAATGCACTTTGTATGTTACGTTAGAGCCTTGTGTAATGTGTGCTGGAGCTCAATATTGGGCACAACTCGGTAAATTGGTGTACGGAGCCAAGGATATTCGAAGAGGATACAGCATTCACGAGAGAAATTTGCTACATCCTAAAACAGAAGTAGTAGGAGGCTTGTTAGAAGGAGAGAGTGAAGCGCTTATGAAATCGTTTTTCTCTAAATTGAGACCATAAATTTTTGTTCAACATATAATCATAAATAAACATGGCATTTAAACTTCCAGATTTACCATATGCATTTGACGCGCTTGAGCCGCACGTGGATGCAAGAACGATGGAAATCCATCACGATAAACATCATGCAGGTTATACCAACAACCTGAACGCAGCAATTGAAGGTACTGAAATGGAGGGCAAAAGTATTGAAGAGCTTTTGGCCAATCATACTGACAATGCAGCAGTAAGAAATAACGGTGGTGGTTATTATAACCACGATCTTTTTTGGAAAGTAATGTCTCCAAACGGTGGCGGTAAGCCTTCTGGTGAATTGGCTTCGGCTATTGATTCAGCTTTTGGTTCTTTCGATGGCTTTAAAGATGCTTTCTCAAAAGCAGCAGCGACAAGATTTGGTTCAGGTTGGGCTTGGCTTTGCGTTCACTCAGGTGGCAAAGTAGAGGTTTGCTCTTCTCCTAACCAAGATAACCCAATGATGCCAAATGTAGGCTGTGGTGGAAGACCAATTTTGGGTCTTGATGTTTGGGAACACGCTTATTACTTGAATTACCAAAACAGAAGGCCTGATTACATCAATGCTTTCTTTAACGTAATTAACTGGGACGAAGTAACCAGAAGATACAACGAAGGAAAGTAAGATTCTAAAATCTTTTCTAGCCTTAAAAAGGCGTTATACAGAAGCCTCGAATTTTAGACATTCGAGGCTTTTTTTAATGATTCTGATGGAGATTATCAACGGGTTGATTAGCACTTGAATACAGAAGAGGGAACAAATAACTACCCATTACTCGCATGCCTTGAAGCCAATGCCAAGCGAGGATCATGAATGAATGGAAGCTTTTGCATGGCCACTACTTCCAGACTGAGAAAATCGAATTCTTCTACCACCTTGCCTGTAATTTCATAAATGCCTTTCCCCCTAAAAGGGTACTTCGCTGCTATTGGAGGAAAGTGCGTACTGTCTACAAAATAACCCTCACGGTCAATCCAAGTGCCAAACTGCATTCGTTTTCCGCCTGAAGTGGTGGTGCTTTTTACGTGGATTAAATAACCCACCATTTTCACGAGTTTGTTTTTATGCTGTTCCATTTGCCTTGCCATTACCTCTTCTTCTGGTTGCTTTGTTAATAGATGGAAAGGGTTGCAAAGCGGAAAACCGAGTAATTCAATTTGATCAAAAGCATCTTCGAGCAGATCGTAGCTGAGCTCGGGTAAGTTATAGTGCTTTACCTCTGGGTCGAAAAGCATTTTGGCGGGTTTGGTTTTTTTCTGCTGCCCTAGTTTCAGGTAAGCCTCCCAAAGCAATTCCTTTTTGGTATAGCCTGTAAAACGAAAAGCATTGATTCGGATAAGTAAACTCAACTGATCGAGTGAGATTTGCACCCTTTTTAAAAAGTGATCGAAGCTCATAAACACTCCGTTCTTTTGCCTTTCTGTAAGCACTTCCTGCACTGTATTTTGCTCTAGCGCACCAATAAATGCCAGCCCCATAAAGATGGTGTTGCCATAAATGGTACAGAGTTGTTCGCTTTGGTTTACACAAGGCGCCTGAATATCGGCACCGTGCATAAAAGCCTCGTGTGCATACAACTCCACACTGTAAAATCCACCACCATTATTCATAGTAGCCACCATGTATTCCAAAGGGTAATAGGCTTTTAAGAAAAGACTTTGATAACTTTCTACAGCATAACTGGCCGAATGGCCTTTGGCAAAAGCATAACCCGCAAAGCTTTCTATTTGCCGCCAGATTTCTGCTGCCAACTGATGGGAATGGCCTTTGGCCGCGCAATTTTCAAAATACTTATCGCGTACACTTTGAAATTCTTCTCTAGAACGGTATTTCCCCGACATGCCCCTGCGCAATACATCGGCTTCTGCCAAAGTAAGGTCGGCAAAGTAATGTGCCACTTTAATTACATCTTCCTGATACACCATTACGCCATAAGTTTCGGGCATAATACTCAGCATGGTTGGGTGGGCTTCTTTCCGTTTTTCAGGTTCGCGAAAGCGTAGAATATATTGGCGCATCATGCCCGATTTGGCCACCCCAGGCCGAATGACCGAACTGGCCGCCACCAAGCCCAGGTACTCTTCCACCCTCAGTTTTTTGAGCAGCATGCGCATGGCTGGCGATTCTACATAGAAGCAACCTATAGCTAGGCCTTCGCGCAGCATGACCTTAATTTTTGGATCTTTTTTAAATTGAGTGATATTATGAATGTCGAAATGTGGGTCGTCAGGGTGGTTTTTGGAAATGATTGATAGGCTATCCTTGATCTTTCCCAAGCCGCGCTGGCTCAGAATATCGAATTTATATAGGCCCACATCTTCGGCCACTACCATATCGAAATGAGTGGTAGGGAAACCCTTAGGAGGAAGGTAGGTAGCAGTGTAATAATGGATGGGCTGCTCCAAAATCAGGATTCCACCTGCGTGAATACTCAGGTGGCTTGGGAAATTTTCGATGTAATTCCCATAACGCAAAACCAGCAAATGCAGCTCGTCCAAGTCTTCCACTTTAGCTGACTGGATGTGATCTATTTCGTGTGGAGGTACACCGAGTACTTTGCCCAGTTCACGCACAATGGCCTTGAACTGGAAAGTGCTGTAAGTAGCCAGTAAGGCTGCATTTTTAAATTCTGAAAAAATGAAGTTGGTAATGTCTTCTCTATCTTTCCACGAAAAATCAATATCGAAATCAGGTGGGTTTTTTCTGTAAAGGTTGATAAAACGCTCGAAATAAAGGTCGAGTTCTATGGGGTCTACATCGGTAATGCGTAGTAAATAGGCCACCACAGAATTAGCACCACTGCCTCTACCTACATAGAAATAGCCTTTGCTTCTTGCATATTGGCATATTCGCCAATTGATCAGAAAATAAGACATAAAGCCCTGTTGCTTGATCACCTTTAGTTCTGTTTGAATACGATCCAATATTTTCTGTGTAGACTGTGGGTAGCGGTAAGCAAAACCTTCTTCGCAAAGCCTTTCTAACAGGTGGTAATCGGCTTCTTGATTGCCGCAGTATGTCTGTTGGTTCTTGTTTAGGTTTTCTCCTTCAAAATCAAAATGGATACTACATTCACTTAACAGATTTTCAGTATTCGTGATCATATATTGGTGATCACAGTACAATGCCTTTAAATCTTCCACAGGCCGAATGAAGTCCTCCACGCTGCTTTCTTCTGTCTTAGGGAGTTTGCTCAGCAGTGTATTATTATCTATCGCTCGCAACAAACGATGGGCATTAAAGTCCTTTTTAAAAGCAATTCTTTCCCCGATTTCTTTATCAATTTTACTTCTGAATGTGGCCGTTGGCAACATCACTAATTTAGTCTTTTCCATCTGGTGTGGCGGATAGACTAACTTAATTAGATCGGCAGGCTTTATACCTATAAATTCATTTTCACGAAGTTGAAAATGGGTGTATTTCTGAAAAGGGTACACCACAAAAGCATGTTGAAAAACTGGGGCTCGGTTTGGAATTTTTTCTCCAGAATGCAGAAACCGAGAGAGGTAATCATTGAGCTCTTTAAAGCCTTCGTTGTTTTTGGCAATGGCTACAAAAAGCTGATCCGCCCCATTTCTGAAGTCAATTCCTAAAACGGGTTTGATATCATATTTCGGAGCCATTCGTACAAAGTTGAGACTGGCAGCGGTGCTGTTAATATCTGTTAGGGCAAAAGTACGTACTTCCGCTCCCTGCATTTGAGCAAGCAATTCGGCTGTTTTAATAGTGCCGTATTTAAAGCTGAAATAGGAATGGGTGTTGAGGTACATAAATACTTGACTCAATATTTAAAGTAAGGTGCAATCAACCTTCTTTATAAAAGGAACCTCAATAAAATGGCTCCATCTGTCTACCGAATTCCCTCTTTTAAGAAGAGTTAAAGAATCAACATTAAAACCAGCCGTATATGGTTTCTCACTAAAGCTCTTATAGGCATTTATATATTGATCGTCCGAAAGTTTTCTACCAATAGTTAAGTGAGGGGTACAGCCTTTTTTAATGTTCTTTAGTGACAGACGATTTTGATAAAGGCTAACTCTCAAAGTCTCATATAGCTTTTCTATTGGCTTCTTATTCTTGATGTTTATAAAAAAGGTATTGTTAGCGGGAAAAAAGTCGAATCCTTTAAGCAAAACACAAAAGCATGGTTGCTCAGAAACAATCTTCCTAATTGATTGTGCCAATTCCCTTTCTCTTTCCTCACTTTGAGGAAAGTTCATTAACGTAATATGTGCATGGGAGTGAAGGCCAGTGTAAACTCCATTTTTTTTAGCAAACTCATATTTTATGCTTTTTACCTCTTTCTTTATTAAATGGGGTGGGCTTATGATTATAAAGTACTCGCAGAGAGTATTCGAAGGTGGAAATAAAGTAAGCATCTATATTATCTGTTAAATTCTACATCAATTTTATCGCCTCCTATTTGGCAACAACGGGGGTGGTTCTCCTGTAAAAGGATTAAAACGGCTGATGGTTTTAGCTTCCATGCCTGCTGCACGCATTACCACTCTATCGCCATATTTATCGCGCATTTTATCCATAGCATGGTAAAGGTTGAGCTGCTCTTCTATGTCTTCAAAAAGGTTGATCTGGTAACTTCCTTCTACCAAATGGCTAAAGCGAACGCCAATCAGTCTGACTAAAAGTCGTTTATGGTAAAGTTTATTAAACAGTTCCAGCACCTTAGCAATCAGCACATGATCTGCGGAAGTATATGGAATTCGAGACTGAAGCGTATAAGTATTGAAATCGGAATAGCGCACTTTGACGGTAACACAAGAAGTGAGTTTCTGCCCCCTGCGCAACTGAAAAGCAAGGTTTTCGGCCATGGCCAGCAGTATACCTTTGAGTTTAATTACATCAATGGTGTCTCGGTCAAAAGTTCTTTCGGTAGAAATTGACTTTCGTTCGTTGTAGGGCATCACAGGCGAATTGTCTAATGCTTGCGCCTTCTTCCAAATACTCACCCCATTTTTACCCAGTACTTTTTCCATCAACTCCATGGGCATTTCTTGAATGGTTTTGATCTGTTTTACTCCAAGGCTATAAAGCGTTTGTTGCGTTCTTTCGCCCACCATAGGAATTTTACTGATGGAAAGCGGGGCAATAAAAGGCACTTCAGTGCCCAGGTCTACTTTTATTTGGTTGTTGGGTTTTGCTTCGCCCGTAGCTATTTTAGAAATGGTTTTGTTCTTCGATAAACCAAAAGAAATAGGTAAACCTGTTTCTTTGGTAATTCGCTTGCGCATTTCGGAGGCCATGAGATAACTGTTGAAAAACTTATCCAAACCTGTCAAATCAGCATAGAATTCATCGATAGACGATTTCTCGTAAAGAGGGACTGTTTCTTTTATAATGTTCGTTACGTCTTCGGAATAATTAGTATAGGTAGCGGAATTACCTCGAATTTGAATGGCATCGGGACAAAGCTCTTTGGCTCGTTTCATTGGCATGGCTGAATGCACACCATAGGCTCGCGCTTCGTAACTACAGGCAGCCACCACCACACGATCGGTAACCCCACCAATAAGTACAGGTTTGCCAATAAGCCTACTGTCGAGCAGGCGTTCAACAGATACAAAAAATGTATCCATATCGAGATGAAGGATTGTTTTTTCCAATTCAGTAGTCTTTCCAAAAGTCAATGCAAATCTAATAATTTTAGTTAACTAAAATTATTAGATTTACGGATTAAGAATACTAAAATTGTTAAGGGTTATGCCAAAGCTTTTGGTAATCTTACAATGAGTAAAAAAATTTGACCTCAAGTCATTAAAGTAGAACAAAAGTATGGCGTGATAGCTACTGGGCTAATACTTGTTGGGCTTTAGAAAATATTATAGTCTTCTTTATAATAAAAAAGAGGCCATATGCCTCTTTATTTTTCTGTTTAACTTGCTTGATAATGAAAGTTACTTGCCGATAATGTCATGCGTTTTCATAGTTGTATATTTTGGGTAGTAATAATCAAATTAACATATATCCATGTTATTACCAAACTTAAAAGCTCCTACTTTAATAGAACTCCCTTTTCGGTAATACCTCTGTTTTACTGTTTTTGTAAAGCCACTGAATGCATGTCTTGCTCTAACTGTAATTTCAATGTTGTTGTTTTCGTTCCAAATTTCATCCAAATTTCCTAAACATAAAAATTGATACGCAAATTCTGCATACTGATCATTTTTATTAATGCAATTTAAAGACCAAACTCTTTCCTTTAATAACGGTAGAGCACGAAAAAAGATGTTTTGGCCTCCCTCTGTTACATCGTACCTGAGTAAGAATAACTGAGCTTCAACGTCATATATTTTACTTCTCCATGTTTTATTGATCAATTTAAAAACATAACAAGGCGTTGGGTTACCCTCTATATCTATAGTTTCATAAGCAATTTCCTTACTTAATTCTAGTTTTGGTCTGACCTTGGTGAGGAAAAAAAGAAACATTAATGAGGAAATTATCCCCGTTCCTAAGCCCACCAAGAGGTTAGCTAATAAGTCCATATTAAAAAATCAAACCGCTATTATAATGAATTTGATTTTAAATACAACTACTAATAGTATAAAATCCTCACAGACAAGATAAAAGGTTTAAATGGGTTGATCATAATTTATTAAACAGAAACATTTTTAATAGTAACTAAGAATAATCTCTTTAAAGTCATAGCGTTCTTGTTAACTAGCCTAAACCCCACCACATCTTTCAATCAATGCCACACGCAGATGAATTGCAAAAGACTCCTCTTTGTTGTTTTTTGTGTTGTTTCGATTGAAAATTGGCTTAAAAGAGACTCCCATAATTTGTATAACATTTTGATAACAATTTACGGGAACTAACAAGACAGGACAAGAGAACTAACATGCCTTAACACCAAATAAGCCACTGTTTTTCAGTGGCTTATCTCTCGTTTACACTTGTTAGTTAGTGTTAAAAGTGATCCCGACAAGAATCGAACTTGTATCTAAAGTTTAGGAAACTTCTATTCTATCCGTTGAACTACGGGACCATTCCTTTTTAGGAGGGGCAAAATTAATTAATAATATGTGTCTTTCAAGTAGTTTGGAAAGATGGTCATGTGTTGCTTTTTCACCTTCTCGAAAATCACTTCACGCATTTCGGAAATGTTCTCTTTTTTCTCTGCCGAAATAAACACAACACTTTCACCTTCAGCATTTAAATAGGTTTTCTTTAACCTTTCTAATGTCATTGGTGGATGCTCCATTTCTTCCTCTATTTCTGGATCTAAAGATTCAACCAACTTATCAATTTTATTAAAAATAATGATCGTGGGTTTATCTGCCGCACCAAGGTCTATCAGAGTTTGATTTACCGTTTCCATTTGATCTTGAAAATAGGGATGCGAAACATCTACCACGTGCAAAAGAATATCAGCTTCTCTTACCTCGTCTAAAGTAGATTTAAATGACTCGATCAAATGTGTAGGGAGCTTTCGGATAAAACCTACTGTATCAGATAATAGAAAAGGGATATCATCGATGGCCACTTTTCGCACGGTGGAATCTACGGTAGCAAAAAGTTTATTTTCAGCTAATACATCAGCTTTGGTCATTAGGCGCATAAGAGTTGATTTACCCACGTTGGTATATCCAACCAAAGCCACACGCACTATATTGGTTCTGGATTTTCGCTGAACTGCATTTTGCATTTCAATTTTCTCCAGTTTCTTTTTCAGCACATCAATCTGGTTCCTTACAATCCTACGGTCGGTTTCAATTTCCATTTCACCAGAACCACCTCTAGTGCCTGTTCCACCCCTTTGTCTTTCTAAGTGAGTCCACATTCTAGTTAGTCGAGGCAATAAGTATTTAGATCGCGCCAGTTCAACCTGAGTTTTGGCCTGAGCAGTTTGCGCACGATAAAGAAAGATGTCCAAGATGAGTAAACTGCGGTCGTAAATTTTTACTTCCAACTCCCTTTCTAAATTTCGTAACTGTGAAGGAGAAAGGTCATCGTCAAAAATGATTGTCTTAACATCTTCTGCCTTAATATAGGTCTTAATCTCTTCGAGCTTACCTTTACCTACAAAGGTCTTCACCTCTGGTCTCTCCATTCTTTGAGTAAAAGACTTTACAACTTCGAGGCCGAGGGTTTCAGCCAAGAAAGCCAATTCGTCTAAATACTCTACTACCTTTTCTTCGGGTTGGCCTTTAGTGATGAGCGCGACCATCACTGCTGTTTTTTCGTCCGTGTCCGTTGTTAAATATCCTCCCATAAAGCATCAAAATTACTACTTATCGAAGCCATTTCTAAATTCAACTTAGAAATTGCGTCATGAAACTAAAAAGTATAAACACCATTTAAGGGTATAATAGTTTTGTAGCGCTTTATCATTTGATAAGACAGCTTAACAACTTAAGTTTGATGGGAATTTTTAAGCAATGAAAATTATAGAAACTGGCTTTAATGACCTGTACGAAATTGAGTCTACGGTGTTTGGAGATGACCGAGGATACTTCTTTGAATCGTATCGAAAAAAGACTTTTGAAGACCTCGGAATATCTTCGGGTTTTGTTCAAGACAATGAATCCTTTTCTGTGAAGGGCACATTACGTGGACTTCACTTCCAAAGCGAGCCTTATGCCCAAGCAAAACTAGTAAGAGTTGCATTGGGTAAAGTAATGGATGTGGCTATAGATTTAAGGCCAAATTCGCCAACTTTCGGAAAACACCATACCGTTATTTTAGATGCCAAAAGACATAACCTATTCTTAATCCCCACTGGGTTTGCACATGGATTTTTAGCTTTGGAAGACAGCGTGTTTTCATATAAGTGCACCAACTACTATAATAAAGCATCGGAAGGCGGTATTTTATGGAATGACCCTGAACTAAATATTGATTGGCAAATAGAAAACCCAATCGTGTCTGAAAAGGATAAACTTTTACCTAATTTTGCAGTGTATAAAAACGCACCTCAATTTTGAGTATACTTTCTTTTCTAAAGCCAAAGGATACTTTTCCAGCTTCCGTTTTGCCAATCAAAACAGATATCCACTCACATTTAATCCCTGCGATTGATGACGGTGTGCAGTCTATTGAAGAATCGCTTACGGTCTTGCGCGAAATGGAGGCCTTGGGTTACGAAAAGGTAATTACTACTCCGCACTCTATGCCTGGCACTTACGATAACTCTCCCGAGAATATTTATGCTGGCTTGGAAGTTATGCGTGAAGCCATTAAAAAGGAGGGAATCAATATTCAATTAGAGGCCGCCACAGAATATTACCTCGATGAGTCGTTTGTAGAACTAATAGACTCTGGCGCTCCGTTAATGACTTTCGGCAAAAAATACGTTTTGTTCGAAACTCCGTTTATGAACATGCCTCCACAGTTGAAAGAGGTTACCTTCAAGCTGAGTTTAAAAGGTTACAAACCTGTTTTTGCCCATCCCGAACGTTATTTGTACTTAATGCAAAGCGAATATTTATTGGATGAGTTGATTGATAGAAATGTGATTCTACAGCTGAACATAGTGGCTTTAACAGGCTGTTATTCTAAACCTGTTCAAAAGTTTGCAGAAAGATTAATCGATATGAAAGCCGTAAAATTGGTTGGTACAGACTGTCACAATATGGGGCATATCAACCTGTTAAAAGAAGCGGTGAAAACAAAGTACTTCAAAAAATTAATGAACTTAGATCTTCTAAATAATTCCCTTTAGAGCTATGATTTTTGTTACTGGCGCTACGGGCTTACTCGGTAGCTTTATTTGTAGAGAACTTATTAAAAATGGTCAGTCTGTTCGGGCAGTAAAACGCGGAAGCAGTCAACTGACTTTAATTGAAGATATTGCTGACCAGATTGAGTGGGTGAATGGCGACATGAACGACACCACTTTTCTTCTAGAAGCACTGGAAGGCGTTGATGGAGTTATTCACGGAGCCGCAATTATTTCTTTTGATAAAAGAGATGAGGATAGAATGTACAAAACCAATGTGCAAGGCACTGCTGATTTGGTAAACGCTTGCTTAAAGGCAGGAGTAAAAAATTTTGTACAAATAAGCTCTGTAGCCGCTTTGGGTAGAAAGCCTGGTCAAAAATTTATTGACGAAAAAGACAAATGGGAAGGCACAGAATATGACTCTATTTATGCCCGATCAAAATATTTGCAGGAGTTGGAAGTTTGGCGTGGTGCTCAAGAAGGCTTGAATGTAAAAATTGTAAACCCTTCTGTAGTATTGGGCCCAGGGCTGTGGGGCAGCGGAAGCACTTCGGTTTTTAAATACGCCTACGACAGTAAAACATTTCACCCTGAAGGCACCATCAATTTTGTTGATGTTCGCGATGTAGCCGAAATCTGTGTTAAATTACTTAGTGCAGATGTTCAAAACGAGAGGTTTGTGCTTAATGCCGACACGAAGGAGTTTAAAGACTTTTTTGCAGAAGTAGCAAATCGATTTGGCAAGAAGCCGCCAACTAAACCCGTGCCTTATTGGATGCTTAAGGTCGCTGTAAAATTGGAGTTTATTCGTTCCAGAATTATGCGTCAAAGTGCATTGATCACGAGTGATACAGCCAAACTATCGCGCATGCATTATCATTTCAGAAATGATAAAGTAAAGAACACATTAAACTTTGAGTTTCGCCCGATGAACGAAACTTTAGACTGGAGCGTTAAAGAGCTTAAATCCATGCACAACCTTTAAAAAAATAGGGTTATAAACAGATCAGGAAAAAAAAGACAAGGGCATATAGTTTGCCATTCATTTATTCCTTACTTTGAATAAACCTTTCGAAAATAGATGCAAGAAGACTATCCTAGCAGAGAAGAGGAACGTGGGCTGATCAAGAAATTCGAGGAGCAACTCAAGCAAAAGACATTTAATTTTTTCGATATCACTGAATACGAAACAATTATTCAGTATTATATCGATCACCTTCAGTTTGGTAAGGGCTTAAAGGCATGTAAACTTGCTATTGATCAATTCCCGTTTTCTCAAGAAATAAGCTTACTGATGTCGCAATGTTACATCGGTAAAGAAAATTATCAAGAAGCCCTTAGGGTAATTGATGAAGCTCAAAATTTGCATCCAAATGATGTAGAACTGAACACAGTAAAAGGGACAATTTTTTCCTTTTTGGGTGAATATAAAAAAGCGGTTGAAGTATTACTTAACACGCTGGATTATGCCGAAGATAAATCGGAAGTATATTATAATATAGGCCTTACCTACCAAACCAATTCAAAATACGAAGAAGCCATTGGTTATTATAAGCAAGCCATTGAAGAAAATCTGAATCACGAAAACGCACTTTATGAGTTGGCCTATTGTCTAGATGTTACAGGCAAACTTGAAGACAGTGTTGATTATTACAAGCAGTTTATAGATCAAGATCCTTATTCTACCTACGCATGGTACAATTTGGGAATTGTACTGAATAAGCTAGAACGCTATGAAGAAGCAATAAAAGCTTATGACTATGCCCTAGTGATTGACGATACTTTTTCTTCAGCTTGGTTCAATATGGGTAACTCCTATATGAACCTAGATAAGTTTGATGAAGCTTTGGAAGCGTATAAAAATACCCTTACAAATGAAGGCCCATCGGCAGAAACCTATTGCTGTATAGGTACTTCCTATGAAAAACTCGAGCAATACGAGTTGGCCATGAAGTATTACCGAAAATCTACAAAACTAGACCAGTTTTATGAAGACGCTTGGTATGGAATAGGGTGTTGTCTCTCTGAACAAGATAAGTACTATGAGGCCATTCATTTCTTTAACAAAGCACTTAAGCTCGATCCAGAAAACTCGAACTATTGGCTGGCCATTGCAGATGCCGAACAGCATGTTGGCAATGTAGTTTCTAGCTTTGAAGCTTATCAAGAGGCCGCTATGCTCGAACCAAACAATGAAATGATTTGGCTTGATTGGTCGCTTATTTATTACGAGCAAGGCGAACACATTAAAGCCATCGAATTGATTGATAGGGCTTTGGAGGAACTCCCAGAAAATTCTGACTTAATGTATAGAATGGTAGTTTACCAAATCTCGGCAGGTAGATACAAAGAAGCCTTTGCTTATCTAGAAAATGCTTTAATTTTGGACTTTGAAAATCACGAAGTGCTTTTCGATTTCTTTCCTAAAATTGAAACCCAAAAAGCATTATTCAAGATCATTGATCAGCACCGAAATAAAATTTAAATGCACTACTTTTTAGATAACGTGCCCGAAAGGACACAAAAACCAAGAGAAAAAGGCTTCACCATGGTCATGGACAAAGGCCTAAGTGTAAGACAAGCAGAAGATTTTCTTAGCGTAGGAGCTAATCATGTAGACATTATCAAATTAGGCTGGGCTACCTCGTATGTTACGGCCAATCTAGAAGATAAACTTAATGTGTACAGAGCTGCTGGAATTCCCTTTTACTTTGGAGGAACACTTTTCGAAGCCTTTGCTGTAAGAAATCAATTTGACGATTACAGAAAGCTGCTAGACAAGTTTCAAGTACCATTTGCAGAGGTTTCTGACGGTTCTGTAGAAATGGATCACGATAAAAAGTGTGAATACATCACTAAACTTTCTAAGCAAGTAACTGTACTTTCAGAGGTTGGGTCTAAGGATGAGGAAAAAATTATTCCTCCGTACAAATGGATCGAACTGATGCAGAAAGAACTAGACGCTGGTGCTTGGAAGGTAATTGGAGAGGCACGCGAAGGAGGTAATGTTGGTCTTTTCAGGTCGAGCGGAGAGGTTCGTTCGGGCTTAGTTCAAGAAATTCTAACTAAGATTCCTTTTGAAAGAATCATTTGGGAAGCCCCGCAAAAAGCGCAGCAAGTGTACTTTATTAAACTGGTTGGCGCCAATGTAAACCTTGGAAATATTGCACCAGAAGAACTAATTCCATTGGAAACAATCCGTTTGGGTTTAAGAGGAGATACTTTCAATCACTTTCTGGACAAATAAGAATGAAGAACATTAAGGAATTCATTCTTCTCTACTTCAAAGGTATTGCCATGGGAAGTGCTGATGTAGTTCCTGGTGTTTCAGGAGGAACAATTGCATTCATTACTGGTATTTACGAAACACTATTAAACGCTATCCGCAGCGTTGATCTTCAAGCGCTACAGTACTTGAAAAAATTTCAGATCAAGGCACTATGGAAACACGTTAATGGAAACTTCTTGTTACCCCTTTTGGCAGGAATTGCCACCAGTGTGCTTACGCTAGCCAAAGTAATTACCCATTTATTGGCCGAGTATCCTATTCAGGTTTGGTCTTTCTTTTTTGGGCTTATTGTTATTTCAGCCCTCATTATTCTTAGAGAAATCAAGCTTTGGAATATTGGAGTTTTTGTAGCAATAGCCTTAGGTATTGCTATTGCTTATTTTATTACTTCGGCCACTCCGGCTGAAACCCCAGAATCGTCTTGGTTTCTGTTTATAGCTGGAGCAGTAGCTATTTGCGCCATGATTTTACCCGGAATTTCAGGATCATTTATTCTACTTATTTTCGGAAAATACGAGTTCATTCTATCGGCTGTAAAAGAATTTAGAATTGTAGACATTGCCATTTTTGGTTTAGGCTGTATAGTGGGTTTGTTAAGTTTTGCTCGCTTAGTAAGCTGGCTCTTCAACAAGTACCATAACATTACAATAGGTGTTTTGTCAGGCTTTATGATTGGTTCTTTGAACAAGGTTTGGCCTTGGAAAGAAGCCATTCAAACATATATCGACCGTCATGGTGACTTAAAACCTTTGGTTGAAGCCAATGTTTTACCTAATCAATACTTTGCCAAGACGGGTGCCGAACCCTTCTTTTTAGAAGCCATTTTATTTGCTGCGGCAGGTTTCCTTATTGTATTGGCAATGGATAGAGTTGCAGCTGCGCTAAACCTTAAAAAATAGATGCGGAAATTCGGACTGATCGGTTATCCACTTGGCCATTCCTTTTCGAAAAAACACTTCTCTGAAAAATTCGAAAAAGAAGGAATTGAGGCTGAATATGAGCTGTATCCTCTAGAAGATATTGAAGAGTTCCCTGTCCTAGTAAAAAACACAAAAGGTCTAGAAGGAATTAACGTTACCATTCCCTACAAAGAATCGGTAATGAAATTTCTTGATGAAGTTGATGAAAAGGCGGCTGCTATTGGCGCAGTAAACACCATCAAAATTCAGAAAGGAAAACTAAAGGGTTACAACACCGATTATCTGGGCTTTAAAACCTCATTGGTGAAGCTTATAGGAGCAAACCCTATGCCCGCAAACGCTTTGATTCTAGGAACAGGCGGAGCTTCAAAAGCAGTTCAAACCGCACTTTCAGACCTCGGAATTCAATTCAAACTAGTTTCGAGAAGGCCACAGGAAGGGCAGCTTACTTACGAAGACTTCAACACCTCAACACCTCAGTACCTCAACACTTACCAACTCATTGTTAATACTACGCCACTTGGCATGACACCTAAAATAGACGAGCTTCCAGACTTACCTTATCAGCAACTGACTTCTGATCATTTTCTATATGATCTGGTGTATAATCCTTTAGTAACAGCATTTATGCAAAAAGGAATTGAAGCCAAATGTTGGGTGAAGAATGGATTGGAAATGCTGTATGGCCAAGCAGAAGCTTCTTGGGAAATTTGGAATAAATAAGTTTCAGTCGTTAGAAAATATCACTCCAAAACTTCTGAACTAAAAACAGTCACAAGAGGTTTTTCTTGCTAACTCTTTCCCTTAGTTTTACCTTATGGACTTCAAGATTACCTCTGACTTTGTACCTACTGGCGACCAACCCACTGCCATCAAGGCATTAACTGAAGGTGTTAATGCAGGAGAAGCCAGTCAAGTACTCTTAGGTGTTACAGGTTCAGGCAAAACCTTTACTGTAGCTAACCTAATTCAAGAGGTACAAAAACCTACTTTAATCTTAAGCCATAATAAAACTTTGGCCGCTCAACTTTATGGAGAGTTCAAGCAGTTCTTTCCAGATAATGCGGTAGAATACTTTATTTCTTACTACGATTATTATCAACCCGAAGCCTTTATTCCTGGTAGCAACCTATATATAGAAAAAGACCTTTCGATTAATGAAGAAATTGAAAAGCTTCGACTTAGTGCCACCTCATCTTTACTTACAGGTCGAAGAGATGTAATTGTAGTGGCTTCGGTTTCATGCATTTACGGTATTGGAAACCCAGAAGAGTTTGGCAAAAACGTAATAACGTTACAGGTAGGCGACACTATTTCGCGTAATAAACTCCTTTTCGCCTTTGTAGATATTCTTTATAGCCGAACCGAAGCGGAATTTAAGCGAGGTACTTTCCGTGTAAAGGGCGATACAGTAGATATTTTCATTGCTTATGGAGATTTCGCTTATCGAATTTACTTCTGGGGTGATGAAATTGAGGCCATTCAAATGATTGACCCTGTTTCTGGAATGAAAATTTCGGATGAAAAAATCATCACTATTTTTCCTGCCAATCTATTTGTAACAGGAAAAGATGTGCTGAACCAAGCCATTCATGAAATTCAGAATGATTTGGTAGAACGCCTCCACCAGTTTGAAGATGACGGTAAATTTTTAGAGGCCAAGCGCCTAAAAGAGCGTACCGAATTCGATCTTGAAATGATGCGTGAATTGGGCTATTGCTCTGGCGTAGAAAATTACTCTCGCTATTTCGACAGACGCCAAAGGGGGCAACGGCCTTTCTGTTTGCTCGATTACTTTCCGGAAGACTTCCTGATGGTGATTGATGAAAGCCATGTAACCTTACCTCAGGTGCGTGCCATGTGGGGAGGCGATAGGTCTAGGAAAGAAAACTTGGTGGAATACGGTTTCAGACTGCCATCGGCCATGGACAATCGTCCGTTAAAATTTGACGAATTTGAAGGGCTGGCCAAACAAACCATTTACGTAAGCGCCACCCCTGCCGATTATGAGCTCAACCTAACGCAAGGTGAAGTAGTTGAACAGGTAATTCGCCCAACTGGCTTACTTGATCCAATCATAGAAGTACGTCCAAGCCCGAACCAGATCGATGATATTTTGGAAGAAATTGACATTCGGGTGAAGAAAGAAGAGCGCGTACTCATTACCACTTTGACGAAAAGAATGGCAGAAGAGCTGTCCAAATACCTAGAAAGAGCCAATATCAAAGTACGTTATATTCACTCAGAAGTAAGTTCACTGGATAGGGTTGAAATTCTTCGTGAATTAAGATTGGGCGTTTTCGATGTATTGGTAGGTGTAAACTTATTAAGGGAAGGGCTTGATTTACCAGAAGTTTCATTGGTGGCCATTTTAGATGCCGACAAAGAAGGTTTTCTGAGAAATGAACGCTCTTTGGTACAAACCATTGGCCGTGCAGCCCGAAACCAAAACGGTATGGTGATTATGTATGCCGACCGAACTACGGTTTCTATGCAACGCGCCATTGACGAAACCCGAAGAAGAAGGGCTATTCAGCAAGCCTATAATGAGGAACACGGAATTACACCAACCACAGTCAAAAAATCGAAAGAAGCCATTATGAATCAAACTTCGGTGGCCGATTCAAGAAAACAGAAAAAGAACTATTATTCTGAAAGCGAAAGTATTTCTGTGGCTGCCGATCCTGTAGTAGCCTACATGGGTAAAGAAGGGCTTGAAAAAATGATTCAGAAAACCCAAAAATCGATGGAGAAAGCCGCCAAAGAACTGGACTTTATCGAGGCTGCCAGGTTGCGCGATGAACTTGCTGAGCTGAAGGAATTATTGAGAAAAAAATAGGCCACTGTGCGCCCTCAATCATTAGAAAATATTTCCATTCTGTTTCTGTGACGTTTTATAAAAGCTACGTCAAATAGCTCAAACACAGAAATAAAACATGAAACAGCAAATTATCATTGGAGCAATTATCTTGACATTGTTCAGCTGCTCTAATGAAAAAGAGAAAGAAGTATTGATGAGTGAAAACTCAAGTCTAGTAGCCAAGCTAGATAGTCTATCCATAGAATTAAAAAGTAGTCAAAAAGCATCGGCTACTTTGGTGAAAGCCATGACATTATTGGATTCAATTGATTTGGGCAGAAAAATGCTCAGAGTAACTCTAGAGAACAGCGACTCTCAAGAGGACTTCATCTCACATTTAACTGAATTGAAATCCTATATAGCGCAGACCTCTCTTCAGATTTCGAGTTTAGAAAAATCATTGAAAAATTCGAAAACGGCAGAAAATACATATGCCAATAGCTTAAAGAAGTTGAAAGCTGATTTTGAATTACAAAAAAGCGATATCGCGTTATTAGAAGCTCGTTTAGATACCGAAACCAACAACAACCAGAAATTGGTAGTGTTAAATAGTATTCAGGCCGAAACCATCTTAAACCAAGATGAGATGATTGAAGCAAAAACAATGGAATTAGAGCTTTTGGATCAGCAAATTTCAGCAATGAAATCGGCCTTCCAAGTTAGTGAGGCAGACTCCTATTTCACCAGAGGCGAGGCTTATGCACTTGCTGCACAGAGAACAAAATTGGCGCCTAGCAAGAAAAAATCTACCTACAAACAAGCTTTAGAAAATTATCAAAAAGCACTGGAATTGGGTAGAGAAGATGCAAAGCCCAAAATCGATTTGATTGCTAAGAAATTACACTGATAGGTTTTGAATTTTTGTTTGAGAGAAAGGGGTGCCAAAAGCATCCCTTTTTTTATTTTTTTCGACACAAACTCTGTTTAATTTGTTGGCATGAACTCCATTTCAGAAGCACAAAAAGAAACCCTCAAAAACTACATTAATCGCTATGTAGTTTTCGATGAAGATGAGTTCGAATTATTCCTAGATCATTTAGAAAAGATCGGGATCAAGAAAAAGAAGTTTTTATTGGAGCCCGATCAAGTTTGTCGCGCTCAATATTTTATTCTTAGTGGCTGTTTAAGAACCTTCTATTTTAATGAAAAAGGCATTGAACAAACCCTTCTTTTTGCCATTGAAAACTGGTGGATTACTGAGCATGATAGTTTTGTGAACGAAAAGCCTTCGCAACATTACATTCAAGCATTAGAAGATGCCGAGCTTCTAAAACTAGATAAAGCCAACATGGAAATACTCTGCCTAAAAGTGCCAAAAGTAGAAAGGCTATTTAGGATCATAGCCGAAAAAACATTGATTGCGTCTCTTAATCGTATACAATTGGTTTTCAACCTGAGTAGGGAAGAGATGCTCGACAATTTTAATAATGCTACTGGGCCTTTTGCCCAAAGAGTGCCTCAAAAAATGCTAGCCTCATATTTAGGCTTTACCCCAGAGTTTTTCAGCATGATAAAAGCAAAGAAAAAGAAGAAAGGAGAATGAGGTATATTTTCTTAAACTGGTTTAAGTATTAGCAAGGTCACCGTTGCGAAATTTGTGTTATCACAAAACGCTAGAACTTATGCAACGATTTTCACATTCAGAATTACCCAAAGGGTTGTACGAATCAGTATTTGGAATAGAAGAGTATCTAAAATCATGTGGTTTTGATCAGAAGCTTTTAGGGCTGATGAAATTCAGGGTCTCTCAACTTAACCATTGTGTATACTGTTTAGATATGCATTACAAGGAAGCCATTGCCGCTGGCGAAACCGAACTCAAACTCTATTCAATTTCGGCATGGAGAGAAGCTCCATATTACTCTAATAGAGAAAGGGCGGTGTTAAGCTATGCGGAAAAACTAACTCTGCTCAATCAGAGTGAAGTAAGTGATGAGGATATTGAAAACTTGGGAGAATTTTTCTCTAGAAAAGAGATTGCAAACCTTACCTTAGCTATTGCTCAGATCAATACATGGAATCGATTGATGGATGCTTTTAGGTTTGAGCCAGGAAAACACCGAGTAAACAAAAACTAGTATGAAAGCACACTGGATAAAAGTATTCTTAAGACTGGCCTTAAGTATTGCATTCCTTTCGGCAGTAGCCGATCGGTTTGGATTTTGGCCTGCAGAAATTTCGACATGGGGAAATATGGAGGCATTTTTGGCTTATACAGGAAGTATGATTCCATGGGCCCCTGAAAGTTTAGTGCCCTTTATGGGATGGAGCGCCACTATTCTTGAAATCATATTTGCAATATTTCTTATCCTAGGTTTTAAAACCAAGCTTACTGCTCAATTGAGTGGTGTTCTGCTTCTGGTTTTTGGGCTATCCATGGTCTTTTCTTTTGGCCTAAAAGCCCCGCTTGACTATTCAGTGTTTTCAGCCGCTGCCGCTGCATTTGGACTTTCTTTAATCAAAGAACCATTTTTAGAAATAGATCAATTAACTGAGAAAAAGTAAAAGGCTTCAACTTGTTCGCCATTTAAAAACAAAGGGTAGCAGAGATCGCTACCCTTTGTTATATTATCGATTTAATTGCCAGTCTATGAACAAGCTCCAACTCGATCTCGATTTTGTTAGAAGTTACTTTCCTGCGCTTAACAGTGGTTTTATCTATATGGACAATGCAGGCGGCTCTCAAACCCTAAAGCCTGTTGTAGATAGAGTTTCAGAATACCTACTGAACTACGATGTACAGCACGGAGCTTCCTATGAAATTTCGCGCTTAGCAGGAGAAAAAGTGGCTTTTGCTACTCAAGAAATGGCTAAACTCGTGAATGCCAAAGACCCCAAAGAAATCGTGATGGGCCATTCCTCCACCATGATGTTCAGGCTTTTGAGTCTTACGCTTTCAAAAGCGTGGAAAGCTGGAGATGAGGTAATCACTACTAATTCTGAACATGAATCCAATTGTTCACCTTGGACAGACCTTCAAGAAAAAGGCATTGTGGTGAAAATTTGGGAGGTAAACCCAGAAAGCCTTGAGTTTGAAATTGAAGATTTAAAACAACTGCTTTCAGGCAAAACTAAACTGGTTACCATGGTGCATGCATCCAATATTTTAGGCACCATCAATCCAATTGCCGAAGTGGCCAAGGTAGTGCATAATGCTGGTGCACTGTTCTGTGTGGATGGCGTTGCTCTCGCTCCTCATCGTTTGGTGGATGTTCAGGTTTTGGGTGTAGATTTCTATGTATTCAGCTGCTATAAAGTGTATGGGCCACATTGCGCTCTGATGTATGGGAAACTCGAAATTCTTGAAGCCATGGCAGGCATTAACCACTACTTTATTAAGGAGGTGCCCTACAAACTTCAACCCGGCAATAAAAACTTTGAACTGACCTACAGCATGGCTGGGCTAACGGAATATTTGAGAAGCGTTCACGACTATCATTATCCAAATGACACCAAGGCAGATGACCAGATAAAATTTCAGAAAAGCTTCGATTTGTTTGCCGCTCATGAAGAAGCACTGGCCAATCGCTTTATGGAGTTTTTAAAAACTAAAGACACGGTCACCATCCTTGGCGTGCAAAATGGTGATCAGAAGAAAAGGGTAGCTACCATTGCTTTTCATCATGATACTTTAAAAAGCGAAGCCATTGTAAAGCAAGTTGATCCGCACCGTATCGGTATTAGATTTGGTGATTTTTACGCCAAAAAACTGGTGAAATCCCTCAGCTTGGAAGACAAATGCGGCCCAGTACGCGTAAGTTTTGTGCATTACAACACACTGGAAGAAGTAGATAGGTTGATTGGGGTTTTGGATAAGGTTTTGTGAAAAGTGTGTCAGAGCATACGAGTAACGAGTACTAATAAAAAAAACCGAAGGTTTTATCCTTCGGCTAGGAGCTTCGAAAGACTCATTATGAGTCTTAACAAGCATTTTGAATATTTTATCTAGTCAATACATCTAGATTGAAAGTAATACAATGTTAATGATTCTACCTGAATCAATGTACAGTGTTGTTTCAACAAAATATTTTTATATTGAAAAAGCTTAGTGTTCGCTAAGCCATTTAGAGACCCTTCCAGACTAAAAAAAGAAAGCGACCCGTTAAGGCCGCTTTAAATGTTTTCACAACGGAATAATCCTTATTGTGATTAGCTTTCAAACTGTGTTTGAATGTAGCTGATTATTTTTTGAATAAAAATTTTTTAGTAGAAATAGTATGAAAAGAGTTTTAGGATTGGATTTAGGAACCACGAGCATTGGTTGGGCCTATGTTCACGAAGCAGAAAATGATTCGGAGCAATCGAAGATTATTCAGCTTGGGGTTAGAGTGAACCCATTGTCTACAGATGAAATTACGGACTTCGAAAAGGGGAGGCCACTTTCTATTAATGCAGATCGGACTTTGAAAAGAGGTGCACGTAGAAACTTGCAGCGCTATAAACAGAGAAGAGAAAACCTCATTCAAATTCTGAAGGAGGATTTAAAGTTTGTTTCAGAAGAAACCCCATTAACTGAAATAGGGAGTAAGTCTACCCATGAAACATTACGCCTAAGAGCAAAGGCTGTTAGAGCAAAGCTGGAAAAGCCAGAACTCGCCCGAGTTCTACTTATGATCAATAAGAAACGAGGCTATAAAAGTAGCAGAAAGGCCAAAAATGAGGAAGAAGGCAATTTGATAGATGGAATGACAATTGCCAAACAACTCTATGAACAAGAATTAACCCCAGGCCAGTTTGTTTATGACCTCTTGCTAGAAGGAAAGAAGTATATACCTGATTTTTATCGATCAGACTTGAAAGATGAACTAGATCGGATATGGAATTTCCAGAAGACTTTTTACCCTGAGATTTTAACGGATGATTTCTATAAAATCATTGATGGGCAGGGGAAGCAAAATACCAATAAGTTCTTCAATTCTACTTACGATATCCAAACAGCCAAAAACTCAGGAAAAGACAAAAGGTTACAGCACTATGAATGGCGCTCAAGAGCAGTAGTTGAGCAGTTGCCCATTGAAGAGCTTGCCTATGTAATTGTCGAAATCAATAACAATTTGAACAAATCAAGTGGTTACTTAGGTGCAATAAGCGACAGAAGTAAAGAGTTGTTTTTCAACAATGAAACGGTGGGGCAATACCTTTATAAACAAATTGAAGCTGATCGTCACACCAGCCTAAAGAATCAGGTTTTTTATAGGCAGGATTATCTAGATGAGTTTGAGGTGATTTGGGAAACTCAGAAGCAATATTACTCTGAAATGACTTCTGAATTAAAGGAATTGGTTAGGGATGTTGTTATTTTTTATCAAAGGAGGTTGAAATCACAAAAGCACCTTGTGAGTTTTTGTGAATTTGAAAAGAGCCATAAAGTCTGCCCAAAATCTTCACCACTTTTTCAGCAAGCCAAAATATGGCAGGTGTTGAATAATGTAGAGCTAAAGAATATTCTCACGGAGGAAAAGATAAAGCTGAAAGAAAAACAGGATTGGGCAGAAGAACTTTTCCATGAGCTTAACATTAAAGGAAACTTAACGATTGGTGAGGCATTTAAAGCTTTAGGAGAAAACCCAAAGCATTGGAAATGCAATTTTGAAACTCTTGAGGGTAATCGAACTAATGAGTCGTTTTATAAGGCCTATGCTAAAATAGCTGAAACTCAAGGCCTAGAAATTGACTTTAGTAAAACTGCATCTGAAATTCATGAAACTATAAAATCGGTTCTCCACAGGTTGGGTGTGGATATAAATATCCTGGATTTCGATCCCGAAATGCTCGGAAACGCTTTCGATAAGCAAGCATCGTATCAATTATGGCATTTACTTTATTCGGCTGAAGATGATGGGAAGTTAAAGGATGATTTTGGTGGTATCTATGGTCAAAATGATGTAAAGCTTAAGCGAGCTCTGCATACAAAATTTGGTTTCAAGCCAGAACATACCGCATTTATTACCAATGCTTCTCTACAGCCAGACTATGGAAACCTGAGCACTAGGGCGCTAAAGAAAATCATGCCCTTTCTATCCACTGGATATAACCTTTATGAGGCGGCCAAGGAAGTAGGTTACAATCATTCTTCTTCCCTTAATAAAGATGAATTGGCCACTCGCCTTTTAAATGAAAGACTTGATCTTTTACCCAAGAACAGCCTTCGTAATCCTGTAGTTGAAAAAATACTTAACCAAATGGTCAATTTAGTCAATGCAGTTATTGATGACCCTAAGCTTGGTAAACCTGATGAGGTGAGGATTGAGTTGGCGAGAGAGCTCAAGAAAAGTGCAAAGGAAAGAAGTGAAATGACAAAAGGCATCAATGACTCTAAAGCAGCACATGAAAGATATAGAAAAGTATTGAACGACAAATATGGAATTAAGTACCCTACTAGAAATGACATTATTCGTTACAAGCTTTACTTAGAGCTAGAGCCACTTGGTTTCAAAACACTCTATACAAACACTTATATAGATGAAAGAAAGCTTTTTTCTAAGGAGATAGATATTGAACACATAATTCCAAAGGCAAGGCTTTTTGATGACTCCTTTTCAAACAAAACCTTATCCATTCGTGAAGTAAATATAAAAAAGGGGAATGCTACGGCATTAGATTTCATAGAGTCTAATTATGGAATGGAGGGTCTGGATGACTTTAAATCTAGAGTCGAATTATTACTTAAGCAAGGCAAAATAAGTAGAGGGAAGTATAAAAAACTTCTGATGTCTGAAAGCAAAATCCCTGAAGGCTTTATTGATAGAGATTTAAGAAACTCGCAGTATATCGCAAAAAAAGCCAAGCAGATGCTTGAGGAAACAATTCGAACCGTAAATACCACAACAGGAATCATTACTGATAAGCTTAGAGAAGATTGGGGTATTGTGAATGTTATGAAAGAATTGAATCTGCCAAAGTATAGATCACAAGGCTTAACTGAACAGGTACAACTTAAGGATGGCACTTTTAAGGAGGGAATTATTGACTGGACTAAGAGAAATGATCATAGGCATCATGCCATGGATGCTTTGATTGTCGCGTTTACAACCTACGATCATGTACAGTATCTTAATAACCTAAATGCATCTGGCAATGAGAAAAGCACACTTTACAGCATAAAGAATAAAATCACTTATAAGGACAAGATTGATGGAAAGCGAAAATTCAAGCCTCCAATGGATAGTTTGAGAGCTGAAGCTAAACCTCATTTAGAGAGCATTTTGATTTCTTATAAAGCAAAAAATAAAGTAGCTACCAAAAACAATAACAAGGTTAAGAAGAAGGGAAAGGATAACTACGAAATTAGAACACAATTGACACCCCGTGGACAGCTTCACAAAGAAACGGTTTATGGAAAAATTAATGAATACAAACAGTCAGTGGTTAAGGTTGGGTCTGGATTTGACCGCGAAACTATTCTTAAAGTAACTAAGCCAATTTACAGAGAAGCCTTACTGGCTAGATTGGAAGAGTTTGGAGGCGATCCAAAAAAAGCCTTTGCTGGAAAAAACAGCCCTTCCAAAAACCCTATTTATTTAGACTCACAAAAATCGGTTGCTTTACCCGAAAAGATGAAGATCCAATGGTTAGAAGAAAACTATACCATACGTAAACCTATTGGGCCAGACCTTAAAATTGATAAAGTAATTGATGAAGGTGTCAAGAGGATTCTCCAAAAAAGGTTAGATGAATTTGGAGGAAAGGAAAAGGAAGCATTTGCTGATTTAGAAAAGAACCCCATCTGGTTAAATGAAGAAAAAGGAATTGACATAAAACGTGTCACCATTTCAGGAGTGAAAAACGCTGACCCCTTACATTCCAAACGAGATCATCATGGAAGTGTAATAATAGACTCAGAGGGCAAAGAGATAGCTAATGATTTTATCAGTACAGGGAATAATCATCATGTAGCGATTTACAAAGATGAAAATGGATCCCTTCAAGATAATGTAGTATCGTTTTTTGAGGCTGTTGTTCGAGTTAATGAAGGCCTTCCAATCGTTGATAAAAACTATAATTCTGATAAAGGTTGGCAGTTTATGTTTAGCATGAAACAAAATGAATATTTTGTCTTTCCAGGTGAATATTTTGTTCCCAGAGATACCGATCTGATTAATCCTTCTAATAAAGATGTTATAAGTAAGTACTTGTTTAAGGTTCAGAAGTTTTCAAAGCTTGCTTACGGAAATAGTTTTGTAAGAGAGTATGTTTTCAGGCATCATTTGGAGAGCACACTAAATGATCATAAAGCACTAAAAGAGATTACTTATAAAAATATTAAAAGCCTTGGGTATTTTGATGGAGTATTAAAAGTTCGTTTAAATCATTTAGGGAATATTGTAAAGGTTGGGGAATGAATTAAGTCTTGAATCACCTTTTGGAAAGTTCAAAACTTTCCAAAAGTTAGAATACAGTTGATGTTAGTTATATGCAGCCAGAAAAGCTCTACCATATTTATAATCATGCGAACGGAGCAGAAAACCTTTTTAGGGAGGTGGAGAACTATCGGTATTTCCTGAGGCAATGGGAAAAACATATTCAGCCAGTTGCTTATTCTTTGGCTTATTGTTTAATGCCTAATCATTTCCACTTTTTAATAAAAATCAGAGAACAATTGGAGCTGGAAACAACTTTTGGAAAGTTTCAAACTTTCCAAAAGTTAGAGTACCATTTAAGCAAACAGTTTTCAAACTTCTTCAGCAGTTATACCCAAGCTTACAACAAAAAGTACGGCAGAAAAGGAAGTCTCTTTAGCCCGAATTTTAAAAAGAAGGAAATTGCATCGGACGAATATATTTCAAGAGTGATCGCCTATATCCACCTTAACCCTTTGCATCATAGATTCACCGAAAATTTAGGACAATGGCCTTTCTGCAGTTATTCAGCATACACTGAGAATAAGCCAACTTTACTCCACCTCGACTACGCTTTAGAGTGGTTTGGAGGGAGGGAAGCTCTCATAGAGTTTCACCATAATTATTTAACCAGAACGAGCGAATTAGAAGAAGGCATAAGGTAGGGTTGATGTTCGTGAGTTACTTGAATTTTCCAAGGGTTCAAAACCCTTGGAAAGTTGATATAATAAATAAGCTGCCATGATAAAAAGAACACTCCATTTCGGTAACCCTGCCTACTTAAGTGCTAAGCAACAACAGTTGGTAGTGAAATACCCCAACAACAATGAAGAGCGAAAAATACCAATTGAAGATATTGGCTTGCTGATTTTGGAACACCATCAGGTAACTATCAGTCACTACCTAATCCATTTATTACTTGGAAACAACGTGGCTATTATCACTTGTGATGCTCAACATTTACCTCAGGGTATGATGCTCAACCTAAATGGCCACCATATGCAACAGGCGCATTTTAGTGTGCAGATTGAAGCTAGTCAAGCCCTTCGCGACAGACTTTGGAAACAGACCATAAAGTCTAAAATTCATAATCAGGCCGCTGTTTTATCCCAAAACGGTATTGCTACAGAAAATATGGATCGCTGGGCAAGTAAGGTGCAAAATGGTGATCCCGATAACTTTGAAGCCCGAGCAGCAGCCTATTATTGGAAATCTATTTTTACCGATTTAATCACTGGATTTAAACGCGGACGTTTTGAAGGAGAGCCCAACAACCTGCTTAATTACGGTTATGCCATTTTAAGGGCTATTGTAGCCAGAGGCTTGGTGGCCTCTGGCTTGCTCCCTACTTTGGGCTATCATCATAGCAACCAGTACAACGCCTATTGTTTGGCCGATGACGTGATGGAACCTTACAGGCCTTATGTGGACGAAGTGGTGTTGGAGCTGGTTAGGTCTACGGATGATTACCAAACGCTAAGGCCTGAACTAAAGCATAAACTCTTACAAATTCCTGTTATGGATGTGGTCATTAACGGAAAGCAGAGTCCGTTGATGGTCGCGGTGCAACAGACCACAGCAAGTTTGTACCAATGCTATGCACGTGAGAAGAAAAACATAAAATTTCCAAAAATTGGGTAGTGCTGAACGCTTTAATCAATATAGGGTTATGTGGGTAATGGTGTTTTTTGATTTGCCTACTGAAACTAAAAAGGACACCAAGAACTACCGTAAGTTTGTGGAGGTATTGGAAAAGGATGGTTTTAGTCGCTTTCAGTTTTCTATATTTCTGCGTCACTGCCCAAGTATGGAAAACGCAAAAGTCCATATCAGGCGAATTAAAATGAATCTTCCGCCCAAAGGCCATGTGGGCATTATTCATATTACAGACAAGCAGTTTGGAATGATGGAAGTGTTTATTTCTGCGAAGAAAGAATTAACTCCACAGCCCATTCAACAGTTAGAGCTTTTTTAGCTTTTGGAAAGTTTCAAATTTTCCAAAAGTTGTGATTAACGACCCAGAAAAGACCCTATCTAATCAAAAAAACCTCTAACGATTAAGAAATCGCTAGAAGTTTTTATTTGTAAATCATTACATATCAATGATTTACAACGAGGTATCTTTAGCTAAGATACAGTTTGAAAGCTAATCACAACAGCATTTTCATTTTTAATCTCAAATTCGCTCTTTAGCTAAGATACAGTTTGAAAGCTAATCACAACGCGGAAGCGAGGCAGGAACAACAACTGTATCTTTAGCTAAGATACAGTTTGAAAGCTAATCACAACTTGTGGTGGTTGTTGTTATCTGGTTCCAGACTTTAGCTAAGATACAGTTTGAAAGCTAATCACAACTATTTAGGTAATTGGGATTACGACGATGACCTTTAGCTAAGATACAGTTTGAAAGCTAATCACAACTTGCCAAGCTGTACGAAATTACCCCAGCCGCTTTAGCTAAGATACAGTTTGAAAGCTAATCACAACTAAAAGGATAAACTTTCAATCAAACTCAAACTTTAGCTAAGATACAGTTTGAAAGCTAATCACAACATGATGACAAAAGTCTTGTCGTCATCGCTTCTTTAGCTAAGATACAGTTTGAAAGCTAATCACAACAGTTGGACTATTGTTGCATTTATAATATTACTTTAGCTAAGATACAGTTTGAAAGCTAATCACAACAAGCCTGTAATGATTTTAGAGCAATATGGCCTTTAGCTAAGATACAGTTTGAAAGCTAATCACAACTAGAAACATTTCGCAAATCATCAAATTTTACTTTAGCTAAGATACAGTTTGAAAGCTAATCACAACTTCTATTAGACTTGAAAGATCTTAAATACTCTTTAGCTAAGATACAGTTTGAAAGCTAATCACAACGCTCAAATCCAAATATACGGAATTGATTTTCTTTAGCTAAGATACAGTTTGAAAGCTAATCACAACTGTAACTCTTGAATTTAAGTGGATATAGTTCTTTAGCTAAGATACAGTTTGAAAGCTAATCACAACGAATAGCTATAGCCAACGCTAAAGCCATTGCTTTAGCTAAGATACAGTTTGAAAGCTAATCACAACGAACAGTATGCTTGGGACATCTTCTGGATGCTTTAGCTAAGATACAGTTTGAAAGCTAATCACAACATGAACGTGCCATTGAGATACTGACCAATACTTTAGCTAAGATACAGTTTGAAAGCTAATCACAACAGTTTCCAAAGCGCCTTTCAGCTTAATTTCTTTAGCTAAGATACAGTTTGAAAGCTAATCACAACTCGATCTCATTTTGCTGCACGGTTTGGAATCTTTAGCTAAGATACAGTTTGAAAGCTAATCACAACTTTCCACACTTATTTCTATTTGGTCCTCCTCTTTAGCTAAGATACAGTTTGAAAGCTAATCACAACGTTTCTTTCTTGTTTCCTACATTCTGGAGACTTTAGCTAAGATACAGTTTGAAAGCTAATCACAACTACTTTCTGCACTTTCAATCCAGAGGTTCACTTTAGCTAAGATACAGTTTGAAAGCTAATCACAACCTGTCTACCGTTTCGGTATGGCGAGGACGGCTTTAGCTAAGATACAGTTTGAAAGCTAATCACAACCCTGCCAGTAGAATGCCTCTATTGGTGTGACTTTAGCTAAGATACAGTTTGAAAGCTAATCACAACCAGTGTTAATCACATTAGCCCTACCAGCAGCTTTAGCTAAGATACAGTTTGAAAGCTAATCACAACGGCCGTTATCATCATGGCTTCCAACCTTCTCTTTAGCTAAGATACAGTTTGAAAGCTAATCACAACATAAACGCATACATTATATCAGAATTTATCCTTTAGCTAAGATACAGTTTGAAAGCTAATCACAACAATCTGAATACCTATCCATACTGTCGGTATCTTTAGCTAAGATACAGTTTGAAAGCTAATCACAACTGGCACCATTTTTAAAGCCAATAAAGGCCACTTTAGCTAAGATACAGTTTGAAAGCTAATCACAACGTAGGTGCTCTAATGCTGTTTCTTTGAAAGCTTTAGCTAAGATACAGTTTGAAAGCTAATCACAACGTTTCTTTCAATTACCTTAAACGATTCAATCTTTAGCTAAGATACAGTTTGAAAGCTAATCACAACGTAATCAATAGCTTACTTGTAGCATCGAATCTTTAGCTAAGATACAGTTTGAAAGCTAATCACAACCGCTCTACCTTGCCTTTTATCTCTTTAGCCCTTTAGCTAAGATACAGTTTGAAAGCTAATCACAACAGCAAATGAGAATCATACTCCTACTTATATCTTTAGCTAAGATACAGTTTGAAAGCTAATCACAACATGCTATCAGGCTACCCGAGTGAAATATTACTTTAGCTAAGATACAGTTTGAAAGCTAATCACAACCGGCACCGCTTACCTGGCACGAACCAGACACTTTAGCTAAGATACAGTTTGAAAGCTAATCACAACATAGCCCAGACGCTTACGCAGCCCTTTTTGCTTTAGCTAAGATACAGTTTGAAAGCTAATCACAACTTTGGTTTGTTCGCTTGGTTTGAATTGCCTCTTTAGCTAAGATACAGTTTGAAAGCTAATCACAACAAAAATATCAATCTACTTTGAAACTTGCCTCTTTAGCTAAGATACAGTTTGAAAGCTAATCACAACACCTAAAGCCAGACCAACGCAAGCTTCAAGCTTTAGCTAAGATACAGTTTGAAAGCTAATCACAACCCGACTATTCCGATTATGTCACCGAAAATTCTTTAGCTAAGATACAGTTTGAAAGCTAATCACAACTTAGACTTATTAGCTAACTGCACCAGCTGACTTTAGCTAAGATACAGTTTGAAAGCTAATCACAACACCCGAAGGTTGGGGCTTGATATATGTGAACTTTAGCTAAGATACAGTTTGAAAGCTAATCACAACTACGCCTTGAAAGCACTTCAAAAGCGTAGTCTTTAGCTAAGATACAGTTTGAAAGCTAATCACAACTGCCCGCTTGGGTTAATCCAAACTTCGTCTCTTTAGCTAAGATACAGTTTGAAAGCTAATCACAACACTGCTGAGGATATGTTGAAGAATGGTTTGCTTTAGCTAAGATACAGTTTGAAAGCTAATCACAACAGATAGTTCGTAAACGTCAGTAACAGAGCTCTTTAGCTAAGATACAGTTTGAAAGCTAATCACAACATTCCCTTCATTATCATTAGATGCCGAAGTCTTTAGCTAAGATACAGTTTGAAAGCTAATCACAACGAGGCGGAAGTTACTGCCCATTTGGCTACCCTTTAGCTAAGATACAGTTTGAAAGCTAATCACAACACTATCTCCCCATCAATATCATTCAATACTTTAGCTAAGATACAGTTTGAAAGCTAATCACATGCTTGTATTGAGGCGGTGAACTTATTTTCTGAGATATAGATTTTGAATTAGTCGAGGCCTTTTTTGCACTCCTTTGAAAATTCCCGTAACTATGAATTCTATTAATTGACAGATAAAATATTATGAATATTCAAACTGAATTTGGTCTTGCAGAGGCCCTGAAAAACTTAGGAGTAGCAGCGGAGAATAACGGAACCTCAACAGGATTGCAGTCGCATGGCGGAGATAAGTTTATAGAATCCTACTCTCCAGTAGATGGCGCACTAATAGGCAAAGTAAGTGTAACAACACAAGCTCAGTATGACGAGGTAATCAAAACAGCTCAGGCTGCTTTTAAAGATTGGAGAAACTCTCCAGCACCTTTGAGAGGAGAAATTGTTCGTCAATTCGGTCAGAAATTAAGAGAACATAAGGCCGACTTAGGTAAGCTGGTTTCATATGAAATGGGTAAATCTTACCAAGAAGGTTTAGGCGAAGTACAAGAAATGATCGACATCTGCGATTTTGCAGTAGGTCTTTCTCGTCAGCTACATGGTCTTACCATTAAGTCAGAGCGTCCGCTTCACCATATGCAAGAGCAATATCATCCGCTTGGCATTGTGGGTATTATTTCAGCGTTTAATTTTCCAGTAGCTGTATGGGCTTGGAATACTGCCCTAGCTTGGGTTTGTGGCGATGTATGCGTTTGGAAACCTTCTGAAAAAACACCTTTAACGGGAGTAGCCTGCCAAAATATAATTGCTGGAGTATTAAAGGAGAATAATTTGCCTGAAGGAATCAGCTGTTTAATCAATGGTGATTATAACGTTGGTTCTTGGATGACGAGTGATGAGCGTGTGCCATTAATATCGGCAACAGGTTCAACCCGAATGGGTAAAATAGTTGGCCAAACAGTAGCGGCTCGATTGGGAAAATCTATTCTTGAATTGGGGGGCAACAATGCCATTATTGTAACACCAGATGCTGATATTAAAATGACGGTAATTGGAGCTGTGTTTGGTGCAGTAGGTACAGCAGGCCAAAGATGTACTTCAACCCGCAGATTAATTGTTCACGAAAATATTTATGATAAAGTAAGAGATGCTGTTGTTGGGGCTTACGGACAGTTGAGAATTGGAAACCCTTTGGACGAAAAGAATCACGTTGGGCCAGTTATCGATAAAGATTCAGTAAACAATTATAATAAGGCCATTGAAGCAGCTAAAGCTGAAGGAGGTAAAGTCTTGGTTGAAGGTGGTGTGCTTTCTGGTGAAGGTTATGAAAGCGGCTGTTATGTAAAACCTTGTATTATTGAAGCTGAGAATAGCTTTAAGATTGTTCAATCAGAAACTTTCGCTCCTATACTTTACATCATAAAATATAAGGGCGATGTACACGATGCCATTGCAATTCAGAACGGGGTAGCTCAAGGTTTATCTTCAGCCATTATGACCAACAGTATGCGCGATGCACATCAATTCCTTTCTGCAGTAGGTTCAGACTGCGGAATTGCCAATGTAAATATTGGTACCTCTGGAGCAGAAATTGGAGGTGCATTTGGTGGAGAAAAAGAAACTGGTGGAGGGCGAGAGTCTGGCTCAGATGCTTGGAAAGCCTATATGCGTAGACAAACCAACACATTAAATTATTCTACAGAATTGCCATTAGCGCAAGGAATCAAGTTTGATCTGTAACAGAACATTTTAAAAATTTGAAAGGGGAATTGTTAATCAACAGTTCCTCTTTTTTGTTTGAGTAAACGTTAGGGGTATCATATAACACTGTATAAGCTATTTTTGGTGGGTTTACTTGTCTGGCGATTTATTCTACAACGATTTAAATACAAATCGCTATTCTTTTAGTTTATGTTTTGCCTATATTCAGGCTTCATAACCTAATCATTTTTTGACTTTATATTATGGAGATTTCTGAGTCTGGATATTTGCATATCAAGCAACTTTTAAAACCAGAAGAATTAGAAACTGTTGTGGGATTGGCTACTGTAGGGCGCTTTGTAGATGGTAAGCTAACTGCGGTAGATGCTGCTGCCAGTGTTAAAAGTAATATGCAAATGCCCCAAGAAGGCAGTTTGGAATCACAACAAATTGGAAATATTGTAATGCGGGCTATTGCTCAAAACCCAATTGTTCAGTCCGCAATAATGCCAAAAATGATTTTGCCTCCCATTGTTAGCAAATATCAGCCAGGTATGAATTACGGACTACATGTAGATAGTCCGCTAATGGGTAGCCAATATACCATAAGAACAGATGTGGGCATGACACTATTTCTATCTGATCCAGAAAGCTATGAAGGAGGCGAGTTGGTTATCCATAGTGAAATTGGAGAGGTAAAATACAAGTTGGCCAAGGGTGATGCCATTATTTACCCAACCACAAAGCTGCATAAGGTAAACCCTGTAACTTCTGGAGAGCGATTGGCAGCAGTCACTTGGATGCAGTGTGTTGTAAGAGATTCGCAGAAGAGAGAAATCTTGTTTAAGCTCAAAGCTGCAAATGACGAATTAAGAAGTGCCAACCCAAACGCCTTCTTAAACTTACAACAAGTATATAGTAACCTAATTCGCATGTGGGCAGAGCTTTAGCTACTTGTCAACCTTCGTTGTTCCAAAGAGGAACATTAAAGATTAATTAAAAACAAAAACTAGAATAAAATGCAGACAATTTCTATAGGTATGATGACGCCTACATCAACTATTCGGCCAATGGGCAAAGATTATGATCGGGCGTTTAGAAAATCTATTGAGTCAACTTTAAAGAATACAGATTTTGAGGTAGAGATATTTACTGAGATGATTGGGCAAGGAAGTGTTCAGAAAATTGAAGAAGCGCTTGATAAATTTTTTGGTTTTCATGATGTAGACTGTGTGACCGGCATTATGTCTCAAGCAGGAATTCAAAACCTTACCGAAAAATTCGACAAAAAAGAAAAGCCCCTTGTATGTAGTAACCTAGGAGAGCATTTTCCTTTGTTGGACTCAGAGAGTAAATGTGTTTTTCAAAACTCTATACATTTATGGCAGCAAGCGTGGAATCTAGGATACTATGCAGGTTCAGAATTAGGAAGCCGTGGGTCTGTAATTGCTGCAGTTTATGATTCAGGTTATGCTTTTTTGCCAGCTTTTCAGTTTGGACTACTTTTCGCTAACCCTAATGCATTTTTAGACATTAAGCTTTTAGAGATGCCAGTAGGTGGTGGTCTCTCTGATGTGAAATCTATCTTTGATACTGTAGACTGGGATGGTTCAGATTTCGTTTTTCCGCTTTTTTGTGGAGAAGAAGCTACTATTTTTTTGAAAGAATTTAAGGATAGGGGACTTAATGAAAAAACCCAACTTCTTGGTTTACCTTTTTTATTAGAGCGAGGAACAGAAGACCTTTCAGGAATAAGTGTTTATACTTCCTCAGAATCATATAATGAACAAACCCCTGATCCTTACTGTAAAGATGTTTTTGCCATGTTGGGCAACAGGGCTGGTAAAGCAATTGGTAAGGCCATAATTAAAGATAATGGTAGCCCAAAGATTGAAACCTTAAACCAAGTTTTAAGAAGTGAAGGGAATAGTCTCTATCAGCTTTGCGAGTCTCCGCGTTTTTTAGGCCCAATTCATATACTGAAGAATACCTTTGGTAGCGGAGACAGCTTTTCTACCGAAAGACTAAAAGAACAAGAATACAATATAAGTGAAGATAATCAATTAAACGAGTTGAGAAGAGGAGTTAACTCAAGTTGGATCAATCCATATTTAGGTATTTAGGTATGAGGATTTTCGTTCTTTGTAATTCCGACTTGTTGGCATTACCAATGTTGAACTCACTAAAAGAACGCGGCATGTTGGTGGGGGTAGGCATTGTAAAGGAAAATGTTAATAGCTTAATGCCAGCTTTAAATAGCTTAGGTATTCAAACAAAAGATTGCTTAGTGCTCGACAGAGCATCTTGGGTAATACGGCTAAAAGATACTTTGTTGGAAAATAAAGTAGATACGATTTGGGTACTGACTTTTCCATGGCTATTGCCTGCGAGCCTTCTTGAAGTTCCACCTAAAGGGTTTATCAACTTTCACTTTGGACTGTTACCAAAATATAGAGGAATAGACCCTGTGTTCTGGCAGATTAAAAATCAAGAAAAATCAGGTGGAATAACCGTTCATTTAATGACCGAGGAAGTAGATTCAGGCCCAGTTATCTATCAGGAGCAAACCATGTTAATGCCAGGTGAGAATTACGGACTGCACTGCCAACGTATTGGTGGGCTTGCACCTTCCTTGATGGATAAGGTTTTAGGTGCTTTAATGGACGAAAACCAGCAATATCAAGAACTTGAAAAAGTAGAAAAGCATTTTGATTGGAAGCCAAAAAGGGAAGACCTCACAATTGATTGGCAAACACAAACAGCAGAAAACATAGAGTATCTAGTAAATGCAACAAACCCTAAGTACGGAGGAGCACAGACTGCCATGGGGCAATTTGAATTAAGGATTTTGGAAGTTACTCCTGTAACTATGGAAACAAAAATAGAGGCTGAGCCAGGTCAAATTGTTTATGCAGATGTTATATATGGCCTGGTGGTGGCTTGTTTTGGTGGAGATTTTTTAAGAATAACGATTGCTAAAACTTCAGAGGGCTACATGTCTGGTGTGAGGTTGTTTAACCTCGGTTTTGTAAAGGGACATAAGTTCGGGTAGTATAATTAAATAGGTTTAGTTCATTTGGTTGTATTGGATAATGATATACATATTAAAGAACATTGCAATTAACCATTCAAATAGGTATTACCCATAGCTAAAACTTTCTTAACAAAAAAAATACACTCGTTTCAGGTTAAATACTAATAAAATTCATAGATTAAGAGTCAAATTAGAAATGCTTAATATTTTTTTAAATCACACATTTTAAAACTATGGAAGGTTACATTGGAGAAATTAGAGGATTTGGAGCTGGCTGGGCACCTCGAAACTGGTCTACATGCCAAGGTCAACTATTGGCTATTTCATCGAATACAGCTTTGTTTTCAATCATCGGTTGTGAATATGGAGGCGACTGCCGCACTACATTTGCATTGCCAGACTTAAGAGGTAGAGCCCCAATTGGGCAAGGTACTGGGCCTGGACTTACACCACGAGTAATGTCGCAAAGATCGGGACAAGAGTATGTTACTCTAACTCAATTGGAGATGCCGATACACACTCATGCGGCTAATACAACAGAAATGCAAGGTTCAGTAGTAGTTTCTGCAAAAGATGGAGCTGCGACAACAGATACCCCTACTGCTGGTCTTTCATTAGCAAAAGCCAATACAGAAGTTAACTTTGCGCCAACACCTACCAAGATTTATGGTAATGCTGGCACTGATGTAGCACTCAGTTCAGGAAATGCAGTAATTCCTGCGGGTCGACCTGTAACTGTAGGGAATGCTGGAGGAAGTCAATCGCATAATAACATGCAGCCTTTTTTAGTAATTAATTGGATAATATGCTTGTTTGGTATTTTCCCATCTAGAAATTAAAGTAATATATAGTTTTATTTAAAAAATAATGTATTGAAAAAATGATGCCTGTTTTTTTGGGTGTCATTTTTTTTTATCTTTTCATTTGTTTAGACTAGATTGCGTAATTAACCTAAGAGTTTTAGTAAGATGAAGGAATATGACTTTGTGAAAAAAGGAGCAATCTTTTGTAATAAATTAAATTGTTTATTGCTGGTTCTTGGTTTTTTTACCTGTTTGAACTTACAAGCTCAAGTCACTACAGGTAGTACTATCACTTTTGAAGCGGGTGCTCCCAGACAGCTTACTGGAGCATCGACCAACCCAAGTGTTGCCAATATTGATGGTCACAACCTTGGGGTTTCTGCTGTAACTGCTGGTGATATTGTTAATATTACTATAAACAATACTTTTACTGGAATTTCTGGAGGAACAGACTTAGCTGTTATAATGACTGCAACTGGTACAAACGTTACTTCTTTTTCATTTAAGTCGGATAATGCAGCAAATAATTTTGGAGTAACAAGCTTTGCTTTTGCAGTAGCTACAGGGACAACTCAAAATATTACAGTACAAGGATATGACGGTGGTAGTCCTGTTTCTGGAGCTATTACTAAAACCATAGTTTCGCCTGGTGAAACTAACTTTACTATTTCGTCAGGAGATATTTCTGGTTCTTCAGGTTGGAGCAATATTGATGAGATAAGAATGACCATGAACACACCAGCACCTGCTAACTTTGCAATAGATGATGTTTTGCTTACTGCCGCTGCTGCTTCCAACACCGCCCCTACTATTGGAGGTGCTTCAGCAGGTCAGAACGTAAATGACAATGCGACAATTTCTCCGTTTTCGGGAATTACCATAACCGATGCCGATGGTGATAATGTTACTGCTACCATTACCTTGGATAATAATGCCAAAGGAGTGATTACAGGAGCTGATGGTGGAGCTGGCCCCTATACAATGACTAGCAAAACAGCTGCTGCTATGCAAACAGCACTGAGAGCCTTGGTATTTAACCCAACAGACAATAGAACATCAACATCAGAAACAACCACTTTTACCGTTGTGGTGAATGACGGTACGGTCGATGCTACCAATAATACTACCACAGTAGTATCGAGTGCGGTGGCACCAGTAATTTCTCAGGTAACTCCTGTAGCAACCCCAACCAACGATAATACTCCAAATTATACTTTTACAACTAACGAAACAGGAACATTCTCTTTAGGAGGTAGCTGTGGAACAAGTACGTCAACAACGATATCTGGTACTGGCAACCAAACAATTACATTAACACAAACAAATAATTCATCTGCGTTGGCAGATGGTACTTACAGCAACTGTACAGTTACGGTAACAGACGCAGGGGGAAAAGCTTCATCTCCGCTGTCAATTACTAGCTTTACAGTAGATACCCAAGCTCCTACAACCCCAGGTACGCCAGACCTGATTGGCGGTTTTGACTCTGGTACTTCCAGTACAGACAATATTACATCTGTTACCCAACCAAGGTTTGCTGGTACAGGAATTGAAGTTGGTGTAACCATAAAAATATCCTCTTCAATCAATGGATTGGTAGGTACAACAACTACCAATGTTGGCGGCTCTTACAGTTATATCATTACGGGAACCCTCTCTGAAGGAACACATAATATTACCGTTACAGCTACAGATGCTGCAGGTAATGAGAGTTCATCTTCTTCTGCTTTATCGGTTGTTGTAGATACCTCAGCTCCAACCCTAAGCTCAAGCAGTCCTGCTGACGATGCAACTGGGGTAAATACAAGTGGAAATATTACCCTTACATTTAATGAAAATATAGCCTTTGGAACAGGGAATATAGAAGTAATTGACGAGACGAATGGTTCGAATTCTTTCACAATAGATGCAGCTTCTCCAGGTACTCAAGCCTCAATTAGTGGAGCGGTACTGACCATCAATCCAAGTAGCAATTTGGATTTATCATCCAATTACTCTGTTAGAATTGCCGCCACAGCTATTGATGATATCGCTGGCAATAGTTATGCAGGAATCACAAACGGTACAGTCTTGAACTTCGGAACAAATAACGCTCCAACGGTAACCGTAAATACTGGCCTAACCTTAAACGAAGGGGCCACAGAACTTATTGATTCAGGGAAGTTAAACGCCAGCGATACAGAGGGAGGAACACTTACTTTTACGATTACAACGGCCACTACCAAAGGCACCCTGTTTATAGATACTAACCCAAGCAATACTTTTAATGCTGGAGATACTGAACTTGTATTGAATGCCACTTTCACTAAAAACGATCTTGACAGTGATAGAATCAGGTATGTCAGTACAACCGACAATGATATTTCAGATAGTTTTGTTTTCAAAGTGGCTGATCCAGATGGCGGAGAGTTAACGAATCAGACCTTTAATATTACGATTACCCCAGTGAATGATGCGCCAACCGCTACTGGTATTCCTACTGATATTGTTGTAATTGAAGATATTGCTTCAAACTTCGACCTTTCATCAGTAACCTTTGCCGACCCTGAGGATAACCAGTTAACAGTAACTATTGTTGTTTCAGCAGGTAGTTTTGGTTCACCAGTCGATGGTGCCGCAGTAGGAGCGGGAGTAGTCGAAACATTAGTGAACGCTACTACTATCACCCTTGTAGGTTCTCCAGCAGATATTAATACTTACCTAGATACCCCCGCAAATATAAAATATACAGGAGCTTCCAATGTAAATGGAGCAGATGCCGCTACCTATACGATCAATGCCAATGACGGTACAGTAAATCCGCAAGTGGGTTCAGGAAATATAGATATTACAGCAGTAAACGATGAGCCATCGTTCACTATTGGTGTTAACACAACTGTAGCCCAAAACGCAGGTGCTCAAACTGTAAATGGCTTTATCTCTGTGTTTGATGATGGTGATCCTGAAGTTGCACAGACGTTATCCTTCAATGTGGCCAATAACAATAATGGACTGTTTACTGTTCAACCAGCCATAAGCGCCACTGGAGTATTGACCTTTACACCAGATGCAACGAAGTTTGGAAAAGCTGTAGTTACTGTTTCCATTCAAGATAATGGAGCTAATGGAGGGAATGACGATAATATTTCAGCCAATCAAACTTTTAATATTTATGTCACCCCTATAAGTATAAAAATTAATGAAGCTCACCCAAGTGCGGTTTCTACATCTGAGTTTGTTGAAATATATGATGGAGGCGCTGGTAATACGGATATTACTGGACTTGTACTTGTAATGTTCAATGGAGGTGATGACTTAGCCTATAAAGATGTTTCACCTACTGGATCAACGGACGGCACGGGTTTTTATGTAATAGGTGATGCTGGGGTTACCAATCTAGACTTGTCATGGGGGGCATTTGATCTTCAAAACGGCCCAGATGCAATTGCACTTTATGTGGGAGCCGAGTCAGACTTTACATCTGCATCTCCCCCAACAACAGATGGCCTTGTGGATGTTCTTTTTTATGGGTCTTCTGATGATGCTACCCTGAGAGCAGCTTTGGGTAACTCAGCTTTAATTGCCGCAGGAGATGGTTCTAACTCGTTATCTCGCTCGCCAGATGGTACGGGAGGATTCTTAGTTCAGGCTTCTACTCCTGGGGCTATCAATGACGTAACCGCTCCAACAGTAACGAGCGTTTCTGGCCCAGCGAATGCAACATATATTGCCAATCAGAATTTGGATTTCACAGTCAATTTTTCTGAGAACGTAACCGTAGTAACAACAGGCGGAACTCCTCAATTGGCAGTAACAATAGGTTCTACCACCCGTCAGGCAACATATCAGAGCGGTTCAGGAACAAGTGCCTTACTGTTTAGATATGTTGTACAATCAGGCGAATTGGATACCGATGGTATAGTGCTTGGAAACTTAGTAACCAATGGCGGAACCCTTCAAGATGCAGCTGGCAACAACGCAACACTAACTTTAAATAGTGTAGGAGTGACAACGAGTATTTTGGTAGATTCGTCAGCTCCAACAGTAACGAGCGTTTCCGTCCCAGCGAACGCAACATATATTGCCAATCAGAATTTGGATTTCACAGTCAATTTTTCTGAGAATGTAACAGTAGTAACTACAGGCGGAACTCCACAACTAGCAATTACTATTGGGTCTACTACGCGTCAAGCAACTTATCAAAGTGGCTCAGGCACTCAAGCTTTGCTTTTCCGTTATACGGTAGTATCAGGTGAATTGGATACCGATGGTATAGTGGTTGGAAACTTAGTAACCAATGGCGGAACCCTTCAAGATGCAGCTGGCAACAACGCAACACTAACTTTAAATAGTGTAGGAGTGACAACGAGTATTTTGGTAGATTCGTCAGCTCCAACAGTAACGAGCGTTTCCGTCCCAGCGAACGCAACATATATTGCCAATCAGAATTTGGATTTCACAGTCAATTTTTCTGAGAATGTAACAGTAGTAACTACAGGCGGAACTCCACAACTAGCAATTACTATTGGGTCTACTACGCGTCAAGCAACTTATCAAAGTGGCTCAGGCACTCAAGCTTTGCTTTTCCGTTATACGGTAGTATCAGGTGAATTGGATACCGATGGTATAGTGGTTGGGAATTTAATAGCTAATGGCGGAACTCTAAAGGATGCAGCCGGTAACAATGCAACACTCACCTTAAATAGTGTTGGAGCGACAACGAGTGTTTTGGTAGACTCGTCTGCCCCAACCATTACCAGCTTAGGTTTAGCAAACAGCAATGCCTTTATCGAAATATTCTTGAATGAAGGTGTTTTCAATACCAATGGAGGGAGTGGAGCATTGGAGATCAGTGATATTGCCATTTCGATTTCTGGTGGAACGGCTACCAATCCAGTAATAACCAGCTTGAAAAAGGTCGATGGAACCACAGACTTAACAGGAGGGGAAAATATTATTAGAGTTACTTTCACTACCACAGGAGTAGCCGATGGTTCGGAAGTTGTAAAAATTGATTTTGCAGATGGAAGCTCAGTTTTCGATGCAGCAGGTAATGCAGCAAGTGCAACTCAAAGCAATAACACCAGAACTTTAAATGACCTAATCAAGCCTAACATTACAGGCGTTAGTTTAGCGGCAGACAACTCTTATATTGATGTTACCTTCAACGAAGGAGTATATGAAGACAATTGTACGGGAGGTGGTTTGCAAGCAAGTGATTTTAATCTTTCAATAAGCAATGGAACAGCAACTACTCCAGTCATTTCAAGCGTAAAGAAGAATGATAATACGGCAGAAGGTTCAGCTACAGCCCTAACTGGCGGAGAAACTGTGGTCAGAATTTTCTTTAGTGTAACAGGTACACCTGATGGTGCTGAAACGCTAGAGGTAGATCTTCAGGCAAATGCGGTGTTTGATGCTAATGGATTGGCCGCAGAGGCTAATCAAAACACTAATAACACAGCAGCCCTCAATGATAAAGTTGTGCCAACTGTTTTAGAAGTAACCTCGAATGCTACCAATGGAACCTTCAAAGTTGGGGACAACATTAATATATATGTTCAATACAGTGAAGAGGTATTAGTAACAGGTACCCCGCAGTTAGAATTAGAAACAGGAACTACTGATAGAACCATTAACTATGTAGATAGAAGTGTATCTACCCTACGTTTCGTATATACTGTTCAAGCAGGTGATGTGAGTGCAGATTTAGATGTTACGAGCTCAACTGCCCTTAGCTTGAATGGCGGAACAATAAAAGATGCAGCAGGAAACAATGCTAGCCTCACAGTACAGCAAGGAGCTACAGGAGGTTCTCTGGCATCTAACAAAGCCATAGTGATTGATGGAGTTGTCCCAACGATTACCAGTGTAAGTGTGCCGGCAGACGGTATATATAAAACGGGTTCTACATTTACATTTACAGTAACAGTAAGCGAAAGCGTTGTGGTAACGAATACGCCACAATTGCCACTGGACATAGGAGGAGTTACCCGACAAGCCACCTATCAGCCAGGGCTATCTACTACTACCTTGCTTAGGTTTCAATACACAGTTCAAAGTGGAGATTTAGACCCTACTGACGGTATTAGTTTAGGAGCATCTTTAGACCTCAATACCACTGGAACAATTAAAGATGGTGCAGGTAATAATTTGGTTTTAACCTTACCAATAGTGCCCTCTACCGCAGCTGTATTGGTAGATGGCGTTGTGCCAACGGTGACGAACGTGACGAGTAGCACTGCAGACGGAACCTATAAGATAGGTGACCAAGTAAATGTTCAGGTAGTATTTAGTGAGGTTATCTATGTTAATACGATTAATCAAATTCAGCTTCAATTAGAGACAGGAACCTTGGATTATTACATTGCAGCTGTCTCAGGAAGCGGTACTAACACTTTGAATTTTACATATACTGTTCAGGCAGGTACAGAAAGTGCGGATTTAGACTATAAAGCAACGAACTCTTTGGATATTTCTTTAAGTGGAACGGCTAGGGATGCAGCAGGTAATGATGCAGTTTTAACCTTGCCAGCCCCGGGGGCAGCCAATTCATTGGGAGCGAATAAAGCGATAGTGATTGACGGAGTCGCCCCAGTTATCACCTCAGTAAGTTCAGTGAAGGTTGATGGCAGTTATGGATTAGGAGAATCGA